>NZ_JAKVIR010000050.1 GCF_022601975.1 Pontibacter sp. E15-1
GCTAACCTGTATCAGATGGCAGCTTAATTCAACTAACAAAGTGCGCTTCGTGGTCTAACTCAATCGAGGTATCATACTTTTTGCTATTTTGGCTGTCTAGGATGGCGCTTGTATTTCTGCTTATACTCTTAAAGTTTCGTGCAGTGTTACTGAGTTGCAGTGCTGGCACACGCTATACGAGCAGCGTTGATTTGACGCTTATACCCTATTATTAAATGTGTCTACCCTTCAAACACTTTTGTTTACGGTTTAATTGATTCTTATTTATGTCAAATTAAATCGTGTCCGTAAGTTAATAATCACGACTAGTCTATGTTTTTAATGAGAGGCTAAATAAGTCTTCATTATACATGTATAGCGCTAAGCCGCCCGATACAACTAGCGTTTGAATGCTAACTTCACTTCAGCAAGTACTCAAAAACTTTCAATATATATAGAGTTCAGTTTAAGTTAGCCGCTTATCATTACTTTCCAATAATCAAAGTAATACTGATTCTCGCTTCTCTCCGTCAGGTCCTAGGAACCTAGAGCTTAACTGCTTCTACACACGAATGTCATTGCCCATACTTTAAATTGCTCGAACAGATGAGAAACTATTTACAACAACTACAAGGCGTGTTTGAAAAGGAGCGTGAGGCTTACAAACTGCAACGCAAACTGGTTTGGTTACTTTTGCTGGCTCCGGTGCTTATTGCGGTCGGGTTTTGTGTGGCGTGGTTTGTTCCGGTTACTTACAAGTTAGCGCTATGGGTATCAAAAGAAAATCACCCAGCGGAACTTCTCACGTTTGTATTTCTGATATTTGGGAGTGTCATTGGAGGGTATTTGGCCTGGTACTTAAAATCGAAACATGAAAAAGTAGCTATCTGGGCGCTTTACACCGGGTATGCAATAGCCCTATTTGTGATTGCGATGGAAGAGATTTCTTGGGGACAACAGCTGCTTGGTTTTGAAACCCCAGACGCCTTTAAGGAAATGAATGAGCAAAAGGAAGTGACATTGCATAACCTGGAAGGCATACAGGGTAATTCAGAATATTTTCATCTTATCTTTGGCTTGGGGGGGCTTATCGGCACCTATTTTTACCTGTACGCTCTAAATCCAATGCGGGTCCCAATGGTTCTTTCTGCCTTCTTCTTCACCATAGTTGCAATAACAAGTGTAGACCTGTACCATGATTTTTTCCCATTCGAACACCATACAGGATTTTTCATAAGGAGACTTTCTGAAATAAATGAGATGTTGATTGGATTTGCAGGATTTATGTACGTGGTGCTGAGCCTTCAAAAATTTAAGTTTAAATACGAATTGAAAAATTTATCCTTCGCTACAAGGGAAGAAGCAGTGCACCCAGACGCAAGCAAAGAAAATGTGCTTTTAGGTATTTAAAAAAGTTAGACGGCACTTTAGCTAAAGTCGAGTTAGAGGGGGCGGTCAGTTCAAATCATATAGTTTTCTTGTGATATTAATTTATTCTGAGGTACGCTACCATCTGGTAAGAGGATTGTGTGCTTAAGAGGGTGAGCATATTTGTTAGTTTGTTGAGGAGTAAATCAAAACCTACTATTAAACACAAACAGCCTCTGAATTGATGTTGAACGGATTCAGGCATCAAATACAGAAGCTGCTTGTGTTTTAGTGCTAACTGTTTGGTAAATTAATGGCTAGCTGCCTCCAGGCAGTTAGCCATTAATTTAGTTATCTCCTAATCGTAAGATTAATTGATCGTAAAATTAATCGTGTGTGAAGCGCCAGCAGTTTTGCTATCGTCTTCGTCAGCATAAGGAGTTGCCGTCAAGGTATAGTTGCCTTTGGTCGGTGGATTCCAGTTACCGTAGTAGTAGTTTCCTTTTTTGTTGTCGCCAAATAGCGCATACGGGAAATCGGAATCTGAAGATCGTCGAGACTCAGCCCCGCTTAATTCAAACTTAACTTTGCCTACCGTTGAAGGTGAAGAATTCGCACGTATAGCTACACGCTTTAAGCCAAGTGATTTTAGCTGAATCGTGGCCCCATCTGTTATGGTCAATACATCTTCCTCAGTGTCTGCGTTTATCAAGGTGAAACTTACTATTCGCTGCACATTTTCAGTTGGTGTGGTTGGCACTGGCTCATTGGGAGTCGGCTCGGTTGGGGTCGGCTCGGTTGGGGTCGGCTCGGTTGGGGTCGGCTCGGTTGGGGTCGGCTCAGTTGGGGTCGGCTCAGTTGGCGTCGGCTCGGTTGGTGTTGGCTCAGTAGGTGTTGGCTCAGTAGGAGGGGTATCACTACCTGATTTAGCGCCGGCGGCCATTTCTGCATAGGTCGCCTTCTCGCTACCCATCCTCACATTGTCGAAGTAAAGCACCCGATGGTCTGTGTCTGTGGTTTCATCATAGTTCCAGTCAGACTTGTAAATTCCCATTTTCCATCTCGGGTTATCGAATGAGGAATCATAGCTGTTAGCGCCAACATAATTGATCACCTTTTTCCCATCATGCCAGATTTCCACCAGGCCGTCAGAGTTGTGAGAATGTTTGATGTGAACAACGAACGTTTGCCAGGCATCCTTTATTAGTGCGCCCATGTATAGCTTATTGGCACTGCTAGGATCTTTCCTTACATCAAAAACGAGCTTGTCATTTAGTATTCTCAACGAAGAAGAAGGGTTTTTCCCGCCACCCTGGTGCCACTGGCTAATTACATCTTGCTTACTGTCTTTCTGGAAATACTTACTCGGGAAATAGACGGAAAAGGCATACCACCTGTCCTGGTTGCTCTGCTCTGGAAAGAGCACTTCTGATCTTGTACCGCCGCTGGTAATGGGGTCTGTGTCACGGAGCTCAAATCGACCTGATTTTGATCCGGAAAATATAGGGTTAGTTGCTACTGAAAAAGCGTAATCCGTGCCAAACTGCTTTCTTGCTCCAGAGAAATATTGACTGCCTTCAAATGTCTCTTCAAATAGCAAATTGGCAGAAGTTGCTGAGGCACTTGTTTCAGCAGTAAATGCAGCCTCTGGTTTCACTTCTTCAATATCAGTTTGCTCACAAGAAACTACTACTGCTCCAACTAGCAAAGGGGTGAAAATGCTTTTTAATTTAAAATTCATGGTAAGATTTAATAAATGAAAATAAGGTGATAAAAACACTGATTAAAGTACAATAATTGGGTAAATTACTAACTGAAATTAAATTGTATTATGCAAATAAAAAATATAGTTTAACGATATATGACATTTCAATATTGTTGTCCATATGTCAGTTTATGCTAAGCTTTTTTAAGGGTTTTTTCATTATGTAAATTGTACATTTTGAATTTGTTTACGTCTGCAAATATAAATGCTTTTTTGAAGTAACAAGTATAAGTTAGGTTAAAATAAAAGTTAACGCTTTATTTTTTAATGAATTAAGGCGATATAAATTTAGTGAATGGGTGTATTTTGTGTGTAAATAAAAAAAAATAAAATTTTGAAATTGCACTATTCTTATGAGTGATTTCTTCGTTTTTAATGAGATTTTACTTGAATTGTTTTTGAGGGCCTTTCTAGCTATAAGAATAGAAAAGAGAGGAACTGAATAAAACAGGTAAATGACTATTTTATTGTCTTGGACTTTTGTGTTTTTTAGCTTAAAAAATTTTCTGTAGTTAGCTAAGATAAATTCAACTGCAAGGCAGTTTGCAATCATATAATTGAGTGAGTAACGCGAACTATCAGCAGCTAGGAGTGGGCTAAGAGTGGAGAAGCAAGCCATACTGAGGCAGCACAAGTTTCACTGCCTGGCGGGAATGCTCCACCTGGCAGATATTCTTCAGCTCGTCATTGACCGTTTCTATCACCGGGCGCTTGCGGAGCACGATCTTGTCGGAGAGGCTAATGAGGCTGTTCTTCATGTTGATTCGGATTCCGGTGACCAGGTGGATACCGTCGGTGAAAAGGATATCTGTCAGCTTCTGGGAGATGTAGCCCTTATCGGCGAAGAGCTTGCCGAACACGGCCCGCATGAACGGCTCGTTCCTGAGCGGCTCCCGGTCGTCGACGTTGGCCTCAAGTGAGGGCGAAATTGAAGATCTCCCCTTTGTCGTTGATCACCACTTGGAGCTTGAATCCGAAGAAAAAGCCCATGGTGGACTTGCCCACCTGGGCGATGTCTTTGAACACCTTGTTTCGCTTGATGCGCTTGTTGTGGCAGACGCGGATGGGGGTCGAGTCCACAAAGGAGATGCCTGTGCAGGTGCCCAGGCAGCAGGCCTTGAGAAAGACGCTCATCGGCAGGAGCACGCTTTGGCTCAGCTCCACAAAGCGGCTGTAGGAGACGGTGCGGGGGAACTCGCCCTGCATGTGGCGCTGCACATAGAAGAGGTAGAAGTGCTTGAAGCACCTGAAACCGCCCAGGTGAAAGAGCAGGTAGATGCAGACCACCTCGCTATTGTTCATGACGGGCGGGCGCTTGGAGGGCTTGCCCAGCAGAAAAGGCCTGGTGGTGGCGTCAAATTCCAGGCAGTAAATTTCCGTAATTGTAGCATAGGCAATCATTGAGAAAAAACTTGAGCTGTTAAAGCGTAGAATACTTTAAAATAGTTACTTCTCAAATGGTTGGCTTTCTTTTTTGCCTGAATATCAATCGGACTTTGAATATCAGAAATACAATAGTTATAGATTCTGTCTATGTGAGATAGAATCTTTCGAATCCAAAAAATTAGCGTTTAGGCCTGAAATCAAGTAAATTTAACTCAATAAGGTGTTGCTTCAGGGCAAACACCCATATACACAACTTAATTTTTAACATTTTACTATGGAACATAAAAAAGACAGACATGTAGCGCCCAACACGCCCGTATGGGATACCAACGAGTCCAGAAGATGCCCATTCCTGGGCGGTGCGATGCAATTCACAGCTGGCAGCGGCAGGTCAAACCGCGATTGGTGGCCAAACATGTTGAATCTTAAAATACTGCATCAGAATTCTCCTATGGCTAACCCCATGGAGGAGGATTTTAATTATGCGGAGGAGTTTAAGACCCTCGATCTTCAGGCGGTAAAGCAGGACTTGTATAACCTGATGACAGAATCGCAGGATTGGTGGCCGGCGGATTATGGACACTATGGCCCGTTTTTCATCCGTATGGCCTGGCATAGCGCGGGTACCTACCGTATCAAGGACGGCCGTGGCGGGGCAGGCTCCGGCTCACAGCGTTTCGCCCCTCTCAACAGCTGGCCCGACAATGCAAACCTCGACAAGGCACGCCTGCTGCTTTGGCCTATCAAGCAGAAATATGGAAAGAAGATATCCTGGGCTGACCTGATGATTCTGGCCGGTAACTGCGCGCTGGAGTCGATGGGTTTCAAGACCTTTGGCTTTGGCGGTGGCCGGGAGGATGTATGGCAGCCCGAGGATGATATTTACTGGGGATCAGAAGGCGAATGGCTGGGGAACAAGGAACGCCACGCTGGTGGTGTGCTGGAAAGTCCGCTTGCAGCCTCACACATGGGCCTTATCTATGTGAACCCGGAGGGGCCAAATGGTAACCCTGATCCGGTTGCGGCGGCCCATGACATCCGCGAGACCTTCGGACGTATGGCGATGAACGACGAAGAAACCGTTGCCCTGATTGCGGGCGGCCACTCTTTCGGTAAAACACACGGCGCCGCAGACCCACGCGACTACGTTGACGTGGAGCCTGCAGGTGCTGGCATTGCGGAGATGGGCCTAGGATGGAGAAACTCTTTCGGGAAAGGCCATTCCGAGCATACCATTACCAGTGGTTTGGAAGGTGCCTGGACAACCACCCCGGCCCAGTGGAGCCATGATTTCTTTGACAATCTTTTTGGCTTTGATTGGGAGCTAACCAAGAGCCCGGCCGGTGCCCACCAGTGGAAGCCGAAGGACGGGGCCGGCGAAGGCACTGTTCCGGACGCACACGATCCGTCGAAAAAGCACGCGCCTTTCATGCTGACAACTGACCTTTCGCTGAAAATGGACCCTGCCTATGAGCAGATATCCAGACGCTTCCATGAAAACCCGGATGCGTTTGCCGATGCCTTTGCCCGTGCATGGTATAAACTGACGCACCGCGACATGGGTCCGATTGCCCGCTACCTGGGTCCGGAAGTGCCGCAGGAAGAACTGATCTGGCAAGACCCTGTTCCGGCTGTTGATCACGAACTGATCAACGAAAGCGATATCACTTCGCTGAAAGGCAAAATTCTGGATTCAGGGCTGTCTGTAGCGCAGTTGGTTTCTACTGCCTGGGCGTCTGCGTCTACCTTCCGTGGTTCGGACAAAAGAGGCGGTGCAAACGGTGCACGTCTCCGTCTGGCCCCTCAGAAGTATTGGGAAGTCAACAATACCAAAGAACTGGAGGGAGTGCTGCAAACCTATGAGCAGATCCAGAAGGAGTTCAACGATGCCCAAAGCGGCGGCAAGCAGGTTTCCATCGCCGACCTGATCGTGCAGGGTGGTTGTGCCGGTATTGAGAAGGCAGCCAGAAACGCCGGGTTTGATATTACAGTTCCGTTCATGCCCGGGCGTACAGATGCCTCGCAGGAGCAAACCGATGTGGATGCCTTCGATGCGCTGGAGCCTAACGCGGATGGATTCCGCAACTATTTTGGGAACCATGACCACATCTCTTCATCAGCCGAAGAGATGCTGATTGACCGTGCACAACTGATGACGCTTACGGCGCCTGAGATGACCGTTCTGATCGGGGGGATGCGCGTGCTGAACACCAACCACGATCATTCGAAGCACGGTGTGTTCACACAGCAGCCGGAGACCCTGACCAATGACTTTTTTGTGAATTTGCTCGACATGGGTATCACCTGGAAGGCTATCTCAGAGGCTGATAAAGAGTTTGAAGGACGTGACCGCAGAACCGGGGAAGTGAAATGGACCGGTACCCGTGTGGACCTGATTTTCGGTTCCAATTCAGAGCTGCGCGCTATCGCAGAACACTATGCTTGTTCGGATTCCAATGAGAAGTTTGTAAAAGACTTCGTGAAAGTCTGGAACAAGGTGATGAACCTCGACCGCTTTGACGTGAAGAAAGCGTAATAGCATAGGGTATAAACCCAGTGATTCTAAAAGGCCGCTCCATACTATCTGGAGCGGCCTTTTGTTTTGCCGGTATACGCATGCACAAACGGATTCTACTACCATTTTCAAGAACTAATACCAATATCAATTGGTGAGTGCACACAGCCTTGCCTTTAAAGTAGTGTAATTCCCCTCTTGGCAGGGGTAGGGGTGGGTTATTTTGCACTTCCACATGAGCAGAATCTATTTGATAACGGTATAACTTTGCTTGATCATATCGCTCGCATCTCTTCCATTCAGGTATGATTAGGAAATCTGAAACGGATGTGTGCCTGAAGCATCGGGTTATTTCTTACACACGCTAGACGCGAGTGAAGGCAATGTTCATATGAAAGGGCTTGATACCATAACACTACAAAATTAGCTGCCCGTGGAAGAAAGCTTTTACCAGTATTACGGCATTACCTACCAATTTTACAGGTTATACCTGTTTGTGCCTGATTCTGTTAGCTCATGGTGCGGTACTCATTGGGGGTATAGCCCTCGCGTTGCTTAAACAAGCGGCTGAAATGCTGCGGGTACTTAAACCCCAGCGCATAGGCAATTTCGCTGACCGATTTTCCGGGCTCAAACATTCTTTCCTTCGCCAGGTCAATTACTTTCGTCTGAATATATTCCTGAGCGGTATTGCCTGTTTCTTTTTTAATCAGGTCGCCAAAATAGTTGGCCGAAAGGTATAACTCCTCTGCACAGTAACTCACGGAGGGCAGGCCTACCGTTTGCGGTTTGTCGGATGTAAAATAGTCGTTCAGTAGTTTCTCAAATTTCTCCAAAATACCTTTGTGCACATTGTCGCGGGTGATGAACTGGCGGTCGTAAAAACGGATGCAGTAGTTCAGGTAAAGCTCAATGTTGGATACAATCAGTCTTTTGCTGTGCTTGTCGATGGCATGCTCTAACTCGTACTCAATCTTCGAAAGACAATCCAGTATGATCTTGCGCTCGCGCTCTGATAAGTGAAGGGCCTCATTCGACTGGTAGCCAAAGAAAGTATAGTCCTGCATGTGCCGCCCAAGTGGCGTTCCGTGTATCAGATCGGGATGGAAGATAAGCGCAGTGCCTTTCGGTTGGTACGTCTCCCCGGTGTTGTCGACGCTTACCACCTGCCCCGGTGCAATAAACACCAGCGTCCCTTCCTGGTAGTCGTAGGTGTGCCGGCCATACCGCAGGTTTCCGCAATTGACTTCCTTCAAAAAGATGGTATAAAACCCAAAATACATATTGGAGGCCTGCCTGGGGCTTGCCTTCGACAAATCCACCACACTCACCAGCGGGTGCAGCGTCTCGTTGTTGTTGAATGCGTTGTAGTCACTGACTGTCTCAAATCGTCTGATGTTCTCCATATCAATAATGCGCGTTGTCATTCAAAATTAACGTTTTATACATCCCTTCCTTCATGTGCCCGCCCCAATCAGTAATTATGGTAGCGTTATCCGTAATCTGTATACCAACGGGCTTGCAGGAAACCAGCACCTTTGTATAGTTGAAAGAGCGAACCATTATTAGGTATAAACGATGCAAAAGAGAATATTAGGCAAAAGTGGCCTGGAAGTATCCGCGCTTGGTCTGGGCTGTATGGGACTTAGCTTTGGGTATGGCCCTGCAACCGATAAGCAGGAGGCTGTTAAACTCATTCGTGCCGCCTACGAGAAAGGCGTCACTTTATTTGATACGGCGGAAGCGTACGGACCTTTTACCAACGAAGAGCTGCTCGGCGGAGCAGTAGCGCCTTTTCGCAGCAACGTGGTCATTGCCACAAAATTCGGTTTCAGGGAAGGCAAAACAGCCCTGGGGCTGGACAGCCGACCGGAAAACATCAGGGCGGTAGCTGAGGCCTCGCTCAGACGCTTGAAAACAGACGTAATCGACTTGTTCTACCAGCACCGCGTGGACCCCAACGTGCCTATCGAAGAGGTGGCCGGCACCGTGAAAGCGCTGATTCAGGAGGGCAAGGTCAAGCATTTTGGGCTTTCCGAAGCCGGGGCAGACACGATCAGGAGGGCGCACGCGGTGCAACCGGTCACGGCGCTGCAGAGCGAGTACTCTTTGTGGTGGCGGGAACCCGAGCAGGAAATACTGCCCACCCTGGAAGATCTCGGGATTGGCTTTGTGCCCTTCAGCCCTTTAGGGAAAGGTTTTCTGACCGGTAAAATCGACGAGAATACTGCGTTCGACAAAAGTGATTTCCGCAACATTGTCCCACGCTTTTCTGAAGAGAACCGGAAAGCCAATCAGGCCTTGGTCGATTTGCTTGGCAAGATGGCGAATGAGCGGAATGCAACGGCTGCCCAGATAGCCCTTGCCTGGCTGCTGGCGCAAAAGCCGTGGATCGTGCCGATTCCGGGCACCACCAAATTGCACCGGCTGGAAGAGAATCTTGGGGCAGCAGACCTTACGCTTTCTGCCAGAGACTTACAGGAAATCAGTGAGGCTGTTGCCAGAATAGACATACAGGGCAACCGTTATCCCGAGCAGTTGCAAAAGATGGTGAACCGGTAGGACGATTGCAACGCTGAAAAGGGAAGTAGCGACTTTCTGATGGACGGTGGCGTCACGGCCGCGCATTGGTTCGGCGATCTATAGCGAAACAGACATATTGATGAAAATAAAATACGCTCTTTTAGTCTTCCTATATTTAAGCCTTTCGCTGACGTCTTTTGCGCAAACGGCTGATAGTGCCAAAACGAATTACCACTTTTCGGGCGCTGCCAGCATCACAAACAACGGCATCTCGCTGGTGCCCAGTTTTTCTTTGGGAAAACCGGCTGTCTTGTTGCTTGCGTCACTTGGCGGGGAACGGTTTTCCTTTGACCCTGACATACGTTTTGGGATGGATGGCAAACCGTGGACCATGCTTTTTTGGGGTAGGGCAAAATTGGTTAATCAAGGCAGGTTTCGCATGAACACCGGGGCTCACCTGGGCCTGAACTTCAGGTCCACCCCGTTGTCAATAAACAGTGTCCCCTCCGAAAACATTGTGGCGCGGCGCTATCTTGCCGGTGAGCTGTCGCCCAGTTATTTTGTGGGGAAAAATAGCAGCGTTGGCGGCTATTACCTCTACTCCAGAGGCATTGACGACGGGACTGTAAAGAACACGCATTTCGTTACGCTTAACGCCAACTTTTATCATATACCTCTTGCGCATCGGTTTTATGCCCGGGTAAACCCACAAGTCTTTTACCTCAACCAGGATGGAAAGGACGGGAAGTACTTGACTTCTGTTTTTACGCTGGCGAAAGAAAACGTGCCGCTGTCTTTGTCGTGTCTTGTGAACAAAACCATACATACCACCATACCAGGTGACAAAGACTTTATCTGGAGCCTGAGCCTCGTGTATTCGTTCAAACAAAATTTTATACCGAAGCCGCCGTCTCCGTGACCAGTGCAGTTATACCTAAAATGGAAATCAAAACGAACAATTAGCTAAAATGCCATGAAAAGAATACTGTTTATACCTGTTTTGCTCGCCTTCGCTCTTTTTACCCAGGTAAAGGCGCAGGACAGTTCCGTTTTTCCGAAAGGTGAGATAGGGAATAACACTGATAATTACACCGGGACTATATGGCTCAATGAATTAAATGAACCTGATAAAAACTTCAACTTCAGCATTGCCGCTGCCACTTATGCACCCGCTTCCAAGTTAGACTGGCACGTTCATCCGGGCGGGCAAATTCTTCTTATTACTGAAGGCACCGGCTATTACCAGGAAAAAGGCAAGCCGGCTCAAATCGTCCATAAGGGGGATGTGATCAAGTGCCTCCCGAGGGTGGAGCACTGGCACGCGGCCGCACCGGAAAGCGCATTCGCGTATGTGGCGGTTTCACCGGCTCGAAAAGGGAAGACCAAGTGGCTGCAGAGGGTAAGTGAGGAGGAATATAGCAGCATCAATCCCCCTGAAATGGATACTACGAATGAAGAACAGAAAATATTGGACCTTTCAAAGCGGAAATGGCAGTGGATGGCCGACCAAAATGTGGACACCTTGGCCAATCTCTTTCTCGATAAATCTGTGTTCGTGCATATGGGAGGAAGTTGGGGCAAAGACCGGGAGCTCGACATCATCAAAAGCGGGGGTATCCATTATAAGAAAGCGGATATCCATGAAGCGTCGGTGAAGGTGATGGGCAACACGGCCATTTTGTTAAACAGAATCACACTTCTGGCAGTGGTTGGGGGTAATGAGGTGACCAATCCGTTTATGGTGACGGAGGTGTATGTGCAGGAAAACGGCAGTTGGAAGTTAGGTTCCCTGTCGTTCACCAAGCTGATGACCCGCGAGGAATAACTAAAAAAAATATAAACTTTATAACTACTTACTCCCATTACCTTATTATAAGGGTACACTTATTTGCTGCTCCATGTACTGGAGGATGTTGCTTATCTTCTCTGGTTGGAGCAGCTTTGCTTTCTGAAGCTCCCGGCTAATCCTTTCTTCTATCTCTTGCATCTTCATGTTGTAAGGG
>NZ_JAKVIR010000051.1 GCF_022601975.1 Pontibacter sp. E15-1
CTTTTTTCATCTTTCCACTTTTTAGGTTATTACTCTTAAACTTAACTTGTGGTCTGATTTTGCCGAGGTATTATACTTTTACATAAGTATCGATATACTCAAGGTCAGGCTCAATGTAAATTCCATTTCTACCAATAACCCAATTTAAACCTGATTCTAGCACATCTCTTTCAGTCTGACGATTGCTTTTTACTATGGGGCTAAAAGCGGTTTTTCCCTCGTCACCAATAATGCTGGTGTAGACTACCTTCCTTACCCCATTTTGTTTTGCAGCTTCAATTACGTTTCTATGTTGTTGGATTCTTTTTTGCGGATCGTCCATTCCTGAAATAAGCAATATCGAATCAATTCCCTTTAATGCTGTATTAAAGTCCTCACGGCTATTGTAATCAGCTTTTCGAACTTCAATACCGAGGTGAGATGCTTTTTCTGGTGTCCGTACAATCCCGATTACGTTCTCTGCTCCAATTTCCCTTTTAAGTTCATTTACTATAGAAGAACCTAATTGTCCATTTGCTGCTGTAACTGCAATTTTCATGTTATGTTTTTAATTATGCCCAACGGTTTGAGTATTGCTGAAGGTGGGGCGTTTTAGCACTAAAGTTCAATCGAAGAACTGAAGTTGAGACATGCTCAAAAGTTCAATAGAATCCATTCAACCCGGCTTTTGGCAATACTTTGTTAGCTGCAGTCTTTTAAATTAGTTCAAGAAATTTACTTACTGTTTCTTTAATATTGTTTAAATCGGTTGTATTCACTTTTTCATTAAATTTTTTTGCTTCATATATTTCTACTTCTAATTTTCCAAGAATATAAGAAACTGATGTGTCAAATCTTTGTCTTGGATTAACTACATTTTCTCGAGCTATAAGTCTTAGGTTATTACAGAGAATTGAAATTTTATCATCATCAAATGTTATAACATTGGGAGAATGTCAAAATTCATTTCTAACTTTTCTAATTATGTGTAAATCGTTGTGAATGTCTTTGTTTCTTAATCCAATCGAATAAGAAATATTTATATTATTTGAAAATGTTCCTAATGCACCATTAAAGGAAAGTAATTCATCTAAATGCTTTTTGTTCCCAATTAATTTCTTTCTAAATAATTTGTCAAATACAGCTTCTAAATATGAAGTTGCATATAAAGCTGAACCTCTTTCAGTTTCAATAGTTAATTGATTTCTAAAATGTACAACTTCTTTTATATAGTCTACAACTTCTTTTGGAAGCTTTTCAAAATTCAAAATTTCATCAAATTTATTTAATGTTAATGAGTTTAATTCTTTGGCGTGGTTCTTCATAAGATTGCAGCTAACTATGGTATAAACGAAAGTTTATTCGGCTTGTCTGTCGAAATCGACTGATAACTGAAACCGGACTGCCGAATATACTGTACGTCCAGACCAATATAAACTACATTATTAGAATACCCGCTTGTTAGGCAGGGATAAAAAATACAAGTCAGCGTTAACTGACTTGTATAGGCGTGGTATATGTTGATGAATCACGCATTTTCACACTGGAAGCAATTATATTGGTTTATAGGACCGGACTAGCAGCTAATTTCTCCTCCAGTTTCGTTTTAATTTCGTCGATGGAACCAAGTAGCTGCTCGTACGAGTCAATCACAAAGTACCTGTCCTGGAAAGTGTCTTTGCGGTAGGGTGTGTCCAGAATCTGGTCGATGCTGTAGGCAAAGTGCTGCGGGGCGTTGCTTAGGCTAAAGCGCGTTTCGCCTACGGAACTCAGAATGCCAGCGCCATAGATCCGTAACTCGTTGTTTTCCCGGATCAGGCCAAACTCTATCGTGAACCAGTAGATGCGTGACAGAAATTCAATGGCTACTGGGTTGTCGGCGTGCTGGTAGCCGATCTGGCTCAGTGCCTGTAAGAACTGCGTAACAGCCGCATTGCTAAGCAGCGGCACATGGCCGAACACATCATGAAACATATCCGGTTCCTCCAGGTAATCCAGCTCCGACATTTTGCGAAGCCATGTGGTGGCAGGAAACTTGCGGTCGGATAGCAGCCCGAAGAAAATCTTATCGTCCACGATGCCCTCTACGGCCACTACTTCCCAACCATTAATCTTACGCAGGATGGCGTTAACATCCTCAAAGTTTGGAATGCCTGCCTCCTTAAACTCTACCACATCCAAACCTTCCATAAACTCTTTGGAAGCCTGCTTTGGAAGCTCCTGCATTTGCCTGGAGAACAGGACTTGCCATACCTCCTGGTCTTCGGGAGTATAGTTTTGGTAAACCTGCTGCATGTCCTGCAGGGTGGGTATCTGTCTTTTTTGCGTAGTTGCGTTTTGTGTTGTGTGATTCATGGTAGTATGGTTTTTATTTGAGGTATGGACATAAAAAAAGCCTGACTCCGGTTTCGGAATCAGGCTTTTGTATCGTTGTTTGTTAGCTACATTACATCAAACAAACGCATCCCATTCCGAAACAGCTGTTGCGGCGATAGTAATAATAGGCGTATGCGTTGTTTGTGATTTTCATTGAGACAAAGTTACAATTGATTGGTTAACTAAAAAGTTTAAACGTTGTTTTTCTTGGCGGGTTTAAAAGGAATTATTTTGCCCTCGCTCGCCTCTGGCGGGTGTGAGATTTCCGGTGGCGTCCCGCCACTTACACCTTTCAGACTTTAAACGCGGCCAGAGGCCAAACTATAGCACACACTCGCCAGAGGCGAGCGAGAGCGGGAAAGTTTATACTGTTCTTGAACTGCATCAACGGTTACGCAGCGCTTCCAAGCCGCGCTTCAGCCGCTGCATGGCTTCCTGCAGTTTCTCCTTCTCGATGGCGAAAGACATGCGCACATGGCCGGGGGCACCAAACGAATCGCCGGGCACGAGTTCTACGCCATGGCTTTCGCGGAGGTAGCGGCAGAGGTCTTCGGTGGTATGGGGCGCCTCACCGTACGGGGTGTGTTGGTTAAGGTAGTGGCTGAGGTCCGGGAAGAAGTAATAGGCTCCGCCCGGTAAGTAATAGCTTACATGAGGTATGGCATCCAGACCCTGCTGCATCAGTTTGCGGTTTTGCGCCAAGGCCTCCAGCATTTCAGGCATTACCTGCGTTTCCTGCTCCAGCGTCGCCTGGGCGGCATCCTGCAAAAAAACGCTCACGCCTGCCAGGGTTATCCCCTGGAAATCGGCACATTTTTTAATGATCTCTTCCGGCCCCACGATATAGCCGAGGCGCCAGCCAGACATGGCAAACGACTTGGAGAAGCCGTTTACGAGGAAAATTTGGTCTTCTTTTGCCCCTTGGCAGGAAAGGAGAGGAGTAAAAGCCCCATCGTAAGTAACACGGTCATATATTTCATCGGAGATCAGGTATAGGTTCGGGAATTCATTTGTCACCTCCAGCAGTGCCTCCAGCTCGGCTTTGGTATAGGTGCGACCGGTCGGGTTGCCGGGGTTTGTCAGTATCAGTATACGGCTGCGGTCGGTCAGGGTCTTGCGCAGCGCCTCGGGCGTCAGGGCGTAGCCTTCTGCCTGTTTTGTCTCGAGGGGCACCAGCATGCCCTTGCTGTACTTCATCAGGTCCTGGAAGCCGAACCAGGCCGGGGTTGGCACCACCACTTCGTCGCCCTGGCACAGCAGCACCGTGAACAGGTTGAACAGCGCCTGCTTGCTGCCGGGCGTTACCAGCACCTGCTCGGGCCTTACGTGCAGCCCGTTTTTATTGTAATGATCGGCGATGGCCTGGCGCAGTTCCGGTGTTCCCTCGGTGGGGCCATAGGAGGTTTTGCCCTCGTGCAGTGCGGTTATGGCGGCATCGATGGCGGGGGCGGGGCTTTGGAAGTAGCTGGCGCCGGAGGCCAGGGAGATTGGTGTCATAGCGTAGGAGTCGTGTAGGTATAAGTGAGCGATAGTTAAAGTTACGGGCCACAGGCTTGAAAAGCAAAAAGCACGTTCCGGTTGGGGAAGTGCTTTTTGCTTTTGGGGCCTGTCGAGTCACAGACTCGATTTTATTGGAAGGCACGGATTGCAAATCCGCGCCAGCATAATTTTTACTCATGCTGAAATTCCCCTCTTGGGAGGGGCAGGGGTGGGTATTCACATATGCAAGGCTCTAATCCACGGTAAACAGTACATCTGCGAAGCGGCACTCGGTATCCTGAAAGACCGTTTCGATGCGGAAGCCGCAGGTGTTGCCAAGCTCCTCGATCTGCTTCAGGGAATACTTGTGCGAGTTTTCGGTATGGATCGCTTCCCAGGCATCAAAATGAAAGGTCTGGCCTGTGGCCTGGATATGCACGTCCTGCGCTTTCTTGCTGACGATAAAGCTGCGCATCACGCCCTCATGCGGGTTGTAGATGGGGTAATGCATGAATTCGGCCAGGTCGAAATCGCCACCCAACTCCGTGTTGATGCGGCGCAGCAGGTTCATGTTGAACGCGGCGGTCACGCCGGAGGCATCGTTGTAGGCGCTCAGGATCGTGTCGGGGTCTTTGCGCAGGTCTACGCCCATCAGCAGCTTGTCGCCGGGACTTAGGTTGCTGCGGATGCTTTTTAGGAAGCTGATGCTCTCGTCGTTTTTGAAATTGCCGATGTTGGAGCCCAGGAACAGCACGATCTTTCGCTCGGGCTTGTGCTCCTGCAGCCACTCCAGCGCCTTAAAGTACTCGCCCACCACGGCCTGCACATCCACGGAGGGCATTTCCTGCTGCAGGCTGTCGCTGAGCTGGCGCATGGCGTCTCCGGAGATGTCCACGGGCACATAGTCGAAAGCGTTTTGCTGCAGGGCAAGCTCCCGCAGCAGGATCTTCGTCTTCAGGGCATCGCCAGCGCCCAGGTCGATCAGGTGGAAGAAGCTGTCTGCCGCGAAAAAATGCCGGGCAATCTCCTGCCGGTTCCCTTGCAGCACCTCAAACTCACAGCGGGTCAGGTAATACTCGGGCAGGGCCATGATCTCCTGGAAGAGCCTGCTGCCGGTGGCATCGTAAAAGTAGCGGGAGGGGAGCGATTTCGGGCTGGTGCCCAGGCCCTCCGCCACATCGGCTGCAAAGGTTTCGGTATCATTGGTGCCGTCTTTTTTGCGGCTTAGGTCTATCATGGGGGGTAGGGTCGAGGTCAGGTCCATAGGTTTTATTTTTGCGCCAGCCGGATGCCGTTGTATTGCCAGCGTTTGTCAGGGTGAAAGAAGTTTCGGTAAGTAGTACGGATATGGCTCTTGGAAGTGGCGCAGGAGCCGCCGCGCAGCACCATCTGGTTCAGCATAAACTTGCCGTTGTACTCGCCGATAGCGCCAGGTGCCTTGGTAAAGCCTGGGTAGGGGTGGTAGGCGCTGTAGGTCCATTCCCATACATCGCCATACATTTGCTGCAGCCCTTCAATAGTTGGGTCGGCGGCTCTTGGCTCCAGCAGTCCGCTCTCCACGAAGTTGCCTCCTTTGGGCGGGTATACCTGGCTGGCCGCTTCCCACTCAAATTCGGTGAGCAGGCGCTTGCCGGCCCAGTTGGCGTAGGCATCGGCCTCGTAAAAGCTGATGTGGCATACGGGGTCGTTGAGGTTCACTTTCTCCAGCCCGTGCATGGTAAAGCGGTGCCAGCCGTCCTCCTGTTTCACCCAATAGAGTGGTGCCTCCAGGTTCTGGGCATTCACCATGGCAAAGCCCTCATCCAGCCAATGTCTGAAATCCCGGTAGCCGCCATCCTGCATAAACGCCAGGTACTCGCCGTTGGTCACAAGGCGGTTCATGATCTGGAAGTCGTCCAGCAGCACCTCGTGCACGCCAAACTCATTGTCGAAGCTAAAGCCCTCGTCCCGGAAGCCGATGGTATACACCCCGCCCGGTATAGGTATAAACTCGGCCTTCGTAGCCTGGGTGGTTTCTTCTTTCTGCTGCGGTTTATACACCGGCAACATGGGGTTGGTGCTCAGGATATACTTGATGTCGGTCACGAGCAGTTCCTGGTGCTGCTGCTCGTGTTGCAGGCCCAGTTGGATCAGGGGCAGCAGCTCGGTTAGCGTGTCCTCATCGAGGCGCTGGAAAAGCTGCTGCATATGCTCGTCCACGTGCTGGCGGTAGGCGTAGATATCGCGCAGCGGCGGGCGGGTGAGGGTGCTGCGCTGGTCGCGTTGCACGCGGCTGCCAACGCTGTTGTAGTAAGAGTTGAACAGGTAGCTGTATTGCTCATGAAACACTTTATACCCCGGCAGGTGCGGCTGCAGCAGAAACGTCTCGAAAAACCAGCTGGTATGGGCCATGTGCCACTTGGGCGGACTCACATCCACGATGGGTTGCACCACGGTGTCCTCCGGCTCCAGGGGCTGACAGATAGTTTCGGTGTGGGCGCGTATGTGCGCGTATTGCTGCAGAGCTTCCTGCGTGGCAGGGGCTGTAAGAGGGGCATTCATAGGTATTCCTGGTTAGAGGGTTTGTAAAGGATACAAGGTTAGAACAAAAACAGGTGCCGTGGGTTAAGCTGTTTTACCGTAATTTAGTAAATAGTGGCCTATATCCCGGCAAGGACTACAATTGTTCGGATCGTAACGGTGGTATCGTGTCCTATTCCCCGGCAGTATTTTTTACCGGGGATGGTCATACTTCGGTTTTCATCTACGTCATACTTGCCGGTTATGGTTTATCTTCTCACAAAATCAACCCCGAAAAAACATGCCCCTGCAGCTGCGCTATACCGCCCATACCCTCCAATTTAAGTTTGATGCCCGGACCTCGCGTGGTGCCATTTCCGAACACAAGGTCTACTTTATCCACCTGTGGCACACGGAAGCGCCCGAAATAATAGGGATGGGAGAGTGCGCGCCCCTGGCAGGCCTGAGCATCGACGCCCGGCCCGACCTGGAGCAGAAGCTGGAGGTGGTGGCACAGCTAGTGAATGAGGGGAAGGTAGACCTGGAGGCCGTCGGCACGCTGCCCGAAGATTTGCAACTGCAGGAGTGGCCGGCCTTGCGCTTCGCCCTCGAAACCGCACTGCTCGATTTGCAGCACGGCGGCCAGCGGCTTCTTTACGACAATGCCTTCAGCCGGGGCGAGGCGGGTATACCCATCAACGGCCTCATCTGGATGGGCGATAGCCGATTTATGCAGGAGCAAATCGAGAAGAAGCTGGAAGAGGGGTATAGCTGCCTGAAACTGAAGATCGGCGGCCTGGACTTTGTGCAGGAACTGGCCATACTGCAAAGCATCCGGGAGGTGGCCAGCGTGCAGGAACTGACCGTGCGCGTAGACGCCAACGGTGCTTTCTCGCCGCAGGAAGCCTACAAAAAGCTGGAGCGCCTGGCCCGCTACGACCTCCACTCCATTGAGCAGCCGATAAAGCAGGGGCAGCACGAGGCCATGGCCCAGCTCTGTGCCTATACCCCCGTGCCCATCGCCCTCGACGAAGAGTTAATTGGGGTGCAGGAACCGGCGGAAAAGGTGCAATTGCTGGAAACGATCAAACCCCAGTACATCATACTGAAACCAACCCTGTTGGGCGGCCTCGCTTCCAGCGCTGAGTGGATCGAGCTGGCTGAAGCCCGCAACATCGGCTGGTGGAATACCTCGGCGCTGGAGTCGAATATCGGCCTGAATGCCATCAGTCAGTTCACAGCCAATTATAACATTACGATGCCGCAGGGATTGGGCACGGGGCAACTATACCACAACAACATTCCGTCGGGCCTGCAAATTGAGCAGGGACAGCTATGGTATAGGGTATAGGTTGCGTTTTCCATCCTCTCGTAGGGACAGGTCGCGACCTGTCCGAATCGTTCCCGAACCCAACAGTCAGCATCAGGATTTTCAGATAAACGGGAAGAAGTTTTAGAGACACGGCAGTTCAGTGTTACCTTGCGTTAATTTAAGGCTGAGGCGCGGACAGAAAGGTATACCCACTTAAATTTAAATTGTCCGGGATGATACGGTTGCCGGTGCTTATGGCTTGTTGTTTTATCGGCAGGTTCACGCGCGGACAGGTCGCGACCTGTCCCTACGAGGGTGTGGGGGGCCAACCCAAATGGCCGGTGCAGCGTTAGGATAGGGTATAAAATAGATTTCCATTCAAACCAAATCAACATATGCCAACCGACCAATACCACGAACCCGCACACGAGTTATCCGACAGCACCCGCACCTTTGCCCGCATGATCACGGGGTTAATTGAAGAGGCTGAGGCCATCAGCTGGTATGAGCAGCGCATCTCTGTGGAGAAAGACGCGGAGGCGAAAGCCATCATGAAAAACGCGCAAAACGAGGAGTTCAAGCACTTCGGTATGGACCTGGAGTTTTTGCTACGCAAGAAACCGGCATGGCGCGAGATGATGAAAATTATCCTGTTTACAGAAGGGGATATCGTGGCGAAAGGCGAGGAGGCCGAAGACTAAGTACGCAGTTTTATACCTAAATTATACAGCCCTCGGGCAGGAACGGTATCCGTTTTTGTTCGGGGGCTTTTTTCTGCTAAAAGGTTCTTTCGGCCCCCATCATGCTGCGGTCCAGGCTCAGGGCACCGCCACCGCCAACCGTCAGGGCCCAGGCCATCCCGATCACGAGCAGGTGAAACTCATACCCCTCGCCCGCCAGATTGCCGCCCCAGTTCATGAAAAAGCCGTTGGGCAGGTGCACCGTCAGGATGATGCCGATAAAAAGGCAGAGCATGCTAAAGGCCCAGATGCGCGTCCAGAAGCCAAAGATGAGGCAGATAGAACCAACAAACTCGATGAGGATGACTAGCCAGCCCAGCAGGCCCGGCAAACCCGTCATCTGCTCAAAGCCTCCCAGAAACGCCGCCGGGCCGCCCCCGCCAAACCAGCCAAGAAGCTTCTGCGCCCCGTGTGGCAAGATCACCAGCCCCAGCATGGCCCGCAGGACCGTGAGGCTCCAGGTGCCTGATGTATGGAGTATCCTGTATCTTATATCCATAGGCTGTAGTGTATTGGCTGGCATGATGCTACGCGATGTAGGGCAGCAACCCTAGTGCCGGAGCCGGTTAAATTTAGGCAAGCTGAGGTTGTACTTCAGGGCGACCAGGCGTATGAGGATGATGAACAGCACCGAGACGATGAAATTGGTGTTGCGCTCCACCTGAAGCTGCACCATGCCGAGATAGAACGTTGCCCCCAGCAGACAGGCGCTGGCATATACCTCTTTCCTAAACAGTACGGGAACTTCATTTGTGAGGATGTCCCGGATCACGCCGCCCATCACCGCCGAAAACATTCCCATAATGGCGGCAATTTCAGGGCTTACCCCCAGGCTCAGGGCCTTTTCGGTGCCCACGATCGTGAACAGCGAGATGCCCAGCGTGTCGAAAAGCAGGAAGGTGCGGCGCAGCCGGATGAGCCATTTGTATAACAGCCCGGTACACACAATGGTCGCGATGATGGTATACAGCAGCGTAATGTCCTGCACCCAGACGAGCGGATAGCTTCCCAGCATGATGTCGCGGAGGCTGCCCCCGCCAATCGCCGTGACAAAGCCCGTGAACCCGGCACCGAACCAGTCCTGCTCGCTGTCTTTCTCGCTCACGGCCAATGCCCCGGACATGGCAAACACCACCGTGCCCAGTATCTCAAGTATGTATTGTATGCTCACTGTCTTCTAATTTCCGGCAAGATAGGGGAGGCGCGCTATAAGCCCAAGCTTATTGCAGTCTAAAGGCAAACACGCGACAGGTTGTTTGCTTGTGGGGAATGTGCAGGTACTATTCTTGCCTTATGGCAGCACTTCCCGCCAGCGGTCGCTTTCCGCAAAGGTTTTTATCACATTGTTGCGCTCTTGTAAGAGCGTGGTCATGTAGCGCTTCAGAAACAATATATCGGCACACTTGCCAAGTGGGCCTAACGGAGAGGTATAATTGAAACGGTCTGTCATCAGTGTCTGGCCTTGCCGCTCCTCAAATAAGTGCTCGTGCCGAAATCCCTGAAAGGCTCCTTTTACCATTTCGTCCACGAAGTACGTGGGGCGCACATAAGCCGTTATTTTGCTGGTAAGCGTCTGCCATACCCCAAAGTGCCGCGCTCGCCACGTTACCTGCTCACCCATACCTATCAGACCAGTTGTTACGCCTGCAATGGCTTCTTCCCCGGTGGCTGCAGTTGAAATCTTATGTAAATCTATGCTGCGCGAAAGGTCAAAGCAGCGGGATATGGGCGCAGCAACGGTGGTGCGGATGCATATTGTAGGCATGGCCGAAGGTAGGAGTTTATTAACTCAAGTTGTGTGGTAGGCTCTAAAGGTAAAAAGAGAAATGGTTGGCTAACAAGAAGCCAAGCACCTTTAGCA
>NZ_JAKVIR010000052.1 GCF_022601975.1 Pontibacter sp. E15-1
AGTATGGGTGTCAGACGAAGGAAGTAGTTCTTCGGCAAGTTCTTTGAGAGATTGATTGAGACAGAAATTTAAGGTAATCCGCGCGGCAGTCTTCACAGGCTGGCCGCGCCGGCCCCTCCCCCCGCCGGGGGGAGGGGAAAAGAGGAAAGCCCGGGTCGGACAGACACATTGGGCAGCTTTCGGGCTGCCTTGAGAATTTTCTTACAATGGAGAGTTTGATCCTGGCTCAGGATGAACGCTAGCGGCAGGCCTAATACATGCAAGTCGAACGGACCAAGGGGCTTCGGTTTCTTGGTCAGTGGCGCACGGGTGCGTAACGCGTATGCAACCTACCTTCCACTGGGGGATAGCCCGTCGAAAGACGGATTAATACCGCATATGATCACACGAGGGCATCCGAGGGTGATGAAAGCTTTGGCGGTGGAAGATGGGCATGCGTGCCATTAGCTAGTTGGCGGGGTAATGGCCCACCAAGGCGACGATGGCTAGGGGTTCTGAGAGGATGGTCCCCCACACTGGTACTGAGACACGGACCAGACTCCTACGGGAGGCAGCAGTAGGGAATATTGGGCAATGGCCGAGAGGCTGACCCAGCCATGCCGCGTGCAGGAAGAAGGCCTTCTGGGTTGTAAACTGCTTTTATCTGGGAAGAAAACGCCCCTGCGGGGGTAACTGACGGTACCAGATGAATAAGCACCGGCTAACTCCGTGCCAGCAGCCGCGGTAATACGGAGGGTGCAAGCGTTGTCCGGATTTATTGGGTTTAAAGGGTGCGTAGGCGGCCCGTTAAGTCAGCGGTGAAATCCCGGGGCTCAACCCCGGAACTGCCGTTGATACTGGCGGGCTTGAGTTCGGTTAAGGCGGGCGGAACTGGCGGTGTAGCGGTGAAATGCTTAGATACCGCCAAGAACCCCGATTGCGTAGGCAGCTCGCTGAGCCGAAACTGACGCTGAGGCACGAAAGCGTGGGGAGCGAACAGGATTAGATACCCTGGTAGTCCACGCCGTAAACGATGATGACTCGATGTTGGCGATACACTGTCAGCGTCCAAGCGAAAGCGTTAAGTCATCCACCTGGGGAGTACGCCCGCAAGGGTGAAACTCAAAGGAATTGACGGGGGCCCGCACAAGCGGTGGAGCATGTGGTTTAATTCGATGATACGCGAGGAACCTTACCTGGGCTAGAATGCGCGTGACAGGGCCGGAGACGGCCCCTCCCTTCGGGGCACAAAGCAAGGTGCTGCATGGCTGTCGTCAGCTCGTGCCGTGAGGTGTTGGGTTAAGTCCCGCAACGAGCGCAACCCCTATCTTCAGTTGCCAGCACGTCATGGTGGGGACTCTGGAGAGACTGCCTCCGCAAGGAGCGAGGAAGGCGGGGACGACGTCAAGTCATCATGGCCCTTACGCCCAGGGCTACACACGTGCTACAATGGCCGGTACAGAGGGTCGCCACCTAGCGATAGGGCGCCAATCTCAAAAAGCCGGTCTCAGTTCGGATCGGAGTCTGCAACTCGACTCCGTGAAGCCGGAATCGCTAGTAATCGCGCATCAGCAACGGCGCGGTGAATACGTTCCCGGGCCTTGTACACACCGCCCGTCAAGCCATGGAAGTCAGGGAGACCTGAAGCCGGTGACCGTCAAAGGAGCCGTCTAGGGTAAAACTGGTAACTGGGGCTAAGTCGTAACAAGGTAGCCGTACCGGAAGGTGCGGCTGGATCACCTCCTTTCTAGGGCCGGCCCGATCGGCTTTCCCCCCGGCGCGCGCAGCACCGCGCGGGTGCGCTTTAGACTATGTCTCAATCAATTTATCTCAATACTTTTTCAGCAAGGTGACTGTGAGGCGCCGCCCGGAGCACGACTGGGCTTGTAGCTCAGGTGGTTAGAGCGCTACACTGATAATGTAGAGGTCCGTGGTTCGAGTCCACGCAGGCCCACCACGCGGTCGTTTTTTTCGTTGATCGTTTTCCGTTGACCGTTTTTCGAAAAACGAACAACGAGTAACGAGCAACGGCAATCCGGGGGATTAGCTCAGCTGGCTAGAGCGCCTGCTTTGCACGCAGGAGGTCAACGGTTCGACTCCGTTATTCTCCACACGGGATGAATAAAGAGAAACGGCTATGAGCGTCCCGAAAGCATTCGGGAAGGCCGACGGTTCGACTCCGTTATTCTCCACACAGGGGCAACCAACAAAACAAGGCATGGGCAACAGGCTTATGCATCTAACTTGAGCAGATGAGAGGAAGGGGAAAGAGACGCGTTAACTCGTGACTCGGAACTCGGCACTCAGAACTCGGGAGAAGTTCTTTGACATGATGGGAAAGAGAGAAAGTAAATAAGTAAAGTTTAGGTTGTCGGCAACGACAATCCATGCATACGAGAAAGAAGCGGGCCGCCGCGAGAGATCGCGGCGGCCGAGAACGCAGATAAGGGCGCATGGGGGATGCCTAGGCTCTCAGAGGCGATGAAGGACGCGACAAGCTGCGATAAGCTGCGGGGATCGGCACATACGAGTTGATCCGCAGGTTTCCGAATGGGGCAACCCAGTGTGTTGAAGACACACTACCCTACGGGGGGCAAACCCGGGGAACTGAAACATCTAAGTACCCGGAGGAAGAGAAAACAACAGTGATTCCGCAAGTAGTGGCGAGCGAACGCGGACTAGCCCAAACCAGCGCTGTTACGGCAGCGCTGGGGTTGTAGGGCCACGATCTCGGACCAAAGATTGAAGCATAACAGACTGGGAAGTCTGGCCATAGGGGGTGATAGTCCCGTGTGCGTAAGCTCTTTGGCCGTAGTGGTACCCTGAGTAGGGCGGGACCGGAGAAATCCCGCTTGAATCCGCCGGCACCATCCGGTAAGGCTAAATACTCCTGAGAGACCGATAGTGAACCAGTACCGTGAGGGAAAGGTGAAAAGTACCCTGAATAAGGGGGTGAAACAGATCCTGAAACCATGCGCTTACAAGCGGTCGGAGCCCATTCGTTGGGTGACGGCGTGCCTTTTGCATAATGAGCCTACGAGTTACTCCTCACTGGCGAGGTTAAGTGCGTTGACGCACGGAGCCGCAGCGAAAGCGAGTCTGAACAGGGCGCGCAGTCAGTGGGGGTAGACGCGAAACTTTGTGATCTACCCATGGGCAGGATGAAGTTTGGGTAAAACCAAATGGAGGTCCGAACCAGTTTCCGTTGAAAAGGATTTGGATGACCTGTGGGTAGGGGTGAAAGGCCAATCAAACTGAGAAATAGCTCGTACTCCCCGAAATGCCTTTAGGGGCAGCGTCGCGGTGGAGTCATGTGGAGGTAGAGCTACCGATAGGACTAGGGGGAGTCACATCCTACCGAATCCTGACGAACTCCGAATGCCACTTGACATACGCGGCAGTGAGGCGCAGGGTGCTAAGGTCCTGCGCCGAGAGGGAAAGAACCCAGACCGTCAGCTAAGGTCCCCAAGTCCACGCTAAGTTGAACAAAGGGGGTCCACTTGCTTAGACAGCCAGGAGGTTGGCTTGGAAGCAGCCATTCCTTTAAAGAGTGCGTAACAGCTCACTGGTCGAGCGAGAGGGCATCGATAATAATCGGGCATCAAGCATGGCACCGAAGCTACGGATTGAGCAGATCTCTTGAGATCTGCTGACTGGTAGGGGAGCATTCTGATCGCGGCGAAGGTATGCCGGCGAGGCGTGCTGGAGCGTTCAGAAAAGCAAATGTAGGCATAAGTAACGATAATGCGGGCGAGAAACCCGCACACCGAAAGACCAAGGTTTCCTGATCAACGCTAATCGGATCAGGGTTAGTCGGGTCCTAAGGCCGAGGCGAGAGCGCAGGTCGATGGACAGCTGGTTAATATTCCAGCACCGGCTGCATATAGCGATGCGGTGACGGAGAAGTGAAAGGACTGCGCACTGACGGAATAGTGCGTTGAAGGCCGTAGGTATTGGTTTGGTTGTGAAGTACGCCGGACTAGCTGAAAGCTGATAGTACCCCAAGCCCCCGGGCGCGGGGATAATGTCCCTAACCAGGCTCCCAAGAAAACCCGCTAAGCGTTTAAATATGCAGCCGCCCGTACCGCAAACCGACACAGGTGGTCGAGGAGAGAATCCTAAGGTGCTCGAGTGAATCACGGCCAAGGAACTCGGCAAAATGACCCTGTAACTTCGGGAGAAGGGGTGCTTCCTCTACGCAAGTAGAGAAGCCGCAGTGAAAAGGCCCAGGCGACTGTTTAACAAAAACACATGGCTTTGCGAAATCGAGAGATGAAGTATAAGGCCTGACACCTGCCCGGTGCCGGAAGGTTAAGAGGGGGGCTCAGCCGCAAGGCGAAGGTCTGAATCGAAGCCCCGGTAAACGGCGGCCGTAACTATAACGGTCCTAAGGTAGCGAAATTCCTTGTCGGGTAAGTTCCGACCTGCACGAATGGTGTAACGATCTGGGCGCTGTCTCAGCCGTGAGCTCGGTGAAATTGTAGTCTCGGTGAAGATGCCGAGTACCCGCAACGGGACGGAAAGACCCCGTGCACCTTTACTATAGCTTAGCATTGACGCTGGGTAACTCATGTGTAGGATAGGTGGGAGAATGCGAAGGGGCGTCGCCAGGCGTCCTGGATTCGTCCTTGAAATACCACCCTTGAGTTGCTTGGCGCCTAACCTCACATGGTGGGGGACAGTGCTTGGTGGGTAGTTTGACTGGGGTGGTCGCCTCCAAAACAATAACGGAGGCTTTCAAAGGTTCCCTCAGCACGCTTGGTAACCGTGCGCAGAGCGCAATAGCATAAGGGAGCTTGACTGTGAGGCCCACAAGCCGAGCAGGGCCGAAAGGCGGATATAGTGATCCGGTGGTTCCGCATGGAAGGGCCATCGCTCAAAGGATAAAAGGTACGCCGGGGATAACAGGCTGATCTCCCCCAAGAGCTCATATCGACGGGGAGGTTTGGCACCTCGATGTCGGCTCGTCACGTCCTGGGGCTGGAGAAGGTCCCAAGGGTTCGGCTGTTCGCCGATTAAAGTGGCACGCGAGCTGGGTTCAGAACGTCGTGAGACAGTTCGGTCCCTATCTGTTGTGGGCGTCGGAGATTTGAGGGGTCCTGACCTTAGTACGAGAGGACCGGGTTGGACGAGCCACTGGTGGACCTGTTGTATCGCCAGATGCAGCGCAGGGTAGCTACGCTCGGACGGGATAAGCGCTGAAAGCATCTAAGTGCGAAACCCGCCCCAAGATGAGATCTCCCTTAAGGGCCGTCAGAGACGATGACGTCGATAGGTGGCAGGTGTAAAGGCAGAGATGTCACAGCCGAGCCATACTAATTGCCCGAGAGTGTTCTCAACAAGGCCGTACAAGCGGCCCGCTGCTTTCGCTCTCCCTCTTTCCCAGCTAGTCAAATGATTTTCAAAGCCATTATGCACGGAGCTAACCGTGCGCTAAGACAATGGCGGCTATGGCTCCGGTGAGCACCTCTTCCCATCCCGAACAGAGAAGTTAAGCCCGGGAGCGCCGATGGTACTGGGGTCACACCCGGGAGAGTAGGTGGCCGCCAACCCCACCACGGGCGGGGCAGCATCCA
>NZ_JAKVIR010000053.1 GCF_022601975.1 Pontibacter sp. E15-1
GTTGGTTTTTCTCTTCCATGTCTGCTGTGTTAAAGGTAGTACTCCTAATCCTTTGACACAGTTCATTTTACAGCCTCGAAAGTAATATTCTGGACAAATAAGGAGCCGTACTGTTTCCTTCTTAAAACTACCGTCCTGATGAGTGCTTCTGCTAGGTGCACGGTTTTATGCAGAGGGATAGCCATTACTCACACTTGTAGGAGCGAGTGGTAACTAATGAGTATTGTGCGTAGTCAAAAAAGGCACCGTCGTCGTAAACGACAGATGTTCTGGTTATCCTGGTTGGCATTCCTGTCTCATTCAACTTATAGGTAAAGTCAACAACTTGTTTCTTGCTCTCTTGATTGGGGTACGTCAGGGTATACCTCTTCAGCAGGTTCTTGGAGGGGTCCCAAGGTCTACAGATGGATTGAAGGCATTATCGTATTCTAATGGGAAAGCCGGCTTGTCAAGGTAATATTCATAGACGTACTCGTCAACAAGGTAACCGTTTGCTCCATACTCAACTATCATTTTGGCTAGGTTGCCGTTTATGTACTCGTAGATTTTGACTCGGGTTTCTGTTCCCCCATTGTTCTCCACTGTCCTTGCGGTCTTCGTTATATTTCCTTGTAGATCGTATTGATACTCTATTGAAACAATGGTACCCCCACTGGCAGATGTGGTCGCTCTTATTACATCACCCTGGGAATTATACTCCAGGCCCATCTCCCATACAACGTTAGGGCCATGAAATGTTTGAATTTTGCTGATCTTCCCGGCAGGGTTCCGTTCATACTTATTAATAAGTTCAGGTTCGTTCCTTTCTGTATAGGTAACGGACGCAATACGCACTTCTGCTTCATATTCCACAGCAGCTGTTCGATTACCTATGCCGGTGAAAGAGCTCATGTTTTCTTCGAGCACCATGCAGGGGGCTTCTATTTCAGCAGGCTCAGGGGCTGGGGTACCGCCCTCATTATTGCAGGATGCAAAGAGAAAGATGAGCAGGACAGGCAATAGGTAGATTTTTCTCATAAGTGTGGCCTTCGTGTGGCAATATTGTTTGCGTTATATATTATATATAAATAAGAAAAGATATAAATAATTTGTTTAATGTAAGGAGCTGGTTTAATAAACTTTGGGTTAGGAAGGATTATGTGGCCTGTATAAGTAACATGCCGCAATCTACATTACATCAAATCAATATAGTTTAAACAACAGTCAGATTATGAAGGTTATAATATTACAATGGACAGCCGTTGAGGTCTCACTAAATCCAGATCGGGGATTTACGAAGCTGCTTGACTCAAATGACAAAGAAGACCCTTTGGTAGGGCAGTACTATAGAAAAAGAGCAGGCCTCTATGAATGTCAGGCTTCCTAGACCGGAGCGAGTAACTTTAGGCGGCATCTCTGCGGCCACGTGGCATCGCTGGCTAAAGCCCAGCGAGCCATCCGGCGCGGTTGCGGTATGTAAAAATCCGGGCTCTATCCAGGGATATTCATTGACATCATATGGTTTATAGACCAAAAAAACATTGAAGACTCCTCATCTCGGGGAGTCTATTTGTTATATAAGTAATTATATGTTAATATAAGACCTGGATGAACAAAGCTTAAAGCTGTTAAATTTGGAAATTTTTAGCTGTCCAAAAATGCCCAAAGAAAGTGTGTATTCAGTGAAAGTGCTTCTTCGCCACGTTTGTTGGCCAGCATGAAAGCTGATATCTGCTGTTGTTAACCACACTATACGTTATATACTATTTTTTCAATATTGAAATACTGCACAAAATAATATATATACTATTTCAAACACTGCATTTCCTGTTTCATGGTTTTAGTTTGGCTATTATTGCCATAAGTTAGATGAAAATAAAACTTAACATTATGAAAAGGATAATCTTCATACTTCTCAGCTTCATTGTTGCGGTCTCTACTGTAAATGCACAAAAAGGCAACGACTTTTCCAGAAAGTACGCTGCTGGAGGAAAACTACTCATGAGTGTGGACAGTTCAGCCAAAAACGTTTATTATAACACTATATTCCCCAATCAACCTCGTACCTCCTTCAATTATTTGCCTGAAGTCAACAATGTAAGCATCCAAATTAATTTTAGAAAGGCAGATAGTGTACAGCACTATCGCTACACAATTTTGGTGGATGACAAACCACTAGTGGTAAACAAGCCGATCAACAAAGCACAACTAAAAGATGTTGATATAGATCCACATGAAGTATTCAGGTCTACAACACTTGGTGTTTTCCCTATTAAAGGCAAAACTATCACAACATTAATTTACAGCATCGAAAAACCTCTCGATATTGACAAAGCTGTTTTTTACGGGAAGCCCATTCCAAGAGCAAAGATTAAAGGTTTTTCAAAGCGTTTTTCAGTTGAAAATGGCGTTGACTACAGCAACATTACCGACCCAAAAGAAAGAACAGTTCTCACTTTCACTGAAAAAGACGACGAATTAACCATACTAAAAGACAAATCAGAAATTGACTATCTCTACTACACCACAATAAAAGACAAGCAAACAAATAAAACTATTTTCGAATCCACTGCCTGGCAGTATGGCGGCTATGTTGAAGAACATCAGCTTTTACCTTATGTGAAGATCGACAAAGGCGTCTTCAAAAAATCGGGAGATTATGAAATCATTATTCAGCCATTGATTAAATGGACTGGATGCAGAGATTGCGATTTTTCACCAAATGACATAGAAAAGTATATTACCAGACATACGCTTTCTATAACTTTAGATGAAAAAAACTACACCAAAAAAGAACTCTGAATATATACGCTCATCGTCGCATTTTCTATTGGATTAGTCTTTCTTATTATTCTTTACTTCACAAAAAAAAGAAACAAAAGAAAGCTGGCAGAAAAAGAGCAGCAAAAAAACACGGCAAAACTTCAACTTAACTCTATTCGTTCTCAATTAAACCCTCATTTTCTGTTCAATGCACTCTCTGGCATTCAAAATTTAATGAACAAAAACGAAATAGATAATGCCAATAAATACCTTTCTAAATTTGCCCGATTAACCCGTAATGTACTTGACGGCAAGGAACTGATTAGTTTATCACAGGAAAAAACTTTACTGGACGATTACCTGCAAATGGAGCAATTGCGGTTCGGCTTTAAGTACGAAATAAATCACTCCGTAGGCTTAGATTTAGAGAACATAGAAATACCAAGTATGCTGCTACAGCCTTTGGTGGAAAATGCGGTGAAGCACGGCATTTCGAAAAAAGCCACTGATGGAAAAATTAACATCACATTCACTAAGCAGGCAAATGACTTGACGTTAACCGTTACCGACAATGGAAACGGATTTGACGCTGAAAAAAAGAACGATGGCTTGGGCCTGCTATTAAGTGAGAGCAGAATAGCACTGTTAAACAGCATTTACAAAGAAAATCGCTTTTCGCTGGCTATACAATCAGCCACTAACGGCACTAAAGCAAGCTTAACATTATCCGATTGGCTATAACATAATGAGGGCAATTTTAATAGATGACGAAATTTCCAACTTAGAAAACCTTCGGACTCTGCTGGAAAAGCACTGTCCGCGGGTAACTATAATGGCAACAGCGCAAAGTGTAAGTGCTGCGGTTGATGCTATTGAAAAGTTTTTACCTGATTTAGTATTTCTGGATATTCAAATGGGCGAGCAAACAGGTTTCGATGTACTGAAACTCCTTCCAAGGCGGAATTTCGAGGTTATTTTTGTCACCGCTTACGATCAATATGGCATACAAGCTGTAAAGTTTGCCGCCTTGGATTATCTTTTAAAACCTATTGATATTGAAGAATTGATAAATGCGGTGAATAAAGCTGAATACAAACTGGCAACACAAAGACAGACTTCTCAGCTCGATTTTTTACTGCAACAATTGAAAAAGCCGGATACGAACGTTAGCACAATTGCCATACAAATGCAAAGCGAAACACGGTATGTTACTTTATCAGAAATTATACGTTGCGAAGCAGACAATACTTACACCTGTTTCTTTTTGGCCAATAGCGAAAAAATATTGGTCTCTAAATCGCTTAAAGAATATGCGGATTTACTGCGCCCTAACGGATTTTTAAGAACCCATCAAAGTCATTTAGTAAATCCGAAATATGTAAAAAGCTGGTTAAAAGAAGATGGTGGTATCCTACTCCTAACGTCTGGAGAAAAAATACCCGTCTCTAAACCCAACAAAGAAACAGTTAAACAAGCATTGCAACGGCAATAAGTAATGAAGGCTATTACGGTAAATTAATTACGAGATAAAAACGAGCTAAAGCGGCCCCGGCACAGCTTTTAAGGTTATGCACTACCTAAAAAAAGCCAAACCGAAGACCGCTCTATGGTAAGTTTAACGTCTTTGAACGTAAAGGAGTTTTTCATTTTACTTGAGGAGTTATACCAATATTGAATGATTTTACGCATGCTTTGTTTTAGGGGCATGGCACATCTAGACTATCAACAACTCATCAGGGAGGAGGTTGTCGAACTTCTCGAGGAGGAGAAAAGGCAACCGCAGTCCCGTCTCCGGGACCGGGTTCGTTTCATCCGCCTGCTCAAGGAGGGCACGGCGCGGACCCAGCAGCAGGCCGGGGAGTTGGTG
>NZ_JAKVIR010000054.1 GCF_022601975.1 Pontibacter sp. E15-1
ATCGCCCACGAGACTTATTACGTTTCACTCCATAAGTCCTGCGGGTTAGGGGGCACCCCTAAGACCCCAAACAGACCTTAAAGCAAAAAACCATGGGATTCGCAGTTTTCCACCCAAGCAAGGGCAGCGGCACCGGCGGCGGTAGTGGCCACCACATCGACCGCACCCCCGGCCATGAGCACACCTACGCCCACACAGACCCAGCCAGGCGCGAGCTGAACATCAACCACCCCCTGCAGGGGGATTGGCACAAGATCACGCTCCCGGAAGCCATCAACCGGCGCATCGAGCAGGGCTACCAGGGGAAGAAGGCCATCCGGAAGGACGCCGTCAAGTTCCTGTCGCTGGTGCTGACCGGAAGCCATGAGGACATGGCAGAGCTGGCCAGCGACCCAGCGAGGTTCAAAAAGTGGCAGCAGGCCAACTATGACTTTGTGGCAAAGGAGTTCGGAGAGGGCAACATCATGCGCTTTGTCCTGCACATGGACGAGAAAACGCCCCACCTGCACGCCATCGTGGTGCCGCTGACCGAGGACGGGCGCCTCTCGGCCAAGGAAATAATGGGCAACAAGAAAAGCCTCTCCTTGCGGCAGGACCGCTACGCAGAGGCCGTGCAGCCCTTTGGGCTAACCAGGGGCGTTAGAGACAGCAAAGCCAGGCACACTGGCGAGGGCTGGTACCTAGAGCACCTGAAAGAGAGCCATCAGAGCCAAAATAAAGCCACTGTACCAACTTTCGGGCTAAAAGAGGCCCTTAGACCCGCCAAGTACCTGGAGGACGTTAAAACGTCGCTTATCGCCCTGCAGCAGCAAAACTCAGATCTCCAGCTTGACAACCGGCGCAGGGTTAACCAGGTCAAAGACGCCCAGGCCAGCCGACAGAAGACCGAGGCAGATGCAGCCAAGCAGAAGCAGGCCACCCAAAGCATAGCAGAGCAGCTCATACAGGCCGGCCAGGCGGGTGTCACCCTGAATGCCGCCTATGCGCTGCTGGAAGCGCCGCAAGCCGTCAAAGAGGCTGCAAATGCCATATTCCAACAGGAGGTCAGGAAGCTTGCGGACGCACAACTAAAGCCTATCACCGAAGGGTACTACCGGGAGATCTACCAGTTGCATGACAGCAGCAAAGCCACCAAAAAAGATTATGAGCGGCACCAAAAGTACGACTCGACGGAAACCCGAGAGACGATAGCAAAGGAAGCCATCAAGATTTTCAACCTGGAAGTACAGCAGCGGTGGGGCGTGGAGCTGAACCCGGAGACATCCCTCCACCAAGATTTGAGGAAAAAGGCAAGAGACTTCGTGCGGGAACTTGCCAGGAGCATTGTCCAGGAAGTAAAACAGGCGCTGGGGATAGACAAACCACGCCAGCAGAGCAGGAGAACGGGTATGTAATCAACGAAGAACAACCACCTGCACGCCAGAGCAGCAGCACTGCGGGGACATGATATTTTTATAAATATATTATTTTTAATATATTATTTATAATATATCAAATAAATTTTGTAAAAAGCCTTACTTTCGAATATTATTTTAAAAAATTAAATAAATCCTGCAGGAGAGAGAATCATGGGCAAAGCACAAGAGCGCATTCTGGTACTTTTGAAAGGTAGCGAGATAAAATACCAAAAGCTCAGAGACGGGGATGGAAGCATGTCCTTGGCGTATTTCGAGAACAATTTTGATCTGCTGGCCGCCACGGAGCTACCAAACATAGGACACTATTCCTATTACTACCAAAACAAAGAAAACCCCGATTTAGTCATGTATTTCAATATTTGCAGCACGGGCCTGACTGCCACACTGATGCTTTACAAGGATGCCCAGCAGCGAATTGAAGACAGCAAGGCGACTTAATCTCTCTATCTCTCTTTCCATGGGAGCAAGCCAACCAAGCCTGCAAGACTGCTTGAAAGCACCTTGCAGCAAAGCTGTTTTTTCTTCCCTTTTGTTTCAGCCCTGGTACTTGAAGTCGTTCTTGGCAATATGGCGCAGCAGGCCGCCGTATGAAGCAAGCGGCTTGCCTTCCTCCCGCGCCTGATCCTCGAGCCGCTCCAGGCGATCAGAGAAGGGCTTCAGGCGCTTGTGCTCCACCAGATAGCCCAACAGCTTGTTGCAGTACAGCTCGGCCTCCGGAAGCATCGCTTTGAGCATGTGCGCGCAATACCGCATGGCCTCTGCTTTGGCTTCCTCTATCTGGTTGAACTTCCGCTCGGAGTGAAATACCTTGAAGGTCAGCGTACGGTCAAAATCCTCTTTCCCGCGCTCTTTCTTGTCACTGGCTAGCTTCACCCACACATCCGACTTGCCAGCGTCAAAAAGCTGCTTCAGCTCTTTTTCAGCGGCGGTCAGCACCCGATTTTTAAAGTCTCCATAGCGCTCATACTTCTCCTCCAAGCCGAGCTTGTAGCGCAGGTCCTCGGCCGATATCCTGAAAATGCCGGTGTCGTGGTACTGGCTGAACATCATGTAGAGGCGCTGACTATGGGTGTTGAGGTGCATTATCGTCTCCAGTTGGTAGGCCGTGAAGCCCCGCGCCAGGGAAACCATGTAGGGCATGAGCAGGAAAGACACCTGCAACTCCCACTTCTTTGCTTCCTTGTTGTAGCGGCCGTAATTGATAAAACCAACATTGAACCACTGCTTCTCGTCCTCCACCTCAAAGCTCTTATCCCGCAAGTCCTTGAGCGCCTTGCGTATACGGGCGTGGTTCTTCTCCCCCTCAGAGACCATCATATCAGCTAGGTAAAACTGAATTTTGTAGTCAATCTCACCGAACATGTTGCGGTTAAACTCCACGTCCTGCTTGTTGAGCTTGTCCTGAATCTGCTTGACAACGTAGAGCAGCACCCGCATTTCGTACTCTGTGAAGCTGTAGCGGGCCTGTGTGATAACATTTGGCTGGTAAAGAGCTGGTTTAGTCGTTTCCATAGGTTGATTTTAGACAAAAATAATTAACTGTCAAAATTTAATGTCGTAAAAACCTCTTAGGGGTATTCAAATTGTCTAAAAATGTAGGCTCAGGGGTATTCAAATTGTCTAACAAAGGTATTCAAATTGTCTAAAAATGGTTTTTAAAAACGCTCGTAACTATTTGATATTAAAATAGTTACGAGCGTAAAAAAAACTCCTACAAGGTAACCACAAGTTTACCTATACAAGTAAAGGGCTCAAAAAGCGTAAAAATTGTTGTTTAAGGCCTCGCAGAAGCCGGCCACAGGAGAAACCCGGAAAAACCAGTTCCAAAAGCAAAACAAAAGGGAGAAAAAGAGGCTGAAAAAGGAAGGAAATCGTACCTTCGCAGGTGTAATTCTTTATAGAAGTATCGCCCACGAGACTTATTACGTTTCACTCCATAAGTCCTGCGGGTTAGGGGGCACCCCTAAGACCCCAAACAGACC
>NZ_JAKVIR010000055.1 GCF_022601975.1 Pontibacter sp. E15-1
ATTTAGTTTGGTCACTAAATATTACGTGCCATGCCTTTTTTATTCATAGGATCTCTACCACACAACTTGGGTTATATTTATGAAAAAGAACTTAACTTTATTGCTACTCCTAGTAGTTTGCTGTGTTGGCTCAGCCCTTGCACAAAAAAATAGTAATCTAGGTTACTATCGCGTCAGCGTGCGCAAGATAACTTCTGTGAATCCACGTCAACTTGGTCCCATTCTTGCCGCAGGTACATCATTTGAAGCAGGTCAGGCTTATAACGTAACAATTCTAGCACTAAATACATCGCCTTATCCTTATACCCCACTTATTCAAGCATATAATTTTGATGGGTTTGAAACTGGTTACCATGCGTATCCTAACTATAATTGGGTCACATCTTCTACCCCAGATAGAGTTTCAAAAGATGCAACAAACAACACTATTTCTTTCGACATAAAAACTTTCACAGGAATCGACTTTTTAACTGATGGATTTATGCGAATCCAGTGCTACACCACATCTCCATATAGTTTCCATAAAAAGGATTCTATAATTTTTCCGTAATATCTAATAATAATATTCGTAATTTTTAACAAAAAAACCTTAAACCATGAAAAACATATTTTTGTTTATCCCTATAATACTGCTGTTTTTTGCGTGCAATACGCAAGAATACGATGAGGTGTCTGATAAGAAAACAAATCTCTATAGCAAAGATATTAAACAAATATCTGGCACAAATTCTATTACAGATTTCGATGCCTATTTGTTAGATTTGAATGGCCAAGAAGTTACAGATTTATCACATCTTAAGCCTAACGCCGTTTATGATATAGTAGTGGAGAGTAAATCGCCCGCTCATTTCAGGATTAAGTTCTCCGATGGCTTTACAGTAATAAACGCCCCCGCTTCAATTTCCAATTCCCGTAGGACAATAGAGGTCCCTTCGACTTCTACTATATTTACAATAAAAACCAACCAAGATGCTGCATCTGGTGTTTATGTTAACATTGTTCCAATACATAGAAATGGGAAAGATTTAATAAGAGAGCGTTCTAAAAATTTCTTATTCCCAGCTTCGCTTAGGTAATTGTAAAACGTTAAGATCAACTAATAGCGGGTTTGTCTACCTACAATTAGTTAATCTTAACGTTTCCCTTACTTTGCAGTATCACTAAATTTCTATGAGGCTATTGTTTATCTTATTCCTAATTCTGGTAAGCCTCAAGGTTTATGCCCAGAAAGAGGCTACTAATTGGTACTTTGGGAATAAGGCGGGCTTGAGCTTCAGCAACGGAGTACCTGTTCCACTTACAGACGGGGCGTTGGTTACAGAGAGTGCTACAGCCGTTATTTCTGATAAAAAAACGGGCAAGCTACTTTTCTACACTAACGGCAGGAACATTTGGAACAGACAGCACCAGTTGATGCCAGGGAGCAAGGAGTTTCCAAAGAATTGCCCCTCTGCTATTAGCCAACCAACACTTATAGTGCCTGTACCCGGTCATGAACACCTCTACTACGTTTTCTCCGTCCGCTTCAGCCCTCCTGCTGATGTATATAACTGCAGCTTTGGGTATATCATCGATGCAATAGTTCCAGAATATAATTGCGAGGTGCGGTATTCGGTGGTAAATATGCATCTTGACGACAGTATGGGCGATGTTGTAGTCACCGACAATAATATCCTGCTTCAGGAAAATGTAACGGAGAAAATAACAGCTGTCCCGCACAGCAACGGCAGGGACTTTTGGCTTATTACTCACGAGTGGAACAGCGACGCTTTTTATGTATACTTGATTTCAGCAGCAGGTTTAGCAAAGCCCGCTGTGCAGCGCATTGGCTCCGAACATAGCAGTAATTTGTATGATAGCAGGGTAAGCAATAGTGAGATTAGAGGCATGATGAAAGCATCACCCGACGGCAAGAGATTAGCTTGTGCAGTTGATTCTGAAGTAGAGCGGCCGTTTGATCTTTTTGATTTTAATCCAGCCACTGGCATGCTCTCAAACTACATCAGTCTTGGAAAGCTGGAGGCTCAGTATGGTATTTCTTTTTCCCCTGACAATTCCAAACTTTATGTGAGTTGCTTAAGTCCACGCGGAACAGCTTATAAAGATGTTATCCGCCAATATAACTTGGAGGCTGGCAGCAAAGAGGCCATCATAGGCTCCGGGCAAAGCATCATCCAAGGCAATCAGAGCACCAACATCCCTCCAAGAGACCTTGGCATTGGCTATTATGACCTGCAAATAGGACTAGACGGCAAAATCTATGGCACAAGCCATCATGTTTACAATAACCCGAATACCCAAGGAGATAAAACCATGTTGATTATCGGTAAGCCTAATGCTCCCGGTTTCAATTGTAAGGTGAACCATAGGGAGTTCGACCTTAGAAACGGAAATGTAGCACTGGGTTTACCCAACTTCATCCAGAGCTATTTTAACGGGCTGGATCCGGTGGACGCGGAGCCGCAGGCATGCCTTGTAGAGGCAGAGTTGTATCCTAATCCTACAAACAGCTCAGTTAAGGTAAGCCTGAATGGCGAGTGTATGCCAACGTTCAACTTAAAGGTCGTAAACGCTGTCGGACAGAATATAATGGCGGAGCAGATAGGGCTGCAAACTAGCGCGGAGGTGAATTTAACAAAGTACGCCGATGGGCTATACCTCTTCATACTCACCTTCCCAAACCAGCAACAGGTGGTGAAGAAGGTGGTAAAGGTAAGCCAATAGGATGCAGGCCCGGTTGAGGTCAGGGGCGTATACCTGCACAAGCAATTTTTTTTGGGTTTGACAGCATATTCTCTTTTATAGTTGCACCGGCCTGCCGGGTTGTTTTAAAGGCGTTGAGACCGTTGCACGGTGCTATTCGAAGATTGGTGCTTTTCTTATTTTTTTAAGCATTAGAAAAAGGCTATCTTAAGT
>NZ_JAKVIR010000005.1:0-18217 GCF_022601975.1 Pontibacter sp. E15-1
CTCCTTACTTTTTTCATCTTTCCACTTTTTAGGTTATTACTCTTAAACTTAACTTGTGGTCTGATTTTGCCGAGGTAGTATAAAGTAACATTGCACCTGAACGGTTTCTTTTCAACTTACACCTGGTCAGGGAAACTTGAACTTAAACAGCTAAGGCCCACTTTCGCACCGTCTCACAATTATTTGATTTACAAATCGATGTTAAATCAATTATTCATAGTATTTGTTTTTTAAATTATTAACTATCAATATCTTATAAATAAAGTTCGGAGATTGGGATATGGGATACCATGTTGATTTTACTGATTGCTTTTTCCAAACTTTATGTATAAATCTTCAAAAACATATATCTTTTATGTCATAGATACAATTCAACATGTATATTGTCGCATTCACATTACTTTCGCTTCTGTTCCCTAACAAAATTTAAATTTTAACATCTAATCGTACAGTTACATAGTATATTCAGAAACATTACGATAACTTTAACTTAATGCTAGCTTAACAAAAAGCCCGAATATAACTGGCCTGTTTGTATTTAATAACTAAACAAAATAGTTTTTAAAAAACTATTCCCAGGGTAATTCCTTAGGTGTAACATACTGATAATTAGCATTTACGAACATACATTTACGCTAAAATTGTTTATGCCTACATTATACGAAACAAACTAATTCTACATCTTTCAACTGCGTACTTAGCCCATTTTATCATTATCCTTGTGCAGCGAATGCCTGCATTTCTCCACCCCAATGTGTTGGGTCAAACAGCCATAGCGCCATCTACATTGATAACAAAACACTTAATTAATCAGCTCTCGTAAGGCTGAAGTTAATTTATATTAATTTTTAAATCTACAACTGGACTACTTGAATATTTCACCAATCTTTAGGGAGGGAATAGACTGCATAAAAATGGAACACCTGCCTGGCTTACCTTTAGAATGGAACAGTCCTAGGCGTAAACGTGCCCACAATCTCCAAGACTCTACCACCATTACAGGCCATCCTACTCATAAGATGACAAAAAGTACTTATCTGTTATTTTTTATAATCGATTAAAGTATAAATTATGATCAATGTACCGCAAAAGTTACCTGCTATTGTTTCCAGAAGATACATCACCCTACTGGCGCTTATAATTCTGGTGTCTCTATATATAATAGAGTATAAAGTAATCGATAATACAGACTGGGTTCTCACTGCCGACTTCCTACTTGTGATGTACTTGTTGCGTTTCTGGAAAGACCGAAACAGTGACAGGTGGTACAAAAGCATTAGTCACAAGGCCATCAATCTGGTTATTACATATTTAATCTTAGTGTGCCTCGCGTTTCTACTCTATTTTGTTTCTCCTGCCTCGCTCCCTGATTTTAACCTGAACGTGGCTTTTGTGTTTGGCTTGCCATTGTTGGGCATCCCTGTTAACCTAGTGGCAGTGCAGGTAGCCCGCCAGTTCAACGGCAAAAAAAGCACACTTATCGCCGGTGTCGGCAACCAGGCCGCCAATGTGGAGCACGAACTCCGAAACCGCCACATCAAAGGCTATATCCGTTGTAAGCGAGAGGAGTGCCTTGTGCGACAGGACCAGGTAGTAGGTGATCTGAGTGACATCCACAAATACCTGCAAGAAAACGCTGTAGACGAGATCGTCATAGCCCTTCCGGCAAAACCCTCCAAAAAAATTCGCGATATCCTGATTGCAGCCGATTATTTTGGAGTTCGGGTAAAGTATGTGCCCGATTACATAAACCTGTTTGGCAAATACAGCAAAACAAAACGCTTTGGGCACCTGGAGGCGGTAAATGTAAGACAGTTGCCCCTTGACGGCTCGTTGGCGTCCTTTCTGAAAAACAGCTTTGACTTTACCTTCTCCCTACTTGCCTTGGTATTGCTGCTGCCAGTCTTTATTGGCATAGCGATCAGTATAAAGCTTGATTCCCCCGGTCCGGTATTCTACTGCCCCATTCGTATTGGCAAAGCTAACAAGGCGTTCCGAGTCTTTAAGTTCAGGAGCATGTATAAAAATGACGGCGCAAAAGACGGGATCTTGTCTACGCAAATGAACGACCCTCGCGTGACCAGAATAGGGAGCCTGCTCCGAAAATACAGTCTGGATGAGCTGCCACAGTTTATAAATGTGCTGTTGGGAAATATGAGCGTGGTTGGGCCAAGGCCGCATCGCAGCTACCTCAACCAGCAAATGCAGGCAAGCGAAGACAAATACATGATCCGGCATTATTTCAAGCCGGGCATCACGGGCTGGGCCCAGGTAAACGGCTGGCGCGGACCCACAGAGACAAAAGAGCAGAAAAGCCAGCGTACCAAACACGACATCTGGTATATGGAAAACTGGTCACTGGGGCTTGATGTGAAAATTATCTGGCTTACCATTTTCGGTAGCAAAACACACCGGAGCGCCTTCTGAAAGCCCCTAACCCATACAATTGTTGAGAATTTGATGATGCGCGTTTCACTATGAGCAAAGCTATACTGGCAATCATTACCATCACCATTGTTTTCCTTAAGATGACTTCCGGTCAAACTAAGGAGCCTGTGCTTTACCATCACAACCCCGATCTTCGGCAAAAAGAATTGGTGAAGCAGCTGGGCCAGTCCGGGCTTAGTTATGGTTTATATGCCAATGAGGGTGAGGTTGAGGTAATAAACATGCTTCCAGATTTTTCCTACGCAGGATATAAAGGAGGTGGTGTGGCCATACCCGACCTCGCCGCAACAGTAACACTGGAGCCAAAGGAAGGCAACAACCGGGAGCGGATACAGGAAGCCATTGATCAGGTAAGCAGCATGCCGCTGAATGCGAATGGGTTCAGGGGGAAAGTGCTGCTGAAAACAGGCACATACCATATAGGAGGAAGCCTGAACATAACCAGCGCTGGAGTAGTGCTGGCTGGCGAGGGACAGGGCCACGATGGCACGGTTCTGATTGCTACAAAAAGATCGAGGCACACACTCATTAACTTGGGTGACGACTCAGCCGATCCGTCCATTCAAAAACAGTCAGTTACCCCGATCATATCAGCATATGTGCCCACGGGCGCGATCAGGTTTGCAGTGGAAAGCACCGCCGCATACCATGCCGGCGACACGATCCTGATCCAGAAAACACCCAACAAATGGTGGGTACGGCATCTCAAAATGGAAAAATACGGCTGGGACCCAGAGTCTTATTATATAGGCCATGAACGCATTGTTACTGCTGTTGAAGGGCAACACATCACAGTGAACATCCCGGTTGTAGACCCTGTGAAACAAGTAGAGGGCGGTGGAAGAATCTATCGTGTTGTGTGCAACAGGCAGACAAAAAACTCTGGTATAGAAAAGATCAGGCTTGTGTCGGAGTATGACCATGAGGAGGATGAAGAGCACGCCTGGTATGGGATAAAGCTGGCCATGGCCGAAAACTGCTGGGTCAGAGAGGTGACGTCTCAGTATTTTGGCTCCTCTGCAGTAACGATAGATAAGGCTTCGGCTTTCAACACCATTGAGGACTGTGCCATGCTGGAGCCCATGGCAAAGACAAAAGGCAGACGCAAGTATTCCTTCTTTATACAATCGGGCAGCTTCAACCTGATTCAGCGCTGCTATACCCTGGGGGGCCGGCACGACTACGTGACGGGGTCTAAGGTGAGCGGGCCGAATGTGTTTTTAGACAGCTATGCAGAGGGAGCCACCTCTGATATCGGCCCACACCTGAAATGGGCGACAGGCACTTTGTTCGATAACATTAAAGGGGGCAACCTCCGGGTAAGGAACCGCAAAAGCAGCGGAAGCGGCCACGGTTGGGCCGGAGCCCAAACCATGCTTTGGAACTGTGTGAGCACCTCGGCCAAGGGCATGACCTGTGAAAGCCCGCCAGGATACACCAACTGGATGGTCGGAGGCCAGGCCCAGCAATTTGTCGGCAATGGCTTTAAAACCCTGTCTCGCACCGAAGCCGCGCCTCGTAGCCTGTACCTGGCGCAACTGAAAGCCCGCCTCGGTGATGAAGCCATCAAAAGAGTATCCAGTCGGAAACAGAGAGCAAACACTATATATGTAGAGGTATCGAAATTAGCGACGGGAAGCTAACCATATATAAAACAAACTTAATTATAACTTATTTAATACAGCAGACTCAAACTTTAAGTAACGATACCATGTAGAAACTGTTCTAAACCATTTGTAAACAACTTGTGCGATGACTCTATATCATTGTGTTATAGCAATGCGGCAAACAGGAATTGGCAACAGAGACTGAAAAGGAATACTTATGTGTAATTATGTATATATCAATGATTTATTTTCAATTATAATAGTTTTACTTTAAACAAAATATACACATTGGCGTAAAACAATTTGCGTTAATTTTATAATTTTTATAATATTATGAATTGAGGTTTTCTTTACACCCTAGACTTTTTTGGTTATGAATAACAGCATATCTAAATTAACATTTGTAGTTTTTGCAAGTATAACCATCCTTGCATCTTGCACAAACAGAAGAAATGCGGTATACTTCAACAACATCCAGAATACGGAGTTTTTGAATGACGATCAACGTATAGAACCCCTCATTCAACGGAATGATTTACTAAGTATCACTGTGAGTAGCCTTAATCCGGAAGCGACGGAGATTTTCAATGTGCTCAATGTAAACACGACCCGCGGCTCAAACGCGACAAGCACCATCTCCCAGGCTGTGGGCTATCTGGTAGATCAGGACGGCAACATACAGATCCCCTTTCTGGGGAATGTAACAGCTGCCGGCCTGACGAAAATGGAACTGCGTGATGAACTGAGAGCGCAGTTTACATACAGGAAGCTTCTCATGGACCCTATCATAGACATCAGGTACCTGAACTACAAGGTATCTGTGCTAGGCGAAGTACAGCGCCCCTCGGTGCTCACGATTCCCAATGAAAAAATCACGTTGCTGGAGGCTCTTGGGTTAGCCGGGGACCTGACGATTTATGCAAACCGCGACAACGTGCTGCTTATCAGGGAAGAGCAAGGCAAGAAAAAGCTCATCCGGATAGACTTGACGAATGAAAACTTATTTACCTCTCCATACTATTACCTGAAGTCAGGCGACATTGTCTATGTCGAGCCAAACAAAACAAAGATCCAGAGCGCCGGAAGCGCCAAGCAATGGCTGCCTGTAATTTTCAGCGGAATATCAGTACTAGTGATCTCTATTGACCGGTTAACCAGATAATTCACGAACGCTAATCCCCTAGAAGTTATGGCACACTCTGAAGACAATTTGTTCGGTTCTCTCATGTATAGGTACTTCCCTTTCTGGCCTCTCTTCGTGCTCTTGTTGGCGGTCTCGATGGCTGGGGCGTGGGCATACATCAACATCTACGCTTTACCCATGTATGAGGTATCTGCCTCGCTGCTGATCAAGGACGAAAGGAAGGGGGTGAATGACTCTAAAATGACGGAGTCTATCGACGCCTTTACCTCCAATAAAATAGTGGAGAACGAGATAAACGTGATTCACTCGAATGCGCTGATGAGCCAGGTCGTCGATAAGCTGAAGCTCTATGCACCTGTATTCGAGGAAGATGAATTCAAGGCGATACCGGCCTATTCCACTTCACCGATCACTGTAAAACTGCGGAAGCCAGAGGAGGCCAAAGAACACTTAAAGGTCTATTTTACTTATAACAAGGATAAAAAGCGCGTGTTTATAGAGGGCAAAGAGTATAAATTGAACAAGTGGCTGAAAACCCCTTACGGGGAGCTGTCATTTTCGAAAAACAAAAACAAGAGCGCATCCTCCGACAATCCCTTTTACTTCTCTATACTAGACACCAAGGTGGTTACCAACCAGCTATTAGATGAAGTGACCATTGAGGCATCAAGCAAGCTGTCGACCGTGGTAGACCTCAGAATAAAAGACTACGTGCCGAAGCGCGGAGAGGACATCCTAAACACCCTGATCAAAACCTACACACAGGTGGCAATATCTGAGCGCAACAAGCTGGCCGCAAACACGCTCGACTTTGTGGAGAACCGCATCAAACTTGTGGAGTCGGAGTTGGAGGACCTGGAAAACAAGGTGGTGGAATACAAGTCCAGCAATAGTGCTGTAGACCTGAGCGAGCAAAGCCGGATATTTCTGAAAAGCGTGGGCGACAACGACCGGAAAATTGCCGAGATCAACTCGCAGCTCGCCGTGCTGGACAAAGTAGAGAAATATGTTGTCTCCAAAAACAAGACTGCTGGCATCGTGCCCTCTACATTGGGTATAAACGACCCTGTGTTGCTGCAACTGCTGCAAAAGCTGTACGACTCTGAAATACGGCATCAGAAATTGAGAAAAACCACCGCCGAAAACAACCCCATGCTGGTCTCTATTACCGATGAGGTGGAGAGTATCCGGCCAAGTCTTCTGGAGAACATCAACAACCAGCGGGTTAACCTGCTGGCTAGCAGATCTAATTTGACTGCCACGAGCAATTTTTATACTGTTGCGCTGCAGAACATCCCACAGAAAGAACGGGAGTTGTTTGAGCTGAACAGGCAGCAGGCTATCAAAAACGACGCTTACGGCTTTCTGCTCCAGAAACGGGAGGAAACTGTGCTCTCTTACGCCCCAAGCGCGGGCGATGTGCGGATCGTGGATATGGCGGAGGCATCTGTGATGCCTGCATTCCCGAAGCCGCTTTACATTTACCTGATTGCCCTGGTACTTTCCTGCGCCACGGGTTTCATCTTCATCGTCAGCAAAGAGCTCATGAACAGTAAACTGTTGTTCAGGTCAGAGATCACGGAGTACTGCAAATTGCCCATTGCCGCTGAGCTGTCTTTTGTAAAACAAGACAAAGACAAGTTATTCGGGCCGCCCTCCGAAACGTCGGTTATCGAGCAGTTCAGGCAGCTGCGGGCTACACTCGGCCTCTACGGGCGAACCTTCTCCAAAAAGAAAATCATGGTCACCTCCAATATTCCGGGTGAGGGAAAAAGCTATGTGAGTACCAATCTGGCCTATAGCTTGTCTTCCTCGGGCAAAAAGGTCATCCTGCTCGACTTTGACATGAGAAACCCCAGAACGTCTCTGCAGTTCGATCTATACAAGCAACGAGGCCTGATAGACTTCTTAAGCACCGAAATTAAGGCGGCAGACATCGTGACACAGACTAGTTTCGAGAACCTGTACATGATTCCGGCAGGCACAAACGTGGGAGACCATACCGAACTGCTGCTCAATGGCAAACTCAACCAACTGTTTGGTTACCTGGAGCAACATTTTGACTATATCGTGGTCGATACAGCCCCCATTGAGCTTGTGTCGGACGCCTATCTGCTGTCTGAGTACTGCGACATGACTTTACTGGTATTACGCCACGCCTATACCCCGAAAAACCTTGTACAGCGGCTGTCGCAGGGCAACCGGATCAATTCGATACCGAATGTTGCCATCGTTTTCAATGGCGTTAAGCCCAGGGGCTTTGTAAAAGGGCAGTATGGATACGGGTATGGTTTCGACAACGACGGCAGGTATAACGATAAAACCTACAAATCCCGAAACCTGGCTTAGCATACTCCGCTCTCCAATTTGGGGACATGGCCTGAAATGTGACCCATAGCATGAAGACGTGCCATGGGGGTAGGCTAAAACCCTACCCCACCCCTTTAACTGAATAAGAGGCATACGTTTCCGGCACCGATACAAGACTGGAAAGCAGCATGCAGTAAAATTATCTCATAAAGTCTTTTCTCCCGGTCGCGGTATGTGACTAAGGAAGGCGAAGCCGCATTCATTTGTCAGACAGTACAAAAGCGCACAGGAAATGGATAAAAAATGGTACGCAGTATACACCAAGCCCCATTGGGAGAAGAAAGTCGCTGAAAGTCTATCCTCACAGCAGTTCATCACTTATTGCCCACTTACCAAAACGGTGCACCAGTGGAGCGACAGGAAAAAGACGATATATGTGCCGTTGTTCACCTCCTATGTATTCGTGCTGGCTCTGGAAGGACAATTGGGCCTAGTAAAGAAAACAAAAGGAGTCATTAATCTGGTGTACTGGCAGGGGAAGCCTGCGGCAATCCGGGATCAGGAGATCGAACTTATCCGGAACTTCCTGAACGAGTACAGCCACGTGCGCCTCGGCAAGACTCCTTTTGCTGTGAACGATACAGTCAAGATAAGTTCAGGGTCATTTATCGATCAGGAGGGCACAATCGTGGCAGTCAAAAACCAGTACGCGGTGGTAGCGCTGCCCGCCTTGGGGTATACCCTATATGCCGAGATGGAAAAATCGAGGTTGGTAAAGGTTGCCGCCCCCGCAAGCCAGTCTGTGAAACCCCATTAAATTACCTTTTATACAACTCCCTTATGGTCTATCGCAACCGCAACACATCCGGCTATTTCCATACCCCCCCAGAGCAATCTGTCCGGGATGAACCACCGAGTGAACAAAACCATCTCAAACCAGTCCTTATACCTACTACAAGTGCCAAAACTCCCATGGATGAACATTTATCGGCTTTGGTACACATACTGGATAAGCAGCATATCAGGTATTTTCTACTGACTGACTTCGAGGCCGATTTTGACGCACGGGATGTCGATCTGTATGTGCACCCCGATTGTCAGTACGACTTCGAGCAAATCCTGCAGCAGACGGGGTGGTTTTTGCGCAAAGAGCCGCCACACCACTTCAACCATCATTTTTACTACTCTCCAGACCTGGCAGTTTTCCTGGATGTGAAGTACGGGCTTACATTTGCAAAAGCAAAAGACAAATGCTGCACTTACCTTGCGGCAGACAGCGCCATGGGACGCGTTATCCGTAACGGCAAGGGGGTATACAGGCCCAGTGGCCTTGACGCGCTGCTTTTATATGCCGCGCACCTTGCCTTTAAAGAGCGCGGAAAGCTTGAGGAGAAACACAGAAACTATCTCACCTTCTACCTCAAGACATACCAGCACGAGGTGAGTCCGCAGGACAACAAGCTCTTGGAAGACCTGCACGATTGGGCACTCCACTTTTTCCCCGACGGGGTTGATGAACTACAGCGTCTCCTGCGCCCCTACTTCGAACAGCAGCACCTGCGCATGGTGAGAAAGAAACCCAGGTTCAATTACGGCTTCGGACTGAAGATACTGTTCATAGGCACTGACGGGGCAGGGAAAACGACACTGATAGAAGCCGTGGGAAAAAAGATTAATCTCAAGACACGGAAACTGTATTTGGGTATGGGGGAAAATGGCTGGACCTCTCCCCTGACAAAACGCCTTTACCAAGCCAAAGTGAGCAGGAAACCGTTTAGCAAGCTGCTAAACCTCTTCAGAAACTTGGTCGTGTTACCTGCCGAGTTTATGTTACGGATCCTACCTGTGCAGCTGAAGGCGAAGTACGCCATCGTGTTGATCGACAGGTTCCCCGGCTCCATCCTCCTGCGCAACTCAAGGTTGACACAGCTTTACCGGGCCATTCTTCCAAAACCCGATCTGGTGTTCTTCCTGTATGCAGACCCTGAAGTGCTGGTAAATAGAAAGCCGAATGAAAGCACACTAGAGCGGAGCAAAAAAGAGGTTATCAAGTTTCGCAAAGTGGCCGAAACGGTTTCAGCTGGCCATTACATCCCAATCGACACTGCTTCCCTGACGATTGCAGAGGCCAGAGATCAGATCATTTCGGAGATATACAAGAATGCAAAAGTGCATGCCGCCCTTTTAACATCACCCCTACCCTAACCTCCCCGTACTTATGGCTGTCGCGAGTGTAAAATCACAAATCCTTTCCGGTCTGAAATGGAATTCGTTAAGCGTGTTTGCCACGCGTGGCACCGACTTTCTGGTCAAGCTGGTACTTGCCCGCTTGCTGCTGCCAGAGGCCTTTGGGGTAGTGGGCATGGCCATGGTCATCATCGGTTTCCTAGGTGTGGTATCGGATATGGGCCTGTTTAATGCCCTGGTGCAAAAAAAACAGGATGCCCAGACAGACGACCGGTACGCAACGGCTTTTTGGCTGCTGCTCGCGCTGGCGACAGGCTTCGTCATTAGCTTTTTCGTGTTCCTCTCCCCGCTGGGTGCCAGCTTTTACAACGAGCCGAAACTAATCCCCATACTCAACGCCCTGAGCATCTATTTGTTCTTCAGTATTTCTGACATCGTTCCGAGGGTAATCCTGACCCGGCAGCTGAATTTTAAAAAACTCGTGCGGATCTCCATTAGCGGAACCGCAGTGAGCTCTGTGATTGCGGTCGTGCTTGCCCTGTCAGGGTTCGGGGTGTGGAGTTTAGTGATGAAGTATCTGGTCAGCGCGGTTACGGTATCCGCCTCTTACTGGCTGAATATAGGGTGGAAGCCCCGATTTGTGTTTAGGCGCGAGCTCTTGGTTCAGATGGCAGGCTACAGCACCTACACCCAAATCAACAGCATCCTTTTCTACTTCAGACACAACCTGGATTACCTGATTATCGGAAAACTTATGAGTGCGCACGTGCTGGGTGTGTATACCCTGGCATTCACGCTGAGTGAAGTGCTTCGGGCCCAACTCTACTCTATCTTTAACAAGGTTTTTTTTCCGATTTACAGCAAGGTGCAGGACGACAGGGAGCAAATAAAAAATTACTACCTGAAAATAATGAAGTTGACCGCTATCCTCACTTTTCCGGTATCCATCATTTCCATTGGCCTGGCAGAGGACCTCATACTTGTTTTCTTTGGGGAGAAGTGGCTCGAGGCCGTTGCGCCATTGCAGATTCTATCAGTGGCGTCCATGATTTTCGCCATATCCGGCACGCCTGCTGAAGTCCTGAAGGGCATCGGCAAGCCCTCTGTCGGCTTTTACCTGAACCTGCTCAACACATTCGTGGTGGCAGTCCCGCTTATTTATCTGGGTATGAAGCATTTTGGCTTGGTGGGCGTCGCTTTTGCGGTGTGCATCCATTACACCACCTCCCGGATAAGCTACCACTACTTTATGAAAAAATACATTCAGGTGACCAATAAGGAGGTGTTTGAGGCGCTGAAGCCTCCCCTGTTTGCGGCAGCTATCATGTTTAGCATTATTTATTGCATCAAAATGCTCGATTTAAAGCCAATCTTCAATATTCTTTTTGCGGGCACCGCTGGCCTGCTGGCCTACAGCCTGTACTTGATTGGCGAGTTTAAGCTGGCGTTTATCCAATTAAAGAAAAGATGATGCAGGAACTCCTGAGAAAAGGGTGGAAAATGCTGAGAAGGCCGACGCTGATCTATCACGTGGGCAACCGGACCTACAAGGTGTTCACGCCGTATGGGGCCAACCATAAGGCAGCGGAACTGAGCGGCAACAGCGGCGCCATGCAAGCGAAGTTCTGGGAAAACCAGGTGTTGGCGATTGAGCCGCAGCTTTTCGGATTTGCCATGCAGCGGGGAGAGCCTATTTCACCAGTCAGTGTAGAGATTGCGGATGCTTTTATCGCGGCCAAACTGCGGCAAGCGCTTGAGCAGCCCAACCAATGGCGGACCGTGGCAGAAGGCCTGGACTTTTGCCGCTTGCGCCACCTTGGCCACAAAGGCATGTGCCTGCGTTTGCTGCGCAAGGCCGAAGAGGAACTAAACACCGTGTACCTGCCCCAGACCAGTAGCCACGGAGACCTGCACATAGACAACATGGTACTGCTCGACCAGCAAACGAAGCTCATAGACTGGAGCATGTTTAACCCCCGCGGAACCTTTGTTACGGACTATATACATTATTACAACAACCAGGTGAAAATACTTTCGAAGGAAAGCTGGACAAGATCAATCCTGAAGAGGCACCCTGAGATCGAAGCGCTGGCATCACAGGTTGGCAGCACCCCCCGCCTCCTGAAGCTGGCCTACGCGCTGGCAAGGATCTCAGGAGAAACGCTTCAGTCCAGATACCTGAGCCGAGTGGCAACTAAGCAAGTAGAAAAGTATAATTATGTGCTTACCCAACTGCAGCATGAATCCTGAAAACATCTCATTCAGCGTAATTATCCCTCTATACAACAAGGAAGAGCAAGTTGCGGAATCCATCGCGTCTGCTTTAGGGCAGACGTATCCCGCATTTGAAGTGATCGTGGTGAACGATGGCTCCACCGACAGGAGCTTAGCCGCGGCGCAGTCTCTCTCAGATCATAGGCTCACGGTCTATTCGAAGAAAAACGGGGGCGTTTCGGATGCCCGTAATTTTGGGGTCAGCAAGTCAAGTCACCCCCTTGTCGCTTTTCTGGATGCAGATGATCTGTGGGAGCCCAATTATCTGACAGAGATGGCGAAACTGATTGAAGCATATCCCGCTTGCGGCATGTATGGGTCTGCCTATCGCATCGTCAAAACTACAAAACATCAGTATGCCTGCACCAGCCTCCCACAGGGCATCCTCCACGATTTCTTTAAGGTCAGGCTACAGCACCATATCATGCGCACCTCTGCCACAGTGGTGCAGAAGAATGCGCTTGAAAGTGTCGGCGGCTTTCCTGTGGGCATGATCGGTGGCGAAGATGATTACACGTGGGCTAAAATCGCGGTGAAGCACAAGGCCGCCTTCACGCCCAAGGTACTGGTGACCTACAACCACATCTACAGCACTGTGTTTTTCCGGAAAGGCAAACTTGACACTTGTAAAGAGTCATGGTTTGATTTTTACGAGAGCGGGAATTTTTACAGGAATGAGTTTATCGCCAGCAAAGCCATACATGCCGCCATACGCTATGCCCTGGGCTCGCCGCAGGCCAAAAGTGTAGCCATCGAGCAGCAAACCAGGTTTACTGTCCTTTCCAAGAAGAAGTGGCGCTATCTCTACATCCTCAACCGGGTACCCTACGGCGGCATCAGGCTATACATCGCATTCAAAAACGCCTACCGGTCTGCCAAGAGCCGTTGGCTGACCATGTCTGCCGAATTAAAAGGCGGCCATTTTGAACAGGCACCCTCAACTTAACGCATATGAAAATAGCTTTTTTCTATCGAAGACTGAACCAGGGCGGGATCCAGCGCATGATCCTGAACTGCGCGGAGTACCTTACAAACGCAGGCCATGACGTAAGTGTCGTGCTGATGCGGCAGGAGGGCGAGTACCTGAAACTACTGGACCAAAAAGTCAGGGTCATACCTTTTAGAAGCGCAAATAAAACCGATCTCTTCCGGTCTTTCACGGAGATCCTGCAGCGCGAGAAGTTTGATGTGCTGTTCACGGCTACTCCCCCACTGAACATATTCGCTGTGCTCTGCAAGCGCCTTTCACACTCAAAGACGAAAATTATTATTTCTGAGCGGAACAACACGGCATCCTTGTTTAAAGACAACAGGCTGACGGTGTCAAAACTCACCTTCCTGGCTATCCCGCTTTTCTACAGGTTTGCCGATTGCGTCGTGGCCGTCTCCAGAGGGCTGGCCGACAACCTATCCTCCACTGCCCGTATCCCACGTCAGCGCGTCCGGACCATCTATAACCCTGCCTTTACCAACAAACTGCTACAGCACCAGGCCGATGCCGTAACCCATCCCTGGATTTTAAAGAAACAGGTGCCTGTGCTCATCAATGTGGCCCGACTATCTATAGCCAAAAACCACATGTTGCTTATACGCGCAGTGGAAAAGGTGCTGGAAACGCGGCAAGTGAAGCTGCTCATTGTGGGCGAAGGCCCGCTTCGGGACGTGTTGCAGGACGAGATAAACATGCGCGGGTTGCAGGATCACGTAGCCATGGTGGGCTTCCAGCTGCACCCTGTCTCGTGGGTGGCAAAGGCAGACCTCTTTGTGCTATCCTCTGATTATGAGGGATTCGGGAACGTGGTGGTAGAAGCCCTGGCAACAGGTATAACCGTAGTGACCACCGACTGCGATTACGGACCAGCAGAGATCATCAACGAGGGGGAGTTTGGCTACCTGGCCAAGGTTGGGGACGAAGATGATCTGGCGCGCAAAATCTGTTACGCCCTGGACCATCCGCTGGCGAAGGAAGGACAGGTAGGCAGGGCCGGGGAGTTTCATGAAGACAACATCATGCAACAGTACAGCGCACTGTTTGAGTCGCTTTTGCCCTCTGGCAGTTACCTGACCGCTTCCTGACTTACAAGTATTTCTAAGCATCGCCGGTATGAGATTTTACAAAAACTATGTTGCTCTGATTTTGTTGCTTGCCCTTACGCTCAACTGGGTGGTGGAAGGGAGCAATTATCTCGGGAAGGTGGATATGAACCTGAACCTGTTCCCTAAGTTCTCCATTATGGTTGTTGAGGTTTTTCAATTCCTGGTGCTCCTCAGGCTGCTGCTGCTCTATCCCAGAAACAGGTTCATAATGGCGTCGACGGTGGCTGTGGCCGTATTTTGCGTATTCGAGTTTATGGTGTTTATGGCCGTAAAGGCTGACCCACTTGTATGGGTCTCTGGCATCCGCTATTACTTTTCCTTCTTTCCGCTACTCCTAATCGCATACTTGCTTGCCTCAAACGGATATTCGCTGAAAAGGGAGTTTAACTGGCTGATGCTGTTGGTGCTTTTTCAGGTGCCGGTTGCCGTGTATCAGTTTTTCAACCTGTCAGACATACAGATCGTGAACGACAGGCAGCTGCTCTACGACATTATCTCCGGCACCATGGGGGGCATAGCTTCCAACCTGATGTCACTGGTCATAGGCATTGCGCTGCTTTACTTTCTGATCAAGTTCGTCGAGGAGAAAAGGCCCCTGTACATAGTGCTCGCCTGTTTGCTGGTGGTGCCTCCAATTCTGGCCGAGGCAAAAGGCATGCTGATCGTAATCTTCATTGTGCTGCTTTACCTGGCGTTTGTCTATAAGTTCAGCCTTTCCAGATTTTTGCTGCTGGGTGGTCTGGCTACCCTCCTCTTGGTCGGCTTTAATTATACCTATACCCTCCTTGGCTATGGCGAGCCCATCACACTTACTTATTTGATAGACTATGTGCAAAGCGAGTCAGGGGGAGGCCGGCTTTCCAGGATCGATTCCATTGTGCACAGCTTCTCGTTGCTCTCTAATAACGACACCCTTTTTCTGGGTATGGGTATTGGCAATGCAAACAAAAGCCCCCTCGGGCAGGACGGTCAGTATTATGATTTCTATACCATTCGGCACAGCATCGACATTCTGGTGGCTGAAACCGGCCTGCTGGGCATAGTGCTTTTCAGCTTCCTGATTGCCAGAATGATATGGGTATCGCGGAGCCTGCTCAAGAACAAATACGGCATGCTTCAGAAAGATGAACTATTGCTGACCAGAGTGTTTCTGGGATCCGTGTTTGTCTTCATCTATGGCCTGTTTTGGGTAGACGTGCTGTATCGGGTGCAGTTCATGTATCCTTTTGGGATGATGGCTGGGTATGTAATAGGCTTGCATGCCAGAGTAAATGCAGTGGAGGAGCCGGAAGAGGCCCTTCAGTATCAATTACAGAAGTAGCCTGACGGGTTTTGCGCGCTATCCAGGCAAGCCCCAGCTTATGCTAGCCTAAGTGGCTATACCAGGCTCTGAGACGGGTATAAACGCCAAAGTGTGGCGTTGGCCTCGCTTAGGTTCTGCCAGGTCTGCACCTATTTCCCAGCTCATTAATACCCTCATAGCACTTTTAACTTAATCGCGCCGCATGAAACTGTTAATCATCACTCCGTTCAAAAATGAGGAAAAATCCATCGCCAAGACCATCGAATCCATTAGCTCGCAAACGGTAAAGCCCACGGCCTGGATACTGGTAGATGATAGCTCAGATGACACTTCCCCACAGATTGTGCAGCAGTATTGCCAGAACCAGGGGTATATGCATTACTGCGTTATGGAGCGCAAGGCCGACAGCAGGGCAACCGGCAAGAACGTGATAGACGTCTTTAACTTTGGGCTGACCCGCGCCAATGCGCTTGGCGTAACCTGGGACGTCGTTCTGAAACTGGATGCCGACCTGGTCATTGAGCGTTCGGACTACCTTGGCTTTATCTTATCAAAATTTACCAGCTATCCGCTATTGGGTATTGCCAGCGGGGCTACCTATGTGCTGTCTAACGGCGAAAAAAAGGTAGAGTCAAAACATAAATGGCACACACAGGGGCCCAACAAGTTCTATCGAAAGGCCTGCCTGGAAGCGATGGGGGGATTGAAGCCTTTCAAGGGGTGGGATGGCGTTGACGACATATTGGCCAGGCACCATGGATATGTGACCGAAAAGTTTTTCGAGCAGCCCATACTGCACCTATACCCCACCCAGACGCGCCATGCGGAGGGAGGAGTGCGCCATGGGATACGGAGAGAGGCCGCCAGTTACCAGAACAGGGATTACCCTGTATACATGTTCTTTCTGAAATCCGCCAAACTCATGCTGGACAGGAAATTTGAGGAAGCCTATCTATTCCTGTTTTATGGCCTGCGGCAGAAATTCTCCGCCGATCCGCTCGTCACGAAGGAAGAAGGCAGGATTATAAGAGAGTTTCTGAAGCACAGGTTTTTAAACCAGCTCAAATACACAGCCTAGCGAGGTGCCATACCTTTATGTGTAGTATGGCTGCACACCTATACTGCTCAAACAAGTTTCTCCACAAGCAACTAACCGATGCCACCATGAAGGTTTTAGTCGATATCAACCATCCCGCCCACGTCCATTATTTCCGGAACTTCGCCAGAATAATGCACCGCGAAGGGCACGACATTGCGTTCGTTGCCCGTGACAAAGAAATGGCGCACCGGTTGTTAAGCCTGTACGGCATAGCGTATCAAGGCCGAGGCAGGGGCAAGAGCAGCAAAGTCGGCAAGTTTCTGTATCTGCTTTATGCTGATTTGAGATTGCTTCAGATTTCCCAACAGTTCAAGCCTGACGTATACCTTAACTTCCTGCACCCATACCCTTCTCAGGTGGCGCGCTTGCTGGGCAAAACCTCTCTCGTTTTCAGCGACACCGAGCACGCCAGCCTGCACCATATCCTTACAGTGCCCTTCGCCACCAAAGTGTATACCCCCTCGTGCTACCGCCTCGACTTAGGCCCCAAGCACGTGCGCTTTAACGGCTATATGGAGTTGGCATACCTCCATCCCAATTACTTTACCCCAAATCCTGATATTCTGCTCCGACTTGGCTTATCGCAACATGAGCCGTATGTGATCGTTCGGTTTGTTTCCTGGGCCGCGGCCCATGACTACGGGCATACAGGCATGACCCTGGCAAACAAGCGCAGGGCCGTCGAGTTGATGGCCCGATACGCAAGGGTATTTATCACTTCGGAGGGCGAGTTGCCAGACGACCTGGAGGCTTACCGCATAAAAATCCCATTCGACATGATGCATGATGCCATTTATTACAGCAGCCTTCTTTTCGGGGAAAGCGCCACCATGGCCTCAGAAGCGGCAGTATTGGGTACGCCCTCCATTTTTATGGACAATGACGGAAGAGGCTATACCGACGACGAGGAGCATAAATACGGCCTTGTGTTTAATTTTAAAGAAACTGACCAGGGGCAGCAAAACGCCATTGCCCAAGCTATAGAAATTCTGCAAGACAGGTCAAACTCCAAAAAATTCAAGGAAAAAAGGGAAGTGCTCTTAGCGGATTGTATCGACACCACACAATTTATGGTAGATCAAGTAATGCAATATGAAAACACGTAAGTGCCGGGACTTCGGATCGAGATTTATGGTTAAGGAGCAGGTATGTATGGTATATTCAAAGATCATTTCCAATAGCTTGACACAGAGCAATGAATGCTTCCGAGATAGTAACCTCTGCCTGCATCTGACTTTGGCCTATTGCAAGGTAAAGCTTTAACAAAGTTTTATTTGACTTTTACTTAGTTTATACCATCATAGGCAATTCATATATCCATATAGTGCAACAAAAACTTTAGTACCCCATATACCTTAGGAATATTTCATCCGACGAAAGCCTGTACTGTTCATACACATGAAAGTGCGGGCTACTACCCTGCCGTAGCTGCACACACGCTTGCCTTGTAGCCCGTTTCTTCCCCAAAGCAGTGCCCTCACTTTATCATATCCCCAAAAGACCATTCTCACCACAAAAACATTTACCTAGATATGAAATTTTATACTCTCCTGCTTGCCTGTTTATTGTATACCTTTCACCTGGTAGCCCAAACGACTATTATACCTTTCAACTCATCGTGGAAGTACCTTGACAACGGGTCGGACCAGGGCACGGCCTGGCGCGGCGGGTCCTTCAACGACGCGGCCTGGAAGTCCGGCCCGGGCAAGCTCGGCTACGGCATCCCCGACGCCACCACCGTGGTCAGC
>NZ_JAKVIR010000005.1:18317-236854 GCF_022601975.1 Pontibacter sp. E15-1
GTCAGCGCCATCACGGGCACGGGGAAGCTGCGCCTCGACCTGAGGGCCACCGGCACAGGCATCGCCGACACCGCCGCCAACGCGGTAGCGGGCGGTTTTATAGCCGGTCAGCTTTATACTGTAGGTCTACCACCTGCAACATCAGGCTTTGCCACGATCACCCGACTTGACCCTATTCCAATTTCAAGTAGCACCGGTGAAAAACCACAATCCAAAGTATGGAAGTATGCCGGAAAGCACTGGGCGGTTTTGCCAAACGCATCAGGTACGTACCTTTGGCGCTTAGACGGGACTGCCTGGACCAGCGTATTGCGCCTTTCGTCCAGAACAACGTCTAAAGCTGATTGCAAAGTTGTAGGAAACCTCGCCCATATCCTGCTTTTTCAGGGACGCGCCTCGCAAATGGTTTCTGTCGAGTATGATGCAACGGCACAGACGTTTAAGCTCTGGTCGAAACGAACCTCAACTGTTGGGCTGAGTTTTGAATCCGGCGTGGAAGTAGCCACAATCGATATGGATGGGACAGGCCGTATGTGGCTGGTCTCCGATGGGAACAGCACGGTTCACGTCAGGTGGAGCGATTCCCCTTATAATACCTGGAGTACACCGTATACCGTGGCCACCGGCATTTCCAGCGACGACATTAGTGCGATCATTGCCTTACCCGGGAAAATTGGTGTGCTATGGTCGAATCAAAACACAAAACGTTTCGGTTTCAAGACCCACACTGATGGAGATCCCCCTACCACGTGGTCGAACGACGAAGTCCCTGCCTCCCTATCGGCTTTGGAAACCGGACATGGTATGGCGGACGACCATATGAACATGGCAGTTGCTACAAATGGAACACTGTATTGCGCCGTCAAAACAAGCTATGACACCTCCGAATACCCTGAACTAGTGCTCTTGCTCCGCCGTCCTACAGGCGTATGGGAAAACATATATGAAATAGCCCCGCTCGGCACCCGGCCTGTGGTTATTCTTAATGAGACGGAGCAAAAATTGAGGGTAGTGTATACCGCGGCAGACGGAGGAGGAGACATAAATTATAAAGAGTCAGCGTTGGCTCCAGTCGCTTTCGGGGTGGCAAAGCCACTTCTTGTCGGAGGCGCCTATAACAACGCCACAAGCACGAAAGAAAACTTTCTGTCGGACATTGTTATCATGGCCTCCAGTTCGACCGAAGCGGTGAGCGTGCTGGCAAGTGTACAGGATACGCCCCCCACACCTGTGCCAACCAACAAACCGGGTGAGCCTGTGTTAGTGATGCCAGCCAACCTCAATGTCAAACAGCCTCTTTCGCTGACGCTTGGTTGGAGGATGTCAGCCAACACAGCTTCTTACCAGGCCCAGGTTTCGACTCTTTCAGACTTCGCGACTACCGTTTTTAACCGGAGTGGCATTACTGACACTATAGCCCTTCTCGACGGGTTGGCGGGCAATAAAAAGTATTTCTGGAGGGTAAGGGCGATGAACAGCACCGACACGAGCACCTGGTCACCGGTATGGAGCTTTACCACAATCCCTTCAAATAGCCTGGTAGGACACTGGAAAATGGACGAGGGAAGCGGCAGCACCCTGCTGGACGCCTCTGGGTTTGAAAACAACGCTGTTACTATTTCAGGCCCCACCTGGGTACCTGGCAAAGAAGGCTTAGCGCTATGGCTTAATGGATCCAGCCAGTATGCTTCTGTATCAGACCATGAGACACTGGATATCACAGACTCCCTGACGCTGGCCGTATGGGTGAAACCCGATAGAAAAGGCACCCAGTATATCCTCAAAAAAGCAGAAAACAATGTTGCGGATGGGTATGAACTGTCCTTCTCGAGCAGCGGCGTATTCTTCTTCAGAATCAACGAATCCACCTCAAACAACACGTATAGGCTGAACTCAAAAACACCATACCCAACCAACGGTGCCACCTGGCTGCACATTGCAGCCACTTTCGACGGCACGACCATAAAACTCTATGCGAACGGGGTGTTAGACAATTCGATGACCTTGAGTTCGTCGATAAAAATCAAGGCCAACGATATGCCGCTCTATCTCGGATCTCAGGGTAGCGGTTCTTATAAATTTGAAGGGGGCCTGGACGATGCGCGCGTCTACAAAACTGCGCTGACCGCTGCCGAAATAAACGAGTTAGCCACGGGTAGCCTGTCTGCTGCTGCATCAAGCAAGTTGACGTCTGGCCGTGTTGCCGCCCCCACCATTGGGACCACGCATGAGCTTACTGTCTATCCAAACCCCTTTACCTCGAAAGCAATCGTAAATTATATGGTACCTGAAGACGGGTACCATACGATCAAACTCTATGATAGCAAAGGCCGACTTGTGAGAATATTACATGAGGGTAGTATAAGAGGCGGCCAACAAGCCGCGGTAGAAGTGGACGGATCAACGCTTGCAAAAGGCCTCTATATCCTGCGCCTGGAAGCAGCACATGGCAGCAAAACGCTGAAGTTAGTGTTGGAGAAATGATATTTATGCTCAATCAGTTACGGCATTGCAGCAGTAAAAGGAACCGCTGCAATGCCCTCATCGAGTATATAAAGCAGAGTGGTCCAGGATGATTTTTACTTTGCTAAACACTCGTATCGACTAGTAGCGTGGGGATTTACACCTAATTCAGATACAAAATTATAGTCCCATGTTTATCATAATCAGATAGATTTTGCGCAGTTGAAAGTATTTGTAGAGTAGCAGTATAAAATGGCCCACCGTATGCCTCTACCGAGCAGGCCCATACCCACAGCCTAACATAGTCGGTGAAATTTTGAAGTTAATTCTACGGTAAATTCGCGTGCAAACTTTCGAAATTGGAAGGGGTTTGCTTTGTGGGGCTTCACCCCTATAAAGATTAATTCCGCAGAGTGGATTTTCACGGCGTAAATGAAAGGTTATGCCTGCCAGTTGAGCGTGGTGTTTCTCTAATCTTACATCATAAAGCAGCATTACGGTAACCCCTCAATTGCTTGTCAATTTCTACCGATACACCCTTACAGCAACGTTTTTGACATTAGCCCATACCTCAGTCTGCACCGCACATTTATACCTCTCAAGAGGACCACTATCATCAGGAAGGGAATTTCACCTGTTTATGAGCGAGCGTTATGCGTGCTGATTAATTGTTGTAAAAAGGCATAAATCTGCATGGTTTAAATCAGCGATAACACGACCATAGACAGCTTACCAATCACGCTTGATCTCCTGTGCTTTTGCGGTATTGCACTTAGCAAAAATTTTTCCGTGTACTCAGGCGCATGCTCCATACGACCAAAAACAAGCGTATAGCGCATGTTTAAAACTTGCTTTCGCGCCATGCTTCGGCACGGAAGTGGGTATGGACTGGCACGCAGGTGCGTAAAGTTTATCAGTCCACCTTATACATTTGGGTCTACGATCCCAGAGAGCATGCTACTCTATCAAAAACAGTGTCCGCTTGGTTTCAATTTCATTCTATCTGTAAGGCACTGCACCTACTACTATACCAATTTATTTATCAGAATTAGCGTTTGTTTTTATATGAATAGAAACGGTTTTTAGGCCTCATTTCTAATTCTTAATTACTAATTTTTAATTTGCCGAAGCACCTACATTGTTGCTTATTCATTCATTAAGCCTTTTCAGTTATGCCTAATAACCATAAAACCGTAGAGCAACCTGGTGAGCAACTTCCACCGTATCTACCAAACATCACGCTGGACTGTGTTATACTTGGCTACCACGATGGGCGGCTCCAAGTGCTGCTACTCCACTGGGAAAACACTGAGGAATGGAGCCTGCCCCGCGGGCAGATTCGCAAAGATGAATCCCTTGATGATGCGGCCCGCAACATTGTGGTCCAACGAACGGCACTACAACAGCTATTTCTACACCAGTTTCATGTATTCGGAGATGTGGAGCAAAAGGGGCAAGGGGAAACAAAGGAAAAACTAAAACACATCGTTGCGCCTATCCAGTGGGCTGAACGTAGTATCTCCGTTGGGTACTATGCATTGATTGACTATGAAAAAGCTAAACCAAAACCAGATATTTATACTGATTTATGCAAATGGTGGGACGTAAAAAACCTTCCTAAAATGCTGTTTAACCACAACCAGGTGATTGAAGTTAGCCTAAGTGCGCTCCTCCTTCATGTTAGTTCGCTTCCAATTGGTAACTTCCTGTTGCCAGAGCAATTCACGCTACCCGAGTTCCAACGACTTTACGAAACGATTCTGGACAAGACATTAGACCCGCGAAATTTTCAAAGAAAGGTTTTGACACTCGGCATTGTGGACAGGTTAGATGTACGTAGAAGAGGAGGCGCCCATAAGGCGCCCTATCTTTATCGGTTCAACAAAGACAGATATGAAACCGTGCTGCTCGAAAAGGGCCTTTTGTTCAGCTAAACGCTATACCCTGATGTAAGTATGAGGCACAGTCAGTGTACGCTCTTGCTTTACCGGTTTCAGGAGCTTCGCGGAACCAGAATTCCTCGCTGCTTATTTCTTGAGTATCCCAAAGGAAGGTTTCAAAAGGTATCTTTAAACACCTGTTCACAATTCGCTTTAGTATGCGAAAATGAGCTTTGTCAAAGCCTTAAATCACTCTTTTGTAGCCCAATGGGGAAATTTAAACATTGGGTAAATCTAAGTATGTGCTGACACCGAAAAGCAACTGCAACACCCAATTTTTGAGGTTGCCAGCCTAACTTGAACTTAGAAGTGAATGTCACTCTTTGCCAGTCAATTTTTATTCATTTGCAAGTTGCTACACTGCAAATCAAGTCTTAACATAGGACAACTTCTATCAATTCACACCCCCTTTTGCTAGATTTTTTTAAATTAAATACAAAAATACTACAATTATAATCGAGATATAATTTATCGCTGATCTAAAAGAAATCAACCCAAGAAACCCCTACAAACCCATATAACGCTTATAAACAACCACTTAACACATGCATACAATTCATTTTTTATATTTGCCATGCCTTAAACTTTAGTATTATGAGTATTTTTTCAGGAAACTCCCAATATTTCATTTTTGCTTTAGTGCTATTCTGCGTTGAAATCGTGTACCCAGAGCGTTGTATTGCTCAGAGCGTGATTAGCCCGCGCTTTGTGACTGAGCGGGTGCCCCATGATTCGGATGATATTGCGATATGGCTAAACAAAGCGGATCCGGCTGGAAGCTTGATTATAGGAACCGACAAAGACGCTGACGGTGCGCTTTATGTATTTGACATGATGGGCAATATCATAAAAAGCAAGTCTGTAGAGAACCTGCGGAGGCCTACCAATGTGGATATCGCGTATGGAGTTGCGTTAGGTGGCCGTAAAATTGACATTGCCGTCACAACTGAGCGGCTCACGGGTAAATTAAGAGTATTCTCTGTTCCGGATATGCAAGCTGTGGACGGTGGGGGCATCCCTGTATTTCAGGGCGAGGCAAACACAGAGTTTCAGGAGCCAATGGGAATTGCCCTTTACAAAAGGCCTTCCGATGGAAACGTGTACGCCATTGTCAGCAGAAAGAATGGGCCTACCGACCAAACCTATCTCTGGCAATACCTTTTAAAGGATGACGGACAAGGGAACATGGAAGGAATTTTAGTGCGAAAGTTCGGCAAGTTCAGTGGGGAAAAGGAAATCGAGGCTGTAGCCGTAGACAACGAGCTTGGGTATGTCTATTATTCCGATGAAAAAGTCGGTGTAAGGAAATATTACGCTGATCCAGCGAAAGGCAACGAGGAGCTCGCTCTCTTTGCCACATCCGGCTTTGCCCAGGATCAGGAAGGCATCGCGATTTACAAAACTGAGGACAACGGAGGCTATATTCTCGTGTCGGACCAAAGTGCGGACGAGATTCACGTCTACCCGCGCGAAGGAAGCACTTCGAATCCGCATCAACATAGCCTGCTGGCCGTGGTAGAACTGAAAGCGCATTTGATAGATGGAATTGAGGTCTTGAATTACCCCATAGCCCCCGAATTTCCGAAAGGACTGTTTGTGGCTATGTCTGAGGGAAGGACATACCATCTATACCGCTGGGAAGATATCGCCGGCAAAACCCTCAAGGTGCTGCCGCCCGACAACACAACTACCCCCGCTAACTCAGACCACATACCACCCACAGTACTTTCCATAAACCGGCAATTGCCTGCCGAAGATTCTACCTCCGCCACACAGGTCACCTACCGGGTTACCTTCTCGGAGCCTGTGACAGGCGCAGATCAAACAGACTTCAGCGTAAATGTTGAGTCAGGTACACTGGCAGCCAGCGTGAAAGCCATCGCTGCAGCAGATACAACCAGCAGTGTTTATGACGTGACGGTAAGCGAGGTCTCCGGCTCCGGAACACTGCGGCTCGATCTCAATGCCTCAGGCACTGGCATTGTTGACAAGGCACAAAACGAAGTTTCGGAGGGCTATACCGCGGGGCAGGTTTATCAGGTTCTGCAGCCCCAGACCGGCCCCGCAGAACTCATCGCCTTCAACGCCACATGGAGATATCTGGACAACGGATCGGACCAGGGCACGGCCTGGCGCACGGCTTCGTTCGACGATTCGGCCTGGGAAACAGGAAACGGCAAGTTTGGTTACGGCATCCCTGACGCTGCCACACCAGTGAGCTTTGGGGATGACGCTGACAGGAAGCACATCACCACTTACTTCAGGAAGAAAATCACTATCGCGAACGCAGCCGCCATCTCTTCGTTCCCGGCGCTGGTGAACCGCGACGATGGCGTGGTGGTGTATGTGAACGGGGCCGAGGTATACCGCAACAATATGCCAGAAGGCACTGTCTCCTACAATACTCTGGCAGCCGGAAGTTCTGATGGAGACGATGGCGCCACCCCGATCGCTTTCTCCATACCCCCAGAGGCATTTTTAAACGGAGAAAACACAATAGCCGTTGAGATTCATCAGTACAAGCAGTCTAGTTCTGACATTGCATTTGACCTTGAGCTGGCGGGCAACTCAGAAACAGCCAATGTGGAACTCGTGCGTGGCCCCTACCTGCAGATGGGCAGTCAGTCAGCCATAACGATCCGATGGCGGACAAGCGAACCCTCCGATTCGAGAGTTGAGGCAGGAACACAGTTCGGCACGTACACGCTTGCGGCATCCGACGCGCGCGTATCGACAGAACATGAAGTGCGCCTGGAAGGTCTGGCACCAGACACCAGATATTTTTACAGGGTTGGGAGTTCTGCAGGCATGGCGCAAAACAGCGCCTCCAACTACTTCCGCACGGCGCCTACAGCCACAACCACCCGAAAGATGCGCTTTGCCGTGTTCGGGGATAGCGGCATCAACAAAAACAACGTCCGGACAAACACCCTTACCGCATACCTTGACCATGTGGGCGACGACCCTGCCGAGGTAATGCTTATATTGGGCGACAACGCCTATGATAAAGGCACTGACCGAGAGTTTCAGCAAAACTTTTTCGGGCCGTTTGATGGTTTGTTGCTCCAAAACCACGTCCTCTTCCCTACGCCCGGAAATCATGATTATTACGCTACCACTCAGGCTTCACGCATGGGGGCATACTATCAGAACTTCACCATGCCAAAGGCAGCTGAGTGCGGCGGAGAGGCTTCGGGCACAGAGGCATTCTATTCTTTCGACTGGGGTAATATACATTTTCTCAGTCTCGACTCTTATGGAGTAGAGACGGATGACACGCGCCTGTATGATACCCTTGGCGCCCAGGTGAATTGGGTAAAGAAAGACTTGGCCGGCAATACAAAACCTTGGGTCATCGCTTTCTGGCACCACCCTCCCTATACCATGGGTAGCCATAACGCTGACAAGGAAGACGAACTGATCCAGATTCGCCAAAACTTTATCCGTATCCTGGAACGCGCTGGCGTAGACCTTGTTCTCTCAGGCCACAGTCATACATATGAGCGCTCATACCTTTTAAATGACTTTTATGGCAGCGAGAAGACATTTGACAGAGCGTCGCACACTATCAGCCAATCCAGCGCCAGGTATGACAATTCTGCAAACTCCTGCCCCTATTTTACGAGAGCCGGTCAGAAAAACAAAGGCACGGTATACGTCGTTTCGGGTTCTTCAGGACAGTCCACCTCTGTTCAAGCCGATTACCCACACGATGCCCTGCCCTTTTCCAGAAATGAAGGGGGTATGTTTCTTCTGGAAGTAGAAGACAACCGCCTCGATGGCAAGTTTATACAGGCTGACGGAAGTGTTACAGATCAGTTCACGGTGATGCAGGACGTAAACAAGACAAGGACCATCGCGGTACAGCCGGGAGGCACTGCCCAGCTTACTGCTTCCTGGGTGGGGAACTACCAATGGTCTACCGGTGAAACTACCCGCTCAATCACCGTAATGCCATATGCCGACATCAGCTATATGGTTTCGGACGACTGCAAATGCCTGTCAGACCTTTTCCGGCTGACGACAGGGACTCTGACAGCGACGACGGCAGGCGATACTGCACTGGCAAAAACGTATACTTTACCAGTAGACTATCCGAGCATATACCCCAACCCGTTTTCAGCCAAAGCTACCGTCCGTTTCGCCTCGACGACTTCTGGTGAATGCTCCGTTGTCTTGTTCAACAGCAAAGGGCAGCTGATAAAAACCTTGTTTGAGGGTATGACGCTGGCCGGCGAAACAAAGGCTATAGAAGTGGATGGGGCGCAGTTACCCACTGGTCTGTATTTTGTAAGAGTCCAGACAGCAGGCAGTGTTCGATCCGTCAAACTGTTGCTGACCAGATAATGTAAAGCTGTGAGCTCCTGACGAACTCTGTTTTCTGGCTGACGGTATACATCGAAGTAGCTGCAGCGTGCTACTCCGTTTGCAGATACGAATCCCCGCCCCAAGACATACGATGTGAAGTATATCTTGGGGCGGGGTTCGTATGTAGGGGTATGCTGCAAACCAGGGCTTACGGGATCATTTGTATCCGCTGCCCCACAGGTTCAAGCGTTCGGATTACCCGAGCGGGGTTACCGACGGCCACGGAGTTGTCCGGGATGTCCTTCACGACCACGGAGCCGGCCCCGATCCGGACGTTGTTGCCAATCCGCACCTCCCCAATGATGCAGACATTGGAGCCGAGTTCCACGTTGTCCCCGATAATGGGGGAGCCGGTATAGGAGCCGTCGTCGCGGCGGATGTTGCCCAGCGTTGTGGAATGACGGAAAAAGCAGTTTTTGCCGATCACCGTGCACCCGTTTACAACCAAGGCATGGCCATGGCCCAGGTAAAACCCCGCTCCCACCGTTGTCCAGTGCGGCAACTCTATACCCATAAACCACTCTACCAACAGTTTGTAAAAAGCCAGATAAGGCAACCAGACCAAGCGGAGAAGCTTGCTTTTGGAGGCGGGATGGGCCAGCCTGAACAGCACCATCACCAGCCTGCCCTTGAGGTTTCCTGCGTTTGTGCTCCAATCCTGAAAAATGTATGACATGCTATATAGAATTTAAAGATTAACTTTACGAAAGCATGCAGCCTATGTTGGCCTGCCCCTGCAATAAACGCGACATCCGCTCTACACTGTAACGTCCACTTACAACTAAATGTAAACAAACGGCAGTGTACAGCAATTGGCCAGTAGCATTTTAGAAGGCATATGCTTAAAAATAATTGCCCGGTGCATAACTATTATTCACGGATGCCATATATACCTATCTTTACAGAAAGAAAAAGGCAATGCCGATGAGCAGAGGCACGCGATTGAAACACCCATGACAAAAGTATCTAAGCAGAATTTCCCGAAGCGCAGTAACACACCACTTGATTTTCTGAATGGGGATAGAGCCGCAGCGGCACGTATCGATGCTTTTAACTGGTCTGCAACACCTTTAGGGAATCCTGAGGCATGGCCACAGAGCTTGCGCACTACCCTGAGTATCGTGCGGCTTGCCAGGCAACCGATGCTCTTGCTTTGGGGCCCGGATCGGATATGTCTCTATAACGATGCCTACCTGCTCCACCTTAACCCCCACCTGCCGGACCCTCTGGGCAAGCCCGCCCGGGAGGTATGGCCCGACAAGTGGCACGAGGTGGAAGCGCACGTGCAACAAGCGCTCCAAACCGGGGCTGCTTCTGCAAAGGCATGCCCTCTGCTTCCGCTAGCTGAAACTGCTCAGGAAAAAGCTGGCTCCTGGGCGTGCAGCTTTAGTGCCGTAGCGGATGAGTCGGGGTTGCTGGCAAGCGTGCTTGTCACTTTCTCCGAAAACAACCTCACGGAAGTCTATTCCGAAAGACTGAAAGAGAGCGAGCACCACTGGGCTAGCCTCGTTCATGCGTCTTCCATACCTACCTGCATCCTGCTGGGCAAAGACCACGTGGTGCAGGTCGTAAACAAGGCCGCGCTCCGCATTTGGGGCGACAGCCGGAATGCAGCCGGACGCTCCATAGCGGAAGCCTTCCCGGAGTTCGCACAGCAGCACCTGCTAACGATACTGGACGAGGTGTACACCACCGGCATACCTTACGAGTCGGTGGAAGACGCGGTGCAGTTACTGCACGAAGGCGAGCTGACCACAGTATACATGAACTTTTCCTTCAAGCCGCTCCGCAACACTGTCGGTAAGATTTACGCGTTGTTCTGTACCGGCCTCGAGGTGACCGAGATGGTTATGGCCCGGCGTAGGCTACAGGACAGCGAGCAAACCATTCGCAACGTGTTCAGCAAGGCCCCAGTCGCGATCGCTATCTTTAAAGGGGCCGATTTCGTGATTGAGTTTGCCAATGACAAGGTGCTAGAGTACTGGGACCGAAGCCTGGACCAGGTGCAGGGCAAGCCCCTGTTTGAGGCCCTGCCGGAGGTATCGGAACAAGGTTTTGAAGAGCTGCTGACCAATGTGCTGACCACCGGTGAGCGTTATGTCGCTCACGAGCGAACGGCAGATATGGTCCGGAATGGAGTCTTGGGCAACACATACATCAACTTTGTGTATGAGCCCTACCATGAGTTGGACGGCAGCATCTCAGGCATTTTAGTCGTTGCCAACGAAGTGACAGATCAGGTGATAAGCCGGAAGGCGATTGAGGAAAGCGAGCAAAAGCTGCGCAGCATCTTTCAGCAGACACCCGACACCATGGCCCTCCTTCAGGGACCGGAATTTGCGCTGGAATTTGTAAACGAGGGTATGCTCCGGCAGTGGGGCAAAACCAGAGAACAGGTTATCGGGGAAAAAGTGTTCGACGTAGTGCCGGAGGTAAAGGGATGGGGATTCGAGGAAATACTGCAGCAGGTATATGCCACCGGCGAAACGTATTCGGATACAGGCCAGCCTACCCCGATAGAGCGACACGGAAAGCTGGAAACGATATACCTTGATTTCACCTATAGCCCCCTCCGAAACACAGAAGGCGAGGTCTATGGCATCCTGGCCACATCCAAAGACGTGACTAACACCATCCTGACGAAGCTGCGCCTGGAAGAAAGCGAGCACCGCTTCCGGACCATGGTGCAGCAGGCGCCTGTGGCCATTGGCCTGATGCGGAGCCGCGAGCTTGTGCTGGAAGTGGCCAACTCCCTGCTGCTCCAGCTCACCGGAAAAGCAGAAGACGCTTTGGGGAAATCTATCCTGGAAATACTGCCGGAGGTGAAGGGCCAACCCATTTTGGATATCCTTTATAACGTGTTTGATACAGGTACCCCATTTGTGGGAACCGAAGTGCCTGTGATGCTCCCTGTAAATGATGAACTCCGGCTGGGCTACTATAACACCAGTTATACCCCCATTTTGGAGGAAGGCGTCGTAACGGGCGTATTGCAAGTGGCGACAGACGTTACCGAGCAGGTGCTTGCCCGAAAGAAGCTGGAGGAAAATGAGGAAGAGCTCATCCGCTTCAAGTTTATGGCGGACCTGGCCCGTGATCCCTTCATCCTGATGCGCGAGGACGGGACTTTCGCCTACCTCAACAAACGGGCCCTCGACGCCTGGGGCTATACCGCCGAGGAGGCAAAAAGCATCCGGGTGCCAGACGTAGACCCTATTCACAATGACACGTTGTTCTCCCAGGTTTTCCGCAAGGCCCAGGCCGAGACAATACCACAGTACGAGACGCTGCACCAGAAGAAGGATGGCACCATTTTCCCGGTGGAAGTGAACATGGGTGGGCTGACTATCGCAGGCGCCCCATTTATGCTGGCGGTTGCCCGCGACATAACCGAGCGCAAGAAGCTGGAGGGTGCCCTCAAAGAAAGCGAGGAGCGCTTCCGGATTATGGCAGATGCGACCCCGAACATTGTGTGGGCCGTTAATCCCGACGGTTCCCTCAAGTACATGAATAAGTACGCGGTGGAGTTTTTGGGCATCAACTTGGAGCAATGTCTGGTAGACGGTTGGTTCCTCTACTTACACCCCGAAGACGTAGCCGAAACCTCACAGCTTATTGCGGAGGCTATCGAAAAAAGCGCGCCTTACAGTCAGGAAGTCCGCCTACTTCACAAAGACGGCGCTTACAACTGGTTTCTCTCGAAAGGGGCACCTAGTTATTTCTCTGATGGCACGCTCTATGGGTATATCGGCTCTGCCGTTGACATCACAGAGCTGAAAGAGGCGAAAGTGGCCCTGGAGGTGAAAAATACCCAACTCGTGCGCATCAACAACGACCTGGACAACTTCATCTATACCGCTTCCCACGACCTGAAAGCCCCTATCGCCAACATCGAAGGGTTTTTGCAGCTGCTAATGACCGAGCTTTTTGATCCGGAGGTGCAGATGGACGACCTAAAACACATCCTGGAGATGATGCAGGTTTCGGTCGAGCGTTTCAAAAAGACCATTGCTAGCCTCACCGAAGTGGTAAAACTCCAGAAGGCCTACAACGGGGAAACAGTAGCGGTAAACCTGCAGGAAATCATTGAGGATGTGCGCTCTGATCTGGAGCCGCTTATACTGGCCTCTGAGGCGCAACTAAATGTTTCCCTGGAAAACTGCGAGTCCATACAGTTTTCAGAGAAAAACCTGCGCAGCATTGTGTACAACCTGCTCTCCAATGCCCTGAAATACCGCTCCCCGGAGCGTCATCCGGTAATCTCGATTGAGTGCACACAGAACACCGAGTACCATGTGCTGCGCGTGACCGACAACGGGCTGGGCATGAACATGCAGCGGAGCAAGCAGCTTTTCACCATGTTCACCCGCTTCCACGATCATGTGGAGGGCAGCGGAATCGGCCTTTACATGGTCAAAAAAATAGTAGACAACGCCGGGGGTACCATCAAAGTGGACAGCCAGGTAGGTATAGGCACAACTTTCGAGATCTCCTTCCCTGTCCATCCGATGTAGGCACCGCAGGATGGTATGTGTCTTTTCCTAAGAAATTTGACCATAAAAATGATTAACTTAAAGAACAACTTTCTCAGCTGCGTATGCAGGATCATGAGTATACCATGCGTCAAATGGTGAAGGAGATTCACTAGGGCCTGCTCAACATCGGGCAGGCGGCCGTCAAGTTCGAGGTATCCCGTCAAACGGTAAAGCATTGGCTCGATAAGGTGGAGCAGGAGCCACCCAATGCCTAGATGAAGGCCTCAGGAACGGCTGCCCGGCGGCCTTCCTGGTGTAAAAACGCTCCTCCTCCCTCTGCCGACCAGGCAACAGCCCGAATCATGGAGCTGCAGACCCAAGTACATGCACTGGAGCAGGAACTGGAGGCCTCTCATTTAATTCTCCAGCACAGCCGAGTTTGTCATTGAAGAAAGTTCTAATCAGTTGGAAAATTAAAGCCGGTTTTCATGAAAGCAGTTATATACGTCCGCTACGGCCCCCCTGAAGTGCTTACACTCCGCAACGTTGAAAAACCCAGGCCAAGAGATAATGAAGTGCTGGTACGCATTTATGCAACAGCCGTCACATCGGGAGACGTGCATCTGCGAAAAGCAGATCCATTTGCAGTGCGGCTGTTCTTTGGCCTGTTAAAGCCGAGAAAAAACATCTTAGGGTTTGCCCTTGCGGGCAAAGTTGAAGAGACCGGTGCGAAAGTAAAACGCTTTGAGACAGGCGATGCTGTTTTTGGCACTACCGGTATGCGGTTTGGCGCTTATGCCGAGTATGTTTGTTTGCCAGAAAACGCGGTGCTGGCCGGAATTCCCGCCAACCTTAATTTTGAGGAAGCGGCCGCTATTCCGTTTGGCAGCAACACGGCCCTGTATTTCCTTCGAAAAGGAAACATACAAAGCGGCCAGAAGGTGCTGATATACGGAGCCTCGGGCGCTGTGGGCACTGCAGCCGTGCAACTTGCCATCTTCTTCGGCGCAACCGTTACAGGCGTGTGCAGCACCGCCAATGTGCGTATGGTAAAGGAACTGGGCGCCCATAAGGTGATTGACTACACAAAAGAGGATTTTTCAAAAACAGGCGACACCTTCGACATGGTCTTCGACACCGTAGGCAAGAGTGCTTTTGCAGCCTGCATCCGCTCGCTTAACAAAAACGGCGTGCTGGTTTCATGTGACGCTAGCCCTTCGTTTATGGCGAGGGGGTGGTGGGCTTCCCTTACAGGCAGCAAAAAAGTAATCACGGGGGTGATGCATGAAACGCCCGAAGACATGCAGTTTGTGAAAGAGCTTGTGGAAGCAGGGAAACTCAAACCGGTTATTGACCGCAGGTACCCTCTGGAGCAAGTTGCTGAGGCGCACCGGTATGTAGAGCAGGGACATAAAAAGGGTAACGTGGTGGTTACGGTATAATATGGCAATTCTCGACCCATGAGATGAAACCCAAACCGAACCCGGGGAGGCTACAGTTTAAAACCTATAAACCCAACAGCGATGAAAAAGAGGTACTACTGGTCTATGCTGAGTTTGCTTTTGATCATACTGCTGTTTGATGCCATGTACATTCCTGCTCATCAGAACATGGCGTTGTTCTTCATCCTGGGCGCCATTCACCTCTTTCTGTATCTTCCGCTGAATCTCCTCGGCGCTTACCTGTTTTTTAAACCCATAGCAAGCGCTCTTGAGCAAAACAGTTTCACTGAACCAGCCTTCCGGCGAATAAAGCGACTAAACTGGTATTCGGCGTGGTGGGTGTTTTCCTTGGGCATTGCCTATCTGGCGCTTATGATGCTGATGATGTATCTGTTTCCGCCGGATATGGGCGAGATAAAACTGGAAAACATGCCTGCCGCACTCTGGGTTAGCGCAGTGCCATCCATTCTTTATGTCTATGCCGTTTTACCCGCTTTCATCACCTGGTTTATTATCAACGATTTTACACTTGACCTGAAGACAAAGATCTTCTCGCAGTTCAACGTTAATTTCGCCGCAGGAAAAAAAAGGCTGGGCCTCACGTTGCTTACGTCGTTCATCATACTTGGCTTCTTTCCCAGTATCCTGGTCATACTTGAGCTGGTGGTGACTGGTGCCGGCGACGAGTACGCCCGATTCTCCGACATGAAACCGCTGCAAGCCATCATGCCCGAGCGTATTATCATATTCATCGGTATGGTTATCGCTGTCATCTTCATCACCCGGTCATTTACCAAACCTATTTATTCCTTGATGGCTGAAATCAATGCGGTGAAGCATGGCGACTTCTCACAACATGCTCCCGTGCTAACTGATGATGAGATCGGCACCCTTACCAGCGCATTCAACGGCATGGTTAAAGGGTTGAGCGAGCGGGAAATCATCCGAGATACTTTTGGCAAATATTTGTCTAAAGATGTTGCCGACGCTATCCTGGGGAAAAAGATAAACATCGCCGGCGAAGAAAGAACCTGCACGATCATGGTGACGGATATTGCCGATTACACCACCATCTCAGAAGCCTCTGCACCCGCTGATATCGTAAAAATGCTGAATGAGTACTTCACCGTGATGGTAGACATCATTCAGAAACACAGAGGAGTGGTAAACGAGTTTATAGGCGATTCGGTCTTCGCCATGTTCAACGTTCCACTGGATGACCCGGACCATGCGGTGCATGCCATACAGGCCGGGAAAGAGATAGAGCAAATAACCAACTCCATGAAGTTTGGCGACAACCGTTTGCTAAAAACACGCATCGGCATTAACACCGGTGTTGTGGTGGCAGGTAATGTGGGTGCTGCACAACGCCTCAAGTACAGCGTTGTGGGCGACCAGGTAAACATAGCGGCTCGGCTGGAACAATTGAACAAACAATATGGCACCCATTTACTGGTTGGCGAGAATACCTATGAAATAGCAAAAGACCATTTTAATTTCAAGCTGCTCGGGGAAGTTCAGCTGAAAGGAAAGGAAAAGCTGATAAGAGTGTTTAATGTAGCCAATTGAGGTGATGCAAAGATTTAACTCTTTCTCCCCCGGGGAGACGGTCTGCAATACAAAAACAGGATATCATGCTATCCTTCAAACTTTTCGATGTCTTTTAAAAAGTTGAGTACCTTTTTTGAAGTCACACTATCTATGGTTTTACGCACCCATTTGATATGGAGGTTTTTATACGATTATTGATGTATAAGCCAAATCAAAGGAATAATCAATAGCCCACTCATCATTAAATACCTAGATATAGATTCAGGATTCAAATTGGGATAAATATCAATGTCGAAAAATAGGTAGAGCCCCACAATGGCATAGACCCACCATACGGCTATTGAAAACAACATGAGTTTTAAGAAAATAAGCCATGTGCGTTGACTAACTGGAACCCAAAAATACCGGTGCTTTCAGAGGGTGCTTCACGAAATCCGGGAGGAGTTATACCAGTCTCGTGTGGCCCTTGCCTTTTAAGTTAACGCTTATCTTTTTGCCATTCAGGCAGCCATACCCCCTCTTTTTTGATAGTGTATCTGCAGGAATGGGGGCTATAATTTGCTCCGGAAGGTTTATATGCAGGCCCACTCATCCAATCATTTGCGTAATTTGATATAAACGTGGGAAAATATTTTTTACCTTGTAGCTTTGCTTCTGACAAGAAGGCAAAGCACAGAACAGGCTACTACAGAACACCCTCCCCGTGAGGCAGTGCATCTGTCCGACTGTTCCACTTACAAATGCATCTAAACTAATTAGAACTCCTACTTTATGAAAGACTTGCAATATGAATTCGGCATGGTTGGCCTCGGGGTGATGGGCAGAAACCTGATGCTCAACATCGCAGACCACGACTTTTCTGTGATTGGCCTGGACCTGGACCCGGAGAAGGCCGCGGCCGTGGAATCAGAGGCTGGCGAAAGCAAGGCCGTACGCGGCACTACCTCTGCCGAAGAGTTTGTGCGGGCGCTGCGCAAGCCGCGCGCCCTTTTGCTGCTGGTGCCTGCGGGCAAACCGGTTGATGCCGTGATTGCAAGCCTGGTGCCCCTACTCGAGCCCGGCGACATTGTTATTGACGGTGGCAACTCCTATTTCCCCGATACAGACCGCCGCGTGGTGGAGCTGGCAGAGAAAGGAATCCATTTCTTCGGTATGGGCATATCTGGGGGTGAGAAGGGTGCCCGGTTCGGACCAAGCATGATGCCGGGCGGCAACCGTGAGGCATACGAAAGGCTGCGTCCCGTTTTCGAGGCGATTGCGGCCAAGGTAAACGGCGAGCCCTGTGTAACCTACCTGGGCAACGGCTCTGCGGGCAACTACGTGAAAATGGTGCACAACGGCATTGAATACGGGGTGATGCAGCTGATTTCAGAAGCCTACGATTTTATGAAGCGGGGCGCGGGCCTCAGCGACGAGGAGCTGCAGCGCGTGTTTCAGGACTGGAACCAGAGCGAGCTGCAGTCTTTCCTGATCGAGATCACCGGCGCGATTCTCAACCAAAAAGACGAGGTGACCGGGCAGTACCTGGTAAGCGTTATTTCTGACGTGGCGCGCTCCAAGGGCACCGGCAAGTGGACCTCCCAGAACGCCATGGACCTGCAGGTGCCTGTGCCGTCGATAGACATGGCGGTGCTGATGCGCGACATGTCGAAGTATAAAGAAGAGCGTGTGGAGGCAGCCAAAGCATTGCCCAACAACACGCTTCAAGAACCCATCAACGAAAGCCGGCAGGAGCTGGTGGATCAGGTTCGGAACGCGTTTTACTTTGCCATGCTCGCCACTTACGCCCAGGGCCTGGCACAACTGAAAGTAGCCTCCGAAGCCTACGACTATGGCCTGCAGCTGCAGGACGTGGCCAAAATCTGGCGCGGTGGCTGCATCATCCGCGCGGCCTGCCTCACAGACATCCGTGCGGCATATGAGCGCAAGCCCACGCTCCCCAACCTGCTCCTGGACCCGAAAATAGGGGAAGATCTGCTGGAGCGGCAGGGCGACTTGCGCCACGTGCTGAAAATGGCAATCGACAGGGGCATTCCGATGCCCGTTTTCATGGCCTCGCTCACGTACTTCGACGCGTACCGCACCGAAACCCTGCCCACGAACCTGATTCAGGCCCAGCGGGATTATTTCGGGGCGCATACCTACGAGCGCATCGATCAGCCGGGCACCTTCCACACACAGTGGAACTAACAACACGCCTCCAGGATTCGCCCACCTTTATGTGGCCTGGTTTCCTGGAGTTTATACCTAATTGTTCTTCATATGAAATCAATTAATAAAGCGGCACCTACCATTGCCGTTATATTCGGCGGAACCGGCGATTTGGCGAAAAGGAAGCTGGTTCCCGCTTTCTACAATTTGTTTCTGGACGGCTGGCTGCCAGAGCAATTTGCCCTCATCGGGCTTGGGCGCTCCGACACCGACGACCTGAACTACCAGCTAGACCTGCGCGAAGGCCTCGACGAGTTCTCTCGCAGCGGAAAACCGGCGGAGGCTTCCTGGGAAAAATTCCGCTACTCCCTGTCTTACCTTCGCTCCAACATAAACGAGCAGGCCTCTTACCACGACCTGGCCGAAAGGATCGCCGCCATCGAGGATGCCTGGGGCACACGGGCCAACCGCCTGTTTTACCTTTCAGTGGCCCCAAAGTTCATCGAGCCGATTACCGTGAACCTGGGTGCCGTGGGCATCGCCAGCGACACGGAGCGCGACCGCATTGTGGTGGAAAAGCCGTTTGGGAATAACCTGGAGTCGGCAAAGGAGCTCAACGTGCTGCTCACCAGCACATTCCAGGAGTGCCAGATTTACAGGATTGACCATTACTTAGGCAAAGAAACGGTGCAGAACATCCTGGCTTTCCGGTTCGCCAATGCCCTTTTCGAGCCGCTCTGGAACCGTAACTACATTGATTATGTGCAGATCACGGTGGCAGAAGAAGTAGGCGTGGAAGACCGGGGCGGCTATTACGAGGGCTCCGGCGCGTTGCGCGACATGATCCAGAACCACTTGTTGCAGCTGATGTGCATGGTGGCCATGGAACCCCCGGTAACGTTTGAGGCAGAGGAAATCCGTAACCGGAAAGTGGATGTGCTGCACGCCGTGCAGCGGTTCTCGAAGGAAGACGTAGCCAAGTTTGCCGTGCGCGGGCAGTATGGCCCGGGCTGGATGAAGGGAAACCAGGTGCCGGGGTACCGCGAGGAGGAAGGCGTGGACCCGAGGTCCAAAACCGAAACGTACGCGGCCGTCAAGTTCCTGCTCGACAACTGGCGCTGGCAGGGCGTGCCATTTTACCTGCGCACCGGCAAGCGGATGCAGGAGAAAAGCTCGTCCATCACGATTCAGTTCCGGCCGGTGCCGCACCTGACCTTCCCGAGCCAGATGTCGGAGAACATCATGCCCAACCGCCTCATTATCAACCTGCAACCGCAAATGGACATCCGGCTGCGCTTTATGGCCAAGAAAACAGGCCTGGACATGGCGCTGACCCCGGCAGAAATGGTGTTTGACTTCAATGGCCGCTCTACCCAGTCGCAGACGCAATCGCCGGAGGCGTATGAAACGCTTTTGCTGGATGCCATGGAAGGCGACGCGACCCTGTTTATGCGATCTGACCAGGTGGAGGTTGCCTGGGACGTGATCACCCCTATCCTGGAAACCTGGGAGTCGCGGCCGTCTTTAGAGTTCCCGAACTATGCCGCTGGCATGTGGGGCCCTGAGAACGCCGAGGCGTTGATTGCCCGCGAGGGCCATACCTGGTCTGTAACCTTACCTCACTAAAAACAAGCCGATGATACACATATTTGAAGATAAAGACGCCCTCAGCCAGGCAGCCGCCAAATTTTTTGTGCAAAAGGCGCAGGAGGCCGTGGCAGCAAACGGACGCTTCACGGTGGCCCTGACGGGGGGCTCCTCCCCTGTCTTGCTTCACAAGTTGCTTTCAGCCTCTCCTTATAAAGAGCAGGTCCCTTGGGAGAAGACGTTTGTATTCTGGGGAGACGAGCGCTGGGTGCCCCTGACAGATGAGCGCAGCAACGCCAAAATGGCCTTCGACACGCTGCTGGACCACGTTCCTGTACCCAAGGGACAGGTATACCCGATGTGGCAGGACAACACATCCCCCGAGGATTTCGCAAAACAGTACGAACAGGTGCTGCAACAGCATTTCAAAGCGGGGCCGCCTCAGTTCGACTTGATTCTGCTGGGTATGGGCGACGACGGCCATACCGCCTCGCTCTTCCCGGGTACGGAGGTGCTGCACGAGACGACCAAGTGGGTGCAGGCGTATTACCTCGCCCCCCAGTCCATGTTCCGCGTGACGCTGACTGCTCCGCTAATCAACCAGGCTAAAACGATCTGCTTCCTCACTTTCGGCGACAACAAAGCTCCGGCGCTGCATGAGGTGTTGGAGGGTGAGCCAAACCCGGAGAAATACCCCGCCCAGCTTATTCGGCCGCAGCAAGGCGAGGTGTACTGGTTTGTTGATGAAAAAGCAGCCTCCCAACTAAACAGCAAGGAATAGGTCTTTTTTTAAGATATCACTACTTCTTATCCCCTGAAGAAACGCCCGAAACTTTCGGCGAGTCTTCAGGGGATTTTTTGTATCCAGGCCTCTCATGCGGTATACGCCACAGGTTCTTTTGTTCCCCGCAGAAGCTACCGGAGGCATGGCCTACCCCTTTTAGCTGCTTATACTGCATACCTACTTCCCTTTCCATACCCTTAGCTAGGTATATCTAACTATAGCAGATATACTATAAATCGGGCTTCAGCACCTTCAGAAGCAGATCCACCATGTTTTTTAAAACATTTACCCTCTTTATACGTGTACCCACCATGGTGCTATAATTATACCCATTTAAAATATACTTATTTACACAATAGCCGTAAGCCGTATTTACTCCACCTACTCAAGCCGAATTTCAAGCAGGAATCAAACTTATCAATTGAAAGTATCAGTTTTTAGCCAAGCAGTATACGTATGCGTCAACTTTTACCCAGAGTAGTACTTTTTTATACCCTCCTGTTATTTTTCGCGCTGCAAGCGGTTGGGCAGGGCAGTGGATGCAAGGCCACGATGCGCGCAGACAATGCGCTGACGTTTTGCAAGGGCCAGACCACCCGGCTTAGTGTGGATCAGAAAGGTCATACCTATACATGGTATAAAGACGGGCAAGAGATTACCGGGCAGAAAGGTGAGTTTTATACCGTCTCAGCATCGGGCAGCTATACCGTCAGGATTGACAACCACGCCTCCTGCGCCCCCGCAAGCACGCTGTCGGACCCAATGAAAATCACCGTGGAAGAGTACCCTGTCGCTGACTTCTCTGCTCCTTCAGGGGACCAATGCGCCGGAAACGCCGTGAGTTTCACCAATGCCTCCACTGGCAATGCCCTTAAATACAGCTGGGATTTCGGTGATCCTGACGCGGGGGCCCGGAACAGCAGCACGGAAGCCTCCCCCAAACATGTGTACAAAGGCTTCATCGGTCAGTCCAAAGTATTTACCGTGCGGCTGACCGTAACCAACAGCGCCGGGTGCGAACGCACCGTCGAGAAGAAAGTAACCGTGAAGGAAGGCCCAGACGCCACCCTGCTGGATGTGGACGCGGGCGCCATCAACACCCCCTTTGTGCAGTGCTCTTCCAGTTCCTCAGACATCAACTATACCGTCACGGCGCAGAACAACTCCACCACGCAGTCCTTAAACCAGGGCTATGCAATCAACTGGGGAGACGGCTCGCCGGTGGAGAACCTGGGCAGCGACTTTACAAAGGTAACGCATACCTATACCCGGCGGGGAGCCTTTAAGCTGGTCTTCACGGTTACCGGAAACGGCGGCTGCAGCTCTTCCACCACCTATGAGGCGTATAACGGAAGTAACCCGAGCCTTGCAGTGGGCAGTCCCGGAAACACGGTGGGTTGCGCGCCAGTTACGTATACCTTCCCGATCAGCGGCGTGGCCGACAACTCGCCAGCCACCAAATACACCTTCCAGTTCAACGACAACACACCAGCCTATACCTTTACCCAGGAGAACATCCCGGCCAGTATCACGCACACCTTCAACCAGGGCTCCTGCGGGATGACCGGGGATGCCTTTACGCTAACGGCTTCGGCTGAGAACCCCTGCGGCAAAACCCCCATCACGGTGGGCTCTATTAAGATAGCGTCGGGCCCCAAGGCAGCCTTTGCGGTGCCGGCGCAGGCCGTTTGCACAAACCAGCTGGTGTCGCTGCAAAACACCACGGTAAACGGAAGTGCCTTTACCAACACCGGGGCGTGCAGCAGCGCCTCTAACTCCAGCTGGAGCGTTTCCCCGGCCGCGGGCTGGGGCTTTGCGTCGGGCTCCACATCAGCCACTGAAAACCCCGTCTTCACGTTTACAAAGCCAGGCACCTACGAGGTGACGCTTACCTCCAGCAATGGCTGTACCACCGCATCGTTCACGAAAGAGATCCGGGTGATCACGCCCCCCGCCGCCGCGTTTTCGCTGACGGCTGAGGAAGGCTGCAGCCCGCTTCGGGTAGGCACAGCCAATGCCTCCACCGGAGATGAGCTGCGTTACAAATGGACCGTAAGCCCAGACCGCGGCTATACCCTGGCCAGCGGGAGCCTGACGAGCATCGACCCGGTATTCAACTTTACCGAGGGGGGCGACTATGTCCTCACGCTGAAGGCCGTCAATGGCTGCGACTCGAGCACGACCTCCCAACCGGTGAAGGTGCGCGGCAAACCACTGGTCACGCTGCCGGAGGCGAAGGGGTACTGCACCCCGCTCACCCTCAAGTTCGATGCCTCTGACCCCAGCCATACCCCCAACTTCACGGTTGGCAACGGCACCATCTCCGGGTATGCCTGGCAGGTTTCCGGGGAGGCGACGTTCGTGAACGGCACCACGGCCAGTTCCCAGTTCCCGGCCATTCATTTTCCGAAGGAAGGCAGCTATACCGTGACCCTGAAAGCTACCAACGCGTGCGGAGATTCTGAGGCAGCCACCCAGACAATCACGATCGCCCCGGCGGTAGAAAACAGCATTTCCGCTGACCAGACAGTTTGCGCTGGCAGCATCCCCGCCCCCCTGACGGAAGCCGTGCCGACAAACGGGCAGGGAGGAAACCTTATTTATACCTGGGAGTTCAGCACGACCGACGCGACGACCGGGTTCCAGCCAATTGCCGGAGCGGCAGCCAGCAGCTTCGCGCCGCAAGCCCTGACGCAAACTACCTGGTTCAGAAGGATTATCAATGCGGGCGGCTGCGAGGTCCAATCGAATACCGTGCAGATCACCGTCACCCCGACGCCCCCTGCCCCCTCCCTAGCTGGCACAACGGTGTGCGCGGGCACTATTGTGGTCCTGAAGGTTGACAGCCCGAACGGGGCTACCTACGAATGGTTCACCGACAAGACCGGCGACACGCCCGTGCATGAGGGGGCCAGTTACGAAACGCCCGTGCTGCAAGCCACCACCACCTATTATGTGCAAACCAAAGGCACACAGAGCTGCCCCAGCGTGCGGGTGGCGGTCACCGTTACCGTGAACCCGCTCGTAGAGAACAACACAATCAGCGCGGATCAGGCGATATGCACTGGCGAGACACCGCAGGACCTTATCGGATCAGAACCGACAGGGGGCACGGGCGTCTTCTCGTATGTATGGGAGCAAAGCACAGACAACCAAACCTATACCCCCGCCGAGGGAGTGCGCGCGTCGCGCGACTATGAGCCGGGGCCGCTGCAGCAGGAGACGTGGTTCAGGCGGCGCGTGGTATCAGGCAGTTGCGAAAGCGTGTCTGCTCCGGTGCAGGTGGTCGTCAACGGTATGATCACTAACAACACCATATCGGCCCCGCAGGTCATCTGCACAGGCTCGGAACCTATTGCCCTGAGTGGCAGCGTCCCCGCTGGCGGAGACGGGAGCTATGCCTACCGCTGGGAGATGAGCACCGACGGCCCAACGGGGATTTTCCAGCCTGTCCCCGGCGACAACGAAAATGCAGGCTATAACCCAGGCATCCTCTCCCAGACCACCTGGTTCCGGCGCGTGGTATTGTCCAGTATCTGCGCAAACCCCTCCGCTGCCGTCGAGATTACGGTGCATGAGACTATCGGCAACAACCTCCTCACAGAAGACCAGACGCTTTGCCTTGGCAACACCGGCACGCTGAAAGGGAGTATGCCTACGGGCGGAAGCGGCAGTTATACCTTCCTGTGGGAAGTGAGCACGCTCAGCGATATGGAGGGTTTTGTGCCCGCCCCCGGCCTTGGCACAGAGCAGGAGTATACCACCGCCGCCCTTACCCAAACCTCCTGGTTCAGGCGGCGGGTTAGCTCCGGCCCTTGCGCAGCACACTACAGCGCCCCCGTGAAAATAACGGTAAACTCCGCCATCACACTGAACACAATCACCGGAGCGCAAAATGTCTGCGCCGGCACTGCACCGCTATTGCTGGCAGGATCCACCCCATCCGGGGGCAGCGGAAGCTATACCTATCTCTGGGAAGCAAGCACCGCAGGGCCTGACACAGGCTTCAGCCCGGCCACAGGGAGCAACAACGCGGAAAGCTATCAGCCCGAGGCCCTCACCCAAACCACCTGGTTCCGGCGTTCGGTGCTGTCGGTGCCATGCGCCCCTGTGGCCAGCAACGCAATTGAGGTAAGCGTCCTGCCCGTTATTTCTGGCAATCTGCTGGAAGGAACTCAAACCATATGCACCGGGGCAACGCCCCGCCTCCTGACTGGCACAACCCCCACCGGCGGCTCAGGAAGTTATACCTACCGCTGGGAGATGAGCATCGACGGACTCGTTTTTGAAACGGCAACCGGCAACGCTGCGCAGGCCAGCTATCAGGCCGGGGCCTTGGGGCAAACCACCTGGTTTAGGAGGATCGTCAATTCCGGGGAATGTGTGGACACCAGCGTGCCGGTTCTCGTGACAGTGAACGAGGAGATCTCGGGAAACAGCATTTCACAGGATCAGCTGCTCTGCGTGGGCGCCACGCCGGCGGCACTGTCCGGAACCGACCCGGCGGGGGGAGACGGAAATTATACCTACCGCTGGGAAAGCAGCACGTTGGGCCCGGATACGGGGTATGAGCCAGCTGCGGGAAGCAACACTGCCAGCCAGTATGCCCCTGGGGCCATCAGGCAGACAACCTGGTTCCGGCGGGTGGTTTCCGCAGGCCCTTGCGCCGAAAACAGCAGCTTGCCGGTTAAAATTACCGTGACGCCCCCCATCGCAGACAACGCCATATCGATGCCGCAGGCCATCTGTGAGGGAGTCTTGCCGGCGCCGCTCAGTGGCACAACGCCTTCCGGCGGAAACGGCACTTATACCTATGTTTGGGAAAGCAGCACTACCAGCGCGCAGGGCGGTTTCGCAGCTGCCGCAGGTATAAACGACCGGATGGGTTATACCCCGGGCCAAACGACTGCAACCACCTGGTACCGCCGGGTAGTTTATTCGGAAGGCTGCACCAGTGTTTCGGGAGCGGTGCAGATCACGGTGGTTTCGCCGGTGGCCAACAACAACATCAGCGCAGACCAGGTGGTATGCCTGGGCACCGCGCCCGCCGCCCTGCTTGGCACCACGCCGATTGGGGGCGACGGCGCCTACGCGTATCGCTGGGAGATCAGTACTGACAACATGGGCTACACGTTGGCTCCCGGCATCACGGACGAGGCAAACTATACCCCCAATCCGCTGTCTGCAGACACGTGGTTCCGGCGCGTGGTGATGGCGGGACCCTGCGCCGCGTCGGTCAGCAGCCCGGTGAAGATAACCGTGAATGCCCCCGTCTCGAACAACACGATTGGCTCTCCGCAGCTTGTCTGCGCGGGCACCACTCCGGGCGTGCTGCATGGCGCGGCACCCGTGGGTGGCACGGGCAGCTATACCTTCCTCTGGGAAGCAAGCACCAACAGCGCAACCGCAGGCTTCGCCCCGGCTCCGGGCGACAACAGCGGCATATCCTATGCGCCCGAGGCACTGCAACGGACTACCTGGTTCCGCCGCAAGGTGATCTCTCTGCCCTGCCAGGAGAATATCAGCTCAACCGTTCTCGTGACGGTGCAGCCGCAACCGAAGTTGCCGCAGGCCAAAGGCGGGCGCATTTGCCCGGGTGAGACCATCACCCTGACGGCTTCTGCACTGGAGATCACAGACAGGCTGGAATGGTATGATCAGCAGGAAGGCGGTATCGCGCTGTATACAGGATCCTCGTTTACCTCTCCCCCACTCCTTGCTACCACCGCCTATTACGTACAGGCTGTAAACACGTATGGCTGCGCCAGCGAGCGACTGGAGGTGGTGGCCACCGTACTTGCCCCCGAAGCAGACGCTGGCCCGGACATAACGATAGTGGCGGGGCGAAAAGCGCAACTGCGTGCCCGTGGTGGCGAAACATATGTATGGTCTCCGGCGGACGGCCTCTCTTCGGCCATCATCCCTGACCCCGAGGCTGCCCCGGCGCAAACTACAACCTATACCGTAACCATTACCACAGCGGAAGGATGTGTTGTGACGGACGAGGTGACAGTGACGGTGTTGCCGCGCATCAGCATCACGAACGCGCTTACCCTCAACGGAGACGGGCTGAATGAGACCTGGTTCATCGAGAACATAGAGCACTACCCCAACTGCCAGGTGCAGGTGTTCACCCGCTGGGGAGCCAAGGTTTTTGAATCAGAGGGATACCGGCAGCCCTGGGACGGAACCTACCAGGGAAAGCAGTTGCCGATGGCGGCGTACTATTACGTCATCCGTCTCGATAAGACTTCCGACCCGATATCAGGCAGCATCACATTGATTAAGTAACGATTATGAGAGCACTTCTTCCCTTCGCCCTGATGTGCATGCTGGCCGTAAACGCGCTTGCCCAGCAGCAGCCGCAGCTTAGCCAGTACATGCAGAACAACTTCCTGGTAAACCCTGCCGTGGCGGGCATCGAGAGCTATTCCGACGTGCGCACGTCCTACCGCAGCCAGTGGCTTGGGGTCGAGGGCGCCCCTACTACTTTTTACGCCAGCATACACGCCGCCCTCAACAAGCGGGAACGAAGCACGATGTCGATCCGGCACCAGAAGCGGAATGGGGCACGCGTGAAGCCAGGTGCGGGCAGCCATTACCGTGTCAGTCCGCACCACGGCGTGGGGGCCGTGGCGAAAGTAGACCGGGCAGGCCTTCTGCGCACCTCCTCCCTTAACCTGACCTACGCTTATCACCTCCCGCTAACCCAGTCGATTAACCTGTCTAGCGGGGTATACACCGGCTTCACGCAATTCCACATCAATCAGCGAGACATGGTGCTGCAAACCCCGGACGACCCGTTTCTGAACGCTGACGGCATGAACATGATGAAACTGGACCTGGGGATTGGCCTGTGGATGTACAGTCGATCCTTTTTCGTGGGAGTGTCGGGGGCGCAACTGGCGCACAGCGGCAACGACGTGGCGAGCCTGGAGGGCGGCCCCAGGGGGATGCTGCAACCGCACTACTACGTTACCGGCGGCTATCGGCTGCCAGTTGCCCGTAACCTGGATATTACCCCGTCGGTGATGGTGAAAATGGCGGCCAACAAACAGGCTGCCGTCGATGTGAACATGAAGGCGCTGTATGCCCAAAAGGTATGGGGCGGGGTGTCGTACCGGCACCAGGATGCCGCGGCCGTGATGGCCGGGGTGTATGTGAACTATCTGCTCGACGTCAGCTACTCCTACGACTTTGTGACCTCCGAGATGAGCAAGGCCCGCGCCAACAGCCACGAGGTGGTGGTGGGCTTTAAACTCAACAACCCCAAAAAGGTCCTATGCCCGCAATGGGTGTGGTAGCCATACCCATTTTGCAGGAAGGCCAGCGTGCCGGGCCAAACATCGCAGTCAGGCGCAATGCTTCTAGCGTACTTCTGCGTAGCGCGCAAAAAACCTTAACGACTTAGCTGCCTTTAGCTTTGTGCTCCTTCCGGCATCGAATTGGTTTCATCTCAGCAACTTGGCTTCCTTAAATCCTACCCCGAGTAGCAGGATTGTCAATTATTTGTCGTATATTGTAAAAAATAATGAACGTATGCCTCGTTTAATATGTAGTAGGTATATAACAATAATACAATATGAATAACGGAACAGTAAAATTTTTCAATGACCTGAAAGGTTTCGGGTTTATCAAAGAGTCAGATTCAGATCAGGAGTATTTCGTACATGTTTCTGGGTTAGTAGACGAAATTCAGGAAAACGACAACGTGACTTTTGATCTTCAGGAAGGAAGAAAAGGCCTAAACGCAGTGAACGTAAAGCGCGCTTAGATTTAGAATATCACTACTAAAAAAGGCCTTACGTTGCGTAAGGCTTTTTTATTTCCTCCCCGGAATAGGATTTATCCTACGCATACTGCTGCTTAGTAAAGTTTCATCTTAAATTCCGATTGCAAAATGAATAGAAAATATCTGGTTGACACCACCACGCGCGAATATCTGTGCGTAGCGCTTCAGAAAGGACAGGAATGGGAACCCAACAATCAGGATTCCCTGCCAAGCTTCATGGGCTCGCGCGCAAACAAGAACGAAGCGGATTTTGAATTAATCTCCGGCGAATACAACGACAACTCCTTTTTTGAGAAATGGATTCGCAATGGCACCAACTTCTTATTCCGCTACTAGTTGCGCCTTAAAACCATTTAAGCCGTAACAAATAGTATACTTCCTGATGCCAAGCCCCGACTAGCTTGCAGTGGGGCAGGCAAACAGGAATAACACACAGGCACTAAAATATTTTTAACAAAACGAAATCAATTTATGGGTAGATCACAGGCGACCTTTGGTAAAAAGGAAAACGAAAAGAAAAGACTGCAGAAGAGAAAAGACAAAGAGCAAAAGAAAGAGGAACGCAAGGCCAACACCAACAATGGCAAGAACCTCGATGAGATGATGGCTTATGTGGACGAAAACGGAAACATTTCCGCTACGCCTCCGGATCCAACGAAAAAGAAGAAGGTAATCAAGCAGGAAGACATTCAGATCGGCGTTCCGAAGCAGGAAGACCTCGAACCGGTGGACGTTGTAAGAAAAGGGACCGTTACGTTCTTCAATGAGTCCAAAGGCTACGGCTTTATTAAGGATTCTGAGACCCAGGAAAGCGTTTTCGTGCACCTGAACGGTCTGATTGACAATGTAAAAGAAGCTGACAAGGTAACCTTCGAGGTTGAAATGGGCCAGAAAGGACCCAATGCCGTGTTGGTACGGCTAGCCGTTTAGGCTTTTGTTTTTCTGTTTCACTAAACGTTTTTTGAGAGGCCTTGAACAAGCCCCTGAAGCTGTTTTGTATGGCAGACATACCTTGCAGCAGTAAAGACTTTGCACGCTTTAGAGTGCGCAACCTGAAAGGGTATGCAAACTGCATATAGCTGGTTTTCAGAAGTTGTTTTGCCTGGCGATCCTGAATCCAATGTGATATGCTTAAGCCATCTTTTTGCTTCATACCTTTACCTAGAGACATATAGCACACCTATTTTTTTGAAGTGTTTCCCTTAAAAAGCCGCTCCATATATTTATATAGAACGGCTTTTTCAATTTATATACCCTTAAGTCCTCCCTTGCCCAAAATGTTTCTCCCCGAAGCACCTTCTCCGGATTCAGTTTAAACAATTTGTAAAGCCAATCTGCTCCTTTTAGCTCCAACCGTGAATAAAATAGCAAATGACTGACTTCCAGTTGACATGATGCTGACTATACCTTGTAAGGCCATATTAGTATAAAAATTTCATGCTATAATTTAAACTATGTTCTAACAAAATTCTTATAGCTATATATAAACACTTAAAATTCATATATATGTTTTAAGTATGAATATATTTGTCAAATAAAAACATTTAATAATACCAAATAGTAGCACCCTACGAGTATGTGTTTTATATTCAGCCCTAATTCACCGCTTCAGTACAGTATTCAGCTTAAAACATCCAGATGATGAACAAACCGTCACATATAGTATGGGTCTTTTTGATAGGGACAATGATGTGTGCGGTAGCCTGCCAGTCGAAGCAGGTAGAAAGAGACTTTGAGCAAAAATGCAGGCTGGTGGCAATAAAATCCGACAAGTCTTCGTGGCTCGCGGAGTACAATGCCGCAGGGTTTATAACAAAAATTACCATAACAGGCTTGAAAGGTGATTCGGCAGTGTATACGTATACCTATACCCCAGACCATTTGCTTGCCAGGGAGGTGTTTTCTTTGGGTGGGGAGGTTATTTGCACCCAGTACTATGGGTATGAAAATGGCGTATTGATGACACGGAAATCCAAGTATGGAAATGGCAACACAGCCACTGCCTGGTATAGTTATAACAGGAATCAACAGCTTACCCAGATCACGGGCATTAATCAGTTTACCGGTGTTGAGTCTAAAACAGTTTTTAACTACGACCAGAAGGGCAACATCATCGGGGAATCCTACTTCTACGACTCCGCAGAAGGCGTTACCTGCCAGATAAATTATAAAAACTATGACGACAAGCGCAACCCATTGCTAACGCTCAAAGGCCTCGCTGACGTAAAACTGTGGATGTCCTTCTATAAATTAGGTAGCCGGAACAACCCCGGCCAAATCGAGTGCATTAATTATTATGATACCGACGGCGATGGACTTGATGACCCGAACAGGGACACTGACTTACGTTATACCTACATGTATAATGATGGCTACCCAATCCGTATAAAAGAGGTTATTTTGGCTGGTCGCACCAACGATCCCCCTAAAGAAACCCTCTACTCTTTTATCTACGAGTAAACGGCAGTCTTTATACCACTCCTCCCCCCTCTCCAAACACAGCGCTCTTCTTAATGAGCTTTGCCTGATTCCGGAAAAGGCAGGCTGCCCTCCTGTTTCTTTCATGGGCATGAGGCCATACCGGCTTGTTTTAATACTTTTGGGGTAGCATCCTGCACAGGGGTAAGGTGCAGTGCAGCGACGCTTCACCCCTGCGGGTGAACCACTTTGCAATCGTGTTTATGAGTTTATTGAAAGTTGAGGGCATCAGTATAAAAGAGAACGGGCGTTTTGCGTTGCAAGACGTTGGTTTCGCGCAGCAGGAACTTCAGAATCTCGCCATCGCCGGTGAAACGGGTGCGGGCAAAAGCACGCTTCTTAAGATCGTGGCCGGTTTTGTGCAGCCGGATGCCGGGGAGGTTTACTTCGAGCAGACGCGGGTAAAAGGTCCTGCCGAAAAACTGGTGCCGGGCCATGCGGGCATCGCATACCTCTCGCAGCAGTTCGAGCTTCCGAAGTCGCTGCGGGTTGAGCAGGTGCTGCGGTATGCGAATACCCTGGGGCGACAGGAAGCGGCGAGGCTGTATGAAGTGTGTCGGATCGATCACCTCCTGGACCGACGCACCGACCATTTGTCCGGCGGGGAACGGCAACGCATCGCACTGGCCCGCCTGCTTACCTCCTCTCCCAGATTGCTGCTGCTCGACGAGCCGTACTCAAACCTCGACAGGGTACACAAGGACATCCTGAAATCTGTTATCCAAGATATAGGCGAGCAACTTAGCATCACCTGCACGCTTATCTCACACGATCCGCACGACACGCTTTCCTGGGCTGATGAAATTCTCGTGCTGCAGGAAGGTCAGGTACAGCAACAGGCACCGCCGGAACTGATTTACCGGCAGCCTGCAAACGAGTACACGGCGGCCCTTTTTGGAAGTTATACCCTTCTCCCGCCCACTGCATCCGCCGCTTTCTCCCGTTACCTGGGCCTGCCCCAGAACGGAAAGCGCATGCTTATCCGCCCGGAGAACGTCAGGGTAGCGCAGGAGGTGAGCCAGGGTATGCCCGGCACTGTAGAAAGCGTGCGCTTTTTTGGCAGCTATTACGAACTGGCCATACATCTGGCAGATGTGACCATCAAAGCTAAAACAACAGAAGCCAATGCAGCCAAAGGCGACACGCGGTATATAACCGTAGCTCCTGACAAGGTATGGTATTTATAAAACCTAAAAGCAATACATACAAATTGGCTACGGCCTTGTAGCGTAAGCTCTCTATGTTATTTCTTGGTGTTGAGTGCTGTAGCTGGCTTTTCGCTCTACGTCTAGGGCAGAGGGCTCGCCAAAAACTCAACACCACGAGACTTCGGTCTGTACATTACAGCAACACTTGAATTAAGCAATTCATTATCAGGCATTTGATAATGGTGACAATTTCCGAGGTTGAGTTATAGAGCTCTCGTAATGGTTCTCCTTCATTACTGGCAGGATAGCGTAAAGGCATTGTCCTCTTTTGACACGGCGTGCTACCACTGTGGCATCTAGTAAACGAGCAGCCGCTGAAGCGATTTACCGGAAGCGCCTTGCACTTGCACAAAATACATCCCTTTCGCGAGTTGCGTTGGCGGAAGCACTTGTAGCTGCGCAGCTCCATACACGTTTGCGGAAGTGGTCAGGGTATGAAGCAGGCGACCCGTCATGTCCACCACAACCAGTCGAATTTCCTCTTCTGGCGCATACCCCTTTACAGACACATAAAGCCAGCTGCCACTGTTTGGGTTAGGGTATACCGTCATCTCATGACTCAGGGCAGCCGCGCTTGGTTTTATCGCGAGGCCGCTAGAAATGGCAGAAGTCTGTCGCACCGCGATGGCCGAGATGATCGCGTTGTTTTCAAGCGAAGTAAAGTCGATGTTAAGCATACCGTCTTCTACGTTAATGTTAGGGTATGATTTTACAACTGCGCTACCGGCACCCGATTCTTTGTAAATGTCATAGTTGCTGAGAATGCGCTGCCCCTCCACATCCACGTGGAAGACCCTTTTGCCCACAGCACCAGGGGCGCTACTTCCGGGTGCCCCAAAGTATGGTTCCACAAAATGCAATTCCAGGGTATAGATGCCAGCAACGCCTACAGGTATGGCATAACTGAATGGAGCGCCCGATTGGGCATACCGGTAAGTGAGGTAAAGGGGATCCTCAGTGGTCCCCGCCACGTTGAAGGATTTCGACGAAACGACTCCACCGGAAGCATATGTGTCGGGTCCCCATGTTTGCCCTTTGCTGTCAGTATACCCTTTCCCCCCAACATTCACAAGCAACCCTTGGGAGAGCGGCACGTCGCCCGTTTTGCGTACTTTTACAGCCGAAATAACCGCATTGTTGGTAACGGAAGTGAAAAGTACTTGCAATATCCCGTCTGTTACGGATATATTTTCATAGGACTGTATCACGGCCCTGCCATACCCATGTGCCGCATACAAGTCGTAGTTGGTAATTACGCGTTTGCCTTCCAGGTCCACATGAAACTGCCGTGCTCCTGCGCGCTTGTAATAGGGCTCCATAAAATGCAGTTCTACTGTGTACTCCCCCGGCTCAGCCACCGGTATATTGTAACTGAAAGGTGACCCGGCGGCAGACGAGTTTGGCCCTTTCGCAAACCGGTAAGTAAGGTAAAGAGCATCGTTGGAGGTGCCGAGCACATCGAACGACTTGGAGGAGGTTACCCCCCCGGAAAAAAAGGCATCAGCCTGCCATGCCTCCCCGCTACCGTCCGTGATTTTTTGTCCACCGGCATTCACCAGCACCGGTTCCGGCTTAGGCTTCGGCACATCGCCCACCCTAAGGGTCACGCAGAAACTGGCGCTCGTGTAAGCTTGCGCTGTGTTTGTGGCTTTAGCGGTGACAGTGGCCGTGTACTCACCATCTGCCAATCCTGATGCGTCCATCACCGCCTCAACATATACTGCCGATTGCACGGCTCGTCCGGTTGCGTTTGCGGTGATGCGCAGCCACGGGGCATCCGATGCTATGGTATAGCTCGTTTCCCCTTCGAGGGTATACAACAGGTTTTTTAACACTTTGGTCTGGCCATTTTGGAGCACTTCGGTGTAGCAGGAGGCGCTAAAGCCCAACACGTAAGGAATATTGCGGCTAAAGGAGCGGGTATAGGTTTCCACCCGCGTGTCCGTGTTGCCGATTTTCCCGCAGGCAGCCACAAAAGTCTCATCGATTACTCTGGCTCCAATACCGATATATCCGTTTGAGCTTGTTCCTTCGTTCTGGGGCAACTCAAAAGCCGCGTTATCCCAGGAGCCCGGCCCGCCATTTGCGGCCGGGGTGAAGATCGTTACCTTATCCGTGGCCCCGTCTCCACCAGACATATAAATCTTGCCATCTACCGGAAAAGTGGACGCTTCGCAGTGCGAACGCACCGTAGGCAGATCGGCTAGGCGGGTCCATTCGTCTTTTAGCGGGTCATAGGCATGGGAATAGCGCTGGTCCTGCCCGCCCCCGCAATCGTGCCCGAACTGGCCGCCCATGGCATAAATCTTACCCCCGAGCACAGTAGTGCTGAGATGGTTACGCTTCATCGGCATCGGTGCGCGTGAATTTTCCCAATTTATACCCGAAGCATTTTCCAGCCAGGCGTCCACGTTCAGGGTCAGGTGGTAAGTGTCCTGGTCATTGTCGCAGGGATTATACACAAAACCGCCGAACACATGGAGCGTGCGCCCCAGCAAGGCCGCCCCGCCCCCGCCCCAGGGCAGTGCTTCCCCGGTTGCCGGGTCAATCAGTTCAGGTCCTGCAGCCCACGTATTCGCCTTAAGGTCATAAATCCATACCTCACTGGTCAGGGGCCCACTTGTATTCTCAAGCCTGCCGCCAATCAGCCACACTTTATCGTCTACCAGCACGCAGCCCTGATGCGTTACTGCCTTGCCCTCCGGCATAGGGGCCAGTTGCTCCCATACATCCGTTGCCGGATCATAGGCCTCACTCACAGCAGCGATAGTTGGCCAAACCCCAAACCCTGTAAAAAAGTAAATTTTACCATCATAGAGCACACTGGCCATCTCTCCCCTCTTGAAGTCGGCATCCTTTTGGCGGTTCCATTGGGCCGATGCCGTTAATGACAGCAACAGCAGTATGGGTAGTATCCAGTAAATTTCGAGACGCTTATTTTTTGATTGGGGCAGAAATAGACCGCGTGCTAATTTTTCCATAATCCTTATTTTAGTGCATTACAATCAGCTTATATGCCGGGTTAAGGGTACAAATAACCGGAATTTAGCGCACGCTACCAGGCACACATCATTGTTCCGGACGTACCTCCTATCGCGGGGTCAGGCAGCCGTACTGCATGCTTTCATAAGCACAGAATATGATCTATTCTGAAAAGTCTGCCATCTTCTATATAAAAAGGAAGGCAAAAGAGTACATAAGCTGCAGAACGGCAGAGATGGGGTGGGAACTCCTTGCCGCCTAATTGGGAAAACTACTGGCTTACTTTACCGTCGTTTCTAATTCAAATCGGTAAGTTTTTGCAGCCTCAGCCTACGGGTTAGCAACGTCGCTCTTCAAAAATTTTATGCGATTCTTAAGAAGTATAATTACAAGCATGTAACTATAAAGTTGAAAACTTAAGCGTATTAAATTGAAAAACAGTACCTTATACGTTTTATATTGTTGTTTATACGATTCCAGTTAAATTTCATCGATACAGGCTTGGCCAATTGCAAGCCTTGTAATGTAAATACTTATAAATCGACTGCTAACGATCACGTTATACATTTCAGCTTGTCTTAGTCGAAACCAGATTCCATAACACGGTAAATAGAACGGTTATGCAGAAAACGCCAGAACATCATCACATCAAACTTTACACAGTCCATCCTGAACATCCTGCAAAGCCAAAATGCTTAGGTTTCTTTAACTACCTGAATCTAAATTTCATAGATAACTATAGGCTCACGATTCACATTCCTGCATGTAAAGCTTTCTTACAATTATTTCGAAAAATAACATAACATCTTGAACTAATTATATATTTTATAAGTATAAACTGAATTATATTGTTTGATAACAATAGACTTTCTTTATATGTGAAAACTATATTCTCAAGTATCAATTCTGCGTCATTTTTTAGCATCTTATTATTTTTGACAGCATGGTGTATACCACCAATAACAGCTGGTATAGATAAGCTCTACTATGCCTTAGCTAGCATATCCATACTGTCGTTAAAGCTTAAGCCTTTTACATGAATTTCGGTTCAGGACCACCTATATTTTAAAAATCAGAAAGAAAACATCCTTGTAGTTAAGCCCCCCTATTAAATTCTTTTTAAGAATGAATCATGAAGCTACCCATGAATAACTGTTACTCTCAAAGACCGACAACACCATATACTATTGCATCTATATACCGGATTATATTTGCGACCTTCATCATCCTAACAGGCATGCTAGCGCCACCAGCGATGGGCTACTCTCCTACCGTCTGGAGCGGCGATGCTTCAGCTGCGGATAATCCATTGGCCGTGAGTATAAAGCGCGACAAGGCCTTTTCCTCCCCCCTTGCCGCTGCTTTTCAGACCACTGAGGACCTGGTCTCTGGTGTGGCGGCCAGCAGCGGGCGGAGCTACGCGCTAGGCCAGCTCGCCGTGGGCGTGGCCCACTACACCGACCGTGCCTATATCGTCACCTCCGTGCCCACGGCCCTGGCCGGTGCGGCCATGGTGCGCACGGCCAATGATGACAAGAAGAGCACGGCAGCCGCCCTGCTGAGCTTCCAGCTCTCCGCGCCCGCCACCCTCTACGTGGCCTACGACCCCAGGGCCACCGCCCTGCCCGCCTGGATGAGCGGCTGGCTCAAGCTACCGGACCAGGTCGGCGTCAACGACTCCAAGATCGGCCACATGAGCCTCTACAGCAAGGCCTTCCCCGCCGGGAGCGTGAGCCTGGGGGGCAACCTGCAGGCTCCGGCCTCCGGGGCCGAGAACAACTACTTCGTCCTGGCCAAGGCCGTTGACCAGGCCGCACAGTATACCCTAACGGTGAGCGCAGGCGCTGGCGGCACCGTGGCCAGGAGTCCCGACCAGCCCGCCTACGACGGGGGCACCTCCGTGACCCTGACGGCAACCCCGGACCAGGGCTACGTGTTCACGGGCTGGAGCGGCGACGCCTCGGGCACAACCAACCCCCTGGCCGTGACCATGAACCGCGACAAGGCCGTCTCCGCAACCTTCGCCCAACAGACCGCGGACCTGGTCTCTGGCGTGGCGGCTAGCAGCGGGCGGAGCTACGCGCTAGGCCAGCTCGCCGTAGGCGTGGCCCATTACACCGACCGTGCCTATATCGTCACCTCCGTGCCCACGGCGCTGGCCGGTGCGGCCATAGTGCGCACGGCCAACGACGACAAGCGCAGCACCGCGGCCGCCCTGCTGAGTTTCCAGCTCTCCGCTCCCACCACCCTCTACGTGGCCTATGACCCCAGGGCCATCGCCCTGCCCGCCTGGATGAGCGGCTGGCTCAAGCTACCGGACCAGGTCGGCGTCAACGACTCCAAGATCGGCCACATGAGCCTCTACAGCAAGGCCTTCCCCGCCGGGAGCGTGAGCCTGGGGGGCAACCTGCAGGCTCCGGCCTCCGGGGCCGAGAACAACTACTTCGTCCTGGCCAAGGCCGTTGACCAGGCCGCACAGTATACCCTAACGGTGAGCGCAGGCGCTGGCGGCACCGTGGCCAGGAGTCCCGACCAGCCCGCCTACGACGGGGGCACCTCCGTGACCCTGACGGCAACCCCGGACCAGGGCTACGTGTTCACGGGCTGGAGCGGCGACGCCTCGGGCACAACCAACCCCCTGGCCGTGACCATGAACCGCGACAAGGCCGTCTCCGCAACCTTCGCCCAACAGACCGCGGACCTGGTTTCCGGCGTGGCGGCCAGCAGCGGGCGGAGCTACGCGCTAGGCCAGCTCGCCGTGGGCGTGGCCCACTACACCGACCGCACTTATACCGTTAAAAGCGTGCCTTCATCGCTGAGTGGTGCCACGCTTATACGTACCGCCAATGATGACAAGAAGAGCACCGCCGCCGCCCTGCTGAGCTTCGACCTCTCGGAGGCGGCCACGGTGTACGTGGCCTACGACCCGCGCGGCAGCACGCTTCCGGCGTGGCTGTCGGGCTGGCAAAAGCTTACCGAACAGGTGGGCGTCAATGATGCCAAAATCAGCAGTATGATTCTTTACAGCAAGAGCTTTGGGGTGGGCCGCGTGAGCCTCGGGGGCAACCTGCAGGCACCGGCTTCAGGGGCCGAGAACAACTACTTCGTTCTGGCTAAGGCGTCCGGCCAGTCTGCACAGTACACGCTTGCTGTGAGCGCCGGTGCCGGCGGAACCGTTAGCCTGTCTCCTCAGAAAAGCACTTACACCTACGGAGAAACGGTTACTCTCACGGCTACTCCGGAGCAGGGCTTTGGCTTTAGCGGCTGGACAGGCGATACGGCTACTGTTACCAATCCGCTTGTACTCCGTGTGACGAGCAATATGAGTTTGAGTGCGGGATTCACCGCAGGACAGTATACGGTTACCGCCACAGCCACCACTGGCGGGTCGGTGAGCCTGGTTCCAGAGAAAACCTCCTACACATTCGGCGATACCATCACGCTCACAGCCACGCCCGAGCAAGGGTATACCTTCGGTGGATGGAGCGGCGACACGGTTAGCACAGAGAACCCGCTTACGCTCTACGTTAGCGGTGATGTAAACCTAAGCGCTGGATTTGAAGCGACGGCGCCTGCAAACGTCGCGCTGACCCTGACCACCTCCGGCAACGGCAGCGTGGCCCGCAGCCCCGAGCTCAGCTCCTATCCGGCCGGTTCTCAGGTGACGCTGACCGCCACCCCGGCGCAGGGCTATGCCTTCTCCGGCTGGAGCGGCGACACCACCGCCACTGCAAACCCGCTCACCCTCACCATGGACGCCGACAAGGCCCTGACAGCTACTTTCACACCAGCGCAATATACCGTGAGCGCCACAGCGGGCATAGGCGGGGCTGTCAGCCTGGTGCCCGAGAAAACTGGGTATGCCGAGGGCGATACGATTACGCTGACGGCCATACCTGAGCAAGGGTATAGTTTTAACGGCTGGACAGGCGATACGGCAACCACCTTAAATCCGCTTACACTTATTGTTTCAGGGAACCTGGCCCTTACGGCGGGCTTTTCCATGCAGCGTGAACTGTTGCTGTTTACCCCCACTTCCACCACGATTACTTTATCCCTCGGGCAACAGAAAGAACTGAAAGTGAACCTGAACAATTCGGACGAGGACCCTGTGATGGTGCAGCTAACCGCTTATGAGAGTGACAGCACGAGCGTACCAGCCTGGCTACGGTATGAGGGGAAGACACTTTCGGCAGCGAACAACAACACGTATAACCTGGGTTCAACGGGAAACGAGGTGCTCTTTACCGTAGATGCCAACGCGTTGCAGGGCGGCACGTATACCGCCACGGTCAAAGCCACTGCTGCAGGCTATACCAGTGCTACTCTATTTATAACGCTGGAAGTGTCGAGCTATGAGGAAGGCTTGCGGCCCTACGTGACTGCCGTGCGCCCTGAAGACAATGAAATCAGCGTGTCGCTGAGCCAGTCTGTCTCTGTGGATGTGACCTACCCAAGCGGAAAGTCACTGGATGGCAACACCGTAAACCCAACAACTGTGAAGCTGTACAGAATTGAGGGAACACAGCGGACCGAACTCTCCGGCACTGCTGTCAACTCCACAGCCGCAGGCGACGCCATTACCCTCTCGGCCGCGCTGGCGCTCAACACCACGTATGAGTTTTCCATCACCGATCAGGTAAAGGACGGCAATGGGTATAAGATGGTGCCGTTTACCTCGCGCTTTACTACGGTCAGCTCCATCGACGACACGCCCACGGACCTTACGGGAGTGGCTTTTCAGGAGCAGATACTGATAGACAACACATTTGGCAGCGATGGCTTTACCTCCCTGGTTATTGGGCCAGACAGACGGCTCTATGCCGCTACATCTGGGGGCAAGATTGAACGATGGCGTATTCTGGAGGATGGTACCCTGTCAGAACACGAGACCATCTCCCCATTTGGGGCGTCTCGGCGCTTGTTGATCGGATTCCGCTTTGACCCGGCAGCCACTGCCACCAATCTGATCGCCTGGATTAGCCATTCTTCGCCGGAGTTTGTGAGTGCCCCGGAATGGAGTGGCCAGGTTTCCCGCATTGACCTTAGCTCTCCTACAGCACCTGTTGTAGAGGACTACATCGTGAACCTGCCCCGATCTCTTAAAGACCACGCGACCAATGGCATCGACTTCGGTCCGGATGGAGCCCTGTACTTTGTGCAGGGGGGCAACACCGCGATGGGAGCACCGGACGCCGCCTGGGGATACAGGCCCGAAAGACTGCTGAGCGGAGCCGTGTTGCGTCTGGATATTGCGTTGGCCCAACAGCAGGTTTTGCCCATCGACGCGAAAACTGAAGAGGGGGGCACCTATAACCCTTATGCCCCTGGCGCTCCGCTAACCATCTATGCGTCCGGTATCCGGAACGCGTATGATCTGGTATGGCATAGCAACGGACAACTCTATGTGCCCGCCAACGGTTCGGCGGCCGGAGGCAACGCCCCCGCACTCACGTCTGGCGATACCTGGTCGAACGGCGAGGTATATACGGGTCCCAACGTGCCTGCCATGAACGACATTCGGGATACACAGAGCGACTACCTTTTCCGCGTTCTTAAGGACGGTTACTATGGTCACCCCAACGTTTTACGCCACGAGTATATCCTGAACGGAGGTAACCCAACAGCTGAGGTTGACCCTGGGGAAATCACCTGGATGCAGAACGGCAACCAGTTTGGGTACCCGGTTGGCACGCAGCCTGAGCCTAATTATCGGGGATGGGCCTACGACTTCGGGCTCAATAAATCTCCCAATGGCGTGATAGAGTATAAGAGTGACGCTTTCAGCGGAAAATTAAAAGGCAAGCTGCTGGTTTGCCGGTTCAGCGGTGGGGACGACATTATGGTGCTTGAGCCGGGCACGAGCGTTTTAGACATTATTCGCGCCACTGAAGGCGCCGCCGTACCGGGGCTTCGTCGGCCATTTGCTAACCCGCTGGATGTTATTGAAGACACACAGACAGGCAATCTTTACATATCGGAGTATTTTGACGGCAACGGAGACGGACAGCCGCGCATCACGCTGCTAAGGACAACGAACACCACTCCCCCGATTTTAACGAACAGGGTGAATGCAGGCGGTGTTGATTATGTGGACAGCCAGACCCGCACCTGGTCATCAGACACAGGCTTTTCCGGTGGCCTGACTTCCTCCAAGTCTTTTGACGTATCGGGCACCGTGGATGATCCGCTGTACCTGAAGTATCGGTATGCCTCCTCCCGACAGCCATTCTTCTACAGTTTGCATGTTTCTCCCGGAACCTACACTGTGAAGCTGCACTTTATCGAGCCTTACTTTGGAGCACCTGGAGGAAAAGCGGGAGCCGCAGGCAAAAGGGTTTTCCATGTGGAGATGGAGGGAAAGCGTGTGCTGACCAACTTTGATATTTTTGCTCAAGGTGGCGCAGCAACTGCAGTTGTGAAGACCTTCGAGAACGTGGATGTTTCGGATGGGATACTTAGCCTGGAATTTATTTCTGTGACGGACAATGCCATCATTTCAGCCATTGAAATCGTGGATCCTTCCACCGTGCAAAACTATGCCCTGACCCTAACCACCTCCGGCAGCGGCACCGTATCCCGCAGCCCCGAGCTCAGCGCATACCCGGCCGGGTCCCAGGTGACGCTGACCGCCACCCCGGCGCAGGGCTATACCTTCTCCGGCTGGAGCGGCAACACCACGGCCACCGCAAACCCGCTTACCCTCACCATGGACGCCGACAAGGCTCTGACAGCCACCTTCGCCCCGGCACAGTATACCGTGAGCGCCATAGCAGGCACAGGTGGGGCTGTCAGCCTAGTGCCCGAGAAAACGGCATATGCCTACGGTGATACGATTACCTTGACGGCCATACCTGAGCAAGGCTATACCTTCAGCGGATGGAGTGGCGATACGGTAAGCACAGAGAACCCACTTACGCTCTATGTTAGCGGTGATGTAAACCTAAGTGCAGCGTTTTCTGCAGCGCAGTATACGGTTGCGGCTACAGCCAGCACAGGAGGAACCGTGAATGTTCTCCCTGAGAAAGCTGCATACACCTATGGCGATACCATCACGCTGACGGCAACGCCGGAGCAAGGCTATAGCTTCAGCGGATGGAGTGGCGATACCGTGAGTACACAGAATCCAATCAGCCTGTATGTCTTCAGGAACCTTTCCGTGAGCGCGGCTTTTAGTGCCGATAGTACGGTAGCTCCGGCTGGCTTAAGCGCAACTTCCACTGCAACATCCGGCGGTATAACGGGCCAAAGCGCTGCGCATGACGAAACCCGGTTGCTGATTACGGTATACCCGAACCCGATGAGAGGGGAGAATGGGAAAGCAGTGCTGGCGAATTTCGGCAAACAGGAACTCGTTACCATTACAGTGTATAGCGCGGTGGGCGAGACGGTTTATACCACCTCGACAAAGACCGATGATCTGGGCGCAGCCAGCACAGAAATCGTGTTTAGCACGCATTTGAGCAAAGGTGTCTATTTCATCCGGGCTGTTTCCGCGAAAGGCACCACGCAAACCAAACTGCTGATTGAGTAAAAGTTTATTTCCTGCACAACGGCGGCTATCCCAAGGGCATGTTCCTCCGGGGTAGCCGTCGTCTTTTAGGTTTGAAAAGGTAGCTTTGATTTATACCTCTATCAATAGATCAGTGTGCATCACTCCTATTTCTAAGCAAGTGAAATTCCACTTCTGGGGGCAGGACTCCGCTTAGGAGAAGACGGGTGGGTTAATCGGTCAGAAGACTGGAACGTCAACTTATACCATTAGCAAATGGATTTTGCGCTTTGAAGTATTTTCTGCAGTGTTTACTATCTACTGTTACAAAATGCCCTCTTTTGTCCCCCTTTGAAGGGGGTTAGGGGGATGACACTCCCTGCGGACATTCATATGTGTGGTATTTTAGAAGCTGTTTCTCATCAAGCAAGAGCAGAAATGGGTCTTCCGGCCGCCTTTCATCCCCCTGCCCCCTTCTTCATAGAGGGCCCCTACCCCCAAGGGGGACTTCTCGAACTGTGCGACTCTCCTGCGTAAAGTCAATAATAAATTGAAAGTTATAAAGTTACCGAATCTACGTTTCCGTGTTTTTATCCTACCGCTCCCAGTTTATACCCGGGAACACCACCTCCAACTGTCGCTTGATCACGCGGTAATTTCCGTTCCAGAAAGTGCTTATGTCTGATACAGTCGTGATTGGCTTCAGATCAGGGGTGAGCAGATGCAGCTCCACGGTCATGTCACCGCCATCCACGTGCGGGTGTTGCTCCCAGCCCAGTATATCCTGCAACCTGATTTCCAGCTTTGGCGGGAGGCCGTTTGGCTGGTACTCCAGTTCCATTGGGGCTCCATCGGGCAGGTTTATACCTAGCGGGGCCAGCACCTCTATCCGGGCCAGCTTCTCAGCATCCAGAAACTTCCCCAGGATCGGGAGCAGTTCCAGCTGCATCAGGTCGTCGGGGTGTTCGATGGCAAAGAGGAGGGGTTTCAGCCAATTTGCGTTGGTCATGAGCAGTGTGGGCGTGCTCACATCCGGCCACGCTTCCTGAGGTCGCCACTTGCGGAGGCTGAGCACGCGGTTTTGCCATTGGGTCACTTCCTCATTGAAATCCAGCAGGTGCTCTCCTTCGTGTTTGATGGCTTCGGAGATGGCCGGTACGCGGTGCTTCTCGTCGGGGGCAGGCAGCGGTTTGCTTTGCAGCACGATGCTGCCGATGCGGGTATCCAGTGAGGCGGTTAGTTCTCCGTCGTTCACATCCCAGGTGTAGCTCTCCTGCTGTTTTACGAGCGGAGCCAGGTCGCGGGGGTTGAGCGGCGAGGCCAGGAAAATACGGCCGGGATTATCCTCTCCGCCGGCATGCAGGTGCGCGATGGCCAGCCAGGGCTCGTGCGCCAGATCATCCCGATGGCCAGCAGAGGCATACTTGCCGTTGGCCAGCTGGAACTGCGCGTTGTTGCCTGGGCGGGCATAGGCGATGCGCTCGGGGTAGCAATGCGTCAGTAGCACGCCAGTTTCATATTCGTCAAACGTGCCGTTATCCGCCGCAATGCTGAACAGCAAACGGTATGAGCGGGCTACCTTCTCGATCTTGCCGAAGCGCTTGCCCTGCCCCTGCTCTTTCCTATACCTCCGCAGGGCCTCTATCCTCAGGTTAATGTCGATGCCGGCGTTTCGGTCCAGCGGGTCGCGCTCTTCCAGGATGGCGGCAATGTCGGAGGCCAAAGCGGTCTGGTTGCTTTCCTCGGCTTTGAGCAGCATGTGGGCGATGCGCGGGTGGCAGGGCAGCGCGTGCATTTTCTGGCCATGCGCTGTGATGCGGCCGTTCTCCAGCGCCTGTAGCTGGTGCAGCATTTCGGTGGCATACTGCAAGGCAGCGCGCGGCGGCGGGTTTAGCCAGGTCAGGCTTCGGATATCCATAATGCCCCACTGCGCCATGTCCAGCACCAGCGAGGCCAGGTCGGCTTCCAGAATTTCGGGGGTGCGGTGCGGGGCCATGCGCTCCTGCGTGGTTTTGCTCCACATGCGGTAGGCGGTGCCGGGGCCCAGGCGGCCAGCGCGACCGGCTCGCTGGTCGGCGGCGTCTTTGGAGATGCGCACCGTTTCGAGGCGCGACAAACCCGACTTTGGATCGAAGCGGGAGGTTTTGCCGAAGCCCGTATCCACCACCACCGAAACGCCTTCTATAGTCAGGCTGGTTTCGGCGATGCTGGTGGCCAGCACCACTTTGCGCCTGCCGTTGCGGTCGGGCATGATGGCGGCGTACTGCTTGCCGAAGGGCAGCATGCCGAACAGCGGATGGATCTGGAAACCGCGCAGCTGTTTGCGCAGCAGCATCTCCACTTTCCGGATGTCGTTTTCGCCGGGCAGGAACACGAGGATATCCCCTTCCCGCTCCTTCGCGGCCTGTTGCACCACGCGGGCCGTCATTTCGGGCAGCATGCGGTCGTCGGCCTCGCCGGTATAAATTGTGTCGATGGGGTACTGCCGCCCCATGCTTTGCGCCACCGGGGCCTTGAGCAGGCTCGTGAGTTGGGGCATGTCCAGGGTGGCCGACATCACCAGGATGCGCAGGTCCGGGCGAAGCGTGTGCTGCGCCTCCCGGCTCAGGGCCATGGCTACATCGGCATGGATGCTGCGCTCATGAAACTCGTCGAAGATCACGATGCCCACGCCCGTCAGCGCCCTGTCGCTGTGGATCATGCGGGTAAGGATGCCTTCGGTGATGACCTCGATGCGGGTTTGCTCCGAAATGCGCGTCTCGAAACGGATGCGGTACCCCACGGTCTGGCCTACCTCCTCGCCCAGCAATTGTGCCAGGCGCTCGGCAATGGTTTTGGCCGCCAAACGCCGGGGCTCCAGCATGATGATCTTCTGGCCCGAAAGCCAGGCCTCGTCCAGGATAGCCAGCGGCAGCAAAGTGCTCTTACCAGCTCCGGGAGGGGCGTTGACGATCAGCGTGTTCTGTGCCGCCAGGTGCTCCCTAACGGCAGGTATGATTTCCCGAACGGGAAGGTCTATGGTTAATGGGTTGAAGGGCAAGGGGAGAATTATTATACGTTATTTAAACAACTATTCTCAGCTACTAAACATACTGTAATTAAAGATTACTAGAGAATAAAAAGGTTGTCAATATTTATAAAATTCAAACCCTACCCATGTTATAACATTATGAACCCAAGGCAGATGTATTAAATAACTAATTAGAAATACTGTAATTAATATATAAGCACTAACAAAGAACCAATGTAGCCAATGATTTTTTACAGAATAGTTTCTAGTAATTAACCATATTAGGATAACAAATAACCCTAACGAATAGGCTGTCGCTAACATAAATAATACAACTTCAGAAAACAGAACAGCTTTTTCGAAGACTTTGATACTACCAGCAGTGAAGAAAACTAACGCTGCAAAAATACTAAGTATTTCAACTTGCTTTCTGTCATGGCTATTAATGAAATGTTGCAAATCTTGCGATTGTTTTTTTATTTCTTTCTTCTCTGCAACAATTTCAAGCTTTACTTCATGTAAGGTTTGTAGACGTGAATATTCGCGAGATAATGCGTCTCTTTCAATTTTTATTTTATTGTAATTAAGAGGCAAGATGAATGATGAAGAGAGGAATATCTCATAATTCTGATTATTAATATCTACCGTTTTTTTACATTCTTTGAATGGTAGCTGATATGCTAAAAAAGCACGATCCCGACACCATTCAAAGTTTTCAAAACATTTTTTCAACACTAAATCTAATTCTGAAAAATCATCATTAATATCTTTTAAATCTTCACTAGATTGGGCATTTGAAAGCTTCTCTTTTATCTTGTTTTCTAGAAATCTCGAATAATAAAAGTAAGGGAAATAGTTATGCACTTCAGTAGTATCTTGCAACTCATTGACTGCCTCCAGCTTTGATTTTATTTTCAGATTATCACATTTCTGTAGACATAAAGAGAAACAATTGTTATAGGCATAGTTTTGAGAAATAAACGAGGCACGCTTATCAAATAAATCTGTTGAAGATGTATCTGCAATAGTTAAGTCAATTAAATCATTAAATTTATATGTAAGATTTTCTAATTTTTCAATACTTGGATGGAAGTCTTTTTTGAATTTTATCAATGTATGGTATTCTCCGAATTCTGTCAAAGTACCATTCTTAAGCTTTGGCTCGTATTTTTTGTATCTTAGTTTTTGAGCTGAATTTGGCTTCAAATTTTCCTGATAGTGAGAATCAGTTAAATCTTTAAATTCTTTATAATGTGATATACTCAAATCTTCTTTTTTTACTTCCTTATCTTGAAGCTCATGAGTATAAATATAACTCTGCTCATCTTCCTCAAGGCGTTTCAAAATTTTATAGAGCAAAAAATCACATTTATCTCTTAATAATACTAAATATGCCGGATCATCTACTCCTTGACTACCTAGTTTCTCCTTTACTTGCAGTAATTCATTTAAGGGTTCTTTAGCAACTAATAATTTATGATCTAATGACGCTATTTTTAGATTATACTTCAATAAGTTATAATGATTTCTTGTCTCAAATTCTATTCCAGATATAGCAAGTATAACCTGGACTAAAACATCTTCAGTTTTCTCATCTAAGTGGTTAGTTCTAAAAAGAGTTGTTAATTCTGGTTTTTCAAGTTCACTTTCTATTTGATGGATGAAATGCCTAAATAAAGAAATAGCATCATTGATAACACCATTAAATGAATAAGAAAGTGATGAACTTAAACGGCTATTATAAAAATTAACACCTGCTTCACTTGAAACGGATTTTAGTCCTTGTTCTATTACAGCACCTATATTTCCAGCAGCTCTTTGTAACTCTGTTAATTTGAGTTTGGCCTGAGAAAATTCTATATAGTTACCAGAAAGTAATGTATAATGAAGCGCCCCAAAGATATTTGTTGCTAATAAATCTATTTCTAGTTTAAGTTCCTGTATAAACTGTTCTTCCTGTTCTTCATCGGGTAGACCTGTAGTGATTGTAGCTGCAGAAAAAAAAGAGTCTGGGAAAGCCGAATTTATTGAAGCTATACAACTATCAATATACTGCATATAAAGATTCAACTGAGCTTAAATGAAATGTTTTCGCTTCATTGCGAATAACCTCAGGAGGTATCGCAAAACTTTGTCTCTTAAAACTTAAAGCAAGTTTATACATAGCTCTCCAAGAATACCAACTGTGGCTTAGTTCAACTAAATCCATAGCTGTATATTTTATCAGGTTAGGATTATATCTTTTCAGAGATTCTATGGACTTATCTATTTTGCCCTTAATTGATTTATCCAATGCCTCCCAATAATTATCTAAATCAATTGAATCCTTTAGTTGTAGATTTCTCGCTGTTAGTATATAAGCTTGCATTTGATCCAAGTTATCATATACCTGACTTTCTACATGCCCATAAGGCATAGCATAAAAATTATCGAAGTATCCCAATAAATCATCTTCAGAATTGGCTCCGACAGCAGAAACGAAAAAATGAAGTTTTATAACTTTTAGTTTACTTAGATCATTGTTTAAAAAGTCAGAATCAAAAGCTTCTTTATACCATTTTGTTAAATGGTAAATTACATATTCAAACCCCAATACTTTTTTAGCTACCTCTGTCATAATTGATAGCAATCTACACTATTAAACTTAATATCAAAAAACTTTAATCATTATAACTATAATTAAAACATATTGAACTATATATCAATTAATTAGTTACGTTATCTAAATATTTTAGTCTATACCCCCGCTAGCGCGAGTTTGTAACTCGTACCTTTTCATTTCCACGCAGCTATACCATCATAAAAAACAGTACGAGCTACAAGCTAGCATTAGCACTGGCACTAGCACTAGAACAGAACTACTTCTAGCGTACTACTCTATGCCAAAAACCCAGACACAGTTGCCCTAAGTGTATAGCTGCGCCGGAAGTATAAATCTCATCACACGAAAGGGCTTGTACTTTGTCAGTGTTGCGGTGGTATACTGGATAGCTGTATTTACATAGGAGGAGTACTTAGCTTACTAACCGCCATACCGAGGCAGTCCAGACGATGGTGCGGATTATATGTCAAAGTAAAGCGCAAAGTGAGTCTCAATCTCCTTCACTTCGTCGTCAGTTAAGGCAGCAAACGCCTTCTCTTTTGCCCGCTTGGATAACTTGCCGCCTGCTTGCTCCAAAAATTTGATCAGCAGCGCCACCATTTTGTCAGGCATCTGAAACGTGTCGTCCAGCCACGTTTTCATCCGATCATACTGCTGCAGATAGGCCACTTCTTCCGGTATGATCTTGTGCAAGGTATACGCCACGCAGTCGAACAAAAACTCAGCCTGCGGCGTGGCGTCGAAATAGCGGTAATAATCTATTGTTTCGTTCAGCACCGCTACATTATGGTCAGCCGTTTTACGCCATTCTATAAAATCCAGCAAAGAATGCGAGTAGCTTTCCAACACGCTTCTGTAGTCGTTTAGGTGTTCCAGTATCGCCGCCGACACCGGAAAGATGATGCCCTGCGGGGTGAAACGCATGGCGGCCAGCAAGTGGTGTATCAGGTAGCGGTGCAGCCTGCCGTTGCCGTCTACAAAAGGGTGTATGAACACAAAGCCAAACGCTATTTTTACTGCCGTAAGCACCGGGTGGAAATGCTGCGCCTGCATCTGGCTGGCAGCCTGTAACAAGCCATGCATCAAAGGTTCAACATCCTGCCACCGCGCCGAGATATGATCGGGTATCGGTTCGCCTGTGCCCCTGTCGTGCTCCCCCACAAAGCCTCCTTCAGTGCGGTAGCCCATGGCCACGAACCGGCTGTTTTCAATCACGATCTGTTGCAGGCGCAGCAGCTCTTCTTGGCTCAAGGGCTTTGCCCCTGCCTGGCCTATGGCCCTGCCCCACCGGGATGCCCTGCTTTGCGTGGGGTTCTCTCCCTCTATGGTAAATGACGCTCTGGAGTCTTTCAGCAACAGGAACGCCGAGGTACGCAGCAGGATATCTTTGTGCACCCCGCGCAACACCGTGCTGGTTTGCGCATCGAGTTTTTGGGCAATGTAGTTTTCCAGCTTCTCCGTTTTGTGGATGAGCGGGCAAAAGGCGGTAGTGCCGGGCAGGTTGTTTCGGATGCGGTGGCGGGGCGAGTTGACTGCCTGCGGGAGGGCATACTGCAGCTTTTCATCCAGCAGCGGAACAAAGTTTGCCACGGAGAGATCCGGTATAGGAAGCTGCTTTTCCAGTAACCACTCGTACAGAAACCACACCCGGCGCATATACTGCCCCGTATACTCCGCCTGCACCATCTCCACCAGTTGCTGTTGCGGCAGCGTTTCGAAGAGCTTTTTGAAGAACAGCAGGTTGACGCCCTCATACTTCAGCGCGAAGGTAAGGTGGCCCGCCAAGGTTTCGGCTGGGGTATACCTTGGCCCGAAAACGAGCCAGCCCGCTACGGTATACTTCCTGTTCTTTTTGCTGATCAGGGCAAGACGCTGCGGCACAGGAACATGCAAGGCATACTGTGCGATTAACGCCCCATACCCTACCAGCGTCCCCTCCTCCGGCGCCTGCCGCCCCTGAAAAACCTGTATTTCCTGTGAAATTCGAGTACTATCCATCTGCTCCCATGAAAATCGATTATAGTAAAGATAAGAAAAACAGGTATGATTCAGGAAAAATAAGTATAAATTTAATGTTTATAGGAAAAGTTTATACTGAAGTTCTCTGGTGGCGCCAGTATTTACAGACTCCAAAATCACCAACTTCCTGAATTCTGCGGCATAACCTTGCTTTCTAATACCGTTATCAAATAGATTCAGCCCAGTCAAATCTGACGTTACGCAATAGTGCCGCGCAGTTCGTAAAAGGAAGTCCCCCTTTGAAGGGGGTAGGGGCCCTCTAAGAAGAAGGGGGTAGGGGGATGAGAGGCGGCTGGAAGACCCATTTCTGCTCTTGCTTGATGAGAAACAGCTTCTAAAATACCACACATATGACTGTCCGCAGGGAATGTCATCCCCTGACCCCCTTCATCATCAAGGGCCACTACCCCAAAGGGGGCATTGCGTAATAGAATGCAGTAAACACTGCACGAAAATACTTCAATACACAAAATCCATTTGCTAATGGTATCAACTCCAGCCCGAGTTTTAGTACTAGCGTAGCACTAGCAACCTAAAATCATAAGAGCAATTCTATGGTGTGATTTGTTAGCAAATGTAAATCATCCCCCTACCCCCTTCAAAGGGGGACGCTCAGCACGAGTACATTATGAGTACATTATGAGTACATTATGACTACATTTATTCTTGCAATTCTTGATTTCAATAATGCTCAAAGTATAAATCCAGGATAGCAGAAAAAAGTCCCCCTTGGGGGTAGGGGCCCTCGATGACGAAGGGGGTAGGGGGATGATAATCGTGTGCTGCGCGGTTGCTTGCTGAATTAAGGCCATCATTGCCTCGCCTGAAAACGATTGATAAATCCCTGAATAGCTCTTTCCACGTTCGGTAGGTCTTTCATGACTTCGTCATCTGTAAACCGAAGCGTGGTGAAGCCTAATTCGGCCAGGTCTTTATCACGCTTTATGTCTTCTTCGGTTTTAAAGTTGTGCGAGTAGCCATCCACCTCAATGATCAGCTTCAGTTCTTTGCACATAAAATCAGCGATGTAGTTGGCAATGGGGCGCTGGCGCAGGAACGAATAGCCGGTTTTGCCCTTGCTCAACAGCTCGCACCATAACCGAACCTCAGCTTTGGTGGAGTCAGTGCGTAGGTTTCTGGCTAGTGGTTTAAGGTTTTGGTTGTAGGCGATGTTTTGTTTCATAGGTGTTGCTGAATAGGTATACTTTTCATGTACGATTGTCATCCCCCCTCCCTCTTTCAAAGCGACTTTTCACTGAGTGTAGTTTGTTTAACCCGCTCACGCCAGCTTTAGCTACAACATAACAGCAACTAAAACACCCCGATTTATCAATCCGGGAACGAGAGGATAAACTTTGACCCTTCGTTCAATTTGCTTTCTAAGTTCACTTTCCCTCCAAAGCTCGTGATGTGGGTATGGACCAGGTATAGCCCGACGCCTTTACTGTCAGAGTAATCATGAAATTTTTGATGCAGCCCAAAAACTCTGCCTTCGACTTTCTCCAAATCAAACCCCTGGCCATTGTCTGAAATAATCAAATGGCTTACCCCATCCCCCTTCTCAGAGCAAATGGATATCTCAGGCAGGCTATCCGGCCGTGCGTATTTAATAGCGTTTGTAATCAGATTCAAAAAAACGCTCTCCATGTATGCTTTGTTAAATTTGATGCTGCCCGTTTTAGAGAAGTCGGTGTGGATGCTGGCTTTTGAGGTTTTAATTAAGGAACTGATGGAGGCCAGCACTTTATTCAGGCTATCGTTTAGGTCTACTTCCTCCACAGTTGCGTTTAAGCTGTGTTTTTCAGTTAACAGGTCCACGTAGTTGTCGAGGGTTTGGGTGAGCTTGTTGCCTGTTTGCTTGAGGAAGTTTATCAGTTGGATTGTTTTCTGATCGGCTATTTTTGAGACATCTATAAGCTTGAACAAAGACAACAAATTGTTCACCGGCGATCTTAAGTCGTGCGACGTGGTATAGTTTAACTGTTTCAGCTCCTGGTTTAACTTGGTAAGGTTGGCAAGCAACAGATTTCTTTCTTCCTCCAGCCTTATTTTGTGCGTCACGTCTTTGGCGATGGCAAATACGAGGCGGTCACTATCCACGGGCAGGGAAGTCCACGAAAGCCAAATAATCTCCCCACTCTTTGTTACATACCTGTTTTCGAAATGATTGAGCGGTTTCGCTTTTTTCAGCTCTTCCCTCACCTGAGATGTGAGCGACCTGTCGTCAGGGTGAACAAAGCTATCTATGGGTCTGGCGTATAGCTCCTCCATAGTATAACCCAGCAGCTTCGATACGGCTGGGTTAATTTTTTTGAAATACCCATCAAATCCTGCAATGCACAAGGGGTCAGGCGATAATTCAAAGAAACGCCCGTAATCGAAATTGTCACTAATCATCAGGGTGAGGTTTGTTGCAAATCAAAGCGTAGTAATTTCAAGGCTTTTAGAGCTTATAGGAGGTGATAAAATAATTCTATCCGCCTCCTCTCTGGCCCTCGCTAGCGCGAGCTTGTAACTCGTGCCATTTATACCTATAGCTTCCACCACAAGCGCGAGGTTCCAGCCCTTGCCTGTTTATACCCTATCCATCTCCCGAAAGCGGCTGCTTACTTTGTGCGCAGTTTGTCGAGCAGTTCGTAGCGGGCCCGGTGTTGCTCGTGGCGGGCCACTGTATTCACGTCGATGTGCAGCACCTGCACCTGGTCGCCTTTGTTGGCGGCGGGCCAGTTGGGCAGTGCCTTGCCGTTGGGGTTGCCTGTTTTGATGAAGTTGGCAAAGTAGCCCTGCATCACCTCCGACACCTTGTAGTCGTCCGGTGTCCAGGCGTAGGTTTTGTTGGAGGCCAGATTGCCCATGGCGTATTCTATCTCCGCAGAATGCACCGCGCCACGGGCTACAGGCATTTTCACTGCACTTGTGTCTTCCTCCTTCACCACGCCGCCTGCCAGCCCGGGGGCCGCGTTGCCCATTTCGGGCACCATGGGGGGGCGCGGCCGGGCGTAGAGGTAGCGGTATACGGGCGCATTACCGGTCTTGCTGTGCAGGTCTATCCATTTCCAGGTGCTGTAGGCAATGAAACGGTCACCGGCCAGGTCGGTGGCAGCCTGTATAACCTCTGCGTTGTTGGTGGCGGGGTATGCTTTCAGGATGGCGTCGGCCTGCTCCCCATATAAAGTACGAACCACCTTTTGGTAGTTTTCTACCGTGGGCTGCTCGCTGCCAAGCAAAAACATATAGGTCATTTCCTCGGAGTTCCACCCGGCCAGCAAGGGCACCTTGGCCTGCTCTCCGGCCGCAAAGATGGCCGCTGGGGTTTTAGGGAAAAAATAGCCATCTATGGTGGGCATGAAGCGGCCAACACCCGGCTTGCCCGCCTCCTCCAATAGTTGCTGTGCAGGCATGGCCCGAAGCGCTGCCAGTGAGTTAGCCCCGATGGCGGTGGCAAACGCCACGCCGTTCGGCTCTGCCTCGGCCAGCGGTATCGGGTCGAGGCCCGAGTTCACCAGCGCGCCACTCTCCCCGATGGCTCCGGCCAGCAGGTCTCTGGACAGCGGCGAGGCCATCTGGGCGCTCACCGAGATAGAGCCCGCCGACTCGCCCGCGATAGTCACCCTGGCAGGGTCGCCACCGAAGGCCGCGATGTTCTGCTTTACCCAGTGCAGGGCTGCCGACTGGTCGAGGTAGCCATAATTGCCCGAGGAGTGGTGTGGCGACTCGCGGGTGAGTTCGGGGTGGGCAAAAAAGCCGAACACACCCAGGCGGTAGTTCACTGTGATGGCCACCATACCCTGCTTTGCCATACTCTCCCCGTCATACCGCGCCTCCGAGCCATCGCCCGCCACAAAGCCGCCGCCGTAGAAATAAACCAGCACGGGCAGCCGCTCTTTCCCGGTTTTGGCCGGTGTCCAGACGTTGAGGTACAGGCAGTCTTCGCTCATCCCATCCGACCGGAAGCCCATGTCGCCGAACACCTGCAGTTGCATGGCCCGCGGCCCGAACTGTTTGGTGTTGCGCACGCCCTGCCAGTTCTTCACCGGTTGTGGCTCGCGCCAGCGCATCTCCCCCACGGGCGGCGCAGCGAAGGGAACGCCCTTAAACGCCCGGATGCCGCTTGCCTCCAGCGTGCCTTCCACCACGCCGTTAGCCGTTTTGGCCTGGTTGGCAGTTAGCTGCCCTGTGGGTTTCTTGATTTGTTGGGCCTCGGCGCTGGGCAGCAGCAGAACCCCAAGCAGAACATACAGCAACAACGGACGGAAATAACGCATCTTTAATGGGTTTAGGTGAATACTGATTCTTGTCTGTAACATGTGAGCGGTAGAGCCAGGGCTATGCTACCTTATGTGCAGCAAAAGTGCTCCGGGCTCAATAACCTGTTGCTCTCGTGGTGGTATGAATTCGAAAAAACGCCTTGTAAATAGCTCTTAGTGGAAGTGCGCAAAACCAACGCTACTGTAGTATAGGCTTTGCGAAAGTCCTACTAATGATAAGGATTAATTTCATTCCGTCAAAATTAAACCAATATCAATTGATCGATACGCATATCTATGGCGCAGGCGTCCGCATGTGCCCCACAATGCAACAACCTGCCGCATATCACATGGAAACACAAGCGGACGCCTGCGCCAGTGTTTACAGACTCCAAAATCACGAACTTCCTGAATACTGAGGCATAACCTTGCTTTTCATGAAGAGCAGTTATACCCCACTATCAAATAGATTTTGTACAGTTAAATTTGATGTTACGCAGGAGAGTCGCGCAGTTCGTAAAAGTCCCCCTGGTAGGGGCCCTCGACGAAGAAGGGGGCGGGGGGGTGAAAGGCGGCCGGAAGACCCATTTCTGCTCTTGCTTGATGAGAAAGAGCTTCTAAAATACCACACATATGAATGTCCGTAGGGAGTGTCATCCCCCTACCCCCTTCTTCTTAGAGGGCCCCTACCCCCAAGGGGGACAAAAGAGGGCATTTTGTAACAGTAGATAGTAAATACTGCAGAAAATGCTTTAAAGCGCAAAATCCATTCGAGAATGGTATTAAACCCTTTTTATCAGGACTATACTAAATAACACGAATGCTTCAGTTGCAGCCCGCGTCTGAATTTGCACCGCTTAATACTTTCCTGTCTAACACCAGAATCTCCTCTTCAGGACCTTACAGTCCGAGAGCTACCTACCGGGGATTTCCAAACCTCCGTGCACTATTACTGATTCAGAAGAATTTTATTTAAGCTATACTTCAGATTAGAGAATATTATTATATTTGGATGTTAATCTATACTCATCTTATTCTCCAATTTTTATGAAGCAAATTTATACCCTCCTTTTTCTGGTGTGGGCCAGCGTGGCTGCCTATGCCCAACAAACCGACTCGCTGCAGCTGGAAATCCAGCAAATCGAGAACTCCCTGCAGTACCAGACCGGGACGATCAGCCTGAAAGACGGCCTGGCCAAAATTGACGTACCCAAAGGCTTTAAGTTTCTGGATGCCGAGCAGGCCGAATACGTGCTGACGGAGCTGTGGGGCAACCCGAAAACAGGCACTACCCTCGGCATGCTGGTGCCCGAGCAGTATGGAGTGCTTGACACGAACAGCTGGGTGTTTAACGTGGAGTTTGATGAGATTGGGTATGTGAAAGACGACGACGCCAACGACATCAACTATGCTGACCTGCTGGAAACCATGCAGGAAGAGACGCTGGAAGGAAACTCCGAGCGCACGGCCCAGGGGTATGAGGCGCTCACGCTGGTGGGCTGGGCCTCAAAACCCTATTACGACAAAGAGCACAAAATTCTGCACTGGGCCAAGGAGATAAAGTTTGGCAGCGCGGAAGAGAACACCCTGAATTACAATGTGCGCGTGCTGGGCAGAAAGGGCGTTTTGGTGCTGAACGCCATCGCCGGGATGAACAGCCTACCGGAGGTACGGGAAAACATCGCGACCGTGACCAACAGCGTGGGGTTTGAAACCGGCCATAGCTACTTCGATTTCGACCCGGACGTGGACGATGTTGCCGCCTGGACTATTGGAGGGTTGGTAGCAGGCAAGGTTTTGGCCAAAGTAGGCTTCTTCGCCCTCGTGTTAAAGTTCTGGAAGATCATTGCGGTTGCCGTGGCCGCCGCCGGATCGGCTGTGATGAAGTTTTTCAAGCGCCGTAAAGAGACCTCGCCACATGACGAAATTCCGGTTGCCTAGCGGCACAGGTCGTTGTTAAAAATGCAAAGCTCTCCCCTTGGCCGCAGGCCAAAGGGAGAGCTTTGTTGCTATTTCGCTTCTGCTTCAGGCGCTGCCTCCTGCTGCTGCACGGGATTATCCGGTAGGTAGATGGCCAGCAGCGTGCCTAACCGGGAATTCAAGCCCATGATCGGGGAAGCGACCACCACCCGCTCCGGATTGGCATCGTCCACCATAGTGTCATCCGCCTTCAGAAACGCCGGCTTGAAATGATCGGCAAAGGCTGTCCCGGTATAGTTCTGGTCTGTGGAGCTGATAATGTTGCCGTCTTTATCCGCAACCAGCACCAGGGAGAACCGCTTCTCCTGCACAAACTGAAACAGATACTGATCCACCTGTTCCACATTGCCTGTGAGCAGGGCAGAACGCAAGGCCCACGAAAACGGTTTCATCAATACCTCCAGAAAATACTGGCTGTTTTCTGCGATCCGCTCGTTGGCACGCTCCACCGCGGCCTCCTGCTCTTGGGCCGCCAGCTCCCGCACGCCCTTCAACTGCGACTCCTTGTAGAGGTATACACCCAACAACAGCAAAAGCAGCACCAGCGAGACATACACAACAGGCTTTTTCAGGAGCGTCACAAAACGGTTGGTCCGTGGCCTGGCATCCTCATACTCAGGCGCATTGTCTATAGGGTAGTGTTCTGTATCCATACCCTCTATACGATAACAAGCTGTTATTCAGTTATTTCTATATCAACTTTTCGATCTAAAGGGTTTTCTTTTTGGGAGGCAGTGGCATCGCCCATATACTGAACACTGATACGCTCTTTGCTTATGCCTTGCACGGTCAGGAAATCAACCAGCGCCTCTACCCGCTTGCGGCTTAGCGCCAGGTTATAGGCAGCTTTTCCGGATTGGGAGGAATGGCCGGTGAGGCGCACGTTCCGGGCTGGCATCTCCTGCAGCTTTTTCACGACCTCGTTCAAGTCCCGGAGGCTTTCCAGGGGCACCTGAAACGTATTGACCGGATAATAGACGGTGGAGGTATAGGCTTTGGGCACAACTGCCGAGGCTAACGTCACCGGAACATCAACCGGAACCGTCGTCAATTTTTGCAAGAGGGCCAGTTCCTGCTCATATTGGTTGAGGCGCTGCAACACGCTGTCGTTCAGGGCGGCCTGCCGTTGCAGGTACTGCACCAAACTGGAGTCTACCACAGCCATTTGTTGCAGGGTATCGTCGGTGGGGAGCGTGGCCCGCAACGAGTCGATGCTCGCCTGTAGCCTCCTGTTCTCTGCACTCACGGCCGAAAGCTGTAGCCTTTCCTGGTAGAGCTGCGCGGTGTCCACCGGTACATCCGCGGGTCTAGTACGCATCGGCACGTAAACCACCTGCTCTTTCACACGCACGCGCTCCTTGGTTTTCCCCGGTGCGTCTGCCCTGGATTTGGCCGCAGCACTTTTCTGCGTTTTTTGCCTGGTGCTTTCCCCTGTCTTTACAGAGGTTTCCTTCTCTGGCTCCGCTGATTCTTTTTCCGGTGAAAGGGGAGTTGGCTGAGGCCGCTGCTGTGTTGCCGTTTGCCGTTGAATAACAGTATCCGGTGGTATGGTGCTGCGTTCTGCTATAGTGGGTATAGGCTGTGCCTCCTCTTGCTTGCTCCTCTCCCCTGCTGTTTCAGGCTTTGCGCTTGTTTTGGCGGCAACTGCTGGGGCAGGGCTGGATGTATTTGTTGTGTCCTGAATTTGGCGTGTTTGCGGAGGTATGCCTTGTACCATGCGTGTGCCTTGCACCAGACTGGTGTCCGTACCGATAGTGGCGCTTCGGGTATGGAGGGTGTCAGCGGGCGCGTATACCGGTCTTTGCGCCAGCTGCGGTTCTGTGGCCAGGTTGTCTGCTGTTTGTGCCCGTTCCACCTGGGCGGCTCGGGGCGGCAGCGTCAGCATCATTTCCAGCACGTTTTGCCGAGGTTGGGTTTGTTGCTCCTCTGCCTGTTCTGTCGCTATGGTGCCGGAAAAATACTGCGGGGCCTTAAACGTCGATTTCCTGAAACCAAAGCTATACCCCAGCGTGAACCCCGTGTGCAGGTACGCGCTGTTATAGTCGTTCTGCTCGAGCGCGAGGCCCTTCAGGTGCGGTTCCGTCAGGTATACCGCTTCCGTTTGCAAGCCCAGTTGCCACCGCTCGCTAAGCCTGAACTTCAGGCCAACGCCCACAGGTATAGCCGACACATAGCGCGACTCCGTTGTTGTGGCGCCACTGGATGTCTCCAGAATACTCAGCCCATACCCCCCGAAGACATACGGGGATACCCTCGCAGAACTGTTCAAGAGCCAGCCATTATCGGTATAAAAATAGGCCCGCAGCGCAGCCATGTGCACCTCGGTTTCGAAAGGGTTCCGCTGCAGGTCGCGCCCCCGGACCTCGCCAAGCGCATAGCTCGCAGACAGCCCCAGGCTATTGCCGACGCTTCGGGTCAGCTCGGCACGGTACAGCAGGTTATCGTTCAGGGTATAGTAATCAGCGAATCGGTTGGCGTCGTTGCTGTACGCGGCTGTACCGGTATAGCCGCTTAGCTGCCACTTGTACAGGTCATGCTGGGCAACGGCCAGTTGCCAACTGAGCAGCAGCAGGCCTATTGTTAGAAGTCGTTTCATGGTTAGCGGTTTAGGTCCATCCAGAAATTAAGCTCCAGGCTCAGGCCAACAAATGGGCGGATGTATACCCTGTCTACACTGAAATCGGAGATGGTATTCGACGCCTGGTCGCTCTGCAGCACCGTGGCCCCCGCATGGATGCGCACGAAGGGTAGCGCCCTGTAACCCAACGCCACATAAACCGGGCGCTTCACCAAGGGGCCGGTCGCTTCATCGTCCTCGCCAAAATCCAGGTTCTGCAGCAGCACGCCCGTGGAGATACTGGATCTGGACCAGAAAGTGGAGGAAAATGCCGCTCTGCCAAACGGGATGGAAATGCCCACATAGGGGGCCGTGTCGGAGGTGAAATTATCGACATTGCCCGAATTGTACACCCCGCCATACCCCACGTTGATCGCGACCACGTTGCGGGTTTTCTCCGTGGCGTAGTCGGTGATTTTTTTACTGTCGGTGAGGACCAGCAACTGTGCGTTTGTGTATTGCGCCACTTCCTGGTTCACCATCACTTTCAGGGCCTCCACCTGTTCGTGCGCATACTTCAGCCGGATGGTCTGGTTATCTTCCCCTTCACCGGCAACAATATTGCGCCGTGCTTTGCGCAGGCGCAGGTTATTGATCTGCTCCAGCTTGTCCAGCACGATATCGGAGAAGCCATTGAAGGTATAGTTGATATGGCTTCGGTAAAGTCCAAGTCCTTGGCTCACGATGGCGTTCATGTCGCTGCGCATGTTTTTGGGGTGCTTACGCAGTTCCACGCTGCCTCTGCTCACCACATACGACTGGTCGATATAGGCATCCAGAGCGGCGTTTAATTGCCGTAAAAGCTGCCGCTGCTGCTGGGCCGGGGCAGCCTCGTAGAAATTGAGGAGAAAGGTATACTTCTCGTTTCCGCGCAGGGGGTAGTTCACCGGCAAGGTAAAATTATTGTCAGTGCCGGAAGGGCGCTTTTTCCAGACGTTCCGGTAAAGCGGGTCTTTGCTCGTGTCGGGGGAGCCGTAGATGGCGAGCTCTACCATTTCAACCTCGCCTCCTGCCTCACCCGTCAGTATGAAATTGCTTTCGGCAGGCAGCGGCTGGCCCTCGTTGAAGTAGGTCCTGTCGTAATTGAAAACCACCGTCTTATACTGGGCAAAAACGGAGGTACTGATCAACAGGAAAATGATGAGCGTGTAAAGTTTTTTCATATAGTTGGTATTAAATTTAAATTAAAGCAACCGCCTTTCGGGCTATAAGGGAAGGAGTGAACGGAGGCACGCAGGCTATTTGCAGCAGGCGAACATAATGCAGCCCACAAAAGGAGAACTTAGGGCGGACGATAATGTTTTCAGAAGACCAAATAGCCGCATGAAGCTTTTAGTCAATGTATAAACAATTAATAAATAGTTGTTTATGTGTATAAATCAGTTAAAAACAGGCTCCCCTGAATCTGATACGGAGTAGTAAATTTGCCGACGCGCACGCAGCGGCTTCTTCCTTCAATCTAAGGTATAGCTATATTTGTATACGTATAAATCCCACCAAAGTACTCTCTGGCAGAAACTTCGATTTTGTGGAGTGGTTTGCGGCTTGGGGATGGGAATCCCTGAACTTTGTTTAGCGGGATGGACTGGTTTGGGGTATGGTGGCGGTAGCAATTCATACGCATCTCTCTGCTGGCGCGTGCTTGCAGCTCGTGCCTCTACCTCTACGCAGCAATGCAAAAGTAATAGTACGAGTTACAAGCTCGCACTAGCGGGGCAGCCGGATTTTCTAGAGCAAAGGACAACAACCAGGCGTGCTGCCGGAGAAATAGAAACAGTTATCCTCATTCCATTTAGGTTATATCACGCTCCTCGCAACTGTGCCCATTCAATAAAGTATAAGAAAAGTACTACAGCTTACTCGACTTACATGGGCAAAGTAAAATTCAAAAAGCCTCCCAAACCAGCACCGGGTTCTCTACTGGCGGCCCCATTTCTGTGGCTGGAGTGGAGTATGGACTGGCTGGCTTACTGGCTCAGCCACCTGGCTATTTTCAACGTGCTGAAATATGTGGGCAAGTTAGCGGTACTTTTGGCTATCATTACCTGGTTTACAGAGCTCCCGGCGCGGAAACACGCTGCTATCCGGGAGAACTGGTCCATACTGTTTGAAAAGGGCGGCGGACGCATGGAGGCTTTACTGTTTTTACACGACGAGGGGATTGATCTTCGCGGGTTAAATGGGGAGTATGGCTTCTTTGAGGGGATTGATCTCCATGGCGCCGATCTATATGGAGCTGATCTGTCGAACGCTAAACTGGCAAAGGCAAACCTGCGCTACGCCACCCTTTCAAATTCTGAACTGAACAAAGCCATTCTGGACAGTGCCAATTTAACAGCGGCAAAGCTAAGTTACAGTGAAATGATTAACGCGAAACTGAGGGCTACCAAACTGGACAGTGCCGATCTTACATTTGCGGATTTACGCGGTGCTTTTTTGAACGGCGCCAGTCTGCGGGCCGCCGATTTGAGCGAAGCCAGGTTAAGTGACGCCAGCCTGGGGTTCGCTGATTTAACGGGAGCTACCTTCCTTTTCGCAAAGCTGGACAGCGCCGATTTGAACACGGCCAAACTACGGTATGCTGACCTTTCGTTGGCTGACATGAGAGGAGTCCGGCTGTATGCCGCTGATCTGGAGAATGCCATATTAACCTTTGCTATTTTGGTGGGAGCTGACTTGAGCGGCGCTGACCTCAAGGGTGCCGATTTAAAGAGCGCTCTTTTAATAGATGTAGATTTTGAACATGCAATTTTAGACAGTGCTGATTTGAGAGGCGCAAACGTACGAGGTGCCAACTTCAGACATGCCAGTTTAAGAGGTGCTGATTTAAGAAATGTCCGTTTCCTGAGCGACTCCAGCTTCGTAGACGCAGACACAACAGGCATCGTGCTGCAGTAAATGTATACAGGTGGCCAAAACCAAGATCGTCTGGCTACTCTTCTTGGTCAGGAAAACATAAGCAGCTGTTTCCTTTATCATTCCACAGCCTTCTTCCGAAACGCCTATACCCACCGCAGACAGCCTGTAGCCGTTTCAGCCGCCGCCGTTCATCACGTTCTATACATAAGCCAGCGAGTATACCCTGCATCGGCTGCCGCGTTAAAGGGGGTATAATCAAGAGATAAACCCATGAAAACTAAGCATATACAAAAAGGCATAATAACCTTGTCATTACTTGTCCTGCTGGGATTGGGTGCATGCCAGACCAGTACTGCACCTGCTGGCACATCTGGCAGGGCAACGAGAGCTACCAATAACGTGGCACCCCAACGCGTGGATATAAGAGGAAGCATTGTGGCAAGCCGGTATAACGAAGGCCAGGTGGTGCTGGAAGTGGAGAATTTTTCACCTTCGCCAAACTCTCGCTACAACCGGGCCTATGTGCTTGTGGTGCCCACCGCGCAAATCATTGGTGCTGACGGGCAAACGATCAGCCTGAGTGAGTTAGGGCAAGGGCAAAACGTGTCTGTTTTGCTGAGAGGCGGTGGCCGGGGCAACTTCGTGGGCATTGGCGTTGCCCGGAAGCTATGGGTCGAAAATGACTTTTAAAGGGGTGCTCCGCTAGTAAACGTTCTCTAAACCCAGCCGCCGCACCAATCCTTAAATCCTCGCCTGATAGGTATAGAGTTGGTAATACCTGCCCTGCTTTTCCAACAACTCCTCGTGCCTGCCTCTTTCAGCGATGTGGCCCTGCTCAATCACCAGGATCTGGTCGGCCTGGCGAATGGTACTGAGGCGGTGGGCGATCACGAAGGTGGTTCGGCCCTGCATCAGCGTTTTCAGGCTGGCCTGTATCAGGCTCTCGCTCTCCGTATCGAGGTTGGAAGTGGCCTCATCCAGAATCAAAATGCGCGGGTCGGCCAGCACGGCCCGGGCGATGGCGATGCGCTGCCGCTGCCCGCCCGAAAGCTTCACGCCCCGCTCCCCGATCAGCGTATCCAGGCCTTCATCAAAGCGATCCGTGAACTCCTGCACATAGGCTGCTTCCACGGCTTCCTGCAGTTGGGCCTCGGTGGCGTCCGGTCTTGGGAAGAGGATGTTTTCGCGAATGCTGCCTTCAAACAGGAAATCGTCCTGCAGCACCACGCCCAACTTGCTTCTGTAGCTCTGCAGGCTGATGGTTTGCAAGTCGTGGCCGTCAACGGTGATGGTGCCACTGTCGGGGTTTAGAAAAGAAGCCGCGAGTCCGGCTATGGTCGTTTTACCGGAACCCGACGAGCCAACCAGAGCCGTGACGGAACCGGCAGGGGCTTTAAAGCTAATTTCCTTCACCACTTCTTTCCCGGCCTCATAGGCAAACGCCACCTTGTCGAAAACCACATCGCCGTGGATACGGTCCAGACGTAGGGTTCTGTGCCCGCCATCGTCTTCGAGGGGTGTGTTCAGGATTTCTTCGGTGCGGTCCAGGCCGGCAAAGGCCTCTGTAAACTGACTCCCGATGTTACTCATCTGCAGGATAGGCGCGATCATGAAGCCCAGGTACAGCGTAAAGGCCAGAAAATCGCCGAAGGTAAGCTCGCCCTTCATGATCAGGTAACCGCCAATGCCCATAATGCCCGCCGAGGCAAGGCCCAGCAGCAAGGTGGCCGACGAGGTAACCACGCTGGTGGTGATCAGGCTGCGCTTCACGTTGAGGAAAAGCCGATTCACACCATCCTCAAAGGTCTTGATCTCCTGCGCTTCGGCATTAAACCCCTTTATCACGCGCACACCGCCAAGCGTCTCGGTCAGCCGGCCAGTGACCTCGGCATTGATCACCCCGCGCTCCCGGAAGATAGGCCGGATCTTACCGAACGCTTTCAGGGAAATAACCCCGAAAATAGCCACCGGAAGCAACACAAAACCCGTCATCAGCGGACTGATGTAGATGAGCAGCACCAGGCAGATCAGCGAGGTCAGCACCCCTCCTATCATCTGGGCAAATCCCGTACCGACCAGGTTGCGCACGCCTTCCACATCCGTCATGATCCGGGACACCAGCTCACCGGTCTTGGTATTGTCGAAGAAGCGGATGGGGAGTTGGATGATATGCCGCTGCACCTTCGCCCGTAGCTGCGAAATGAGGTTCTGCGCCTCCACGCTCAGTATCTGCGTCAGGGCAAACGAGGTGATCGCCTGAATGACGATCGCTGCCACCACCGCCCCGATCAGCCATTTCAGCATGGTCGAGTCGTTGTTCGGGATCACATCGTCGATCAGGAACTTGCTAGCCCCCGGCAACACCAGGCCCGCCAGCCGGCTGACAATGATGAGCGCAAAGCCAACAGAGAGATGCCTTTTCCGGGGCCAGATAATGGTTTTGAAAACCTGGGCGACGGTTACGTTCTTAAGTTTTTTCGATTTTGACATGTTCTATTCTTTGTGACTTTTGAAGGAGGGTATGGGAATGACAAGCGGGTTGGCGTTTTGTTCAGCTCCCGCTACAAGGTAAGGAGATTAGGAGGATTTTTTCTGCAAGAGTGCTCATCTCCAAGTGTATTTTTCAGCACTCATAGTCCTCCAACTGCCCCCTCCAAAGCGAGCCCGCTGGATCCTTCAGTTTTTAAAGAGGCAACTTTTATACCCCACCTATGTGTAATGGGGAGTATAAGATCAACAATTTAATATTAATATCAATTGATAAGCGCATACATCTTTGCCCTTCATAAGTGCAATTCCCCTCTTGGGAGGGGTAGGGGTGGGTTATTCTGCACTAACACTTTTACATGTGTTAAATCTGTTTGATAACGGTATAAAATCAAACCTAACCGCCCAATATGTCCTCTCAAAGTTCCTGGTAAGGGTATGGCTGGGCGCGTAGGCGAATGCTAATTTATACCTACCTTGTGCCCCTGATTTCAGCACTGAAAAAACAAACGTATACATTGCGGTATTTCTTCCACATCGGCTACAAGGGCAGCCACTACAAAGGCTGGCAGCGCCACCCGTATGGCATCAATGTGCAACAGGTGCTGGAGAGCGCACTAACCCGCATCCTGAAAACACCTGTCGCGATCGTGGGGTGCGGACGGACGGATGCCGGGGTGCATGCCAGCCAGTACTTCTTTCACCTGGACGTAGCCATACCCTGGACCTTCGATCTGGTTTTCCGGCTAAACAAGGTGTTGCCGCCAGATATCGCCGTGTTCGACATCATACCGATGGATGGCCTGCCCCACGCCCGGTTTGATGCCACCGCAAGGAGCTATGACTATTTCATCCATACCTCTAAAAACCCATTCCTGAGCGACGCAAGTGCCCTCTACCTCTTCTCCCACCTGCACCTAGACCAGATGAAGGCAGCGACCGCCTTGCTTCCAAACTACACCGACTACAGGTCCTTTTGCATCACTCCCGCCGAGCACCGAAGCACCATCTGCCACATTCAGTCGGCCCAATGGTTTATCACAAGCAACGGCGACAGACTGCGCTTCCAGATTACCGCAAACCGGTTCCTGAGCCGCATGATCCGGATCGTGGTGGGCAAGCTGCTGCAGGTAGGAACGGGCACCCTTAGCCTTGCGGAGTTTGAGAGTTACCTGGCCACCGATAACTCGCCGAGACAGCTGCACCCAGCCCACCCCCAGGGTCTATACCTTTCTAAAGTGACGTACCCGTATCTCGATCTTACGCCACGCAGTTCTTTTTCGCCAGTTTCCGGGCAGCCCTCGGGAACTGGCTGGCATGAGTTGTAAGCAACAACTCTATACCCGCTTCGGTAATGGCGGTGATTGGTAAGGCAGGTATAACCGTAATCTGCGTTTCGGGAAGCACACCATTAAGCACGGCAACACGCTCCAGACGGCGCTTCACGGTAGCTGAGCGGCCCACCCCCAAAACAGCTATTCGTTTCCGGATGGCTTACGTAGCCTATAACAGGGCCGCATGCATAGCGCTTTCCCGTAGTCTGTCTCAGCAGTCAACGACTGGATAATGCTTCCTATGTGAGCAGTAAAATAAATGAATCCCTAAAATCTTTAAGCTATGGAAAATCAAAATAACAACGGCAGCTCCGCGCAAAAGTCTTTTGTGGAGCGATTGGCAGAAAACCTGGGCGGCACGGCCAACGCTGCCCGCATATATGGCACCCCCGTAGAACGGGACGGCGTGACCGTGATACCCGTAGCGAAGGCCGGGTACGGCTTTGGAGGCGGGGCGGGCAAGAAAGCCGGCGAAGAAGGCACAGGAGGCGGCGGCGGTATGATGCTGACGCCTATCGGCTATATTGAAATGAAGGGCGGCAATACCCGGTTTCGCACCACCCGCGACCCGCAGACCATCCTCCGGATCGTAGCGATCGGCAGCCTGTTCACCTTCCTGACGGTGCGCAGCATCATGAAGCTAAGTAAACATAAATGAGGCCTTGTAGCAGGCTCAGGTGGCAGCAAACAACAATTTTAAGCGCTACTATCCTGAAAAAGAAAGCGGCACCTGATCAGGTGCCGCTTCATTGTCTTTTAAGTTTGTAATAACATCAGAAGATAACTCCTGTCGCTAAAAAGTGGTAAGCCAAATCGAATTTAAAAAAGGCGGCCGAAAGCACGTTGCTGCGAGTTTTTATACATACACATGCATAGAGTCAGCAGTTAGAACAAGGCGCAGGTTTAAGTATAAAACTACCCGTTTCAAAACCATCCTTACGTATACCCCCTGAAAAGCGGATGGCTATAGCCTGGCGTAAAGCTGCTTGTAGGTTACGTCTTCTTTCGTCAGGATCTTGGTTTCCTCTTCCTGCTTCACCTGGGAAATGTGTTCAAAAAAATCGCTTTCTTTATACAGGTAACTCACAGACAAATTCTTCTCGGAGTCTACCGAAATGCAGTGCCCATACGTGTCTTCAATAGTGTGTGGGTCTAGGGTTCTTCGCGGCGCGGCAAGGTACTTTTCGTGCAGCACATTAATAATATCCATCCGCTCCCTTTCCAACGTGACTGAAAAATTATAACAGAAGAAGAACAACTGGTCGTTGAAGAAATGCATTTCCAGCTTTACCTTATGCTTCCCCAGCATGATTTTATAGTAAAGCGTGTCGTAATTCAGCTGCCCGTAGTTTGAAAAGGTACAGCCTATTGCCCGATGCGTGGGCCGGGGCATCTTTTTCTGGACTGCCTTTCTGGAGCTGCCAAATTTCAGAGAGCTGGAAAACATGATCTCTGCATTGGCTTTTAAATTGCCAACCTCACTCCCTTTCGCAAGAACAGACTGTATATAATCGATGCTTTTGTAATTAAAAAATGCCCCTTGATAGGTATCGAAGGACTTTGCTAAGTACAAATTTTTCTGAATTCCGAGTAAACGGAAGCTTTTTTTCTTTAAATCGATTAGAAATTTACTCATACAAGAATGATTTTAACTCAAACAGTAGCCTAAAAAACAGGGATATACATAGTTAGGCTCCTGACAGAGGATCGATATTTTGTTATCGCAAGTTAGGAAAGCTTTGGATCATTTAATACTTCTCACCTTACAAAATATGTAATTATTTTGCGCTGCCCCAACTCTTGTCAGCCAAAATTCATCCCGAACCTCTGCTATTCCTTGTCTAAACTTTGGGTTTGCTTTCGCAACTGATAGATATTCAGTGATTTATATGCATGTTAGCCAAAATCAGTCTAAAACCGCTATGCGTAACAGAATCAGCTTGTTTGGGTGTTTATTGATTTAAATGTGACCATTATTTGTCAATAATTTCTCTTATCAATCTGAAATCAAATAGCTTAGTCAGAAACAGCGGGAAGAGTAAGAGGCAAATTTGCGATGCAACTTACTATTCAATTCAAAATGTAACTTTACAAAGTACTGTTTTATCTTGCTATTATATCCTGAACATCAAAAACCTGTTAACCGTTAGATCACTAATGGCCATGGCCATTAATAAATCATATTCTAACTATAACAGACTTATACAATGCCATTCATCGAGACAGAAGACATTCAGCGAGGAGAACACATACATCTGCATTATCAGGACTGCGGCGAAGGCCGGCCAGTCATCCTGATTCATGGCTGGCCACTCAGCCACCGGATGTGGGAAAACCAGATACAGGATATTGTGGACGCAGGTTTCCGTTGCATCGCTTATGACCGGCGCGGCTTCGGTGACTCTGACCGCCCCTGGAACAACTACGAATACAATGCGCTGGCCCAGGACCTGCGCACACTCATCGAAAAGCTAAACCTGCACGACTGTATACTGGTTGGTTTCTCGATGGGCGGCGGCGAAGTGGTGCGCTATCTCTCTAAATTCGGCGACGACCGGGTGTCCAAGGCGGTACTCATCAGTTCCATCATCCCGATCGTGAAGAAAACGGGCGATAACCCGGATGGCGTGCCCGAGGACAAGTTAAACGAGATCATGGACAGCCTCAAGACAAAGCGGGTAACCTTTCTGGCCGAATTCGGGAAGCAATTCTACAATTACAGCGACTATAAGGAGGAAGTGAGCGAAGAGCAGTTGCAGTATGACTGGTCCATCGCCGCTGCCGCCTCGCCCCGTGCCACCATCCAGACAGCCAAAGCCTGGGCCAACACAGATTTTCGGCAGGAGTTGCAGCGCATTACCGTGCCCACGCTTATCGTGCACGGCGACGCCGACCAGATTGTGCCCATTGAAACCAGCAGTGCGCAGTCTTCCAAGGTTATTAAAAACAATCAGTATGTCGTTATCAAAGATGGGCCGCACGGGCTTTTCCTGACGCATAAAGAAAAGCTGAACACCGTGCTGCTCAATTTTCTGAAGCAATAGCCAATTTAAATTGACAGATAAAGTAATTACAGCCGCTACATCCGGTAACGGCTGTAATTTTTCTGACTCAGGCGAGGATCACTCATTATTATTAGAAGAGAACAAATTCCCTGCGCGAGCCAAGTTATACCCTGCATCGTTTATTGATCTGCCAAGAAGGGGTAGTTACGTAGATAAAAGAACATCCGCATGCCTTATCTACTGCCATGCTATTTGTAAACTCTACATCTATTGCTATCATGTAACCAAAATAATTTATATTTTTAGAGGTGCTACGTCATTACAATAAAATATCATGGAGTTCAGACACATCCATTATTGGCAATACGAGCCGGGAGACGATGAAAACGTAATCCTGGAAGCAGCGCTGACCCTTTGCAACAAAGGCAGACATAGTGACTACCTGCAGGAGATCGCAACGTTCATCCAGGAGCATACGCATGCAAAGTTTGTACTGATCGGACGGCTCTCTGAAGACATGACGAGCGTTCATACCGCTATTATGTTGCAGGACGGGCAACTTCTGGACAATTTCACGTATGCGCTGAAAGGCACCCCATGTCAGGATGTACTCACGCAGCGCTTCTGCTTCCATCCCTATGATGTGGCGCCCTCTTTTCCGGATGACATGGAGCTGAGGGACCTTAACATTGACAGCTATATGGGCAGCATCCTGCTCTCCGGCGACAATGAGCCCCTTGGTCTAACCGTGCTGATGGACACAAAAGTGATTCAGAATGCCGCTTTCGCCGAGCACCTGATCATGGTTCTCAGCCCGGCGATAGAAGAAGAGATCAAATTGCTCAACCTTTAGACTCCACATGCTCTTATACCTATTTTCCCTATTGCTCTGCGGCATCAGCTTGCCGTTACGTTGCCAGCCCCATTCCTTTTAAGCAGGTATACCTTACTCCTGCATCAACAGAATATCCCGAATTCTCTGTCCTCCTGTGCTCAACCTCGTACATTGCATTTTTTGTTAGCTAAAGGCCGCTTGCCGTACGCGTTTAACCGATCACATCAATTTAAACCATCCTATTCAGCTATCAATCTGTTACTGCCCTCCGCAGCCCATACCTTAGGCACACGCATTTTAATGATCGTTTGAATCAGTTCATTGTCGGGTATATCTGGTGTACCCCTGAATATTTAACTACAATTGCCGAACCCGTACTCAACGCCCCCGTTCAAATTGCACAGACACTATTCATACCGCTTTGCACTGCGCTCACGATAAAAAACGATACACACGATGACAGCTAATGCTTTTTTATCGCCCGATTTACACCACCTTTTCAAAGCTGTCCCCGACCTGTATCTCCTTATTTCTCCCGATTTCACAATCCTGACGGCAAGCGACCCCTACCTGAAAGCTACCATGAAAGAACTGGAAAGTATTCAGGGGAAATCACTCTTTGATGTTTTTCCGGATAACACCTTTTTAGCGGGGTTCAACCCGTCGGCTAACCTCAGAAAGTCGCTGGAGTGGGTGCTGGAGCATAAAAAGCCGCACAAAAACCCGCTCCAGCGCTACGACATTCCGCAGCATACGCTGCCAAACAGTTTCAAGGAAAAATACTGGCGCACGTCCAATACCCCAGTGCTGGACGAGGAGGGAAACATCCTGTATATCATTCACAAAGTGGTGGATGTGACCAAGCGTGTGATGGACCTGAAGCGGGAGGAAAGTAGCAAGAAGCAGGCTTCGGAACTGCAAGGACGGCAGCAGCTGAAAAGCGAAGCGCTGGATGAAGCCCGGGCCCAGGCGGATCTCGAGCGAAGGAAACTGCACAACCTGCTGATGCAGGCCCCCGCCATGATCTGCATCTATGAGGGTCCACAGCACACTTTCAGCTTCGTGAACCCACCTTACCAGCAACTGGTGGGCAAGCGGCCGCTCCTCGGCAAGCCGATTGCCGAGGCAATGCCGGAGTTGGAGGGGCAGGCTGTTTTTGGGCTGCTGGACCAGGTATACCGCACCGGCGAAACCTTCTATGCCCACGAGATGAAAGTGCAGCTTGACCACGACAACAGTGGGGCTTTGGGCGAAAACTATTATAACTTTATCTACCAGGCCACCTATAATCTGGACGGCCAAATAGACGGCATCATGACGTTTGCCTACGAGGTGACTGCTCAGGTGGTGGCCCGGCGAGAGGTAGAGGATCGGGAAAAGGCCTTGCGTGCGCTGAATCTGCAGCTGAGCGAGGCAAACCGGGAGATACAAACGTCTAACCAGGAACTGTCGCAGACGCAGCTTGCGATGCGGCAACTAAACCAGGAACTAGAGGCGCGGGTGGCCGAACGCACACAGGAACTGCAGCGATCAAAGGCAGAAACCGAGAACGAGCGCAACCGCCTGCACAAGCTTTTCATGCGTGCGCCTGCCCCTATCTGTATTATGGCTGGCGAAGATTTAGTGTATGAATTGGTAAACCCTGCCTATCAGGAACTGTTTCCGGGCCGCAAGCTGCTTGGAAACTCCTTGTTGGGCGAAGCCTTGGTGGAACTGGCCAGTCAGCCAGTTGCCCAGCTTTTCAGGCATGTGTACGCTACGGGAGAAACCGGTGAGAAAAAGGAAGAGATGATTGCGGTGGCCCGTCACGAAGGAGGGCCGCTTGAAGAACGGTATTTTAACTACACCATACAGGCCCGTCTCAACGAAGCAAACAAACCGGATGGGGTCATCGTTTTTGCCTACGAAGTGACGGCCCAGGTAGAAGCCCGGCAGGCAATTGAGCAAAGCGCCGAGAAGCTCCAGCTCATCACCGATGCCTTGCCTGTCCTGATCGGCTACCTCGACAAAGACGAGAAGTACAGTTTCGCCAACAAAGCCTATGAGGCCTGGTTTCCGATGAAGTCGACTGATTTGCTGGGCCGAACCGTGCTTGAGGTGATTGGGGAAAAAGCCTATCAGGGAGTAGAAGAGTATATCAAGCGGGCGCTGGCTGGCGAGCGACTTGACTTTGAGAGCCGAATGCCTTACCGCGAGGGATTTACCAAATACATCCGCACCAGCTATGTCCCCGACATCAGAGAGGGGAACGTAGCTGGGTTTTATACGCTCGTGAATGATGTGACCGAGCAGGTTGAGATCCGCCTGGAAATAGAAGAGCGCGAAAAGGAGGCCCAAGCCCTGACCCGGGAGTTAGCTGCCACAAACAACGAACTGAGCACCGCCAACGAGCAACTCAAGCGCATCAACGCAGACCTGGATAACTTCATCTATACCGCTTCGCATGATCTGAAAGCCCCGATCTTCAACATTGAAGGACTGTTGCAGATCCTGATCGAGTCCATACCAGACGAAACGCTGGCATCGAACCAGTTAAATCGTGTCGTCCGGATGATCGGGGACTCTATCGGTCGCTTCAAGCGAACCATACAACACCTGACCGAGGTAATCAAGCTGCAGAAAGAAAGCGGTGAAGAGGAAGTTCTCGTGGATGTGCAGCAAGTTATACAAGGCGTGCGCCTAGACCTGTCTACACAATTAAACGCCGTTGGGGCCAAAGTCGAGACAGACCTTGCCGACTGTCCCGATATCCGCTTCTCAGAGAAGAACCTGCGCTCAGTGGTATTCAACTTGCTGTCGAACGCCATTAAGTACAGTTCGCCGGAGCGTAGGCTAGACGTCAGCATCAAGTGTTACCGCGAAGGGGATTTTGTGGTGCTGTCTGTGCAGGATAATGGCCTTGGCATGGAGCTGACCGGGACGAAAAAACTGTTTGCCATGTTTGGCCGCCTGCACGATCATGTAGAGGGTTCAGGCATTGGCCTGTACATGGTGAAGAAAATCGTGGAGAATGCCGAAGGGCGCATCGAAGTTGACAGCCAGTTGGGTGCGGGGTCCACGTTCCGGGTGTACTTAAAGCGCTGATTCTGTCATGGTTCCCTTCCTAACATATTGCTTTTGTGATGAAAAATTAGCTTTGCGCGTCTGTTGCCTTGATGGGAAAAGCAGGTTTGAAGCGGCTTCGTTTACTTGCTCATGTTAGACTATAGGGGTATACCCGCTTACTTTACATACATTCATACATAATCTTTTGATACAACCACGTTTATGAACTATCTGTTTGCTGCCTTACTGGCCTGCCTGTTTATTTTTCAGCGCTGCACCTCTCCTTCCGAATCCAAGCCCTCCGAAAACAACCCAACCCTGACGAGCTACCTGGATAGCTCCGGCAAAGCAGACGAACGCAGCGGAGGTGCCCGAAAAATAAAAATCCATACCCCGAAAGGGGAGTTTGAGGTATGGACGAAGCGCACAGGCAACAGCCCAACCATGAAGGTGCTGTTGCTGCACGGTGGGCCTGGGGGCACGCACGAGGCGTTTGAGTGTTTCGACAGCTACTTCCCGAAGGAGGGTATAGAATATTACTACTACGATCAGTTGGGCTCGCACTACAGCGACCAGCCCTCCGACACGAGCCTATGGAACACGGCGCGTTTTGTGGAAGAGGTGGAGCAGGTGCGCCTGGCCCTGGGCCTCGACAAAAGCAATTTTTACCTGCTGGGTCACTCATGGGGAGGTATACTGGCCATGGAGTATGCCCTGAAATACCAGAATAACCTGAAAGGACTGATTGTCTCCAACATGATGTCGAGTGTACCCGCCTACAACACGTATGCCCAGGAAGTGCTTGGCCCGCAGATGGACCCGAAAGTGCTGGCGGAGGTAAAGCAGATCGAGGCCAACAACGACTTCGGAAATCCTCGGTACATGGAGCTCCTGATGCCCAATTTTTATACCCAGCATGCCCTGCGAATGCCTTTGGATGAATGGCCAGAGCCCGTGACGCGCATGTTTGACCATATGAACTCGGTGGTGTATGTGCAGATGCAGGGCCCAAGCGAATTCGGAATCACCGGCAACGCTTCGCTCAAAAACTGGGACAGGTCCGGCGACCTCTCCAAAATAACCGTGCCTACCCTAACCATCGGAGCAGAGCACGACACTATGGACCCGAAACACATGAAGTGGATGGCTTCCCAATTCCCGAACGGCAGCTACTTATACTGTCCGCAGGGGAGCCACATGGCCATGTACGATGATCAGCAAACCTACTTTAATGGGCTCACCGCTTTTATTAAGGAAGTGGACAAAGGAACCGCAAACAAATAGGCCCATCGCTTAAGTCCAAGGTCAGATAAGTATATGCGCTGTGTCGCTGATCTTCTGGTATACCTGTTTGCAGCGCAGTGTGCATCCTGCTGTTTTGGGTTCCTCCTGTATTTTCGGTGGCAGTCGGAATGCTGATGGGCACATCGCTATATTTGCAGCCTTACGTTTATACCTACAGCCGATGAACCGCCCGCTTTCCAAAGACAAATCTGTTGCGCTACTCCGTTATTTGCAGGCAGCGGCATACCCGATGCAGTATGATGCGGGCAAGCACCGGCTTACCTTGTCAGACGCTTCCGGAAACGAGCAGGCGTTTTTCAGGCTTCCGCTGGGGCTCACCTACCTCGGTGATGGCCAGGTGGCAGAAGAACCAGACCTGCATTACGTCATCCTGCTGATCCAGTCGGGCAACTGTGCGCTGGGGTATTTCGAGAACGGCAACTGCGTGAAACATAAAGTGTTTCGCTCCTATATGGTGCGCAAGAAACAAGGGAAAAGCCAGATCAAGTACCTCAAAACCAAAGGGAAATCGCGGGCGGGGTCGCGGGTGAGGCTCGGCGAGACGGTCGAGTTCTTTGAGAATATCAATGAGCGGCTTCAGGCGTATTTCGAAGAGCACGAGGTGCACCGCATTGCCCTCAGCTGCTCCAAAACGCTACTCCCCTACCTGTTCAACGCCAAAGTCAGGACGCCCTTCACCAAAAGCGACCCGCGCCTCTATAAAATCCCCAGGCACATCCATACCCCGATTTACGAGGTGCTGCTCGACGCCCAAAGATTCCTGATGAAAGGAGAACTGATTTATGAGGAGGCACAGGAGCACGCCGTGAACGCTTTGCTGGCCGAGATTGAAGACAGTTTCGATGAAGCGGATCAGGATGATAAATAGCGTGGTAAGCAACACTGTATGAAGCCGATGCAAAACACCGACCCTCCATCTGGCATGCTGGCTTTTTTTAAAAAATAACATAATGGCGTGTTTGCTGTAAACAGTCAGGTTGATGCTGCATTCAGGAAGTGTTGCTGGCATCAACCGCAACAAGAGACTGTTAAAACTGATACATGGCATTAAAATCAACCGAAAACATACCTATAAAAACCGATGGCTTTGTGACAGTGCGCGGCGCGCGGGAGCACAACCTCAAAAACATCAACCTTTCTATACCCCGCGACGCACTGGTGGTTTTTACCGGGGTGTCGGGTTCCGGCAAATCCTCACTTGCCTTTGGCACCCTCTACGCCGAGGCCCAGCGGCGCTACCTCGAGTCCGTGTCGCCTTATGCCCGCCGCCTGTTCCATCAGATGGCCGTGCCTGAGGTAGATTCCATTGAGGGGCTGCCCCCGGCGGTGGCCCTGCAGCAACAGCGCGGCACACCCACCACACGCTCGTCTGTGGGCAGCGTGACCACGCTCTCCAACCTTCTCCGCATGCTGTACTCGCGCGCAGGCGATTACCCTCCGGGGCAGTCGATCATCTACGCCGAGGCCTTTTCGCCAAACACGCCGGAGGGCGCCTGCCCGGTTTGCCACGGCCTGGGCCGGATATATGAGGTGACGGAGCAGACGATGGTGCCCGACGATGCGCTGACGATCCGGGAGCGGGCCATTGCCGCCTGGCCAACCGCCTGGGGCGGGCAAAACCAGCGCGACATTCTGGTGACACTGGGCTATGACGTGGACAAACCGTGGCGCGAACTACCCCAGCAGGACCGCGACTGGATTCTGTTTACAGACGAGCAGCCCGTCGTGCCGGTATACCCCGGCTATACCCCCGAGCAAACCCAGCGCGCCCTGAAACGAAAGGAAGAGCCCAACTACATGGGCACCTTCAGCAGTGCGCGGCGGCATGTGTTCCATACCTTTGCCAACACCAACAGCCCGCAGATGAAAAAACGGGTGATGCAGTACATGCTCAGCACCGACTGCCCCAACTGCCAGGGCAAGCGCCTGCGCCCCGAGTCGCTGTCGGTGACCTTTGCCGGGTATGACATTACCGAACTCTCGCGGTTACCCCTGAAACGGGTGGCTAACCTACTCACGCCCTATGCCAAGGGGTTGGACACAGGGCATGCCAAGCAGGAAAAGGAGCACCCGGAGCAGACCATTGTGGCGCAGCGGATCGCAGAAGACCTGGTGGCACGCATCAACGTATTGCTTGACCTCGGTCTGGGTTATTTGTCCCTGGAACGCAGCACGCCTACCCTTTCGCCCGGGGAGTTGCAGCGACTTCGCCTGGCCACGCAGCTCTACTCCCACTTGTTTGGCGTGGTGTATGTGCTCGACGAGCCTTCCGCTGGCCTGCACCCCGCCGACACCGAAGCCCTCCTGACGGCACTAGAGGGTCTGAAAAAGGCTGGAAACTCCCTCTTCATCGTCGAACATGCCCTGGACGTCATCCGGCACGCCGACTGGATTGTGGACGTGGGCCCCGCCGCCGGAGACAAAGGCGGTGAGATCCTCTACAGCGGCCCTCTGGACGGGCTGCAGGAGGTCAGCGGCTCGAAGACTGCAGCCTATCTTTTCGGCCATACCCCCCTCCCCGACCGCTCGCCGCGCACGCCTTCCGGCTGGCTTGCACTGCGCGGTGTCACGCGCAACAACCTGCATCAGTTGGAGGCCTCTTTTCCGCTTGGCGTTTTCACGGCTGTTACCGGCGTGTCCGGTTCGGGCAAGTCCAGCCTGGTGAGTCAGGTGCTGGTGGAACTGGTGGCGACGCACCTGGGCCATACCCTGCCGGTAGAGGAAGAAGACGGCGAGGAACTGGAGCGCACCGCTCCCATCACGTCCGGCGGCGAGATAACGGCAGGTATGGAACAAATCAGGCGCATGGTGCGGGTAGACCAGAAGCCGATCGGACGGACGCCGCGCTCCAACATGGCTACCTATACCGGCCTGTTCGATCATGTGCGCAAGCTGTTTGCCGCCACCCCCATGGCCAAGGCACGCAGGTATGATGCAGGCCGCTTTTCCTTTAACGTGGCCAAAGGGCGCTGCGAAAACTGCCAGGGCGAAGGCTTCGTGATGGTGGAGCTGCTTTTTCTTCCCAGCGTGTACGCCCCCTGCCCGGTTTGCCACGGAGCCCGCTACAATGCCAAAACCCTCGAGGTTACCTACTGCGACAAAAACATAGCCGACGTACTAGACATGACCGTGGATGTAGCCTGGGAGTTTTTTGAGGAGGAGCCCGCCGTTTACCGCGCGCTCACCGTGTTGCGTGAGGTGGGGCTGGGCTACCTTCGGCTCGGGCAACCCGCCACCGAACTATCGGGTGGTGAGGCCCAGCGCATCAAGTTGGCCTCCGAGCTGCAAAAGTCGCAGCGGGGCAACACGCTCTACATTCTCGACGAGCCTACTACCGGGCTCCACCCCGCCGACGTGGACAAACTGGTGACGCAGCTGAACGCGCTGGTGGATGCCGGTAACACTGTGATTGTGGTGGAGCACAACATGCGCGTGGCTGCCGGAAGCGACTGGGTCATCGATATCGGGCCGGGAGCTGGCGAGGAAGGCGGGCAGATCGTAGCGGCAGGCACACCACAGCAAGTAGCGACTATGAAAAACAGTAAAACGGCCCCTTACCTTGGGCTGCATCTATAAAAACACGTGCTCCGAGTGCGGTATACAAGGCGGCTTGCCCACAAAATCCTTCCGGGATGACAAAAATGTTTCAGAGACGTATAGAATTTCACTCCTATATATCTTTCATATTTTCCTTACAAGATTAGATTGGGAGAAAGATCATTGGTTGCTTCTTCTGGATGCGCAATCCGAGCGGCACAAAATAGATTTGACAGGATAGTTAGATGAGCAGACACATATTTGCTTAATGCAATGCGTTTGAATTTACATATAGTCTTAACACTAGTGTTGCAGCATCTAATACAAAGTTTAAGAAGCTATATAACAATGAGTTAAACCGGATCATACATCACTTTATAAAAAGAACTCCTTTACCATAAGTTTTCTCTCGTACACCATATATTACAATAAAATATAAATTATACCACAACCATACGTGTATTTGCCAAGTAAAAATATGGTGATTTTTTGTTGTATGAAATCTGGTGTGCCATGAAAAGCAAACTCTTTATTCTCTCGCTATTAGTGTTTGCCGGGGTTTTGCTGTATTTGCAACATGCGCGTCCGATTGAGGGGGAGCTGATGCAACAGGCCGGTTTTATACCGAACACACAAAGCGTTGTGCAGCAGCAGGCCAATGGCGGTTTTGAAAGCCAGATCAAGTATGGCGAACACCTGGTCTTCATTGCCGGGTGCCACGACTGCCATACCCCGAAAAAAATGACTGATAAGGGCCCCGCATTCGACATGTCACGGGCTTTGTCGGGGCATCCGGCACAGGAGCCAATCCCGGACGTAAACCGCGAGGAAATGGAGCGCAAGGGATACTCCGTGACACAAACGCTGACAGCCTGGGTAGGCCCGTGGGGTGTTTCATACGCCGCTAACCTCACCTCCGACAAAACAGGAATCGGCAACTGGCAGGAAAAGAACTTTTTTACCGCCATCAGGCAGGGCAAGCACAAAGGCATCGTGGACGGCCGCGAACTGCTGCCCCCAATGCCATAGGAGATGTATGCGCACATGACTGACGACGAGTTGAAAGCCGTGTTCGCATACCTAAAATCCACCAAGCCCATCAAAAACACGGTACCGGCCCCGCTGCCGCCCCTACGGATCGCGGCCAGCGAGTAACCATACCTCCGGACCGCATTTCGGGCAATACGATAGAAGGTTAAAGACTGAAATTCAGCTGGATGCCGTTGCAACATCAGTTTTTGTTGCCCATCTTGCACTCTGATCCTTAATCGTAGCCAGCTAAATGAAACTAAGATACAACTCCCTGGTGGCAGTATGGTGCCTCTGCTGCATCAGCTGCACCTCACTCCAGCGTACTTCCACCCAACCCGATACCCTGTCCGCCACCGCGCTGCTCCCTTTTGGGCGCACCACCATTACCCCGGACCATAACCTGGAACTGATCAGTTCTGCAGTACACTTCGGTTACAGCTTCGAAGGTACGGAAAGCCAGGTGTATGCCTCGATCCCAAACCCTGAGGGGCACAATTACCTACAGTATAAACTGGATGGGGTATACCAGGGCAGAGTAAAAGTCTCAGGTGGCACAGCAGCGCCACTCACGATAAAGGCGCCAACCGCTGGCAAACACGAGGTATGGGTGTATAAGGCCACCGAGGCCCATACAGGCCCTGTGATCATCGAAAAGGTTACCGGCAACAAGCTGCAACCGCTCCGGAATACCGCCGCACCCACGATAGAATTTATCGGAAACAGCATCACCTGCGGGGCCGCTGCCGATCCGTCGGAAGTGCCCTGCGGCACCGGCGTCTACCACGACCAGCACAATGCCTACATGGCCTATGGTCCGCGCGTGGCCCGAACGCTGGGGGCTGGGTATGTGCTAAGCAGTGTAAGTGGCATTGGCATGTACCGGAACTGGAACAGCGACGGGCCCACCATGCCAGAGGTATACGAGAAAGCAAATCTGCAGAAAAACTCCTCCAAGCTTTGGAATTTCAACACGTTCACGCCGCAAATAGTTAGCATAGCGCTGGGCACCAACGACTTCAGCAATGGTGACGGCAAGCGGGAAAGACTGCCTTTTGACAGCGCCAGCTTCATCCAGCAGTATACCGGTTTTGTGCAGTTGGTGAAATCGAAGTACCCGAAGGCGCAGATTGCCCTGCTAAGCAGCCCCATGGTGCAGGGCACGAATGCCCGCATTCTGCAAAACGCCCTGACCGCCGTTAAGACCAGCATCGACGCGGCGTACCCGGCAGACGCCCCGGTCGCGCTTTACTTTTTCGAGCCGATGCAGGCCAGAGGCTGCAGCGGGCACCCAAATGTGGAAGACCATGGCATTATGGCGCGCCAATTGGAGCCTTTTTTCAGAGAATTGCTGCAGAAGTAAGAAGAAAATTTCTTCCCGTAACCGACTCAAAGCCGCTCTCAGAAATGAGAGCGGCTTTCGTTTTGCCCATATCATCCAGCGATGCGCGCACGCTTTAACCTCTCCCACCGCTTGTTTCCATCAGTATAAAAGCACTTAGCCACGCTTAACTAAATGGCAGCACCTCGATTGGCTTCGTTTCGTACTTGTTTATAGGGGATTAATATAAATCCGGAAGTCATTCTTAATTGATTTTTCGAGTCACAACCTACTGTTTTACAGCATGATACCGCACACTAAAATATATCTATATCAACCGTAAACATCAATATGTATGAAAGTACTGGTTATAGGGGGCACCGGCACGGTAGGCTCTCATGTAGTGAAGGAACTGTTGGCCCGAAACGCCGACGTGACTGTGCTCACCCGCAGCGAGGAGCATGCACACGAGTTGCCCCAAGGCACCCACAGCGCGGTTGGCGACCTGCTCGACCCCACCACCGTGCGCTCTGTCTTTAAAGGGATGGAGGGTGTGTTTATGCTGAATCCCGTTAGCACGACAGAAACCAGCCTGGGGCTCTTTGCCCTAAATGGTGCCCAGATGGCAGGGGTGCGGCATATGGTCTATATGTCGGTGCACCAGGTGGACCAGGCGGTGCACTTACCCCATTTCGGCTCCAAGATTCCGGTGGAGATGGCCCTCAAAGCATCGGGTATGGACTATACCATCTTACGCCCAAACAACTTCTTTCAAAACGACAACTGGTTTACGGAAGCCCTCCAGCAGCATGGCGTGTATCCGCAGCCCATCGGCAGCAAGGGCCTCTCGCGCGTCGATACCCGGGATATTGCCGAGGCGGCGGCCATCGCCCTCACCGAGCAGGGCCATTCCGGAAAAACATACAACCTAGTGGGCCCCGAACCCCTGACCGGACCCCAAACCGCAGAAATCTGGCAGAAGGTATTGGGCAAGCCCATCGTGTACGGTGGCGATGACCTTGATGCCTGGGAACAGCAGACGCTGCAGTACATGGAGCCCTGGAAGGTGTTTGACTTTAAACTGATGTATGAATTCTTCCAGAAAAACGGTTTCAAGGGCACTGCAGAAGACGTCGACCACTTGACAAAACTGCTGGGCCATGCACCGCGCACCTTCGAGAAATTTGTTCAGGAAACAGCAGAGCAGTGGAAATCTGCCGCCTGAGAAAGGTTAAAAATGCGTTTGCTGGACTGAGGTATGATTTTTCAAAAACATGCCGCAGGACCTGGGAGCAGGTATAACAGGCCATGCCCCTTAGCACTGCCTGATTCCTATTGCCGGATGATTTTACCGTCTTCCATCTCAATCACGCGGCCTGTGTTCTCAGCGAAGCTCTGATCGTGCGTCACGATGAGCAGGGTTTGGTTGTGCGCTACCGTCAGATCCTTGAAAATGTCAAACACCAAATCGCTGTTTTTGGTATCCAGGTTGCCGGTCGGTTCGTCGCCCATGATAATCTGCGGATCGTTGATGAGGGCGCGGGCAATAGCCACGCGCTGTTTCTCGCCCCCGGATATTTTGTAGGCGCTTTTCTCGGCCAGGTGGCCGATGTCTAGCATCTTTAGCCGTTCCATGGCGCGGTGCGCCACCTCCTCTTCGCTGTGTTTGTTCAGCTTGATGCCAGGCAGCATCACGTTCCGCAACACCGTGAACTCATTGAGCAGGTAATGAAACTGGAACACAAAACCAATCTTCTCGTTTCGGATGCGCGCCAGATCGGCGTCTGTTTTGCCGGTCATCGGCACGTTGTCTATCAACAGCTCTCCGGTATAGTCGGTGTCCATGGTCGAGAGGATGTAGAGCAGCGTGGACTTGCCCGAACCGGACTTTCCGATGACGGACGTAAACTCTCCTTTCTGAATAGTAAACGTAATATCAGTGAGCACATGTACCGTCACCGGGTCATGAAACTCCTTGTTGATGTGCCTGGCCTCCAGTATGATGTCGCTCATGTTACTTGCCTCTTATAATTTCCACTGGGTCCACCCGACTCGCCTTTCGGGCCGGAAAAAAACCCGCCAGATACGTTGTGATCAGCGAGAACGAGCCGCCGATCATATAGAAGACCGGACTGTAGTTGACCGGAAACGTTTTGATGGTGGGCAGGGCGGGTGTGATAAACGGGATATGGTCGATGATGACCGAAAAGCCGAAGCCCAGCAGCAACCCGACCATACCTCCAAAAAAGCCGATGCTCAGGGCGATGATCAGGAAGATCATGTTCACGTCCTGGCCCGCAAACCCGGTGGCTTTCAGGATGGCAATGGAGTCCATCTTCTCATAAATCATCATGTTCAGGATATTAAAGATGCCGAAGCCTGCCACGATGAGCAGGGTCACGCCCACCGCATACGAGATCATCGTCCGGATATTGCTGCCGGTCTCAAACTGGGAGTTGGCGGTTTGGATATCCTCGGCATCAGCACTGAACAGGCGGCTATACTCTTTGGCCACCGCCGGAGCCTGGTTCAGGTCCTTGAGTTTTACCTGGATGTCAGTGAGGTAGTTGGCGGGCTTGCCGAGCAGTTTTTGGGTAGTGCTGATCGAGGCATAGCTCTGCACCTTGTCGATCTCCTGTATGCCCAACTGAAAGTAGCCCACCACCTTCAGCGAGAAGCGCTCGCCCTGCGCCGTGGTTACCTGCACCACGTCGCCCACATGGGCCACCAGAATATCGGCCAGGCCCTTTCCGAGGATGATGCTGTTGGCCACGTTCTTCACATCAATGGCCTTTCCGGCCGTCACGTAATCCTGAAAATGGAACAGCCTGCTCTCCGCCTCCACGTCGATGCCATTGATGACGCCGGTGATATCGATGCTGCCCTCGTTGTAAAAAACCTGCGTCGTGAGTTTGGGTGCCACCCCCAGCACCCGGTCGTCGGCCTCCACTGCCTGCATAATCGGGCCGCTGTTGTAAATCTCCTGCCGGATGGTCCCCGCCTTTACAGACCGGATAAAATTGTAAGAGTTTTTGAAGGCAGGCGCCATGTTCACGGGCTGGTTCTCGCTGGGTTTTATCTCGTTGTAGAGGCGCACGTGCGGGGTCCGGTTCAGGATCAGTCCGTCGAGTAGGTCGTTGAGGCCGTTCATAAAACTGAGCAGCGTGATGAACATGGCGATACTGAATGTAACGCCCACCGCCGCCACCAGCGTTTGCCGCCAGCGCGCCAGCAGCAGCGACTTCGCTATGCCGATGATGAGCCTGGCGTTCATGAGGCTGGCTTCACAATAACGTCCTCCCTGCCCAGGCCCTCCAGGATCTCCACTTTCTGATAGTCCCGCACGCCGGTCTCCACTTTCACTTTGTCCCCGCTGTCCTTCAGCACAAACGCATCGTCGATCAGGTACTCTCGGGGGATGGTGAGCGCGTCCTTTTTGGTCTGGATGATGATGTTGGCCTCGGTGGTAAGGTTGGGGTATAGCGCAGGCGGACTGGTTACGAAGGAGGCCTCCACGGTAAAGGAACGGGTGCGCTCGTTCATGGCCGGGTTGATTTTGTAGATTCTGGCCTCAAACACCTCTCCGCGGTAGCTGTCCAGGTTCAGGAGCACCTGTTGGCCGGGCTTCACGCGCGCGATGTCATACTCATCCACCTGCAGCTCCAGTATAAAAACGTTGGCGTCGCCGATGATGGCCACCGGACTCTGTGGGCTCACCATCTCCCCTTTCTCCTTCAGCACGCTGTATACCTTGCCGTCTGTCTCGCTCCGCAGGGTATACTCTTCAGACATGGTTTCGCTGATCTGCAGGTTTTTCTGTGCCTGCTTCTCTGCGAAGTCCAGCTGTTTTTTCAGGTCGTTGTACCGCAGTATGGCAGCGGCATAGGCAGTGGCTGCGTTCTTATAGTTTAGCTCCCGCTGTTCCAGTTCTACGCGCGTCCCGATCTGCTTTGCCCACAGGTTGCGCTGCCGCACCATCAGCAGCGAGTCATTGTTTTTTTTGCTCCTGGCAAGCTCTATAGCCTCGCGCAGCTCGTTTAGTTTCTCGGCATTGGCGCCCACGCGGGCATAGGCGGCGGCGATCCGGGCGTTCTCGGTACTAAGTCGGGCAGCCTCATTCTCGATTTTCAGCAAGGGATCTCCCCTTTGCACGGTGTCGCCCTCCGTCACGAGCAGCGCCTGTATAACGCCACTCACCTTCGGGAAGACCTGATACTGCGCCTTGCTTTTCACCACCCCCGAGGCATACACTGCTTCTGAGATGTCCTCTACGGTTGGCTGTGTTTTATCCTGCTTGCCGCTACAGGAGGCAAAGAGTATAAAGAGCAGAATCAGTCTTCCAAATCGTTTCATACGCCGTTCAATTTCAGGTATAGCACCTCCGGTGGTTACGGGTTATCCCGGGCTCAACTACGTTCGCACGTTCTGGCCGTTGCGATAGGTGGGTATACCCCATGTAAGTATACCCCATTTTAGATATACGTACGGCAAAAACCACATCTTTACTAAATTGTGTACCTCACATTGGTTAATCTCTGGTTTGCCTACGCGTTAGCGCGTGTGGTATACAAGGATTATACATGCCGCTTGATACAAAAAAAGGTGCCTCCTAATTAAGAAGACACCTGTGTAATTTGGTTTACAGTCAATACGTTATACCACGCTCAGCCGTTGCAGGATAGCCTTGCATGGCTCTCGGGAGGTGACATGCACCCGGTGCGGGGTGTCCAGGGGCACGGCAAAGTAATCTCCCGATGCCAATGGGTATGTTTTGCCGCCGCATATCATGTCGCAGGTGCCCTCCAAAATAAGGAAGCGCTCGTACTCTTCGTGGTGTTTTTCCTCGTCTGTACCATCCTGCACCCAGAGAATGGCTGTGGTGGCGACGGGGGTATAGCCTATGACTTTGGCATAGATGTTTTCCGCATCAGATGGCAAAACCATATCCGGGCGATCCAGCCAGGCCGCGTAGTCGGCAGGGCGTGAGGTAGGCGTAACCACGGGCGGCGACGAGGGAAGTTCGCCCTGTTTCATGCGCTCCAGGTAGTCAATGGTGGCAAGCACCATCGGCTTGACAATATTGCGGGGCGCCACGGCGTGGGCCACGGCATAGCGTTCTACCACCTTGCGGATAGTTGCCAGTTCCTCCCGCACAGCCGCGTGCTCTCTGGCCATTTGCTCCACGGCACGGGTTTCCTCCGGTTCGGTGGCCCCCATCACGTAAAGTTCTAAAACTCCGGATTCTATAAATTCGGTAATGGAAGGAATCATGCTGAATGTTCGGCTCGTAGGTGTTGAAAAGCTTTTTTAATCCGTAAACGTAACGTTTCGATGGTGATGCCGAGCTGCGCGGCAGCCTCGGTACAGGTGCATCCTTTCAGGTATATCAGCTCAAGCGCCTCGCGCTCCTGCGGCTCCAGGTGGCAGGGCAGTTGTTTTGCCTCAACCCACATGTTCGCTTGCGGCTTTGCGGCTCCTTCCGTGTCAGGCGCTGAGGGACCCTCCGCCATCTGCTGGTAATTTCCCCGCTTGAGGGTCTCGAGGGCAATACCCCTGGCAATGGCCAGACCCCAGATCAGGAACCTGCCTTTGGATGCGTCATATACTTTAATCCGCGACCAAATGGCCACGAAAGTCTCCTGCAGCACCTCCTCCGCCATATGCTGGTCTGGCACTATTCTGGAAATCACGCCTAACATGACGGGGGCGTAGGCATCGTATAGCAACCCGAGCACTTCCTGCCTCCCCTGTTGCAGCGCAGCCATCAGGCTTTGCTCCGTTTCTCCCTGAAGATTAATTCCTGGCATAAATGTATTTCTTCCGGCAACGGCTCTGAACCATGTATCTGACCAATATAAATGAGGAGAATGCGGCTAAAAGTAAACAACTCTGTTTATATAACCTATACCTCCGGCTTTACTTTTGTGCTGATTAAGCCAATTACCTGTGATTGTGGATGATGTGTGATGTATAATCAAAATATACACGCTTTTAACGGGTTAACTCTGCTATGTGTTTGTACACAGATCATCTTTAGCGCAAAAAAGTGCTGTGTGTTAAAATTTAGCACAACGGTGCCTGACGCCGATAACCTAGCGCCTTGATCTTTCCGTACAACGGAGTAGCCCGCAAAGGCGGGGAAGGTGAGCAGTCTCATCATGTACTAAAAAATAAAACCAGCATACGATGTCAATTAACCACGATCACAGCGACAAAGAACTTAAAAAGCAAGCCGACCAGGAGAAAAGCGCAACCGAAGAGAAAAAGAGTCAAACCGGCCCAGTGGCAGGCGGCGCAGACAATACCCGGGGCGAGAACACGTCGGGCAGCAAGGTGGCAAACAGCGACCAGGCAAACCTGAGCACGACCACCCGCGGTGCCGACAGCACGGACAAAGAGTTTCGCAACGATCAGCCCGATGCCAGCACACTCAAAAAACACAAAAGCAACGAGGACCTGGCAAACGAATAACAACTAAAGAAAGCGGAGAACCACTTTCGCTTCTCAGACAAAAGACCTGCCAACCGGCGGGTCTTTTGCATTAACGCCGGCTGGCAGGTTTCGATGGTCTTCTTTCAAACGCTCCTTCCGAATTTCTAAGTTGCGGCGCTTGTGCTTTTAACTTCCTATCTTCGTGCCGCCACTACCGCCTGAGGGCAGTAGCTTGTTGCGCACCTATACCGTAGCGCTTTAACTTTACAGGGAATTAACCGATGAGAATAGTAGGGAACATCAACCAGATCAAGCAGAAACGGGACAGCGAAAACCGCGACGTTGAAGTGCATCTGGACAAAATCGAGTACATCACCCACAAAAAAGACGGCAAATATGACCAACCCTTCGATTATATTGATGAGTTGGAAACCCCGCTGGTCATCACCGGCGATTGCCTTGCCCGAAGCTCCTCCCCCACATCGCATCTGGAAGAAGGAGAAAGCGAGTTTTATGTGTTCCGAAAAACAGGCGATGCCTATGAGAAAGACGAAAACAGCCTTTTGACGCTTACCATGACGTATGATTTCGACGCGAACGTAAACATCCTGACAGCCAGCACCTATACCGTCACCCTCTCGAACGAGGCGTTCCAGCAGCTGAAAAGCGATCGGGCCAAAGCCAGGAGAAAAAAGAACAGCAGAAAGAATCGATAACTCCGCTTGCCCCATTCATTGGCGCACTTCCCCTTAAAGAGCACTATGCCATACCATACCTATTGGCAGACGGCTTACTTTTATAGAAGCGAGTTACAGGCTTTCCGCGGACTCCATTTTGGCCAAGCAGGTTTTCAGGCTGTCGCGCCAGTAGGGTATGGCAAGATCGAGGTTTTGCTTGATTTTAGACTTGTCCATCACCGAGTATGCAGGCCGTTTTGCTTTGGTCACGTACTCGGCTGTGCGGACTGGCACCACCCGCACCTGTACCCCACTGATGTCAAAAATGGCCTTTGCGAAGTCATACCACGAAGTCAGCCCCTCGTTGCTGTAGTGGTATAGGCCGTAGGCCTGGCTGTTGGTTTCCATGATCCGCAGGATGGCTTTTGCCAGGTCAATGGCATACGTCGGGGTGCCGATCTGGTCCCAGATAACGCGCAACTCGTCCCGCTCGCGGCCAAACTTTAGCATCGTTTTCACGAAGTTACCGCCGAACTCCGAATAGAGCCAGCTTGTTCGGAGTATAAAGTAGTGGTTCAGGTACTCGGGTATGGCCAGTTCACCCTCCATTTTGCTGGCCCCATACATGTTCACCGGGCTGGTCGCGTCGGTTTCAGCCAAAGGGTGCAAGTCGTTTCCGGAGAAGACAAAATCCGTGGAGATATGGATGAGCGTGGTCCCGAACTCCCGGCACAGCTGGCTCAGGCTGATTACACCGTCGCGGTTGATGCGCAAGCTTTTTTCGGGCTCGTCCTCGGCTTTGTCCACGGCGGTATAGGCGGCGCAATTGATGCAGTAGTCGGGCTGGTGCGCCTCAAACGCCACACGCAGCGAAGCCGCGTCTGCAATGTCGGCCTGCTCCCTCGACAGGAATACAAGTTGTGCCGCGCCCTTTTCCGGGGCAACTGCCTGCAGGCACTGCCCTAATTGCCCCGTGGCGCCTATAACGATTGCTTTGCTCATATACTCTGGATTGGTCACTGTTTCCGATGCGTTCAGAAACAAAGGTAAGGCTCCGGGGCGTATTTCAAAACGCAGTTGGCCAACCTCCCCATTTTTCCGGCGAAGCAGTGGTGCATTTCTACGTCCAGCGGCTCAGAAACTGGTTGAAAGTCTCTTTATACTGATCGCTCACGGGAAGGCTGGTTTCCCCGATTTGCACTTTCCCCCTCGACACGGCCGTGATCTTGTCGAGAGCCACAATGTAGGACCGGTGAATGCGCATGAACCGTTTGGCTGGCAGCTTCTCTTCCAGGGCTTTCAGGCTTGTGAGCGAGAGCACCGGTTTGGACTCATGCGCCAGGTGCACCTTCACATAGTCTTTTAACCCCTCGATGTATAGGATGTCGCTGAAAGCGATGCGCACCAGCTGGTACTCCACTTTCAGGAACAGGTACTCTTCCTCGGCCGGGGTGGCGGGCGGTTGGGCAGGCTTCAGCATCAGGGAGGCGTAGGCCTGCGCCTTGCTGGCCGCTTTCAGGAAGTCGGCATAGTTGAAGGGCTTCACCAGATAATCCAGCGCGTCCACTTTATACCCCTCCAGCGCATACTGGCTGAAGGCCGTCGTGAAAATGATGCGCGGGCCGAGGCCATACTCGCCCTTGTCCAGCACCCTGGCCAGTTCGATGCCGCTCAGGTCCGGCATCTGAATATCCAGAAACACCAGGTCCACGGGTTGGGCGTGCAGCCCCTGCAAGGCCTCCACAGCGCTGGCGTAGCGCCCCACCAGCTGCAGGAAAGGCGTCTGTTCGATAAAGGCGGCGATCATACCCAGCGCCAGGGGCTCGTCGTCCACGGCAATGCATTTCAGTATCATGGCAATTGCAGGGTTAGGTGTACCTTGTATTCGTTTTCGGGAGTCCGCTCGGTGATTTCCAGGGTATACTCGCCGGGGTAGAGCAGGTCAAGGCGGCGGCGCGTGTTGGCCAGCCCGATGCCGCTGCTTTCCTCCAGCACCACCCTTTTTTCGGGCAGCAGGGTGTTGCACACGTCCAACTGTAGCCGCTGCCCCTGCTGGCACAGCCCGATGTGGATGTGGCTGGGCAGCAAAGCGCTTACTCCGTGCTTAAACGCATTCTCCACAAAAGGGAGAAACAGCATCGGGGCCACCGGCATGTCTTGTACCGTAGCCGGGGTGTCAAACGTCACGGTTACTTTCTCGGTCAGCCGCAGTTTCATCAGGTGCACGTAGTCGTGCAGAAACTCAATCTCCTTGCTCAGCAGCGTTGTGCCCGACTGCGTCTCGTACAGTACGTAGCGCATCATCCGGGAGAGGGTATGGAGGGCCTCCCGCGCCGTCTCCACATTAATCATGGTGAGGGCGTAGATGCTGTGCAGGGTATTAAAAAAGAAGTGTGGGTTGATCTGCGCTTTGAGAAGCGACAGCTCGGAGCTGATGCGCTGCCGTTCCAGAAGCTGCCTGATCTCGGTGTCCTTCTGCCACTTCTGCACTGCCTTTATGCTTGTGCTCAGGCCCAGCACCAGCAAGGTGGCCAGCAACATGACGGGGCTTACATAAAAACGCGGTTTGTGCGTCGATACGGCCTCGCCGGGGTTAAAGGCCTTGTGCATGAGGGCGGGTATGTTGAGCCACGAATCAACGGCCAGGTTGAGCAGCAACGCCCCCACCACCGTGCCGAGCACCAACGCAATGTATACCCCCTCCCGGTTCTGAAAAAGGAACCGCGGCACCAGCACCTTTATGTTCAGGTAAAAAAGGCCGACCCACAGGCAGAACAGAACGCCCTGCTTCACCCAGAACTGCCTCGGCAGCACTACATCCCAGGCCAGGGGCTGGCACAGGAGCAGGAGGAGCCCGAGCAGCACCAGCAGGTGCGTGAGGGGGTATGCGTGACGGTAAAAAAAGGTATTGGGCATGCAGGATGTTTTTTTCTTGGCGTGAATAAGATACATAAATAATGCGCTTCTCTCACTAATACCTTTTTAATCTGCGGTTCTGCCCATTTCACCGACCGCTCCCGCCTGGTTTGCCTATGAGTCAGGTATTGTGGCGATGGCTGCCGGTGGCGGGTGCGCTATCGGCTCAAACCGCCCGTTGGTCGGTGTTCGGGGGCTGCCAATCTATTGCGTTTTTTTGTTCGATCCGGAAGTAGTTGCTTTGTTCAGTTTCTACGTGTAAAAAACATCGTCATGAATAGATTGCTTCTCTTTATCGGTTTAACCTGCTTCAGTACATTCGCCGTTGCGCAAGCCCCCTCCCCCGCTGGGGCCAGGATGATCACCGCACCAGGCACAGCCAGCGGCACCGCCGGGTCCGCCTCCCAAAAAAGTGTGGCGGGTAGCATCAGCGGTACCGTGGTGGATGCCGCTACGAAGCAGGCCGTGCCCTATGCCACGATCGCACTGGTGAACCCCGCTACCAGCAAACCGGTAGACGGGACGATGGCCGACGAAAAGGGCAAATTCTCGCTGGGCAAAGTGCCCGAGGGTACCTACCGCCTGGCCATTTCCTTTATCGGCTACGACACCAAAACCATCGATGTGGCGATTTCGGACCGGAACACCTCCCTCGACCTGGGCCAGATCGTGATCACCTCCGCGGCCAAGGCCTTGCAGGAGGTGGTGGTGGAAGGCCAGCGCGCCATGATCGAGGAGAAAGTGGACCGCACCGTGTATAATGCCGAGAACGACGAATCGAACAAAGGCGGCGACGCAACCGACGTGCTCCGGAAAGTGCCCATGCTGTCCGTGGATCTGGACGGGAACGTGTCGATGCGCGGCAGCCAGAACATCAAAGTGCTCATCAACAACCGCCCCTCCACCATCACGGCGGGCAGCGTGGCCGACGCCCTCAAGCAGATTCCCGCCGACATGATTAAGTCGGTGGAGGTGATCACTTCGCCTTCGGCGAAGTATGATGCGGAGGGCTCTGCCGGTATCATCAACATCGTGACAAAGAAAAACACGCTGCGGGGCGGCTCCCTCAACATCGACACCGGGGTGGGCCTGCGCGGCACGAACCTGGGCCTGAATGGCAGCTACCGCACCGGCAAAATGGGCTTCTCGCTGGGCGGCTTCGGCCGGGCGGGGTATAACACGCCGGGCAGCTTCGAGAACGAGCAGACGACGATGAACGGTGGTGAGGAAAACGTTCTCCGGCAGGAGGCTGACACGCGGAACAACATGATGTTCGGGCGCTATACCTTCGGATGGGACTACGACATCAACCCGAAAAACTACATCAACGCCTCGGTGCAGTACGGCTTGCGCAACGGCCATACCTTCCAGGACGCGCTCCGCACCAGCAAGTACCAGAGCGGTAGCCTGATGAGCAGCTCGGTTCGTGATGTGGAGACCACCGATAACTCGGGCACCGTGGACGTGAACCTGAACTATACACATACCTTCCAGAAACCGCAGCAGGAATTCAGCATCCTGACGCAGTTTAGCCGCAACAACCGCACAAACGACTTCCTGAACGAGGTCTTCAACAGCGACGAGACGAGCATTGCCAGCAGGCTGAAAAACATTAACGAAAGCTTTAACCAGGAGTCTACCATCCAGCTGGACTATACCAACCCGATCGGCAAAAACCAGATGGTGGAGTTCGGCGGAAAGCAGATCATGCGCCAGGTAACCAGCGACTATGACACTTATACCGCTCAGGGCTCCGAACCATTCATCAAATCTGAAGGAACGAACCTGAGCAACGTGTTCAACTACAACCAGAACATTTCGGCCGGGTACTTTTCCTATACCCTCACCACGGCCAATTTTTACAGCGTGAAGGCAGGCGCCCGCTATGAGTATACCACCATCAACGCCGATTTTGATCAAAGTGCCGAGGAGGTGACGATCGATCCGTATGGCGTGCTGGTGCCGAGCATAAACCTGTCAAAGCGACTGAAGGATGGCAACACAGTGAAGCTTGCCTACAACCGCCGTATTCAGCGTCCGTCATTGCAGTTCCTGAACCCGAACGTGCAGAACCCTAATCCTGCCCTGCGCACGGTGGGCAACCCGGAGTTGGACCCTGAGTTCACGAACAACTATGAGCTCTCGTACAGCACCTACTTCAAGACCACTTCCCTCAATTTCTCCACCTTCGTCCGGACCACCAACAACTCGATACAGGCGGTGCGGAGCGAGGCCGAGGACGGCGTGCTGGAAACGTCTTACTTCAACATTGGCCAGGAGGAAGCCTACGGCGCGAGCGTGTTCGGGAGCATCAACCTGAGCAACAAGCTCACCCTGAACGGTGGAACGGACACCTACTACGCGGTGCTGAACAACAAGGTAAGCGACCCAGCCCAACGTGCGAGCAACAGCGGTTTGGTTTACAACATCCGGGCGATGGGAAATTATAACCTGGGGGAAGGCTGGGGCATCCAGGGATTCGGTTTCTACCGGGGCCGTCAGGTGCAGTTGCAGGGCCGCCAGGGAGGGTTCGGTATATACAGCCTGAACCTCAGAAAAGAATTTGACGAGCGAAGGGGCAGCATCGGTTTTGGGGCCGAGAACTTCCTGTCCAAGACCATACGAATCGAAAATGAATTCAACTCCCCCACCTTCAGTCAGACCAGCACCAACGTGCTGCACAACATGAACTTTAAGGTGAACTTCAGTTACCGCCTGGGCAAGCTGACCACAGACGCCCCACGCAGAAGAAGAAAATCGGTGAGCAACGACGACCTAAAAGGCGGCGGTGACGGTGGCGGCCAGGATACAGGTGTGCAGCAGGGTGGCGCAGGCGCAGCTCCGGCCTCAGGTTTCAGAGCTCCGGCCGCACAGCCAGCCAGCCAGCAACGTCCGGCCACTGGTACAGCCCCGGCTACTCCGGCCACTGCCCAAGATTCGACAACAGCCAGCACACAAGGCCTGACCGGACGTTGGGAAGGCCAGATGGGAGAAAGAGCCATCACCCTGGACCTGGTAGCAGCAGGCACTGCCTTAACCGGCACACTACAGACTCCCATGGGGCAGTTGCCTTTATCGGATGGTATAATTGACGGGGATACGTTCTCCTTTGCCGTCGACATGCGCGGAAACAAGGTGCCCTACAAGGGTAAAATCGAAGGAGCGCAGGTATACCTGTCCACAGAGTTCCAGGGCAGGCCGGTGGAAATGACGCTGCAGCGGGCGAAGTAAATTAAGAGAAATAGCGTAGAGCAGTTTCTAGCCATAGAGGATATTCTGCTGTCAGAACAAAGCAAAATGATTCCCAGTTTTTCCGGGAGGCACCTTGTATATTTCCGGTGCCACGTCAGTGGCAGCCGTTAGGCAGGAAATGTACACAGTGCCGAGCGGGAAAACGCGCCCCAGCGGGCGTGGAGCGCAAAGCAGGCTATGAAATAAGACTGTTCCAGTTTAGAAATAAACGCGATATTCCCGAGTCCACATTATGTATCAAATCAATCCTAAACCTTAAACTTAACCGGTATGAAAAACTGTCCTGCATTTTTAGGCACACTGGCACTGGCCACACTGCTTTGCACCCCACCGGCCACGGCAGCCGAAACTCCCACTACCTCCGACGCCACGGAGGTGCGGGCAGCTTCGACCCTAGCCGTAAACACAGCCGAAAGCTCCATGACCTGGAACGCCAAAAAGTTTGGGGGCGCGCATACCGGCACAGTGAAACTGGCCAGTGGCACGCTTGCCGTGAACGGGAACAAACTGGTGGGTGGCAGCTTTGCGATTGACATGGCCTCGATTGACAACACCGACATCACCAACGCTGACTTCAACAAAAAGCTGACAGACCACCTGAAATCGGAGGATTTCTTTTCTGTGGAGAAACACCCCACTTCCACCTTTAAAATCACGAAGGTGCAGCCCGTGGCAAACGCCAAAGCCGGCGAAGCCAACTATACCCTCACCGGCGACCTCACCATTAAGGGGATCACGAACCCTGTTACCTTCCCGGCCGTGGTGCGCATCGATGGCAAGTCGGCGGTGGCTACGGCGCAGATTGCCCTGGACCGCACCAAATGGGACGTGAAGTACCGCTCCGGACTATTGGGCACGGCGGCAGACAAAGTTATTGACGACGAGTTTAACGTGGACCTGCGCCTGGTGGCGGGCACAGACAGCCAAACAGCGGAAACTAAGATGAAGTAAATCAGGCCATTGCAGGTAAACACCTCGTATTGATGAAGTAGGGATCGTATCAAAATCACAAAAAACCGAGACAAATGCACTTCACGAGACGCCGCTTTTTTGTAATGATCGCCGCATTGCCACTACTGGGCCTGGTTCCGGCACGTTTCTTCTACAAGCGGAAGGAGCTGCTGGAGCCCACTCCGGAGTGTGATGATCATGATACGCCCACTCCCTCCCAAACCGAAGGCCCCTTTTATACCCCCCGCTCCCCGGAGCGAAGCAACCTCCGTGAGAAAGGCATGAAAGGCACTGCCCTTGTGCTTACGGGGCAGGTACTGGACACCCGCTGCCAGCCCGTGGCCGGGGCCTTGCTAGACTGGTGGCACGCCGACGCCGCCGGCCACTACGACAACGATGGGTATAAACTGCGCGGCCATCATTATACCGATGCCGAGGGTCGCTTCCGGCTGGAAACAATTGTGCCCGGGGTATACACCGGCCGCACCCGCCATTTTCATGTGAAGGTGAAAGGCCCCAACACCCCGCTGCTCACCACCCAACTCTACTTCCCGGGCGAGCCAGCCAACGAGCGTGACTATATCTTCAAACCCGCCCTCCTAATGAGTATGTCGGAAGAGGCTGACGCGCGGAAAGCAAGTTATACCTTCGTGCTGAAGGCATAGCTGATTTGACGGTTTCCCATACCTGAGAAAAAATTTAACGTGCTATTCGACCCCGGACTCAACTGGTTTACGCCAGGTTGGCTTACCTTCGTGCTATGGAAAAACGAGGCACCTGGACAAAAGACGAGGAAGGTTACATGACGTTTGACAGACCGGAATTGCAACGACTGTATGAAACAGTAACGGACAGCTACCACCGCGTGTACAACCGCTACCTGGAGGAGGAAGATGACGATGATGCCTACTACAAAGCGTTAGCAGATGGGTATGAAATGGTGACAGACTACAAAACCATCGACGGTAACGAGGAGTTTGTAACCAGCTATACCACTCCCACACACGTGGCCGATATCTGGTATGGGTTTGATGAATACACCAGCAAGCGGGTTTATACCAGTGGCTTCATCCGGATCACGGACAAAGCTATTGCGGAAGAATAAGGGAGCTAGCCCTCAGTGTTTCTTTTCTGAAAGAGCACGACGAACCATCTCCTGTGCCCTGACCAATGCCTCGGCATAGGGCACGTACAGAATGCGCGACGGAAGCTCACCGGGCTCATCTTCGGCATCCCAGAGCCCTGCCTTGTGCCATGGGGTAAGGTGGTCCCAGTCGGGGCGATCAATGATTGGGTATAGGCAGGCTCCCCACAAGGGTATGCCAGCGGCAATCACGGCTGCACACTCTCGTCCGATCGACTGTATCCATTCCGGCCGGTCAATACCTGGGTGGCTCGTTTCGGTGAGGGCGATGGGCTTGCTATAGCGCTCGTACGCTTCCCGCAGCAAGCTTCTGAGGGGTTTGAAACGCGGGTCTTCCGGTTCGTTTTTCCAGTTGAGGAACTCATGCGTGTCCGAAGTCCACTGGTTGTCATAGTAATAGTTAAAGCCCAGTATATCCATTAAGTCCGGGGAGCCGCCCAGCTCGGGGCACATGCGCCCGCTGAGGATGTCTGTGGCCTGAAACTGCACCTCGTGCGCCTGCCTTGCCGCCGCAATATCCTCAAAAGAGGCTCCCAGAGGCGGCGAAACATGTATGAGGGGCTCCGTGGTTAAGATACAGATGGTTGGGTCTACTTCCCGGATCGCGGCTACCCCCTCTATATAGGCCCGCATCAGCCCATACTTCACTTCCCAACCTTGGCGGGTGCAATATGGAGAGGTGCCCCGCACATCGCCGCCAAGCCAGGAGATAAAGCTCACCTCATTGATTGGCGTGACGATCAACATATCGTCTGGGCAAAGGGAGCGGTAGAATAGCGCGAAAGCCCGGCACAGGGCCGCAAAGCGGCGCGCAAACATGGGGTGCAGTGGCGTCAGGTCGTCCGGATACCCGAAATGGCACAAGTCCCATACCTGCTGCACGCCAAGTTCTTTTCCCTGCGCCAGCATATAGGCCACCGTAGACCAGTCATACTGATAAGGAGATCTCTCGACCTGGCTCCAGCGTATCCCCTCCCGCACCGTTTTGATGTGAAAGGGTGCCAGCTCCGTATAATCCTGCCGCAACAGCTGCAGATGCCCGGTCAGGGTCAGGAAATCCACGCGGTGGCCAAAGGCATTCAGGTGATCGGTACACTCGTAGCCCGCCATCCAAAACGACCGGAAAGGGTTTTCAGGCACAGAAGCAGCAGACAGTAAGCCTGTAACAGGCATCATAAACGTTGAATCAAAATAATACAGTAAGGAGTTGGCTGTACCTGATTAATGCTTGCCATTCAGTTGCCCTCCGGCAGTTATTGCCGACCCTAAAACCTGCTTTATACCATTTGCCCCGAGCACGAAATTCGTTTCAGGCAATTGCTCGGGCGCATCGGCCAGCTTTTTGTACAGTGTGAGCGCCTGGGCCACCACCTGATCCATGTTATAGTATTTATACGTGGCCAGCCTGCCTACAAAATGCACCCCTGTGGTCTCATCTGCCAGCTTCTTGTACTTATTGTAGATCGCGGCATTCTCCACACGCGGCACTGGGTAATACGGGTCTCCCTCTGCGCGCGGAAACTCATACACCACACTTGTTTTGTGATGCTCCTGCCCTGTCAGGTACTTAAATTCCGTGATACGGGTATAAGCCTGCTCGTTGGGGTAATTAACCACGGCTGCGGGCAGATGCTGGGCCTTGTCGAGGGTCTCGTGCTTGAACTCCAGCGAGCGGTAAGGCAGTTTGCCATAAATAAAGTCGAAGTACTCATCTACCGGCCCCGTGTAAATCATCTCCCGGAACGGAATCATCTCTACGATTTCATGGTAATCGGTGTTGAGCATCACCTTGATGTTGGGATGCGCCAGCATTTTCTCGAACATGGCGGTATAACCGTGCAGCGGCATGGCCTGAAACGTGTCAGTGAAGTAGCGATCGTCGCGGTTGGTGCGCACCGGCACCCGCGATGTCACAGACTTGTCGAGTTCCGAAGGATCCATACCCCATTGCTTTCGGGTATAGTTCCGGAAAAACTTCTCATAGAGTTCCCGCCCCACTTTACTCACCACCACATCCTCTGAGGTTTTGACAACGGGAATGTTTTCGGCTACCGACTTAAAAAAGGCGTCCACTTCAAAAGAAGTCAGTTGCAGTCCGTACAGCTTGTTGATCGTGTCCATGTTGATGGGCATGGGCACTAACTGGCCGTCAACGCTGGCTAGCACCCGGTGCTCGTAGGGGCGCCACGGTGTAAACTGAGACAGGTAGTCGAAAACGTCCCTGGAGTTGGTATGGAAAATATGCGGCCCATATTTATGCACCAGGATGCCCTCTTCGTTATAGTGATCGTAGGCGTTGCCGCCTATATGGGGCCGCTTGTCTATGATCAGCACCTTTTTATTGCATTGCGTTGCAAGCCGCTCGGCCAGCACACTTCCGGCGAAGCCAGCCCCTACTATCAGATAATCAAACATTATTCTTCCTCGAATTTTTAAAAACCACTACTTACTTCACTTTCAGCTGTGCCACGCGGGCAATCTGCTGTACCATCTGCCGCCAGGTTTCATCCCAGGACATGTTTTTGAGGAACCCCTCCACTTTTCCGCTCCATACCGGATCGCCTATTTGGGTCAGCGCCTTTTCCACTGCGTCAACAAACTCGGAAGCAGTGGCGGCTATGTGCACGAGCCCTTCATCGCCGTAGGGGCGCACCACGTCCCGTATGGGCGTCGAGACCACTGGCTTGCCAGCCGCCAGGTATTCCGGCGTTTTTGTCGGGCTGATAAAGGCCGTTGACTCGTTAATGGCGAATGGCAGCAGCGCCACGTCCCACCCGCTCAGGTATGCGGGAAGTTCGTTGTATGATTTACCGCCGAGGTAATGAATGTTGGGGAGCTGCGGAAGCAAGGCGGGGTCTATCTTCACGACGGGCCCTACCAGCACCAACTGCCAATCTGGCCGTGCCTCTGCCAAGGCCTGCAGCAGTACAATGTCCAGGCGCTCGTCAATCACCCCGAAAAAGCCCAGACGCGGCGACGGGATGGAGGCCTGGTCGTGGGGCTGTTGCTGGGGCTTCAGGGCCTGGGCAAAGTGAGCTTTGTCGATACTGCTCGGGAAGGCATGCACAGAGGGGTGCTTCTCCCGCTTGGCCTCGTACAGGCTCTGCCCACCGGTAAACACCAGATCTGCGCGCTCAAACAGTTCCTGCTCCAGCTGCTGCAGGCGCGGCGGGGCGAATTTGAAAGCCGAGAGCTCGTCCATGCAATCATAAACGGTGAGCAACGGGGCCAGGTGCGCTGAAAAACTGAGCGCCATCGGGGTATAGTACCAACTCATATACCGTGTGATGCTTTGGCTTTGCAGCATTTCGTCCAGCAAGGTGCGCTGTATAGTTTCAACCTGCTCGGCAGCCAGCCCGTGGGGCAGGTGCGGCACCGCCACCGTCAAGCCATCTTCACGGGGCGAGAGTTCCAGGTATGGGCTGTCAATGGGGTCAAACACAGGCTCTTCGAGAAAGAAAACCCGGCCATGCTGCGCGAAGCGCGTGAGCAAATGCTGCGGCCGCTGAAACACAAAGTCCCAGCGCAAATGCGACAGGCAGATTAGATCCGGCATGTGCCGTGTAAACTGCGCTTCTCCCTTATCTGTATTTTTTGTACTATTAGATGATGTTGCGCTTTCCGGCATTTCACTGAACGCACTTTCCGTATTGGCAGGACGCGCAGAAGGCGCCATTCTCTCTTTAAACATCAATATGATTTCATTTATAGGTGAAAGGTAGCTTGTATTGGTAACAGCGTGATCCGATTCCCCTCATTCACAACACAAAACCAAACGTTATTACGCACATCCCAATAAAAGGTAAGCGATTGCACTTAAATTTTTTAAAATTATAAAGGCCAGTCTGGCTTAGTATAAGTTTACCCATACACCGGGGAATTTACGCAGTCTATACCCCGAAGTGTCAATAAACGACCTCGCGCTAATATTGTATAATATTTATACATTGTACATCGGAAACCATATATACAAAAGGCAGGGCGCGCTGCGGCATTCGGGGTGATACGCACGCGTTTGGTAAGGTATAAGCGGCTGGTGCTGCGCCAATGCCCGGTTATGAATGAGGACGCAGAGACGCTCGGTTGCAGCAACAAAAAATATATCGGCCAATGGTTTATCCGGAGTTCGGGTTTTCCGTTATACCCCTAGCCAGTGCAACGCAAGGCAACAAAAAAACCTATGATTACTTCAGTAAACTCCAATTTTAATTCCACGGAGGGTTTAGACGATCCTCAGGAAGACGCGCATACCCCTTACCCGCTGCCCCGCACGGTCTATCGCCCCAATACCTATTTCCTGCTGGATGGGGAGTGGAGCTTTTCGCTTGACCCCGACGACGTGGGCATGCGCCAGGCATGGTACCTGGGGCACAGGTATAGCCATTCTGCCAACTGGCCCGGATCGGTGGAAGAGCACATGGCGAAGGCGAAAGGGCAGCCCCTGGCACCGTGGCAGGACAAGGTAATCGCCTGGTATGAGCGCGAGTTTGAGCGTCCAGACGTACAGGGACCCTTTCCTACCTCGATGTTCCAGATCACCTTTGGCGCCTGTGGCTATGAAACCCGCGTGTGGCTCAATGGCCGGCTGCTCAGCACCGTGGAGGGCGAGGAAGTGCACTATGGCCAGTATACCTCGTTTTCGTATGAGATTAACGAAGAACTCTTGCTGCCGGTCAACTACCTGACGGTGCGCATGGTAGACACCATGAGCGCGGAGACACCGCGTGGCAAGCAGGAATCGCATGTATACAAACGTGGAGGCATCTGGTACCAGACGCATACCGGGGCCGTGCGCAGCGTGTGGCTCGAAACGGTGAACCGAAACCGCCTGCGTTCCCGCATCGGGGTGGTGAGTGTGATCGAGGATGCCCTGATCCGGTTTAACGTGACCACCCGTATCCATGACCCCGGCCCTTACACTATCCGGCTGCGGATTTTCGAACGTGAGCCAGCGCATACCACTCCTTTATATGTGGCAGAGTTCAACCTGCACCTTGGGGCCGGACAGAAACAGCAAAACCTGGTGATGCATGCGCCCGGTGCCCAATTTTGGGCGCCCGAAACGCCCCATCTTTACCGGCTGGAGGCAGAACTGGTTGATGTAAACGGGTATGTGGCGCAGATTGTGGCGCACTTCGGTCTCCGGAAATTCGAGGCCAGGGGGCATACTTTTTACCTGAACAACGAGCGGATTTACCTCGACGGCATCCTGTACCAGCCGGGCACGTCAACATACGAGGAGATGCGCCGCCACCTGTACGCCATGAAAGAATTGGGCTGTAACCTGGTGCGCGTGCACATCGCCGGGATTGACCCGCGCATTTACAACCTGGCGGACGAGATCGGGCTGCTGCTCTGGGTGGAAGTGCCCAGTCCGCACAGCTCCACCCAAATGAGCCGCCAGAACCACCGGGCAGAGCTCCTGCGCATGCTCGCCCTCATCGAAACGAACCCCTCCATCGTCATCTGGAGCCTGTATAACGAGGACTGGGGGGCGCAGGACATTGCAGCCAACCCGGCCACGCGGCAGTACATCATCGACACGTATCATTACATGAAAATCAGGCACCCGCAGTTTCTGGTGGTTGACAACGATGGCTGGCAACACATTTCGTATGAGGGGAAACTGAAGTCTGACATCCTCTCCGTGCACCTTTATACCCCCGACGTGGTCAGGTGGCGCGAACTCCTCGACGGGCTTGTGAAAGGGCACCTGGAGGGAATTGCCGCTTTCCCACTGGTGGTAGGCGACCCCTACTTTTACAGAGGTCAGGTACCGATCATTGTAAGTGAGTGGGGCGGATTCGGGTTTGCAGACTATGGCGGGCCGCAGGGGCCGGAAGAGCGGGCGGAGCGCATCCGGATGTTTAAGCAGGAGCTGCGCAAGCGCCCGATTGCCGGTGACGTTTATACCCAGGCCACCGACATTGAAGACGAACGGAACGGGATCATTGATGCGCAAAACGGGGCGCTATCGGTGCCGGCAGGCCTGCTGCGTTCAGAGGAAACTGACTGAGGGCATATATAAATTTCATTTCCAAAAGATGACGTTTATACATGCGCACATGATTTTTTCAGGCCAAGCTTAAAACTGGTTATGTAAGGGTGGTATTACTTCTGAGCAAATGTTGGCCGTTTAGGTGTTCAGTAATGGCGTTATATCCATTTGCTCCAGATAAGGCTCGGCAATTTCCAGCGTTGTAGCCTCTGCCCGAAAAGAAGTCGTGACCGATAGGCCGTTTTTAGCCCAAAGCTCCACAAAGCGGTTGTCCAGGACATAAAGCGTGACGGTCCAGTCGTTGTGCTGCCGCTGGGCGAGGGCAGTCCCATACCTGACCAGTGCCTCTGCCTGGCTCCAGGCAGGCAACCGCTGAAACAGTGCATATTCAATCATAGTATGCCAATGTCTATTTTGATAAAGGTAATTCTAAAATTACTGCCGCAACTTCTGCCGGCAGAAGCGCCGCACAAATGACTTAGTGCCCATGCATGTCACCCATATATAAATAACATGCATCGGTCTCAAAACAGTTGGAAGGCTGAACAAACAGACCAGCTTACATGTGATAGAGTAACTTACCCCCGACAAACCCCCAGCGCAACATGACGAACAGTGAAGCCAAGTTGAAAGTAATTGTTTTTGACCTTAACAAGACGTTCTATAACAAGAGCTCTAAAGATAAGTTTTTTGAGTTTATCTGCACCAAACGGCCCAAGCGCATACGGTATTTCCTCGAGATGACGTACTATAAACTGCTCCGCAACCTGCACCGAATCAGGAAGACCGAGTTTAAGGAGAATTTCTTCAACTACCTCGACGATCTGACGCCTGCCCAGGTGGAGGAATACGCCACCGAGTTTTGGAATAACGAATACCCCGGGCAGTTCAACCAGACACTCAAAAACCACTTCGATCAGAAGAAAAAGCAAGGCTTCCGTATCTTTTGTGCCACGGGTGGCCTGGAGCTCTACGTGGCCCCGCTCTTCAAGCTATACCCTATTGATGGCTTTGCGGGCACACAGGTGCGCTACGACAGCCATACCTACAAAGTAATTGGGAAAGCCTGCAAGGATGAGGAAAAAATCGAGCGGTTGAAGCAGCACTTTAAAGGCGACGACTTTGAGGTGGTGGAGGCGTACTCCGACAGCAAAGAAGCTATTCTCGACATCGCCACAAAAGCCTTCCTACTAAAAGACGGCAAAATAGAACCATATCAAACCACCTGATTTTGCCTCAGTGCAACACGGGTAAATTGAACTTCGCCTAGATAGACCAGAGTAAATGGTATTGCCCCATGCATGTAAATTTATGCATACCAACCCGTCGACGATACAGTTTAACGCCTGAAATGTTTATTTTTATTTTACAAACATTCCCCTTCTCTTCCACGTTTTGAAGAGAAGTAATAAAATTTAAATAAGATAATTCTATGGAAACTACAGTAAACGATTTAAAAGCAAAAGCAGCAAGAGTGAACCCCGACCATAAGGAGGGCAAAGTAGCCACCGCAATTGAAGAGCAGACATCCAAGATTCCTTCTGACGTGTTTTTATGGGCAGCCTTCGGGTCGATGGGTATTTCGCTAACCCTGAAGCTGATGAAAAAAGACAAAAACGCTTTGTTTGTAGGCCAGTGGGCAGCGCCCTTCCTGCTTTTAGGCCTCTACAACAAGTTAGTGAAACTGGAAGGTCATGATCAGCATTCATAGAACTTGGTCAAATTCATCTTTTGAAGGCGAGATTCAAACCTCCTTTTAATAGAAAATACCTTTAAAACAGCAATAGCCCCGGCTCCGGGGCTATTGCTGTTTCTGTGACATACGTTTAGCTTTTAGCGCACGCAACACAACTTATTTTACAGTAGCGGCAATCTGATTCTGCTCGGCGGGAATACTTTTAACGCGTAGCAGCGTGATCTGGGCTTTGGCAGTAGGGCTGTTGTTACGGTTGAATTCGCTCACGTAGAGGTTACCCGTTTTCACGTCTTCCACAATATCCAGGGGGTTAGAGAAACCCGCAAAACCCGGTATACCGTTAATGCCAGACCCTGAGACAGACTTCACGATATCGTAACAGCTGTCGGCATTGGCCTGCTTTTGTTTGGTCATGGCTCCCGGCTCCAACACGATAATGTCGCTGCCGCCTGAGAATCGGCATACCAGGATTCTGCCCTTCAGCAAACCGCCAAACGCGTCGCTTTGATATTCCAGCGCCCCGTTAGGCGACTTGTTCAGACCGAAGTTGAAAGCGGCCTTTCTAAAGTTTTTATCTGGCTTGGTGCCCTCTGGGTATTTAGGATTGTCCACGGAGCCCCTGTTTACCACAAACTCTCCCCGCAAAGGGTTTGGGTGTCCGAAGTATCCAACAGACTTGAGCGGGTTCACACGGAACAGCCAGTCGTTCTGAACCGCTGACTTGCTGGGGTCCACAAAGAGTTTGATCAGCTTTCTGAGCCGGCCGCGGTACATCATGAGTTGTATCCCGGAGGTAGACTCCACTTCTGGGCCATCGTAAAAGGTGCCATCAGTGCGTCGGGTGCCTTTCACTGAGGCTGGCGTGTTCCCCCCGGCGGCAGAGCCATTGGCTGGCACATACAGCTGCCCATTGCTATGCCATACCAGGTCGTAGGCGTTCCGGACACCGGAGGCATAGATGGTTAGCGGCGCCTCGGCCCCGTAGGGATTATAGGTGCCGTCTGCCATACGCATGGAGGTAGCCGGAGCGTGGTTAATCAGCTTCTGGTCTGAAGTTGTCTCTACATCCAGCGGAAGTTTGGTTTGCTGCAGTTTCTGCATATCCAGGCGCAGCACCGTGGCGGAGAGCAGGCTCTCTGCCCGTTGCCAGAAGCCGTCGTAGGCTCCCATCGAACTGTTGCTCCCCTGGCAAAAGTATATGGCACCGTCCGGTCCGAACTTCATGCTGTTTACCAAGTGATCTTTGTTTGAGCGCGGCAGGTTAGTGAGCACCAGTTGCTCTTTTTCGAGGTTTGCGCCGCTTAGCCGCGAAATCTTGCCATCAAAAGCAGGGGCATCATTCAGGCCGGAAGTACAGTGAGACACCCACGCCACCAGGTTTTCAGGGGTGGAATTGGGGTCGAATGTCAGGCCAATGGCCGTGCGCGCGCCATACGCGTTTTTCAATGCAGGAAGCGTTTGTCTGTTTTCGAGCAACCCGGTTTCCTCGTTCACGTCGAACCGCTCAATCATACCGTTGAGGCGCAGGGCGTAAAACTTGCCGTCCGGCCCAAAAACCAGAGACGTATAATGCTTGTTCTGCGTACCGGGTATCGCCACTTTGGTAAAGGCAACGGGCAGCGGCTCTGCAGGCGGGATTTTATTGGCCGCCCCTGTGGTAAATATTGACTCGAAAGGCAGAAAAGACTCCCCGTTATATGATTTGACCCCATCCGTGATCACGAACTTATACTCTGTATTGGGCTCAAGCATACCCGTTGGCGAAAAGCTGATGGCGTCTCCCCCTCCTGTGCCCTGCACCATGCCCGGCACTTCCGTGGCCGTCCCGTCCTTAAGCCTCAGCAGTTTTACTGTAGCGCTGGAAATCGTGCTGTTATCTACCCCTCCTTTAAAACCAATCACTTCCGGCACGAAAAGGTCATTGGCGGCAATACTGCTGATATTAATGCTGATGTCGTGGGCACCGTCTTTTGGTGTAGAGGCAACCACAAAGGGCCCCTGGTTTACAAAGCCAAGTCCGGTTACGACAAGCCCAACAAGAAACAATAACAACAGCATGGCATTTCTGCTGTTGTAAAGTAGCTGAGATTGAAAGTATTGGAGGAGCTTATTTTTGGTCCGCATTTGTTTTAAGGGCAATCAGTGGAAGAAATATGGTGTCAGTGAAGGGGCGTTTAATTATGTAATTATAACATATTTAATTTGCCCCTGTGTGTGCTGTGCTTAAACTAAATATGGCTGAAATAGTTGCAATATTATCCTATAATTTATAACATAGGCACAATATCGCGCTTTTGCAGTAGATAAGGCAATATTCAGGCGAGAAAAAAATCCTTCAGGGAAGAGAAAAGTGCATAAGGGGCGTAAAGGCGAGATTTTTCTTTACCAGTATCGCCAAAAACGGAAACTGGTGTTTTAACAGGTATAAAACGCTCGCTTTATACCTTTAAAACTGAATAGATGAAAGTTGCCTGTAATTTGATAAAAACAGTACAATCAGCCTGCTGCCTAATTTTGTATGATTTTGGCCAGCTTTTCTCTAGTGAGCGGCTTGTTTATAAACTCTGCCAACTGAAAGTGGGCCGCTTTTTCCTTGTCTTTGAACGAAACTGAGGAAGACAGCAGCACCACGCGGGAGCGGCTGTAAAACGGAAGCCGCTGAAACTGCTCGATAAACTCAAACCCGTCCATCAGGGGCATGTTGATGTCGAGTAGAATGAGCTCGGGGAAACTGCTTTGCTCCAGGTGCTCCATTACGTAATCCAATGCCTCTTTTCCATTCGCGGCCACGGACAGATGCTCCACCATGGCTAATCGCTTAAAGAGTAACTGTGCCAAATAGTTACTGGCCGGATCATCATCTACTAATAAAACGCTTTTAATTTTTTGCATACCTTACCTGGGGGGGTCTGGAAAATAAACGCGAAACGTGGTGCCTTCCCCTACCTTACTATCAACTGTTATGCGGCCGCCATAGTTATCGATCACCCGCTTAATGGTATACAGCCCGATGCCGCTCCCTTCAGTATGGGGATGCATGCGCTGAAACATTCCAAAAATCTTTTTTACCTGCCGCTCGTTCATGCCGAGGCCGTTATCTGTCACGGTCAGCAGTGTCTGCTGCTCATTGGTCTCTGTACGCACTTTGATTCGGGGCGTTCGGTCAGGATGGCGATAATTGAGGGCATTGGAAAGCAGGTTGTATAAAATACTGCGCAGGTACTTCTTCGGATACAGAAGCGACTCGACCTCAAGCTCACAGGTCATCTGGGCCTGCGTGGCCTGCACCTTAGTCTCCATGTCAGCCAGCACATCCACCAACACCTCCTTAACAGAGATAGCCTCCAACGGCTGGTCCGTGTCTTTTTGCACCTTCACAATCTCCGACAAGTCTTTTATCGTGTTGTTGAGTTTTGTCATGGATTTGGTCAGGTGCTCCATCAGCACGTGGTCTTCTTTGGTCAGTTTCGGGCCTAGTTCGTCTTTCAGCACCAAAAGCAGCCCCTCCATAGAGTTGATCGGCGAGCGAAGGTCGTGTGATGCCGTGTACACGAAATTATCCAGATCCGCATTTGTGCGGGTAAGCTGCTCGTTGGTCTTGGCCAGCTCCTTGTTTCTTAGCTGGATCGCCGTGTTAGCGGCGGCCAGTTCCTGGGTGAGGTTCTGCAGCATTTGCTCAGCCCGCTTGCGCTCCGTCACATCCGTTAAGAGGCCGGCAATGCGCACGGGCTGCTGCTTCTTGTCATAAAACACCTTGCCATACCCCTCTATCCAGCGCACGTCGCTGTCTTTGCGCCTAATACGGGGGTTTATAAAAAATTTGCCGCTGGAGATCGACTCCTTGATTTGCATGACCAGGTTATCCCGGTCCTCGGGCAGGGTATGCTTTAGCAACTCATCGATATTCCAGTCCAGCAACTCCGACGCATACCCAAACAGCTGATCGTGGTTGGCGCTCCGGATCGTTTGCTGGCTGAGGATGTCATAGTTGAAGGAGGCCATGTTACCGGCTTCAAGCGCTATGCGCAGGTGCTCCTCGCTGCTTTCCACCTTGTGCCGTGCCTCCACCAGGTCCGTCACCTCATAGGCAAACACCAGAATTCCGTCTACTTTTCCGAGGTGATTGTAGCGTGCCTTGTAGATAAAGTTGAAGTACATTTTCTCCATCACGCCCTTGTTGTGGCGATCGAACGAGAGCGGCACCTCGTTGCCTATATACGCCTCACCCGTCTGAAATACATTATGCAGAATCGTCCAGTTGGGCTGGTGCACAATCTCTGGCAAGGCCACATTTACGGGGAGCCCCAGAAGCTGCCGTCCCGGAAAAAGATTCTGGTATTTTGGGTTGATGAACTCATACACCATCTCTGGCCCACTCAGGATACAGATGGCTGCTGGTGCCTGCATAAAAAGCCGTTCCAGGTTTTGCCTGTGTATTTCGGCTGCGGCATAGGCCGCCAGCTCCTGCTCTTTGCTTTGCTGCACCTCTGCCTCTGCCAGCTTCTGATCATGTATATCCGTGATCGTGCCATACCATTTCTTGGTACCGCATGCCTCATTTTTTTTAGCCACGGCGTGTATACGGTGCCACCTGTATTGCCCGTCTGCCCTCCGGATGCGGTACTCCAGCAAAATGCTTTTCCCGTTATCATGCGTCTTCTGCCAGATATGGACTGCCTCAGCAGCCTCGTTGGGGTGTATGGCCTTGATCCAGGCGTGACCCAGTGTTTCCGCTTCTGTGAGGCCGGTATACGCATACCATTGCTTATTGCCGTAATCCACATGGCCATGCGCGTTTGCCGTCAGAATCAGGTGAGGCACAGAATTAGCCAGCTGGCGCAGGCGATGCTCATTCCCCTCCAGCTCAAACCGTGTTTTTACGTGCGTGATGGTGGCAGCTACCTGATCGGCCAGCAGTTGGTGAAACCCCTGATAGGCGGCATTGTAGGGCAACTGGAGGCTGGTGCCAAGCACCAGAAAGCCCAGCAGCTGGTTTTCGCCGGGTTGGTACATCGGCAAGACCATTGCCTGCCCCAGCTCATGCCCCCATACCTCGGCAGGCACATTCTCAAACCTGCTTTTCAGCCGGTCCCCGGCATGCTCGCTTTCTCTGCACTGCCTGCCCAGCCGAAGCTCATCGGGTTCGGGTGCCGCTAGCGCAATTTCAGCCGGAAGCAAGGGATTGCTCCCAACACCCGACTGCCCGAGCAGGGTTGCAGTGGTTCCGGTGGAGTCCAGGAGGTATAGCAGGCTGTATGGTATGTCGCTGCTGTTCCCGCTCATCAGTTCACAGAGCTGCTGGCTTGTCTGCTTCACCGAGAAGGATTGATTGATGGCGCTGGCTATTTCTTTGACAGTACTCAGGCGCCGTTGCCCAAGCACCTCATCCGTCACCTCGTTGCAGGCACAGAACATGCCGCCCACGCTGCCGTCATCGTTCGGGATCGGACTATATGAAAAAGTCCAGTAGGTTTCTTCCATAAATCCACTGCGGTTGAGTGGCACCAGCATTTCCTGCGCATTGAACTGCCGGGTAGAGGCGCTGAGGATGCCTTCCGCAATTCCTCCAACCAACTCCCAGATCTCTTTCCACATTACCCGCGCACTGGCACCGAGCGCCTGCGGGTGTTTATTGCCTAAAGCCGGCAAGTAAGGGTCGTTGTGGAACATATAAAACTCCTCAGACCACCAGATGAACATCGGGAAACCAGAGCCGAGCAAGATGCGGACACCTGCCTTCAAACTTGTGGGCCAGCCAGATGGTTCGCCCAGCGGATGATTGCGCCAATCATGGGCCTCCATCAAGGCGCCCATCTCTCCCCCGTCTTTAAACAAATCTTTATCAGTGAACAAAATCGTGCGTCAGGTTTTAAGCGGATGTATAAAAATCGTTTTTTTGAAGCGAAAACTGTCTAGGAAGGATTCTGATGCAGCATTTATCCGTTTGGCACCGCTGAATGGTGCTAAAATATGAAGCCTTTATCCTGTACGGACAATTTGCGGGCAAAAATGAAGTTTAAGTATAGATTTAGTACAGGCAAACTGTTTCCCGTTTTGCATCACAAAGTTACTCCTCTTTTTCTCACAAATTACTGGCGCTTGTTAAAACTTCGGGAGGGAATGAATAGATGCGCTGATAATTGCGCGAAGGGGTTTTTTGAAGGTATTCCTATTTGGGTTACAGGGTATTTGCCGCACTGCCATATGGCACGCATAGAAATCCCCGGTTATGTGTATGGAGGGATAACTCAGCTGTGCAAGTAGCTGTCTGTCGCGGTAGCTATACCCGGTTCCGCCTACTCCAGCACGTTGTACGTGATCACAGCCTCTGATTTATTCTTGAGCACTACCTCCCCTATCAGCTGGCATTTAAACGACTCCTTCACCTGCTCATACAGGCTGGCGGGTATCACGATCTGACCTGGCAGCGCATTGTCCTGCAGGCGCTGGGCCATGTTCACCGCATCCCCGATCACGGTAAAATCGAGGCGTTTCAGCGTGGCAGACCCGATATTGCCAGACACCATCTCGCCGGAGCATATCCCAATCGAAACCTCCGGACTGTACAACGTGTCGCTGGCCTGCACCCCCTGCTCCAGCGCGAAAGCCTTCCGCACTGCCAGTGCCGCCTCTATGGCGCGGTCCGTGTGGTAGTCTCCCCGGAAAACCGCCATCACCGCATCGCCCATGAATTTGTCTATATGGCCGTCCAGGGCCGTCACCTCCTTACCCATCAGGTCGAACAGCCTGTTGAGGAACTCCACCACGGTGTTGGGCGCGACGCGCTCCGTGATGGCCGTAAAGCGGCAGATATCCATAAACAGGACGGTAGCCACGATGGTCTCGTTCAGCAGCAGGGTATGCGCGAAGGAGGAGTGGGTCATAAAGTGAAGGACGGTTTCGTCGACATACATTTTCAGGATGTCGTTTTCCTTGATCGCCCGGACGGTTTCGCGCAGTTGGGTCACGTGCCGCATGGTCTTTTCCACGGTCAGCTCCAGGTCCTCAAAGTCCACGGGCTTGCAGACAAAGTCGAATGCGCCCCGGTTCATCGCCGTCCGGATGTTCTCCATGTCGCCGTAGGCCGAGACGATCACGGTTTTGATAATGGGGTTGGACTCAGGGATTTTTGTCAGCAGCGTCAGCCCGTCCATCTCCGGCATGTTGATGTCGCTCAGCACGATATCCAGTTCTGGGTGTTCGCTCAGTTTCAGGAGGGCATCCACGCCGTTCTGGGCGAATACAAACTTGTATGTGTTTTCCCTGATCTGGCGGCGGAACTTCTGCTTGATCAGCAGTTCCAGATCCGCCTCATCGTCTACCACCAGTATATTTGCCTTCATAGAGCCAGCATTTTGAGTTTGTTTTTCAGCATCCTGAAATCGAGAGGCTTGGTTAGGAAATCGTCAGCGCCATTTTGCAGCACCTGCTGGTGCAGCTCCTGGTCGTTGTAAGCGGTAATCATTACGATTACGGGCGGAGGCGCGTTGTATCGCATCCGAACCTGACGAAGCAACTCGATGCCACTCATACCGGGCATGTTGATGTCGGAGAGGATTATACTGGTTTCTGCGGGATGCTGCTCCAGGTACGCAAATGCCTCCGAAGCAGAAAGCGCAAAGGAAAAGCTTGACTCCCCATTTCGAATCTCTTTGCGAAAGCGCTGCTCAAACAGTGGTTTCACGTCGGCTTCGTCATCCACAACTAGTATGTTCATCTCGGTAGGTATCCGTCTTTCAAGACAGACTAATTAAACTTCATCCCTAGATATTTATACGTGGAAAACAACGGAATCATCCGTAATGACACCCGACAACTTTAGGTTATGCCCCTGTGCGGCGCGGCAGAGCGGTATAATCGGGCTGAAATTTAAAGAAAGCTTTGCCCCTGAGCGTGCGCATGGCCTCATTTAGCGGGTACCGCCGTATGCGCCGGTGGCTGCACCGGCACCGCGTCTGGGGTATGCGCAACCGGCACCGAAATGATGAACTCGGTATATTGCCCCGCTTCGGTGGTGAAGGTGAGCTTGCCGCCGTGGCCTTTCGTGATGATGTCGTAACTGAGCGACAGGCCCAGCCCCGTGCCCTGCCCGGTGGGTTTTGTGGTAAAAAATGGCTGGAAGATCCTGCTGGCGGATTCCTTCGGGATACCGGGTCCGTTGTCCCGCACACGTACCTCCACCTCATCGCCCTGCCGCTGCGTGCGCACCGACACCTGTGGCTGGTATCCGTCGGGCTGCTTGAGCTTCCGCTGTTGCACGGCGTAAAAAGCGTTGTTGAGCACGTTTAGCAGCACGCGCCCGAAGTCCTGGGGCACCACGTCTGCCTTCCCCACGTTTAGGTCGAAATCTGTGTTTAGGCTGGCATTGAAGCTCTTGTCCTTAGCCCGAAGGCCGTGGTAAGACAGGCGCATATACTCCTCCGTCAGCGCGTTAATGTCGGTTGGCTCTTTGTGGCCGGTACTCTTCCGGGAATGCTGCAACATGCCCTTCACGATGGCGTCGGCGCGGAGCCCGTGCTGGTATATCTTAGCGAGGTTCTGTTTCAGGTCCGTCAGGATCTCCGTGATCTCCTGCCCTTTTTCGGCCTGCAACTGCGTGCGCAGCGCTTTCTCAAGGTCCTCCACCAACTCCGAGCTCAGTTCCGAAAAATTGTTCACGAAGTTCAGCGGGTTCTGGATCTCGTGGGCAATGCCCGCGGTCAACTCCCCGAGCGACGCCATTTTCTCGGCCTGCACCAGCTGGGCCTGGGTCGCCTGCAGGTTATCGAGGGTATGCTGCAGTTGCCCCTTCTGCGTCTCCAGCTCCACGGACTTGCGCTCCAGTTCGAGGGTCCGGTGCGACACCAGGCTCTCCATCTGCTCTGCGTAGCGTCGCAGCGAGGCTGTCATGAGGTTGAACTGCTGTGCCAGCGCCCCGATCTCATCCTGAACCTCCACTGGTACCTCCACTTTCAGCTCGCCGGCGTTCACGCGCTTCACCCCGTCCAGCACATAGCTGAGCGGACGCAGCAGGTTGCTCCTGAAAAAAACCGGAAACACCAGCACAATAATCACCGTGGAGATCGGGATGAGGTATGCCAGGATGCGCAGGGCGTTCGCTTTGTTCGGCTCTCCTGCCGCCACAGAATTATCCACGCCATAGAGCAGGAAGCCCAGCATACCCAGCAGGACCAGTGTAAGGCACATAAAAAGGCCCACCAGCTTTGCCAAAAAGGTGGTTTTCTCCTCGGCATACGACATGTAATTGATAACGATCCAGGTGAGCAGCACGAGGTAAAAAGCATGGTGCAACTGTTCCCACCAGCCCGGTATAACCTTGAACATACCCAGGTTGGCGTTCAGCCACGTCAGGACAAGCAGCAGGCACCAGAGCGCGAAGACCCGGTAGGCCTTGGTGTCGCGGAGGGTTGGCCTTTCGAGCTCTTCCAGAATCTTTTTCAGGGGTAGGGAGCTGCCCGCAGCAGTCTTTTCCGCTTGCGGCGGGTGTATCGACCAGATGGCCTTGCGCAGAAACACGCTCACAATCCAGACCGCAATCACCAGCTGTATCGGGAAGGTCCAGGGATAGCCGATCCGGTGGAAATAGAGCCCGCCAAGCAGCACGACACCGCTTACCAGCAAAACCAGGCGCATCTCCCGCCGGAAAGGGTTGGCCCGGTAGGTATAGGCAAAGAGCAGGTGGTATAGCGCCAGCACAATCAGGATAATGCTGTGCACCCATACGGTATAGGCATACACCTCTGTGTTGAGGGCGGAGTTGCGGAAAAACGAAACGGCGTTATAAATGGTGTGCAGGATGAACAGCCCCGTGATCAGGTAGCCGTCTCTGGTCTTTCTGCTGATGCTGAGCAGGTAAAGTGAGATAACCAGGCAGAGTGTCAGTTCGGCCAGGGCCGCGATGGACTGCGGCCGCAGCTGAAACCAGTCGAGCCAGAGCAACACTGTTTGGGGAGGATGTGTGTCCATGTGCAAGGAAACAGCGTCGATTCAGTACATACCCTGTTCAGCAGTTGGTCCACCGGATAGCTGGGATAGCCCGGTTACAGGAAGGCTTGGCCACTCGCCCCAGGCCGGGTATGGCACCCGCTACCCGCATGCAAAGCAGCACATGGTCTATATATACGCTTCACAAACAAAACAGATAGTATAGCCTGGTTTTCAATCGATTGCGCGACATACCGACTTGCAGGCATGGGCCCTAACAAAAAAAAGCCGCTCTTCCAGAGGGAAGAGCGGCGTCTAAACAATAAACAAACAACTAATACGCTATAAAAACATGTTTAAAAAATCCTGCTTGCCGTTGAGGTACTCATAATCAAAGCCCTCCTGGGTCATGCGCTCTTTTATACCCTCCTCATCACCCGACTTCTTCACTTCCACGCCAATAAAAACAGGCCCTTTCTCCTTGTTGTTCTTTTTGATGTACTGGAAATGAATGATATCGTCCTCGGGCTGCAGCACCCTGTTCACGAAGGTCCTTAGGGCACCCGGCTTCTGGTTAAAGCTGATCATGAAATAATGCTTCAGGCCCTGGTGCTGCATGGCGCGCTCCTTGATATCCTCCATGCGGGTGATATCGTTGTTGCTGCCGCTGATGACGCACACCACGTTCTTGCCTTTGATCTGCTCGGCGTAATACTTGAGCACCGAAACGGACAGTGTCCCGGCCGGTTCCAGCACCACGCCTTCCTCGTTGTACATCCGCAGGATGTCTTCGCAGATCTGACCTTCCGGCACCAGCACCACATCGTCGAGCAGTTCCCGGCAAATCGCGAAGTTCAGCTCGCCGGGGCACTTCACCGCAGCGCCGTCCACAAAGCTGTCAATGCTATCCAGAGACAGGCGCTTCTGCGCCTGCAGCGAGTTATACATCGACGGGGCGCCCTGCGGCTGCACGCCAACCAGTTTGGTATTGGGACTGAGCTGCTTGAACACGCTGGAGACACCGGAGGCAAGGCCCCCGCCGCCAATCGGCATGAACAGGTAGTCGATCGGGAAGGTGGCCGCTTTCAGAATCTCAAGCCCGACCGTTCCCTGGCCTTCAATCACGGCCAGATCATCGAAAGGGGGCACAAACGTGCTGCCGCGGCTGTCAGAAAACTCCTTGGCCGCTTTAAAGGTGTCGTCATAGGTGCTGCCCGTGAGCACCACCTCCACCATCTCACTCCCGAAGCCGCGCACCTTGTTCACCTTTTGGGCGGGTGTGTTGGCAGGCATAAAGATATAGCCCTTCAGACCAAGCAACTTACAGGCGTAAGCTACTCCCTGGGCATGGTTTCCGGCGCTGGAACATACAATCTCCCGCTCGGTGTCCTGCTGTGGCAGGGTGCTCATTTTGTTGTAAGCCCCCCTAATCTTGTAAGATCGCACCACTTGCAGGTCTTCCCGTTTCAGGTACACATTAGCGTCGTATAACTGCGACAGCCAATGGTTCTGCAGCAAAGGCGTTTTGTTGATGATCCCTTTCAGGTTCTTCGCCGCCTTTTCTACGTTCGCCACCGTCACCACATTGTCTAAAGCGACTATATCCTTACTCATACTGATTTATTTTGCTTTTGAGCGCAGCTTGCGTACGGTTGCGCCTGTCTGCCATAATTCTGAATCACGGAGCTCTTTCAACTCTGCCTCCAGCTCTTTTCTATACCCTGGCGTAGAACCGCGCTGGATAGTGCGCTCCGCCTCTTTGCCAGATTCCACGCTGTCATACAGTTCGTTCAGCACCGGAAGGGTTGCGTCCTTGAACTTGCCCTTCCAGTCGAGGGCGCCGCGCTGCGCCGTTACCGAGCAGTTGGCGTACATCCAGTCCATACCGTTCTCGGCTACCAGTGGCACCAGGCTCTGGGTAAGTTCTTCCACGGTCTCGTTGAAGGCCTCTGAAGGCGAGTGTCCGCGCTCGCGCAGCACCTGGTATTGCGCCTCGATGATACCGGCCAAAGCGCCCATCAGCACCCCGCGCTCACCTGTCAGGTCACTGTATACTTCTTTTTTGAAATCAGTCTCGAAAAGGTACCCGGAGCCTACCCCGATGCCCATGGCAACCGCTTTCTCATACGCTTTGCCGGAGGCATCCTGGAACACGGCGAACGAAGAGTTCAGGCCGCCACCGCTCACGAACAGGCGACGCAGGCTGGTGCCGCTTCCTTTCGGGGCCACCAGGATCACATCCACATCCGCCGGCGGCACAATGCTGGTCTGCTCCTTAAACGTGATGCCAAAGCCATGAGAGAAGTAAAGCGTCTTGCCCGGCTTCAGTCTTTCCTTGATGGTTGGCCACAGCGCGATCTGACCGGCGTCTGACAGCAGGTTGGCGATGATGGTGCCGCGCTCAGCGGCTTCCTCTATCGAGAAAAGGGTCTCGCCCTCTACCCAACCGTCTTCCAGCGCTTTTTCCCAAGATGGAGAGTCTTTGCGCTGGCCAACGATCACGTTAAATCCGTTATCCTTCATGTTCAGTGCCTGGCCGGGGCCTTGTACACCATATCCGATCACGGCGATCACTTCGTCCTTCAGTACATCCAATGCTTTCGAAAGTGGGAATTCCTCGCGCGTTACTACTGTTTCGTCTACTCCTCCAAAATTGATAGTTGCCATTTTGATTTAGCTGGTTATAGGTTTATGATTCTTTTACTTTTTTAAGTCGGGGTATGGGCGGGCGGCTACACAGCGGCTTGCCCATACCTCCAGCCAGAGGCATCCCCCTGGGTTTGGGTTACATCGTGAAGATGCTCTCCCCGGTATTCAGGTACTCGTTTTCTTTTACCTCGTCGCTCGGCTCGGCCACCTCAAACTCGCGCAGCTTTCTGTTAAAGCCCTCGCTCCCTTTGATGATGGCGATGCGCGCACTGCGCACAAACTCGATCAGTCCGTAGGGCTGGAGCACCTTGATGAGGTTGTCCGTCTCCTCACGGTGACCGGTTGTTTCGAACACGGTATAGTCTTTCCGGATCACCACGGCGCGGGCACCGTTCTCGCGCAGCAGCCGCTCTACCAGCGCCTTCTCGGCAATCACGTCGGTGGGCACTTTGTAGAGCGCCATTTCCTGCCAGATCACGTCCTCGTTGGTATGGTAGTATACTTTCAGGACCTCCACCTGCTTCTCGATCTGCCGCGTCAGCTTCCGGATCACCTCCTCCGTCTCGTTGATCACGATGTTGAAGCGGTGGATGCCCTCGATCTCTGACGGCGACGTGTTCAGGCTTTCGATGTTCATTTTACGGCGCGAGAAAATAGTCGCGATCCGGTTCAGCAGCCCCACATGGTGCTCGGTGTATACCGTGATGTTAAACTCCTGCCTGTCTATATGATTCTGATTGCTCATACTGTTTCTGCTTCCGCTTATTTCAACCTGATTTCGCTTACACTGCATCCCTGTGGCACCATCGGGAACACGTTGTTCTCCTTGGTCACCATCACCTCCAGCAGATAAGAGCCCTTGTGCGCCAGCATTTCCTGCAGTGCGCCTCTCAGGTTCTCCCGCTCAGAGATCTTCCTGCCCGCAATGCCATACCCTTCGGCCACCTTGATGTAATCCGGGCTGGTGATGTCTACAAACGAGTAGCGCCGCTCGTGGAAGAGCTGCTGCCACTGCCGTACCATCCCCAGAAACTGGTTGTTCACGATGATGATCTTCACATCCACGTTGCTCTGCATGATGGTGCCCAGCTCCTGTATCGTCATCTGGATACCGCCGTCGCCTGCAAAGGCCACCACGGTGCGGTCGGGTGCCCCGAATTTGGCCCCGATGGCGGCAGGCAGGGCAAAGCCCATGGTGCCCAGGCCGCCGCTGGTAATGTTGCTGCGGGTATGGTTGAGTTTGGCGTAGCGGCAGGCCACCATCTGGTTCTGGCCCACGTCGCTCACAATAATGGCGTCGCCGTTGGTGAGCTCGTTTAGCTGCTGCATCACCTCCCCCATCGTCATCTCGCCGGATGTCGGGAAAAGCTCGTCCTGAATGACCTGCTCTACTTCCTGGGCGGTATAGTCCTTAAACTTCTGGAGCCACTCCTCATGCTTTTTCGCGTCCACGAGCTGTGTCAGGAGCGGCAGGGTCTCTTTGCAGTCGCCCCATACCGGCACGGTGGCCTTCACGTTCTTGTCTATTTCAGAGGGATCAATGTCGAGGTGCACCACCTGGGCCTGCTTGGCATACTTGTCGAGGCGCCCGGTTACCCGGTCGTCGAAGCGCATCCCGATGGCAATGAGCACGTCGCATTCGTTTGTGAGCACGTTCGGGCCATAGTTGCCGTGCATGCCCAGCATGCCCACGTTCAGCTCATGGTCGCTGGGCAGCGCGCCTGCGCCCATTATCGTCCAGGCGGCCGGTATACCGCTTTTCTCGATAAAGGCCTTAAACTCCTGCTCCGCTGAACCCAGCATCACGCCCTGGCCCCACAGCACGAATGGCTTCTTAGCCTGGTTGATCAGCGCCGCAGCCTCTTCAATGTACTCCCTGCGCACAATCGGCGTGGGCCGGTAGCTCCGGATATGGCTGCAGGGGGTATGGCCCGTAAAGTTGAACTGCTGCAACTGCGCGTTCTTCGTGATGTCGAGCACCACGGGGCCGGGGCGGCCGCTTTTAGCTATATAAAAGGCTTTCGCCAAAGCGGCGGGTATTTCATTGGCATCGGTCACCTGGTAGTTCCACTTGGTGACTGGCGCGGAGATGCTGATCACATCCGCCTCCTGGAAGGCGTCTGTGCCCAAAAGATGCGCGAAAACCTGTCCGGTTATACATACCAGCGGCGTGCTGTCGATCATGGCATCGGCCAGGCCGGTGATCAGGTTGGTGGCCCCGGGGCCGCTGGTGGCAAACACCACCCCTACCTTGCCGGAGGCCCGGGCATAGCCCTGGCCTGCGTGTATACCGCCTTGCTCGTGGCGCACCAGCACGTGGTTCAGCGCCTCTCTGTAGTCGTACAAAGAATCGTATATCGGCATGATGGCACCGCCCGGATAGCCGAAGATAGTGTCAACGCCCTCCTGCAGCAGCCCCAGGATAAGGGCCTCGCCACCTGATATTGTCTTCTCCTCTTTAGTTAATTCTGGAGCGTGTTTCTCTTGCGTCAACATAAGCTTCTTCTAAATCTGTTATACATCCGTTGCTTGCGTCGCTCACGGTTCTGATATATTTCTGCAGTACCCCGCGCTTCACCCGGGGCTCCGGGGCCACCCACTTGTCGCGGCGCAGCGAGAGCAGAGCGTCATCCACGTTCAGGTGAATGGTGTTGCTGGATGCGTCGAGGGTGATGATGTCGCCGTCTTCCACCAGAGCAATCGTGCCACCGTCAAAGGCCTCGGGGCAGACGTGGCCGATCACAAAGCCATGGGTTCCGCCCGAGAAGCGGCCGTCGGTGATCAGGGCCACTTTGTCGCCCAGCCCGGCCCCCATAATGGCTGAGGTTGGCTTGAGCATCTCCGGCATGCCGGGCCCGCCTTTCGGCCCCACGTAGCGGATCACCACCACGTCGCCTGCCTTTACTTTATTTACTTTCAGTCCTTCGTTCAGTTCTTCTTCGGAGTTGAAGACCACAGCGGGGCCTTCGTATTTCAACCCTTCTTTGCCACTGATTTTGGCCACGCCGCCTTTGGTGGCCAGGTTGCCATACAGAATCTGGATATGGCCGTCGGCTTTGATGGGATTGGAGACCGGGCGTAAGAGGTCCTGCTCCTCGCCCAGCGGCTTCACATCGGCCAGGTTCTCCGCCACCGTCTTGCCGGTCACGGTCAGCAGGTCGCCGTTGATGAGGCCCTCGTTGAGGAGCGTCTTCATCACGGCCGGCACACCGCCCAAGGCGCAAAGGTCCTCCATCAGGTACTTGCCGCTTGGCTTCATGTCGCCGAGCACCGGGATGCGGTTGCTCACCGCCTGGAAATCATCCAGGGTCAGTTTCACGCCTGCGGCGCTGGCAATCGCAATCAAATGGATCACCGCGTTGGTAGACCCGCCGAGCACCGTGATGACCACCATGGCGTTCTCGAAGGCCTCGCGCACCAGGATGTCGCTTGGCTTGATGTCTTTCTCCAACAGGTTTAACAGATAGTGCCCGGTATGCAGGCACTCGTCTTTTTTCATCTGGCTAACCGCTGGCGAAGAGGAGGTATATGGTATGGCCATACCCAAGGCCTCGGCTGCGGAAGCCATAGTGTTGGCGGTATACATGCCGCCGCAGGCACCCGGACCGGGACATGCATTGCGGATGATGCCTCGGTAATCTTCCTCAGAGATATTGTTGTTGAGCTTCTTGCCATAGGCCTCGAAGCACGACACGATGTTCAGTTTCTCGCCTTTAAAGTCGCCGCCCTTTATTGTGCCGCCATATACCATCAGCGACGGTCGGTTCAGGCGGGCCATCGCGATCAGCGAGCCGGGCATGTTCTTGTCGCAGCCCACCACGCAGGCCAGGGCATCGTAGTTGTGCGCCCCCGTGATCGTCTCGATAGAGTCAGCGATCACTTCCCGCGAAACCAGCGAGTAGCGCATGCCCTCGGTGCCGTTGGTGATGCCGTCGCTCACGCCGATGGTATTGAAACGCAGGCCTACCATACCCAACTGGTTCACGCCCTTCTTCACCTCGTCGGCCAGGCCGTCCAGGTGCATGTTGCAGGTGTTGCCCTCAAAGCCCGTGGAACAAACGCCCACGAAAGGCTTGAGCAGGTCTTCCTCCGACAATCCGGAGCCGATTAACATCGCTTGTGAAGCCGGCAGGCTATCGTCTTGTGTGTATATGCGGCTGTATTTGTTTAAGGCCATGGAGCGTGTGTCTGGTTTATGATGTGCGGCAGGCGCTGCGAGCCTTTTTAGTGCCACTCCATCGTTTGTTCTGATGTATGAATGTCTTGTAAGTGATTTACGGTATCCAATTTCCGCCATTCGGTTCTATTGTTCAAACGACCCTTGCAAAACCTTACTATTTCTAAAACCTTAACTAAAGTTGATAACTATCTTATTATCATACGTTTACATTTAGCGGCCATACATTATCTAAAAGAAAAACTGTTCTTAATTTTAAGCTAACTCTACCAGAAATTCCTGCCATACCCCTGCCGTAGCCTCCTGTTTCGTCAATTGGATGCCCTGCCAGCGGGTATACCAACACAGCCGGCAAGCTCCGGTGGTTCTGGGCGGAGGAGTTAAAAAAAACAGCCATCCCGATGTAGAGATGGCTGCATGATCTGTATGCCCTGTTGGGTCAACTGCGTTTAGATGATCGTGCTGAGCCCTACCTCCATGTTGTACTTGTAGGGGCCTGTTTCGGCCCCGTCCAGCACGCAATAGGAGATAAAGGTACCTACCTGCTCAGTGGTATAGGGCGAATGCGCGTTCAGCTCGGGCGTCAGCACTTTCTTCTCCAGGGCATACTGCACGGCATCCTTCACCACAGTGGCTTCCTGCTGCAGGTCGAAGTGCTCCAGCATCATGGCCACGGAGAGGATGGCGGCAATCGGGTTGGCGATGCCCTTTCCTTTGGCCTGCGGGTATGAACCATGTATGGGCTCAAATAAGGAGACCACGTTGCCCACCGAAGCAGACGGCAAAAGCCCCAGCGAACCGGCGATAACAGACGCCTCATCCGAAAGGATGTCGCCGAACATGTTTTCCGTCAGGATCACGTCGAACTGCTTGGGGTTAAGAATAAGTTGCATGGCGGCATTGTCCACGAAAAGGTAGTCTACGGCCACATCGGGGTAGCCTTTGGCGATGCCCTGCACCACCTCGCGCCACAAACGCGACGTCTCCAGCACGTTGGCCTTGTCCACCAGCGTCAGTTTTTTGCGGCGCGTTGCAGCTGCCTGAAACGCCAGATGCGCGATGCGCTCAATTTCCTCGCGGCTGTAAGTGCAGTTGTCATAGGCAGTATCCGCGGTGCGTCCTTTCTCACCGAAATAAACACCCCCGGTCAGTTCCCGGAAAATCAGCATATCGGCCCCGGCAATGCGGTCGTTCTTCAGCGGCGAATGCTCCAACAGCACGTTATATGCCGTAACTGGCCGGATGTTGGCGAAGAGCCCCAGCGACTTGCGCAAGCGCAGCAACCCCTGCTCCGGGCGCACTTTGGCCGAAGGGTCGTTGTCGTACTTCGGATCGCCGATGGCGCCGAGCAGGATGGCATCCGCCTCCAGGCAGGCTTGCAGTGTCTCGTCCGGCAGCGGGTCGCCGGTCTCGTCGATGGCGCAGGCCCCCATCAGGTACTTGTCAAACGCAAACTTGTGGCCGAACCTCTCGGCCACGGCCTCCAGCACCCGGATGGCCTCGTTACAAACTTCAGGGCCAATGCCATCGCCTGGCAACACTGCTATCTTCTTATTTAATACGCCCATGCTCTTGTGCTTTCGTATACTTCTATGGCCTCTTTCTGGCTCACTAAAAAATCTATGTCGTCGTAGCCGTTAATCAGGCACTCCTTCTTGTAAGGATCAATCTCAAACGAAACGCTTTCGTTCCAGGCAGGTATAAAAAGTTCCTGCTTTACCAGATCCACTACAAACTGCGTTTGCGGCTCCTGTTCTACCTGCTCCAAAAGGCGGTGCAGCAGCTCATCCGAAACCTGCACAGGCAGCAGGCCATTGTTCAGGGCATTGCCTCGGAAGATATCCGCAAAATAGCTGGAGATCACCACCCGGAAACCGGCGTCGTGTATGGCCCAGGCGGCGTGCTCGCGGCTGGAACCGCACCCGAAGTTCTTGCCGGCAACCAGTATCTGGCCGCTGTAGCGCGGGTTGTTCAGGGCAAAGCCCATCTTCGGGTTGCCATCGCCATCGTAGCGCCAGTCCCGGAACAGGTTCTCGCCGAAGCCCTCTCTGGAAGTGGCCTTCAGGAACCGCGCCGGGATGATCTGGTCGGTGTCTATGTTTTCTATCGGTAACGGAACTGCGCCCGACTGTATAATCTCGAACTTTTCCATTAATTCAGGTATTTTGTCACGTCAACAATCTTTCCTTCCACGGCGGTGATGGCCGCTACCAACGGGCTGGCCAGCAAAGTTCTGGAGCCGGGGCCCTGGCGGCCCTCAAAGTTGCGGTTGGAGGTGGACACGCAATACGCGCCCGCCGGGATCTTGTCCTCGTTCATGGCCAGGCAGGCACTGCAGCCCGGCTCGCGCAGCTCAAAGCCCGCTTCCGCCAGCAACACGTCGATGCCCTCGGCTATGGCCTGCTGCTCCACGTGCTTCGAGCCCGGCACGATGATCGCCTCCACGTGGCTTGCCTTGTGGCGGCCCTTCACAAACTCCGCCACTACCCGCAGGTCTTCGATGCGGGAGTTGGTGCAGCTGCCGATGAACACGTAATTGACCTCTTTGCCCAGCAGCGATTCGCCGGGCGCAAAACCCATGTACTCCAGCGACTTGTCGAAGCTGGCTGTTTCGCCTGCCGGCACCGTTGTTGGTATGGCTCCCGTTAAGGCAATGCCCATTCCCGGGTTGGTGCCGTAGGTGATCATCGGGGAAATTTCCTCCGCGCTGAAGAAGTACTCCTTATCAAAGGTAGCGCCTTCCTCAGAGTACAGGGTTTTCCAGTAGGCCAAGGCCTGCTCCCAGCGCTCTCCTTTCGGGGCGTGCTCGCGGCCATTCACGTAAGCGAACGTGGTCTCGTCTGGGGCAATCATACCACCCCGGGCGCCCATCTCAATGCTCATATTGCAGACTGTCATGCGGCCTTCCATGCTCAGCGAGCGCACGGCGCTGCCGGCATACTCCACAAAATAGCCCGTGGCGCCACCGGTGCCCAGCTTGGAGATCACGTACAGGATCAGGTCTTTGGCAGACACGCCGCGGCCCAGTTCGCCGTCCACGGTGATGCGCATTTTCTTGGGCCGGCTGATAAGCAGGCATTGCGAGGCCATTACCTGCGCCACCTGGCTGGTGCCGATCCCGAAGGCAATCGCGCCAAACGCGCCGTGCGTGGAGGTATGGCTGTCGCCGCACACAATCGTCATGCCCGGCTGGGTGATGCCCAGTTCCGGCCCGATCACGTGCACGATGCCTTGGTTCTGATGCCCCAGCCCGAACAGTTCTACGCCGTGCTTGGCGCAGTTTTCGGTCAGTTTGTCCACCTGCATGCGCGAGAGCGGCTCCTGAATAGGCAGGTGCTGGTTCACGGTAGGCACATTGTGGTCGGCGGTGGCCACAATCTGGTTTTTGCGGTATAAAGGCAGGTTCCGCGCAGAAATCTCGTCGAAGGCCTGCGGGCTCGTTACCTCATGTATCAGGTGCTTGTCGATGTAAAAAACATCCAGCCCGCCCATTGAGCGGACGACATGCGCCTCCCATATCTTGTCGAATAATGTCTTTTTCATATTAGCTGGCGGCAACCAGGTTTTCTTGTTCCACTAAGGTATGCAAATCGGTGTCCACTACTTCCTTGGTGCGGTCCGCAACCTGCAGGAAAGAGGCATAGGCCCTGTCCAGCGTCGACTTGTCGAAATTGTAACCGATCTTCTGCAGGCGGTACGCCAGCGCGGCACGGCCAGAGCGGGCCGTCAGGACGATGGAGGAATCCGACACCCCGACATCGCGCGGGTCGATGATCTCATACGTCTCGCGGTGCTTGATCACGCCATCCTGGTGGATGCCGCTGGAATGCGAGAAGGCGTTGGAGCCCACGATCGCCTTGTTTGGCTGCACCGGCATGCGCATCATATGCGAAACCATGGACGAAGTCTCGGCCAGTAGTTTGGTGTTCACGTTCGTGTCGAGGTTCAGGTAAGGGTGCTGGCGCAAAATCATCACCACTTCCTCTAAGGCCGTGTTACCGGCGCGCTCCCCTACCCCGTTGATGGTGCATTCTATCTGTCGGGCACCGTTCACCACACCCGCAATCGAGTTGGCCGTGGCCAAACCCAGGTCGTTGTGGCAGTGCGTGGAGAGGCGCACGCGGTCGATGCCTTTCACATTCTCATACAGGTACTTTATCTTCGCGCCATACTCTTCAGGCAGGCAATAGCCCGTCGTGTCCGGGATGTTAAGCACGGTGGCACCGGCCTTCACAGCGGCCTCGCACACTTTGGCCAGAAACTCATTCTCTGTCCGGCCGGCGTCTTCAGCATAAAACTCCACGTCTTCCACAAAGCTCTTGGCCAGGGTCACGGCCGCGATGGCACGCTCCAGCACTTTGTCCTGGGTGCTGCGCAGCTTAAAGTTGATGTGCGAGTCGGAAGTGCCGATACCGGTATGGATGCGGGGGCGGCGTGCTCCCATGAGCGCGTCAGCCGCCACGCGGATATCCTCTTCCACAGCCCTGGACAGGCCGCAGACAGTCGCTTCCTTTGTTTGGCTGGCGATGGCTTTCACCGCCTCAAAATCACCTGGGCTCGATACAGGAAACCCTGCTTCAATCACGTCCACTCCCAGTAGTTCGAGCTGCCTTGCAATTACCAGTTTCTCATCCATGTTCAGTTTGCAACCGGGCACTTGCTCGCCATCCCGCAGGGTGGTGTCAAAGATTTGTATTTTTTGAGCCGACATAGTTAATTTGATCTTGATTCCAGAAATTAATTCAGTACTTAGAGGGCAAGTAATACGAAAAACAGCAGCCACAAAAACTATTTTCAGATAGGCCTGTTATTTCTAATCGCAGAATATACATTCATAACTGACTGACTTGATGCGATTTAACTAATAAAACTATACAATGTCTAACGAAACCACGGATCCTGTTTTTCAGTTAGTTAAATCACTCACCAAAACCGAAAAAAGGCACTTCCGCCTGTTCGCCAAGCGGCAGGGCTCCACGGAGGGGCTTAAATTTTTGCAGTTATTCGACGCCATGGACGGGCAGGCCCTGTATGAGGAGGAGAAGGTGCTGGAAAACGCGCCTGCCGTGAAGAAGACGCAGCTCCCCAACATGAAGGCCAACCTATACAGGCAGCTGCTCTCCAGCCTCCGCCTCTACCATGCCAGCCAGAACACGGACATACAGCTGCACGAGCAGATGGATTATGCGCGCGTGCTGTACAACAAGGGCTTCTACCAGCAAAGCCTGAAGATGCTGGAGAAGGTGAAAGTAAGCGCGCAGCAGGCCGAGATGCCCCATATCGCCCTGATGGCCATTGACTTCGAGAAGCTGATCGAGTCGCAGTACATCACGCGAAGCCTGGAGGGAAGGGCCGAGTCGCTCTCAGCTGAGGCCATTGACACGGCGCAGCACGTTTCGCAAATCCATGCCCTCTCCAATGCCGCCCTGCGCCTGTATGGGCTCTATATCCGGATGGGGCACTCCCGCAATGTGGAGGACTATAACCATACCACGGACTTCTTTAAGGCGAACATGCCGGAAGTAGACTTGACGAGGGCCGGATTTTACGAGAAACTCTACTACTACCAGGCACACGTCTGGTACCATTACATCAACCAGAACTTCAAGTCGTGCTACCGCTATGCCCAGAAGTGGGTGGATTTGTTTGAGCTATACCCTGAGATGAAGTACAAGCAGGACACCCTGTATATAAAAGGCCTGCACAACCTGCTCCTGTCGCTATATAACATGCTTTATTACAGCAGGTTCGTGGAGGTCTTGAAGAAACTCGAGGACTTTTCCGCTGACCCCGACCGGCGTCCCACCCCTAACTCGGAAGTGCTGCTGTTCCTGTTCATTTATACCAACAAGATTAACAGCTTCTTTTTGAAAGGGGAGTTTACGGAGGGATTGCAGATTATACCCGAGCTGCTCGAGAACCTGAACCGCTACCGGTCGCACCTGGATCCGCACCGCATGCTCACGTTCTACTACAAGATTGCCAGCCTCTACTTTGGCAGCGGCGACAACTACAAGGCCATTGAGTACCTCAACAAGATCATCCAGTACAAAGACACCAGCCTGCGGGAAGACCTGCAATGCTTTGCCCGTATCCTGAACCTGATTGCCCACTACGAGGCCGGGGAGGACGAAGGGCTGGAGTATCAGATCCGGTCGGTGTACCGTTTCCTGGGCAAGATGAACGATCAGCAGGAGATGCAGGTCGAGATTTTCCGGTTTCTGCGCAACCTGGGCGACGTGTCGCCAAACGAGCTGAAGGAAGCGTTCATCAACTTAAAGGAAAAGCTGCTGCTGATTTCGGCTGACCCCTACGAAAAGCGGCCATTCCTATACCTGGATATCATCTCGTGGCTCGAGAGCAAGATTGAGAACGTGCCGGTGCAGGATATTGTGAAGCGCAAATACAGACACCTGAAATAACGTCAACCGGTCATTAGCAGCAAGCCGCCAGACTACGCCTTGGAGCAGAAGAGCTATATGTGGTTTCCGGGTGCGCTACACCACTCGCAGGGCCAGATATAGAGGCCACTGGAGAACTTGTCTTTGCCAACACGGTTGAAGACGCTTTGATCGCGTTATGGGCGATAATGCCTTGCGAGGTGCAGAGACTGTCGAAGAAGCGCCTCTTTCTGCCTTATGTGGCGATGTCCTCAAAATCCTCCGCCCGCTCAAAACTACTCAGCCTGTGGAGCCTGTTGCACTCTGCCCGAAAATCAGGTGCTTCTTGCAAATAATGCTCCCTCTACACGCATGCTTCACACTACCTAAGCTGTGAATGATCACTATAAAACCTGATGCGTTTACCTGGGTTTTCAAGCCCATTTTACTCCCCACTCAAAAAGCATGTACTGTCCTTTTTAATGTTTTTACCCAAAAACACTCCTACAAGATTGGTAGCTGCGCTATTTGCTTCAAAGCTATACCTTCGATATAGTTATACCCATATATAATCCAAGTTATACACTTTAAAAAAATATAGAAATGGATTTTTAAAACTTTAGCTTTCTACTTCTAGGACTTTTTTAAGGTATAAAACAAAGAACAGACAAGAATGTCGGGTATCACTTATTAGAAGAATTCCGGGCTAAGTCAAAAGGGAAAGATCATTTTTAAATATGATCAGCGTCACTTTTTAAGAGATGATTACTTTTCATATTTGCCTAACTGTTGCAGCAATTACGCCGCTTAACGAGTAACAGGGTTTAGGGTGTAGTAAAGTAGATAAAGCGAATATGGATTTACACACGCGTTATCTGCTAAGCAGTTTTGGTAAGACGACGGTCACGGGGATAAGCAGCTTGGTTGACAAGGCAGTTGCCCCGCTGCCTCTCTGGGCTGGAGCTAGGCAACCAGGGGTTGTGGAGGCGGGCGGAGAAACCGTGGCCTGCAGAAGAGGGCAGCTTGCTGGTCTATAGATGACTCTAGCATCGGACAACCCACACCAAGGAGCACGTGCTGCTCACGTCCCCCAGCACGATCTCAGCAAGGACAGCTACGTGAGAGGCCACAACCTGATGCCCCCCTGCTCGTGTCGGTCGGCATCTGACTGGAGCGGTGAAGGCTTACATGGAGGTGTTCCGTCCGTTCAGGCCAAGTAGGCTGGGAAGTTTGTCAAGTCTAATCGGCTGCTGGGCCTGAGGCAGGTTTACGTCAGGCAGTGGGTAGCATCACAAAGACATCTCCATAAACGGGGACGCAAGCCCCTTTCAAGTAACTAGCGCTTCTTGAGCCTGATCTTGTATAATGTCAGTCAATAATTTAACTAAAAAATATAAAATGAAAAAGCATATAATCTGGATGATTATCGGCTGTGCCCTTCCGTTACTGCTGATATTTCTCGCTCCGGCCCTGGGGTTAGGCTCGGACACCTCTCTTTTCATCTTCATTGTGGCCATGTTTGCCTGCCACTTGCTGATGCCGATGCATCAGCATGGAGGGCATGAACATACTACTAAACATGATTCGCAATCAGATTCAAAAACTCTAAAAAAAGAAAAGCATGCACACCAGCATTAACATCAGAAAATTTGGATTTGCTGTAGGCCTTACCGGGGCTTTGCTTTATCTGGGCTGCATACTGGTAATGGCAACGGCTGGCCCCGGAGGCACAGTGCAGTTCTTTAACAGCCTGCTGCATGGCCTGGATGTTTCGGCTATCCTCCGGATGGATGTACCCTTGTGGGAAGCAGGCATTGGCCTGGTAGAAACATTTGTGCTTGGCTGGCTGATTGGCGCCTGCATAGCGGGTATTTATAGTGTTTCAGTCAAAAAATAATTTAAAATGGACAGACGTGATTTTTTAGCAACCGGGGCAATGAGTACTGCGGGTGTGGTATTTTTCCCTGGTGATCTTTTAGCAAAGGAAGCAAGGATAAACGCGCCTTCAAAATTCCCTAATCCCATACCATTTAAAAAAGTGGGGGAATGGAAAGAGTTTGATCTCTACCTGGATATTAAAGTTCATGAGCCCGCCCCCGGATTTCAATACCATACACTCGCGTTTAATGATATGATTCCGGGTCCGGAAATCAGGGTGCAATATGGAGATAAGGTGAGGGTGAAGTTTAACAATAAAACAGGCCTGAACCATACCATACACTGGCATGGCCTGCACGTGCCTTGGCGTATGGATGGCGTGCCTTTTGTCACCCAGCTCCCGGTGATGCCCCAAACCGAATTTGTATATGAATTCGAGGCGAAGCCTGTAGGCACGCATTTTTACCACTGCCATTGGGGTACCCTGATGCATATGCAGGCAGGGATGTATGGCAGCATAATCATAGAAGACCCCAGTGATCCAATCAAAAAGCAGTTTAACTATGAAAGGGAATATACATTGGTTTATTCCTCTCATGATGTGAATTTCATCAGGACAGAGATGAACCGGATGCTTAACCGCATGAAAGAAAGGAGCTACCTGATGAAAGAAGGCCGCTTTGACCATGAACGCTGGGCCGTTTTTGATAACCGGAAGCAGTTGGAAGAATCCATGAAAAACGGATATAAGCCTCCCTATACCTTATCTCGCAGGGCTCCCGCCGATCTACCTGAATCCAATTGGTTTACAGTGAACGGCAAGTCTTATCCTGACACACCCTATTTGTTTATCAAGTCAGGAGAAAAAATCAGGGTAAGACTAATCAATGCAGGGGCGGTAGATCATCATCTTCACCTCCATGGACATGATTTCTGGATGGTAGCCGATGATGGGATTCCCTTGCCACAGCCATGGCAACGAAATACTGTTGCGCTTACCCCTGGTAAAACCTACGACATTATTATAGAAGGCAATAACAGGGGCATCTGGACATTCCATGATCATGACACCAGAAAGGTAACCAACAATGGCCTTTATCCGGGTGGAAATCTACTGGCACTGGTATATGAAGATTTACCGGCAGAAGAACTCATCATCTCTACATATAGCGGCAACGAGATGTTTAAGGGTGTGAATAACATGGCCGGTCATGAAGGAATGGGGATAGAAAATAAAGATATGGATATGAAAAAAATGATGTTCGGCGAAGATAAACTCCCAAAAATAGCTTTAGACCAATAAAATTTCAGAAATATAACTTAAAAGCATGAAAACAATATTTTTTATATCGATGGTGGTATTACTTACCTCCCCTTTCGCCGCAAGGGCACAAAGTGAGGGGGAAGAAGTTTTACCGCAGATAGAAATCGGCTTTAAGACCATCACCACAGGAAACTATTACAGCAACAAAGGCAGGGCATCACTGGATATACCCGTTTTGAACGAAGGAGACCAGGTATTAACAGATTTCTCTGATTCGTACCTGATGCTAGGCGTCAGCCAGAAATTGTACCATGGCTGGCGAGGCCAAATGGTGCTCGGCTTCACATTTCCCGACGTAAACTCTGGTTTAGGCCAGGTGTTCTATAACCAGATCATGTTACAGGTGGATAATCAGAAGAATATGATTAAACTGGGCAGAAGCACTTCTCAAACCACCCTTACGGAGTTTTCCACCTTCAGGGATGATGACGCAGTCCTGTATAACTATGTACTTAATCCTTTTTCAGGAGGCATCAACTCTCAGGATAACCAATATGCGAATGTGCTGGAATATACCCGGATCCTCGGGCAAAGGTTCTATCTCACGTTTCACGGGGAGAACTACATGGATTTCCAAAACCCCAATCAGCTTGATATAAACGGCTTAGGCGGGTCGGTGGTGTACCGGGTGCCCGGAAGTCAGGTATGGAACCGGAATGTGTTGCAGCAGGTCGGTTTTAGCGTGAACAACTTTATCGATACACCCACAGACCAAGATAATGGCAATAAAAAAACGCTCACTAATTTGATAGGGACTGCCACCTTCAATCTTTTACCAGACCCCATAAACTTTATTGATTTTAAAACGCAGATAATCAACAATATCGGATTAAATGAGGTAAAAGATATTACCGATTATACCAGTTACAGCCGCACCAAGAGCACTGCTGTTTTTGGGATGCTGCGCTACCTGAACCGCAAACTGGAAAGGCCGAGATACCAGCTGTCTGCTGGTTTTGGATACAAGACCTTCTCTGATGTGGGGAAAGACACCAAACAATGGATGCTGATCTCCAATTTATTTTACCGGGTTGGCAATAACTTCGATCTGTTATTTCAATATAAATACAATCAGAACGAAGGGGCATTAAGGCCATTATTAGGAAACAACCAGCAGCGTTTCCAGATGGGCATAGCTTATACATTCAGTAAAATATTTAATAACCAGTTTGACGACAGGAATTCCATTCTCAACCTTGAACATGGCTATATCAGATAAAAACAATTCTTAAAATCATGAAAATATTATTAGCGACTGATGGGTCTAAATACAGTAAAACAGCAACCGAAGAAATAGCCGGCAGGACTTTTCCAGCAAATTCAGAATTAAGAATCATTTCTGTTGTCGAAAGCTCTCCAGACTATATGTATAGCCCGTTCATTGGTGGCATGGAAGGTTACTATCAGGAAGCTGATTCAATAGCACAAAAGGCTGCGAAAGAAGTAGTTGAAACAGCAGCTGAGTTAGTAAGAGAGAAAAACTCAAGCCTCTTAATATCCACTGCGGTAATAAAGGGTCCTCCAAAACAAGTTATTATAGAAGATGCGGACTCCTTTGTTGCCGATTTGATTGTGGTAGGATCACATGGCCGGAGAGGGTTAGAAAAGTTTTTGCTTGGATCGGTCTCCCAGTCGGTGGCTTTACATGCCAATTGCTCTGTAGAAATTGTGCGCACAAGAAGGTTAAAACCCGAGGATCAGTAGCGTGGATTCTGCCCAAACAAATAGGGAAGCATCACAAATACTGGTAAGAATTTTTGATCAAATCAAGAACCGGATGAAAAAGATCAATAGCAATTTACTGATTTCAATGCTATGCCTTTTTGTGGTGATGATAGGTTATGGCGTCCTGATGCCCGTACTGCCCTTTTTTATTGAAAGGTTGATGACCGGGGTTGCTGTGAGGGAAAACATTGCTTTCCATTTCGGCATATTGACTGCTATCTATCCGGTGGCCCTAGTTTTTACCGCCCCTTTCTGGGGAAGGATTGCTGACCGAACGGGCCCAAAGATGCCCATCATTTTGGGATTAGGCGGTTTTACTTTGATGCAGGTCATCATCTCATTTAGCACAACGCTGACCATGCTGTATGTTGCAAGAATTTTGGGAAGTCTGTTTTCTTCATTCTTAGTTCCAGTGATCATTGCTAACATCACCGCGATCACCCAAAAAGCCGACCGCACAAAGGCAATGGCCTGGGCAGGGACAGCAGTGAGTGCCGGTGTGGTGATAGGCCCCGGAATAAGTGGTCTACTGACACAAAGTGATCTTCATCTCAGATTACAGACAATCCATATAATGTTCAACCGCTTCAATGTTCCCTTTCTGACACTTGCAATTTTGGGGGCACTCACACTGGCTGTAGCTCTCGTGTTTCTAAAAAACAAAAAACAAAGCGTGGTTGAACTAACAAGCAGTAAAGGCCATGTTCTTTTTCCACCGGGCAAATGGCAGCTCTTCAGGGAAATACTCTTGTTATCCCTTGTTATTCAATTGGGTATCACCTCCTTTGAAAGTGTTTTTCCCCTGTTCATTAAAGATGGCGGAAGTTTCTCCGTAGCATTTGTTGGAGCAAGTTTACTAGTCTGTGGTTTAGTGATGGCCATCCTGCAACCCGTTGTCGCTAAATGGGGAACCGTAATTATTCCAAATCCCGAAAAACAGATTGCTGCCGGCTTACTGATCGCTGGGCTGACACTGCCCTTATTTGTATTGAGTGAATCGAAAATAGCCCTCTTTCTGTTAATAGGCATTTTTGGATTAGGGGCTTCTTTGGTCATCCCTAATCTATTAGCTCGCGTGTCTTTAAAAGACGAGAGTTCATCAGGATGGGCAATAGGTATGCAGTCTTCATTTGGGGGGATAGGTCAAATAGTTGGACCTGTAACCGGTACAGCGTTATACATGCTCAGCCCATCCGTTCCGTTTTTTGTTACGGGGGGCTTGCTTATTGCGACCTCCTGTGTTGAATTCTATGGTTTTTCGGGAAAAAGCTTCAGCGTATTTGACCACTTAATCAAAAAAAGAAAGATCCACTTAAAAGCAAAACATTGAACACTGTGTCCCAAGATGTGTAAATCAAAAATTGGCCAATCCCTCTGGCGGCATTTGAGTGAACAGGTACGTCATTCCGTTGATCAGCTTGCTTTGATAGCGCCAGTGTATGCTTGTCTGGTGCAGGTTCCCTGATCATCTTTTCGAAGGCCGCTGATTTAACTGTTTTAACTGAGCAGACACAGGTTATTTTGAGGGGGCTGAAATGGCTGGCAATTTAATTTCCTGCAAAACTATATCAGTATACCTGTTCCAATATGGGCACATTCGCATGAACTGGCTTTGGAGATGTGGTTCCTGTAGTCATACCGACAAGGATAGTGGTCATTTTGTAAATGGGAAGAGGTTTTGTGAAGGTGGCCTTTTGGCTTTCTACTATGTATACTTCAATTAAAAAATAAAAAATATGAAAAAGAAAATCGCATTAATCGGATATGGGGTAATTGGCAAAAGGGTGGCAGATGCCATTGCTTTACAGGATGATATGGAACTAAGCGGAGTTTGTGATGTCATCAGCGACTGGCGCATTCAAACCGCGGCAAATAAAGGATATTCCATTTATGCTGCTACAGCGGATGCTCAGGCACAGATGAGAGAGGCGAACATCCCAGTCGAAGGAAGCATGAGTGATCTTTTGGGTGAAGTGGATCTGGTAGTGGACTGCACACCTAAAAAGATAGCTGTTCAAAATGTGGCTTTGTACAAGGAGCGTAACATCAAATTTATTCTGCAGGGAGGTGAAAAGCACGAAACAACTGGCCATTCATTTAGTGCAGAAAACAATTATATCTCAGCTTTAAACCGGCAGAGCACACGGGTGGTATCCTGTAACACCACTTCTATCATCAGAACGCTTTCGGCTTTAAAAAGGGCCGATCTGCTTGAAAGTGCCCGGGGAACCTTGTTGCGCAGGGCTACAGACCCATGGGAAAGTCACCTGGGTGGTATTATGAATACCCTTCTGCCAGAAAAAGACATTCCCAGCCACCAGGGGCCTGATGCCCAGAGTGTAGATCCGGAACTAAATGTCATTACCATGGCAGTGAAAGTACCGGAAACACTAAGTCACCTGCACTTCTGGAACGTCAAACTTAACCATAAAACTTCTAAAGAAGAGGTGCTGGAGGCATTTAAGACCTCTACCCGCATAACTCTACTCAATTACGCAGATGGCTTGGTATCCAATAATACCATCAAAGAAAAATACCTTGACATGGGCAGGCCATGGGGAGATATGTATGAAGTAGCCCTTTGGCAGGATATGCTGAAAGTAGAAGGAGACGAGCTTTTTTATGCTTATGTGGTGGATAACCAAGCTATAGTGATACCAGAAACCATAGATGCCATAAGGGCACTCACGGGACTGGAGGAAACTGCTGTAAACTCAATTCTCAAAACAAATACAAGCATGGGCATCCAGAAGTGATTGAAAGGGCGCTATGCAGTTTGGCAACTTTAAACAGATACCTCTTAATTACGCAAATGATAAGCATAGTATAAATATGAATTATACTATGCCCATTCAGAATTATTTTGAAAACAATGGGGTATTAAATCCGGAGATTTAACAGAAGGGAAACGATATACATGTAGTTTTCCGCGCTGTAAATGATGGAAATTTTTCTGCCCTAGGATACGCAAAGACGGGTGGCCCAACCGATATTATCGAAAGGCATCGGAAACCGCTTATTACAATCGAGTTTGACTATGAACGGTATGGGGCGGAGGGTCAGTGAGATCTTCCCTCCCATCTAGTTTTAGATCCAAAGGATGATTTTGAAGTGAAACATTAAGCAGCAGGATGCCCCCTTGGAAACCCAAGTGGTATGATTGGTGATTTATCACGGGCCCAGCGAAGCTACATTTTGGGAAACTTACTATGCTGCCGCCCCATTGTTACGATTGGATAAACCCAAAATTTAAAATTTAAGACTGCCTGTTTTTAATTACTTGTAAACTGCAGATCACTAACTGTGGCGGAAAACCCACAAACATATTAAACAGGGCTTTCGCATCTAATCGAAACACGGAGCGAAAGCAGCCTGCCGTTATTGTGTGTTCTCACCAACAACTTGTTGGTCAAAAGACGCAACGAGGGCAGCTTTGCGAAAGTCCTGTAAAATTAAACTTTAGTAGTTCATAATAAAAGCTTGTAAAGATTAAGGTTGCTTTTAGGGATATAATTGATCTGACATAAAGAGTAAAATAGATTTTTTATTTGCATTAATTCATGAATATCAGTCCTATCATAGATACTGAACATCCGCGAATGAACACTAAACAAAATTGCAGAATATTTTAAGAACCTTAAACGGTCGATACAATCTTCTCATACACCAACACAAATTAGGTATAATGCCATGAAAGCTAAATACTTTATATTTTATATACTATGGCTCACTCCTTCTATAATACTGAAAGCCCAGTCTAAGGAAATGTTCATTGAACAGATTTCAGGTAAAACCATGGTAAGAGAAAATTTTGAGGGCGGACAGCTCACTGGGAAACAAATTTTTACTGCAGAAAAAATGGAGCAGAGAGGAAAGCTTTTTTTTGTGGATATAAAAATCAAAATATATGATGAAGCGCAAAATTTAGAGTCTGTTCATACCACAACTTACCAGTGCAGGCCTGACGAATCTGATGTGCTTTTATCCGTATTCGCGCTCAACCCTAAAAAGCAAGAGATTGCAGTGTCAGCGAAATCAGGTGATTTTAAAAAAATGTATGATCTCAATCCCACTAGAATGCTACGCAGCCTAAGCTTGACCCTATATATCGAAACGGGCCTACTCAATTTTCTTGGCTCTAAAAACAATGTAACTATCAATAACCGATCGCTTAAAAAAAATGCTACTGGCTGGAGTATCACTGAAAGCATTCATATTCAAGCCTATGTGTTAGGGTTTAAAATTAAAAAAATTGATTACGAGGCGACAGAATATTTAACTAAAGCAGGCTTGTTGGAAAGGCAGATTTTCAAACAGCAAAATGGTGATTATTTTACAATAACCTATAATTAAAAAAAAACACTCGGGTGTAGCTGGACAGCAGACCCATCATTTCATCGTTATAAACAATTTAAATCATGAGAAAACCAATCACTAATAACTACCTAATAAAAGGTATGAGTTGTGGCGGCTGTGCTGCAACAGTTCAACGAAAATTATCCGCTATACCCGGCGTGAACGCTGTAACAGTTGATCTTGCAAGCATGAAGGCAGAGATCACCTCTTATGAGGCTATAAAAAGTGAGGTACTACTGGATGCAGTGAGTAAAACGCATTACAGTATTGCTTAGCTGAGTTCAAATAATTAACTATATCCATTAAATATATTCTTATGCACATGTACAATGGTTTTCATTTTGGAGGAATGCACCTGATATGGTGGATCCTGTGGATTATACTGATATTATGGATTTTCGCAACGCCCTATGATGTGCCTGGTCAACGGAAAAAGAAAGATACGCCACTGGAAATATTGCAAAAGCGGTTTGCCTCAGGGGAAATAACAGAAGAGGAATACCTGAAGCGAAGAGAAATATTGTAAGAGTGGGAAAAACAACTCAATAAGCAAAAGAGGAGCTAAGTTACCAGGAGATAGCAGTTAATAACCATTAGAATACCTAAAAATTGGTTTTTTCGAACAGAGAACCCTAAGAATTCACAAAGGTATATCTTAACAAGTAAAGGTTAGCGACATAGTTTATTAAAATTAACTATCATGGAAGATCACAAAAACCAGGCGCATCATCCCCATGAAAATGGAAAGGAGTCTTTTAAAGAAGAAGCACAGGAAAGAGCGGATGATTTAAAGAGTGCTTTAACAGAAAAGACAAAACATGGGCATGAGGCAGCCATGGACCAAAATGAAATGGACCATTCAAAAATGGACCATGACGACATCCCGATGGGCATGGAAGGCCATGACCATCATAAAATGATGATTGCCGATTTTAAAAAGCGGTTTTGGATAACGCTGGTCCTGACCGGGCCCATCCTGTTTCTTTCCCCAATGATTCAGGACTTTTTCGGTTATGCGTTTTTGCTTCCCGGCAACCCCTATATCCTGTTTGGCTTATCCAGTATTGTTTATTTCTATGGGGGCTGGCCTTTTCTGAAGGGCTTCTGGTCCGAAGTGAAAAAAGCGTCCCCGGGAATGATGACTTTGATCGCGATGGCCATCAGTGTGGCCTATTTTTATAGTTCGGCAACCGTTTTCGGTTTACCCGGGGTGGATTTTTTCTGGGAACTGGCCACACTGATCGCGATCATGCTTCTGGGGCATTGGATAGAAATGAAAAGTGTGTTGGGGGCGTCCAAAGCGCTGCAACTACTGGTAAGCATGATGCCCGCAGAAGCACACCGGGTGAAGGGCGATGTTATAGAAGATATTAAGCTGGAAGCCTTGCTGAAGGATGATATCATTCTCATCAAGCCTGGCGAAAAGGTGCCGGCAGACGGGATCATTACTGAAGGAAGCAGCTATTTAAACGAATCCATGCTCACCGGCGAATCAAAGCCTGTTAAAAAAGAACTGAATGAAAAAGTGATCGGCGGGTCTGTGAACGGAAATGGTTCATTAAAGGTCAAGGTTGAGCATACAGGCAAAGACAGTTACCTGAACAAGGTGATTAAAATGGTAGAGGATGCCCAGAAAACCAAATCCAAAATGCAGAACCTGTCAGACAGGGCGGCAAAGTGGCTCACTTATATCGCGTTGGCTATTGGTTTCGGCACGTTGGCCACCTGGCTTATGTTAGGCTTCCCTTTTGTATATGCGCTAGAAAGAATGGTTACTGTCATGGTGATCGCCTGCCCGCATGCCTTAGGCCTGGCTATACCTTTGGTGGTGGCTATATCCACGGCGGTATCTGCCCAGAATGGCTTATTGATCCGCAACAGGACTGCATTCGAGGAATCCAGAAAAATATCTGCCTTGCTGTTTGATAAAACCGGAACACTTACCAAAGGTGATTTTGGGGTGACCCGGATAAAATCTGTTGACAGTGCCTATCCTGACCAGGAAATTTTACGCCTGGCAAGTGCTCTGGAGCAGAGCTCAGAACACCCTATTGCAGTTGGAATTATTAAGAAAGTAAAAGAAGGGAAGATCAGCATACCCAAGCCAGAACGATTTAAAGCCATCACAGGCAAAGGAGTGGAAGCCAATGTAGAAGGGAAAGAGGTAAAAGTGGTTAGCCCGGGATATTTAAAGGATGAAAAAATAACTATTCCTGAAGATGCCTATAGCGATGCCGCAGAAACAGTTGTTTTTATCTTGATTGATGGGGCGTTGGCAGGTTATATTGCCCTTTCTGATGAGATCAGGCCAGAATCTGCCGAAGCTATAAAAGTATTTAAAAAGAATAACATCAAAGTATTGATGGCAACTGGCGATAACGAAAAAACCGCCAAAGCTGTTAGCGATAAACTTGGTTTGGATGGATATTATGCTGAAGTGCTTCCTCATCAAAAAGTGGAAATAGTTAAAGAACTCCAAGGAAAAGGCGAATTTGTGGCTATGACCGGCGACGGTGTGAACGATGCACCCGCATTGGCACAGGCCAATGTGGGTATTGCGGTAGGTTCAGGCACCGATGTCGCCGCCGAAACAGCCGACATCATCCTGGTAAACAGCAACCCTCAGGATATTGCCAATCTTATCCTTTTCGGTAAAGCCACTTACCAGAAGATGATTCAGAATCTGATTTGGGCCACAGGTTATAACGTGATTGCCATTCCTCTTGCTGCCGGTGTGCTTTATTCTTCCGGTTTTGTTTTAGGCCCTGCGGTAGGTGCGGTGTTTATGAGCCTGAGTACTATAATCGTAGCCATTAATGCACAACTATTAAAAAGTAAGATCGGGAAAAAGGAATAATACAGAAATGTGAATCAATTAAGGTTTAGAGCTGGGACCTTGAATAAAAAGCTGCAAGAGCATTTTATGCTCTACATAAAAACTGACGTGACGCAGCATCAATCAAGAGGTGTTGCCCTAACGTGGGAACAGGTGTGTTAAGAGACGTGGATTTACATACAGATTTTCAGCTCAGCTGTTTAGGTAAGACGACGGCCACAGGGCTAATCAGCCTGCAGGATAGGGCGGCTTGATGGTCATAGATGACCCTTCCTTGTTAAAGCCCACACTAATGAGAACGTGCCGGTGCAGGAGATTGTGAAGCGCAAATACAGACACCTGAAATAGGCGTGAGCCCGACAATCAAAAGCAGGTATAGCTGGCTAAAGCTGCCCAAGGTCACGCTTGTTGAGGTAGGCGATGGCTTCGTCTACTGCGATAAGATCGCCCTGGGTATGGTATTTCCGGATACGCTCCATCTCCCCGGCAATGAGTCCGGCCCGGGCATCCTGCACCTTCCCCTGCGAGTGGACGACCTCCTCTTTCCAGGGCATGGGTTTGCCGGGCTGGCTGTAGAGGTATAGCTCCGGGTAGATTTCTAGCGCTGCGGTTACGGCGGCCATAAACGCGCGGGGCTGCTGGAAGGGTGCCGCCGTCACGATTACGCGTCTGTACTTTTGCTCCCTGGCGTGGTGCATCATCGACTTTGCCTCAATCAGGGTATGGAGCAGGTCTGTGTCTGCCGGCACCGGTTCCACTGGCTCCAGCAAATCCTGTTTCATCCCGGCTTGCATCAACGCTTGCTTCCATACCTTAAAGCCCGGATAACCGCTCATCGGGCCCGTGTGCAGGAACATTACTTTTTTTATGTGCTCCTGCATGAGCAAACTGTGCACAGCGGCAAAAGCCGATTCCTGATTATCTTCGGTCTGTCCGAAAAGGAAAAGGGCGTCTGCCGGTTCAGCGGGCAGGGTATCGCAGAGGGTCCGGATAATCAGTTCTTCTAGCATAGCTCCTCCTATACGTCAGGCGTCTTTCGCGGATGCCTGCCATACAGGAAAAGGAAAGCGTTTTGCGTGCTGAAACAGCTATGAAACTGATTTCAGTTTAGCCGTGCCAAGGTGAGTCGATGAATCTTTTCAGCAACGCATACCCCATCATTATTTTAAAGCTACTTTCTCCCCCGTTTTCACGGCCCGGTAAATGGCATCAATTATTTTCAGGTCTTTCACTCCCTCAGCGCCGTCTACGGGCACTACAGGCTGCTTGCCCTCCAGAATGATGGCGGCCATCTCGTCCATCTGAACGGTCTGGTGTGTCTTGTGCGGCTGGGTGAGCTCGCCTTTGTTGGTGCGGCCCTGGATGGGGCCATAGCCTGTGGCTGGTTGAAGCTCGGCATACCCCTCCTGCCCGTCCAGGAAAAAGCGGTCCAGGAAGTTCATGTTATACGTGGACAGGCAGGAGGCCACCGCCCCGCTCGGGAAGCCGAACTGAAACTGAATGGTCTCGTCTACGCCCTCCTTAAATTTCTCCGGATCAGTTTTGGTTTCCTGCGCCGTGACCCATACCGGTTCCTCCCCCACCATATAGCGCGCGCCGTTCACGGCATAAATCCCGATGTCCATCATCGATCCGCCGCCAGCCAGTTCCTTGTTCAGGCGCCACTGGCTCGGGTCGCCGATCTTAAAGCCGGTGAGCCCCTGAAAGAACATGATCTTGCCCAGCTCGCCCTCCTTGCGCATCCGGATAATCTCCAGCGTCTTCGGCTCAAAATGCATCCTATACCCCACCAGCAGCTTCACGTTTGCCTGCTTGCAGGCATCCACCATCTCCTGCCCCTCTTTAGCGTTCACGCCCATTGGCTTTTCACAAATCGCGTGCTTGCCTGCCTTTGCCACCCGGATCACCTGGTCGTGGTGCAGGGCATTGGGCGTGATCACGTATACCGCGTCTATGTCCGGGTTATTCCTGATGCGGTCGAAGTTCTCGTAGTTGTAGCAGTTTTTCGCCGGGATGTTGTATTTGGCCTGCCACGCTTTCACTTTAGACGGCGTGCCGCTGATCACCCCGACCAGCTTTGCTTTGGTGGAAGCCTGCATGGCCTCTGCCACCCGCGTACCGTAGCTGCCCAACCCCATGATCGCGACGCGCAGCACAGGCCCCTGGTAGGGCGCTTTATCAAAATCAAAAACCGAAAGGGTTTGAGATCCGGCCAGGGTCATAAATGGCAGCCCGACAGCTGAGAAAGTAAACTTCTGTAAAAAGTCACGCCGTGAATTCATAGGTTTCGCTTTAGTGATAAACTGTGGGAAAGATTAAATCCGGTAATAGCTCTAAATTAATCCAATATATAAATAAATGTAATAAAATAAGTTACAAATTGGAATACACTGTGTCTTTTATACAGTTACTTATACCTGCTCCTTAGCCGTTAGCGGTATGGAGAAGACAGGACACAAGGTATGAAAGTAGGTAAACAAACGGAGTGTAGCTATACGTCACCACGCTATAAATCTGCCTAACAACGGAACTCGGCGCGCGTTCGCCTTGCGGCACCAAACCGCCCCGGCCACGTATGAGACGCTATTGCCATGGGGGGGAGCGCGGACGCGGCAACCGCAAAAATTTGATTCCGCAGCATTAAAAACTATATTTGAAGAAGGACACCGGCTCAACAGCACGCAAATACACCAGAATAGTCCTTTTGTTAAAGTTTTGCCCCTAAAATGCAGGGTTGTTAACAAAACCTTGCTTATATTGCAATAACTTTAACAATAAAACCAAAAACAATATTTCATTGCAAAAAACTACGCAACTCATGGATGGTTCTTCCAACAGCACAATACAAGCCTACAACAAGCAGGTAGGTCTCCGGTTTCAGTTATATAATAGCCTGTTCACGGCGCTGCCTTTCCATAGGGTGGAGAAAACGGGCGTGCTCCTGACCATTTTCCTGCTGCATTGCGAAGAAGGATACGCCAAGGGCCAAAGCCCTGTGGAGATCATCAACTCTTTTGTCAAGCAGCATACCTCCTACCACGGCGACAAGGAATTGATCGACCTGCTCTTCCGCTTTGTGCAGTACACCGAACGGCAGGTGGTGCTTTTTGACGCGCTGGAGGATGCCGCCTACCGCGACATACATGACATGCAGGGGGCGGGCACGCTCAAGCAGTTGCAGGGAGAGGTGCTGCAAAACAAGAAAACAACCGAGTTGGCAGATAAGCTGAAGGATTTCTCGGTACGATTGGTGCTGACGGCCCACCCAACGCAGTTTTACCCAAGCGAGGTGCTGGGCATCATCAACGACCTTTCGAAGGCGCTGATGAACGAAAATACCCCGCAGATTAACAGCTACCTGCAACAGCTGGGCAAAACGCCGTTTTTCAAGAACGAGAAACCAACGCCATACGACGAGGCGGTAAACCTGATCTGGTACCTGGAGAACGTGTTTTACCTGGCCGCCGGCAATATCCTCTCGTTCATGAAGAATGAGCTGCCCGACGTGGTAAGCCCCACCAACCCGATCGTCCGTTTTGGCTTCTGGCCCGGCGGCGACCGCGACGGAAACCCCTTTGTGAGCGCTGACATCACGCTGCGCGTGGCCGAGGCCCTGCGCGGCGGCGCCCTCAAGTCATACTACCTGGATGTGCGACGCCTGAAGCGCCGCCTCACGTTTAAAGGCGTGGCCAACCTGGTGCTATCGCTGGAGCAGAAGCTATACAACAACCTGTTTGTGCCGAACCACGAGCTGGATATATCGAAAGAAGAAATCATCTCCTCGCTGCAGCAGATTCGCACTATCCTCAAAGAAGAGCACAACAGCCTTTTCCTGAACATGGTGGAGAACCTCCTGCGCAAAGTGCAGCTGTTCGGATTGTTCTTCGCCTCCCTGGACATTCGCCAGGACAGCTCGGTGCACACCGAACTGCTGGAGCTGCTGGCCGATACAGGAAACGCACTCCCCGCAGACTATGCCTCCCGCTCAGACCAGGACAAAATCGCGGCGCTACTTGAGGTGCGCTCCGCGGCAGACGCCACGCTGCTGGACAACGAGCTGCACCGTGACGTGCTCGGAAGCATGCGCGCCATGAAAACCATACAGGAGACGAACGGCGAGATTGGTTGCCACCGCTACATCATCAGCCATTCCACCAGTGCCCTCGATGTGATGCAGGCCTATGGCTTGTTTCTGCTGAGTGGCTGGAAGCCCGAGGAGATGAGCCTGGACATTGTGCCCCTCTTCGAAACCATAGATGACCTGCAGAACGCCGCCGGTGTGATGTCTGCGCTCTATGAGAACGAGGCATACCGCCAGCACCTGCAGAAGCGCGGCAGCATCCAGACAATCATGCTCGGCTTCTCGGACGGCACCAAAGACGGTGGCTACCTGATGGCCAACTGGGGCATTTACAAAGCGAAGGAAGAGCTGAGCGCCATCTCTAAGCAGTATGGCGTGGAGGTGATCTTCTTCGACGGCAGAGGCGGGCCTCCGGCAAGAGGAGGAGGCAAAACGCACCAGTTCTACGCCTCTATGGGCCCGAACATCTCCAACAAAGAAATCCAGCTCACCATACAGGGCCAGACGATCAGCTCGAACTTCGGGACGGTGGACGCTGCGCAGTATAACATCGAGCAGCTGATGCACGCCGGAATCCGGAACACGCTGTTCGCCTCGCAGAGTGCCACGCTCACGCCGGAAGAAGAGGAGCTGCTGCAGCGCCTGTCGAACGAGAGCTTTGAGAAGTATAACACGCTCAAAAACCTCCCGAACTTCCTGGAGTACCTCAACTATGCCAGTCCGTTGCGCTACTACGCCGAGGCGAACATCGGAAGCCGACCGTCGAAGCGCAAGCCGGGCAAACTGAACCTCAACGACCTGCGCGCCGTGCCGTATGTGGGCTCATGGAGCCAGCTGAAGCAAAACCTGCCGGGCTATTACGGCGTGGGCACAGCCCTCCAGCGACTGGAAGAAGCCGGCAAGTGGGAGGAGATCGTGCAGCTCTACAACGGCTCGCTGTTCTTCAAAACCCTGATGGACAACTGCGAGATGGCGATGACCAAATGCTTTTTCCCGCTCACCGCCTTCCTGTCCAGCCACCCGAACTACGGTGCGCTCTGGAACATGATCCATGATGAGTTTATGCTGACGAAGGGCTATATCCTGCGCCTGACGGGAGCCTCGGAGTTGATGCAGGACAAGCCGGTCAATCTGCTTTCCATCCAGATGCGCCAGCGCATTGAGCTGCCCCTGCTCACCATCCAGCAGTATGCCCTCACCAAAATCAGGGAAATGGAGGAGCAGGACGTGCAGGGCGACCACAAAGGCGTGTATGAGAAGATGGTGATGCGCTGTTCGTTCGGCATTATCAACGCAGAGCGGAATTCTGCCTAAGTTTCATACCTTCCCATACCCATCAAACCAAGACCAGCTTATGCAAATGAGCTGGTCTTGATGTATAAAGCAGGTGTATAATTCTCTTTTCTCTCCGTTTCGCTTACTCCGTATGTTCCCACAGCCAGCCTCTCCCCTTCTGAACGCCTCTCCCGACTGGAGCGCTGTGGAGGTAGAGGTGGTGCGCGGGAAATCGAGGGTGGTGGGTTGCAGGAGCAGGCAGCCGCTCAAAATCCTGAACCCGGCCTCGCACCAGGCAAGCTGCCATGTGGTGCTCTCTAACTTTGGGGGAGGGATGGTGTCCGGCGACCAGATACAGCTGCAGCTCCGTTGCGGCGCAGGCTCCCGCCTGTTTCTCAGCACACAGGCCAACGGCAGGATCTTTAAGTCGGTGGACGGGGCCGAGGCATGCCAGACCATTGCGGGCACGCTGGCCCAAAATGCGCTGGCCGTCCTCTTCCCGGACCCCGTGGTGCTGCAGGAAGGGAGCCGCTACCGGCAGGTGCAGCACTGGGATATACAACCCAAAGCGGTGTTGCTGGTCATCGACTGGTTTCACTCGGGCCGGATGGACACCGGGGAGCGCTTTGCCTTTCACTCGTTTTTCTCGGAGCTGAGGGTGACATCGGCCGGCAAAACACTGCTGCTCGACCGCTTTTCTTTTCAGCCCCGGCAGCACATCGCCTCCGCTCCCGCCAACTTCGGGGAGTACCAGACCATATTTTCAGCCTACCTGGTGGGCACGCCGGGCGAGGCTCTTTTTGAGCAGCTTGGCGAGCGCCTGCTCCAGCTCAGGATGCCGGAGCGCACGGCCCTCCACTTCGATATGACCAACAGGAACTTTGTGCTCTCTGTCGTGAAAGCGAAAGCGGGGGTATACCTGCTGCGGGCCATGGCCAAAACCCGTCAGGATCTGCAACCGCTCTGCGATGCGATTCTTTCGGCACTCGCTACCGACGCATACCTGGGGTATAACCCGCTGCAGCGGAAGTACTGATAGGGTATAAACAGGGTATGGCCAACGGGCAATCAGCGGCGGTCTTCGCGCACCGACAGCAACGCATTTTCTTTGGCTTTCAGGATGTGGGCGATGATCTCGTCCAGGCCGTCGCCATGCAGGGCACGCGCAAAAACAAAGGGACCATCGCCACGCATCTTCCGGGAGTCCCGCTCCATCACCCCCAAATCGGCACGCACCAGGTCTTTCAGGTCGGTTTTGTTGATGACCAGCAAGTCAGACTGCGTGATGCCGGGGCCTCCTTTTCTCGGAATCTTATCCCCTCCCGACACGTCAATCACATAGATGGAATAGTCTACCAGCTCCCGGCTGAAATGCGCGGCCAGGTTATCGCCCCCACTCTCCACAAAGAGCAGGTCTAAGGTATAGGCGAACTTTTCCATGAGTCCCTCCAGGGCATCCATGTTCAGGGAGATGTCTTCGCGGATGGCGGCGTGTGGGCAACCGCCCGTTTCCACACCCACAATGCGGTCTTCGCTCAGGGCGCTGTGCCGGATCAGGAACTCGGCGTCCTCACGGGTAAAGATATCGTTGGTGACCACGGCCAGCTCATACGTGTTCCGGAGGCGTTCGCAGAGCGCTTTCAGCAAGGCCGTTTTGCCCGTGCCCACGGGGCCGCCTATACCCACCGTGAACGCCCGTTTCCTGAAGTTGCGGTATACCGGCAGCTTGCGCGTTTCCCGCAGCTTGTAATCCCCCGGAGAGTCGTATGCCTCGTGGGTATGCCCGTGCAGCAAAAGCGCTAATTTATCGACGAATGCCATGTATGTAATTGTTAAATTGTTGGTTGTTTAATTGTTGGTTGTCAGAAGACTATGTATAAATATTTGCATAAGATGCCTCTTGTAATAGCGCTGTAATCTCCCTAGTTCTGGAATAGCTTCGAGTAAATATCCTCGTGGAATACCTGCGTGGTATCCAGCAGGAAGGCTGAGCGGCAGGCTTGGGTATAGGGCACGCCCTGGGCCTGTGTCAGCAGCTCCTCGAAAACGGTATAAAAGTCGTGCTGCAGCTTGTGGCCCTGCATCGGCCCGAGAAACCCCAACCGGATGGCGGCGCTCACCTGATCCCGAAGCGCCATGTGCAGGTACATGGTCTGTGCATCCTCCAGCGTAAAGCCCACCCTTTTCAGGCAAAGCGCATACACCAGCACAAAATGCAGTGGCAGGCCTTTGGCCGAAAACCACTCCCTCAACGCTCCCAGTCCCGCCTCGGGGTAAAACGAGGCGAGCAGGTTAAGCCAGTTTTTGCCCTGCACGATGCTTGCCTTGTGTATCGCGGGCACCAGCATCATCGCGTCATACTCCCCGGCTATACATTCCAGCGCCATACCCGGTGCGTCGGCGTCCGACTGGAAACAGGCGTGTATAAACGGGAAATCCATACTTGCCGCCTGCTGCAGAAAGGCATACAGGTGGTTGCGCAACGCAAACTGGTCCCGGATCAGGCCAAAAGTGATGCTGCTCTCTAGCCCATAGGAATAGGCAAACGAGCCGGTCGGGATAGCGGAATCCACTAAGTGCAGCAGGCGGGCGAATTTCATAGGGTGGTTAAAAACATTCGGAAACGCATCGGCTAAAACAGGTTATACAGCTGGGCCAACGGCAGCTTGGTGGCAGGCTCGCAAGTAATATGGACACCGTCCACAGTCACTTTGTACGTTTCGGGGTCTACCTCAATTTGGGGCAGGAAATCATTCAGGGCCATGTCCTTCTTCGTCACGCTGCGGCAGTTCTTCACCCCTACCACCCGCTTTTGCAGGCCGTAGTGCTGCTCCACGTGCGCCACCGACGCCTGCGACACAAAAGCCAGCGAGGTAATGCCGATCGCGCCGCCAAAAGCCCCGAACATGGGCCGGGAGAAAGAGGGCTGCGGGGTGGGTATAGACGCGTTCGCATCGCCCATCTGCGCCTGCACAATCACGCCGCCTTTGATGATCATCTCGGGTCTGGAGCCAAAAAAGGCCGGTTTCCAAAGCACAAGGTCTGCCAGTTTGCCCACCTCCACCGAGCCAACCTCCTCCGAAAAGCCGTGCGCCCGCGCCGGGTTGATGGTATACTTGGCCACGTAGCGCCTCACCCGGAAATTATCGGCCTTTCCCTCCGGGGCAGCATCCTCCGGAAGCGGACCGCGCTGCTCCCGCATTTTGTGGGCTGTCTGCCAGGTGCGCGTGATCACCTCCCCTACCCGGCCCATGGCCTGCGAGTCGGAGGAGATGATGGAAAGCGCCCCCATGTCGTGCAGGATATCCTCGGCAGCAATCGTCTCGCCCCGGATGCGGCTTTCGGCAAAGGCCACGTCCTCGGGTATGTTCTTGTCGAGGTGGTGGCAGACCATGAGCATGTCGAGGTGCTCGTCTATCGTGTTCACGGTATAGGGGCGGGTCGGGTTGGTGGAGGACGGGATGACGTTGGGCTCGCCGCAGATCTTGATGATGTCCGGTGCGTGGCCTCCCCCTGCCCCCTCGGTATGGTAGGCATGTATGGTCCTACCCTTGAAGGCTGCCGCGGAGGTTTCCACGAAGCCGCTCTCGTTCAGGGTGTCGGTATGGATGCACACCTGCACATCGTACTGCTCGGCAATCGTGAGGCAATTGTCGATGGCGGCGGGTGTGGTGCCCCAGTCCTCGTGCAGCTTAAACCCGAGCGCCCCGGCCTCCACCTGCTCCCGCAGGCCCTCCGGCCTCGAGGAGTTTCCCTTGCCGAGGAAGCCGAAGTTCAGGGGGTATGCCTCTGTGGCCTGCAGCATCATCCGGATGTAAAATGCGCCAGGAGTACAGGTGGTGGCATTGGTGCCCGCCGCGGGCCCCGTGCCGCCGCCTACCATGGTCGTTACCCCCGACGCCAAGGCCTCGTTAATCAGTTGCGGGCATATAAAGTGGATGTGGCAGTCGATCGCCCCCGCCGTCAGGATGAGCCCCTCGCCAGCCACCACCTCTGTCGTGACGCCCACCACCATGTGCGGTGTGATGCCAGGCATGATGTGCGGGTTTCCGCCTTTCCCGATCCCCACAATCCGGCCTGCTTTTATACCGATGTCAGCCTTAAAAATCCCGGTATAGTCAAGGACGAGGGCATTGGTGATGATCATGTCCAGAGCATCGGCCTGCGACACGCCCGCCGCCTGCCCCATGCCATCGCGCAGCACCTTGCCCCCGCCAAACTTGCATTCCTCGCCATACACGCAGAAGTCCTGCTCCACCTCCACAAACAGGCTGGTGTCGCCCAAGCGGACTTTATCGCCCACGGTGGGCCCATACATATCGGCGTAAGCCCGGCGGTCTAGTTGTAAGCTCATGTTGTGAGATGGTTAAATGGTTTGACGGCTGAATGGTTAAATGGCTAAATGGTTGAATTGCTTAATGGTTAGATTGTTAAATGGCTGAATGGTTAAATGGCTATTTTGAAAACCCAAATTTAAGTTAGCTGGATGTTTCAATTCCATACCCCCACAGCACACCCCGATCAACGAAAAACGATCAACTAAAAACGATCAACGCCTTTCATTTAGAGATAAAACCGGCATCCTTCGCCCGCTCCAGCGCGGCTGCCTTGTTCGCGTCGGAGAGTTCTCCTGCTGTCAGGTTGTTGCCCCCGTATACCACCCGCTCGCCGGCCAGGGCCACCAGCTGCACGTGCTTCCGCTCGCCCGGCTCAAAGCGCACCGCGGTCCCGGCGGGGATGTTCAGGCGGTAGCCGAAGGCCTGTGCCCGGTCAAAATCGAGCGCGGCGTTTGTTTCGAAAAAAGGATAGTGTGAGCCTACCTGCACCGGGCGGTCGCCCCTGTTAGTCACGTCGAGTTCCACGGTTTCGCGGCCCTCGTTCAGCGTGAGCGCCCCATCGCTTAACACATACGCTCCAGGGTCCGGGTTCACCACGTTGTCGTGGGCCACCTCCCGCCGCTCGTACGAAAGGCCCGAGCCATACAGCGCAAGCTCCGGGAAGCCAAGTTCGCGGCAGATAGGGTGATGCACCGTCACCAGTTTGGTACCGTCCGTAAACGTGCCCTCCACCTGCACCTCCGTTAGCATGTCGGCCACGCCGGGCATCACGTCATTCATACCCAGTATTTTCTTGCCCTTGTCCATCAGGGTAGCCACGCTCTCGCCATCGCGGATAAACTCCAGCAACTGAGTGGCAATCAGGGCAACGGCCTCGGGGTAGTTGAGCTGCAGGCCGCGTGCGTGCCGCTTCTGCGCCACAAACCCGGCATTGTGCAGGAGTAGCTTGTCGATGTCTTTTGGGGAGAGGTGCATGGATGGCGGAAGTTAGGTTAGAATCAAAATGAGCAGGATTTAGAGGAGTAGGTTCTGGTACATCATCCAGCCGCCATACACGATGCAGACCAGCGAAGACACAACCACCGCCCCGAAGCGCAGGGTTCCGTTTAGCTTCATGCGCCGCGTATATGGCACGCTGAAAAGCCAGGCTGCCACTAGCATCCCCAGCATCGAACCGATGCCAAACAATAGCAGGTAGGTAACGCCAAGGTAGGGGTCCTGCAGCTCGCTCAGAACCAGCAGCACCAGCGCGCCGCTTCCGGCAAGCCCGTGCAGCAGGCCCACTGAGTAGGCCATGCTGTGCTGGTAGCGGGAGGCGCCGGCTTTGGGCAACGGCTGTTTTTTCAGCAGCCTGCTGAGGCCCATGACCACCAGCACAAACCCCACAAAAGCCTCGAAGTAACCAGAGGTAAGAAACGTGACGCGGCTCAATAGCACCACGCCCCCCACCAGCACCAGCGTAGTGGTATGGCCCAGCCCCCAAAACAGGCCGTCCTTCAGGGCCAGCATCACGCTGTCGCGCCTGGTGATGATGTTGCCTACGGCAAGCAGGTGGTCGGCCTCAAACGCATGCCCCACCCCGACAACTGCTGCAAATAAGAGGGGTAACAGTGCTTCCATATGCTTGCCTTAGTTTGCCATACACACAGCTATTACCAAGTATACTTAACAAAAAATCAAAAAACAACTCTTATTATTAGAACAACCCTTACAAATAAAGGTATCTTTATTGAAGCACAACAATACCAGGTTAGCTAAAACGTGGTACTATCCAAAGATTACTTACAATCCAGTTTGGCAAGTTGCCGGAAACGGGCGACTTGTTAACAGCTGACGTACCGACCATATCAAAAGCCCTGTTTTGCACCGTTTGGTTACGGTTTCTAAAAAAAGCTTCAAAATTTGATTATTGCCAAGCTTGCAACACAGTAGGCGGATTATAGGCCCTATTTTCACAATTAAGCAGGTTAAGGGCTTTTTCGTTGACGTTTTGTTATCAAAATTCGCTCGTTCCATACAATATCTATAAATACTCTTTTGTTTTTTGACGATTCGTGTAGTAAATTATGAATTCGTTTACACAAATAAGTAAGTGTTAACCTCAGTTTACATTAGATGAATCAAGACAAAACCATAAATGCCGGGTTGTACAGATCCGAGTTTGAGCATGATGCATGCGGGGTGGGGTGTGTAGTGAACCTGAACGGGAAAAGAGCCCACAGTATCGTGAAAGACGCACTCACCATGCTGACGAACATGGAACACCGCGGGGCCACAGGTAGCGACGCCGAGACTGGCGACGGTGCCGGTATCCTCGTGCAGCTTCCGCACGATTTTTTCAGGAAGCAGTTAAGTGAATTTGCAATCAAGCTCCCGCAGGAAGGCGGGTATGGCGTGGGGATGATCTTTTTCCCGTCTGTGTATGAGGTGCGGGACAAGTGTCGCCAAACCGTCAACCAGTGCATCCGCCAGCTGGGCTTCGACCTGCTGGGCTACCGCCTGGTGCCGGTAAACGGCCGCGTGCCCGGCCACGAGGCAAAGGCTGTGGAGCCATACATAGAGCAGGTGTTTGTGCAGCCCGCCAACCCCGACCTAAACGAGGACGAACTGGAGCGCAAACTCTTTGTGCTGCGCAGCATGATTACCCATGAGATCAAAAAAACGGTGAGTGGGGAGAATGGCATGTTCTACATCGCCAGCCTCTCTTCGCGCACCATTATCTATAAAGGGCAGCTGAAAACAGATCAGGTAGAGAAATATTACCACGACCTGCGCCACCCGGACTTTAAGTCGGCGCTGGCGGTGGTGCACTCGCGTTTCTCCACCAACACCTTCCCGAACTGGAAACTGGCACAGCCTTTCCGCTTCATCGCGCACAACGGCGAGATCAACACGATCCGCGGAAACGTGAACAAGATGAAGTCGAAGGAGGCCCTGATGTCCTCGCCTTACTTCACGGAGGAGGAGATGAAGTGGCTCCTGCCGATCACCAACCCGGGCAACTCCGACTCCGCGAACCTGGACGCCATGGTGGAGCTACTGACCCTGTCGGGCCGGCCGCTGCCGCACGTGATGATGATGCTGGTGCCCGAGGCATGGCAGGACAACCCGTTTATGGATACCTACAAAAAGGCGTTTTATAAATACCATGCGGCCCTGATGGAGCCCTGGGATGGCCCTGCCGCCCTATTCTTTACCGACGGAAAGCAAATCGGCGCCACCCTGGACCGGAACGGTCTGCGCCCTGTGCGCTTCTGCGTAACGCAGCAAGGTCGCCTGATCATGGCCTCCGAAGCCGGTGCGTTGCCCGTGAACCCGAAAGACGTGGTGCGCCGCGGCAGGCTGCAGCCCGGTAAAATGCTGCTCGCCAACCTGACGGAGAACAAGATATACGAAGACGAGGAGATCAAGCGCCTGGTGTGCGACGACAAGCCGTATTTCGATTGGATTCAGCAGAACCGCATCAAGCTGCACACGCGCCCCGAGCCGGACTATTGCCTGAGCAGTGTGAAACCGGAGGTGCTGCAGCAGCGTCAGAAAGCCTACGGCTATACCTACGAAGATCTGAAAATGATCATCAAGCCGATGGCGTCCACGGGCAAAGAGCCGCTGGGCAGCATGGGCTCCGATGCACCGTTGGCGGTGCTGTCGCTGCAAAGCCAGCACGTGTCCAACTACTTTAAGCAGCACTTCGCGCAGGTGAGCAACCCGCCGATTGACCCGATCCGGGAGCGCCTGGTGATGTCGCTGTTCACCCGCCTTGGCGAGTCGCTGAACGTGCTGGACGAAACACCGGCCCATACCCGCCAGATCCATATCTCGCACCCGGTTCTCAGCCACGGCGATTACAACAAAATCATCAACCTGAAGAGCGAGGGATTCGACCACGCCGTGATCGATGCCACCTTCACCACCACCGAGGCAGGTGCGCTGGAGAAAGCCCTCGACACGATCAGCGCGGCCGCTGAGGCAGCCGTGCGCGACGGGAACAAAATCCTGATCATCTCCAACAGAGCTATCGGCCCCACGCGTGCAGCCATACCGTCTTTGCTTGCCGTTGGGGCTGTGCATCACCACCTGATCCACAAGCGCATCCGCACGAAAACGGGTCTAGTGGTAGAGGCTGGCGATGCTTGGGAAACACACCATTTCGCCACCATCATCGGGTATGGCGCAAGCTGCGTGTACCCATACATGGTGTACGACACGATCCAGAACATGCTGGAACACGATAAGCTGGACACCAGCCTTCCGTTTAAGCACTATGCAGACCAGTTTATCTATGCCGTGGGCAACGGCCTGCTAAAGATTCTCTCCAAAATGGGAATCAGCACCCTGCAGTCGTACCAGAGCGCCCAGATATTTGAGTGCCTCGGCTTTGGCCAGGATGTGATCCAGAAGTGCTTCAAAGGCACGATCAGCCGCCTGGACGGACTCAACTTCGAGGACCTGGAGAAAGAGGCCCTGACCAAGCATCAGTCCGCGTTCCTGGATGAGATTCCGATGCTGGAGACGGGTGGCTACTTCCAGTGGAGACGGCGCGGCGAAGAGCACCTGCTCCGCCCGGAAGTGATCCACTTGCTGCAGAAATCCACGCGCCTAAACGATTATACCCTCTACCGGCAATACTCGACCCTCGTGCGCAAGCACCAGGAGTCGACCATCACGCTGCGCAATCTCTTTGAGTTCAGGAAGCGCCAGTCGGTGCCCCTGGAGGAGGTTGAGCCTGCCGAAGCCCTCCTGAAGCGCTTTGCCACCGGGGCGATGTCGTTTGGCTCGCTCTCGCACGAGGCGCACAGCACGCTGGCTATCGCCATGAACCGCATCGGCGGCAAGAGCAACAGTGGCGAAGGCGGGGAAGACGAGGCACGTTACGAGATAAAGCCGAACGGCGACTCGGAGCGCTCGGCCATCAAGCAGGTGGCATCCGGACGCTTCGGCGTGACGAGCCACTACCTGGCCAATGCCGACGAGATACAGATAAAGATTGCCCAGGGCGCTAAGCCAGGGGAAGGCGGCCAGCTGCCCGGCCACAAAGTAGACAAATGGATTGCGCGCGTGCGCCACTCGACACCGGGAGTAGGCCTGATTTCGCCGCCACCGCACCACGACATCTACTCGATCGAGGACCTGAAGCAGCTGATCTATGACCTGAAGAACGCCAACCCGAACGCCCGCATCAACGTGAAGCTGGTGTCGGAGGCGGGAGTGGGAACCATTGCGGCAGGCGTGGCCAAGGCCAAGGCCGACGCGATCATGATCGCTGGCGCCGACGGCGGAACGGGTGCAAGCCCGTTGAGCTCTATCCGCCACGCCGGACTCCCCTGGGAGATTGGCCTGGCAGAGGCACACCAGACGCTGGTGAAAAACAACCTGCGCAGCCGCGTGGTGCTGCAGACGGACGGCAAAATTATGACAGGCTATGACCTGGCGGTGGCAACACTGCTGGGTGCCGAGGAATTTGGCGTGGCCACGGCCGCCCTGATTGCGGAAGGCTGTATCATGATGCGCAAGTGCCACCTCAACACCTGCCCTGTCGGCATTGCCACCCAAAACCCGGAGCTGCGCCAGCTGTTCACCGGCGAGCCGGAGTATGTGGTGAACCTGTTCCAGTTTATGGCAGAGGAGCTGCGCGAGATAATGGCATCTCTGGGCTTCCGCACGCTGAACGAGATGGTAGGCCAAAGCCAGGTACTGAAGGTGAAAAACAACCTGAACCACTGGAAGCTGCGCAACCTGAACTTCGCCCCGATTCTGCACAAGGAAATCGTGCCGAACACCGTGGGGATTTACAACCAAATCCACCAGGTACACGACATCGACCAGGTGCTGGACCGAAAGCTGATCGAAGACTTCAAGAAAGAGAAAAACGAGGTAGAGTACCGCATCATCAACGTAGACCGCTCTGTGGGCGCCATGCTCTCCTATGAGGTGTCGCTGCAGTATGGCAAGGCCGGTTTGCCGGAAGACAGCTTCAGAGCCACTTTCCAGGGCTCTGCGGGCCAGACCTTCGGTGGCTTCCTGGCACCAGGCCTGACCTTCCGTCTTGTCGGAGAGGCCAACGATTACCTGGGCAAGGGCCTGTCGGGCGGCAAGCTGATTCTGCAGCCGTTTGAAGGCACCACCTACGTGGCGCATGAGCACATCATCACCGGCAACGTGGCCCTGTATGGCGCCACTTCCGGCACGGCATACATTAACGGTATGGCCGGTGAGCGCTTCTGTGTGCGCAACTCAGGTGCCGAGGCAGTGGTGGAAGGCATCGGAGACCACGGCTGTGAGTACATGACAGGCGGTAAGGTGCTGGTGCTGGGCAATGTGGGCAAGAACTTCGCGGCCGGTATGAGCGGCGGAACAGCCTTCATCTACGACCCGGCCAACAGCTTCCCGGAGCAGTGCAACCTCGACATGGTGGACCTGGAAGACCCGGATGAAGCCGATCTGGCCTGGATTGAGCAGAAACTGAAGGAGCACGCCGCCTATACCGGCAGTGTGCTGGCACAGCAGATGCTAAGCGCCTGGCACGCCGACCAGAAGTTCTTCCAGAAAGTGATGCCGCATGACCTGAAAAAGGCCATGCAAGTAAACGAAACTGAAATGCTTAAAATAGTAGCCTGATGGGAAAAGCAGATGGATTTTTAAAATATAACCGCGAGCTGCCACAAGCCCGTGACCCGAAGGAAAGAATAAACGACTCCAACGAGATTTATACCGCCTTCCCGGAAGAGAAGACAAAGCAACAGGCTGCCCGTTGCATGGACTGCGGCGTGCCTTTCTGCCACAGCGGCTGCCCCCTGGGCAACCTGATTCCGGACTTTAACGACGCCGTGTACGATGGCGAATGGGATCGCGCAGCGCAGATTCTCTACAGCACCAACAACTTCCCGGAGTTTACGGGGCGCATCTGCCCGGCACCGTGCGAGTCGAGCTGCGTGCTGGCCATCAACAAGCCAGCCGTTGCCATCGAGCACATCGAGAAAGCCATTGCCGAGAAATCGTTTGAGCTGGGCCTGGTAAAGCCCCAGCCGCCAAAGCACCGCACCGGCAAAAAAGTAGCCGTGATCGGCTCAGGTCCTGCGGGCCTTGCGGCCGCCGCGCAACTCAACCAGGCCGGGCACGAAGTGCACGTGTATGACAAAGACGACAAAGCGGGCGGGCTCCTCCGCTATGGTATACCGGACTTTAAACTGGAGAAATGGACCATCGACCGTCGCCTGGACATCCTGAAGGCCGAAGGCATCCGCTTTCACCTCGGCGTGGAGATCGGCACCGACACAACCATTAAAAAGCTGCACCGCAAGTACGACGCCGTGTTGGTAGCCATCGGCTCCACCAAGCCGCGCTTGCTCGACATCCCCGGAAACGACCTTAAGGGCATCCATTTTGCGATGGAGTACCTGACGCTGCACAACCGCCGCGTTGCCAATGAGGAGATTCCGGCAGAGATAGACCTCCACGCCCAGGACAAGCATGTGCTGGTGATTGGCGGAGGTGACACCGGCTCTGACTGTGTGGGTACTGCCAACCGCCATTTCGCGCGCTCTATCAGCCAGTTGCAGTACCGCACCATGCCATCCGACACGCGTGCGCCACACAACCCGTGGCCAGAGTGGCCCATGACCTATTCCTCCTCGAGTTCCCATGACGAAGGCTGCGAGCGCAGCTGGGGCTGGCTGACGAAGGAGTTTGTGGGCGATGAGAATGGCCACGTGACAGGCCTGAAGGTGGTAGAGCTGGAATGGAAATCCAGCCGGGAGTATGATGAGAAGGCCGGAAGCGAGCGCATCCTGCCCTGCGACCTGGCCCTGATCGCGATTGGGTATGAGCGCCCGATGCACGACGACTTCCAGGCAAGCTTCGACTTCGAGTTCGACAGTCGCGGCAATTTCAAGCTGCAGGACTGGCAGACCAACATCCCGGGTATATTCTCTGCCGGCGATGCCTGCCGCGGCCAGTCGCTGGTGGTATGGGCAATCTCCGACGGGCGCGAAGCGGCCCGGGCAATGGATATATACCTAATGGGTGCCTCAGAGCTACCGTCGAAAGAACTGTCGCAACTGGTGCTGGGCAGCTAAGGCTCCTGCCCCATACCCAAAGTAAAAAAAACATCAGCCCCTGGTTTAAGCACTGGGGGCTGATGTTTTTTTGTGGCTGACTGTTCAGTATCCCTGAATTTCGATCGGTAGTGCGTCTTCCACGGTAATCGTGACGGCCACGTCAAGCGGCGAGTCCCAATCGACATGCAGATAAAACGCCACACTGCCGGGGCTGCCTCTGAATTCATTCTTTCGGGGCGAGATATTGGATACCCACACAGAGGCAGCCCCGAGGTGATAGAAGAAGTTCTGGCCGGGAGGGGTTGGGCGTCGCTGGGTAGTGCCAAAGCCCACCTCGGCTGCGGTTATATGGATAACTGACCGTGCTGTGATACGGTCGTCCCATTCGAAAAAACAAGCCACCCGGCCTTTCACGCGACGGATAACCCAACGTATTGAAGTTCCCATGAGCACACCTGCTTACATAAAACGATATCTCCTTCTATAGCAGACGTTTATCGCCATAATAAGTTAAGAATCAGTTGAATAAGTCAAGCCTGCCCCGCTGGAGTTTTTCACAAGGTATAACGCGAAGGAGGCCTGTCTCCTCCCCTTTCAAATCCTGTCCAGAATTGCCCATGGGCACAGGTCCAGCTCAAGCATGCCGCACTTATCCTGTCGAAGGTGCAATTTGCCTCCTCACCACTGCCAAAGCACTGCTTCCCCACGTATAGCTACAGTAAAGACAAATTACCTGCTTTAAGGTGTTCTATGGCATTCACTTCCTGATTCCTCATAGCCACTAGAAAGTTTATACCTGTTACATATGAAAATTGAAGCGCTGGGCATTATGCGGGGACCAAATTACTGGTCTATTAAACATCCCAAAATCATCGTTCTGAAACTAAACATGGAGGAGCTGCAAGAGCTGCAGACAGACGCATTGCCGCAACTGCCGCAGAAACTGCAGAAAATATTCCCGGGCATGGTGCGGCACCGGTCTTCCGAACGCACCGAGGGGGGCTTTTTGCGCCTGGTGCGGGTCGGCACCACATTCAGCAAGGTAGTGCAACACATTGCGCTGGAATTGCAGACCATGGCAGGTATGAACTGTGGCTATGGCCGATGCTACGCCGCCAAAGAGCCCGGCATGGATTACGTGGTTTTCTCTTACCAGCAGGAACGAGCCGGGGAATATGCCGCTGAGGCGGCTGTGCGCATCACGGAGGCGCTGGCAAAGGGAGAGCGGGTCAGTGTGATTCAGGAGGTGGCCAGGCTGCACCAGATTCGGGAGGACGAGTACTTTGGCCCGAGCACCGAGGCCATTGTGCAGGAAGCCGTGTCGCGCAACATCCCCTATCTCCAGAACAAGACCAGTGGCCATATACAGTTGGGCTATGGGATGCACCAGAAGCGCATTCAGGCTGCCATTACCAGCAACACGTCTTACTTTGCCGTGGAATATGCCGGCGACAAGAACGCCACCAAGCTGATGCTGGAGGAGGCAGGCATCCCGGTGCCCCGCGGCCTGACGGTTACCAACGCTGCCGAACTCGAGGAAGCCGCGCAAGAGCTGGGATACCCTCTGGTGACCAAACCCCTGGACGGCAACCAGGGCAAGGGCGCCACCATCAACATCCTGCAGTGGAAAGAGGCGCTAAATGGGCTTGCGGAGGCACAGCGTTTCTCTACTGAAGTGATCGTGGAGCAGTTCATCAGCGGCCACGACTACCGCCTGCTCGTGATAAACGGCAAGTTCGTGGCCGCCGCCAAGCGCACCCCCGCCCTGGTGGTGGGCAATGGGCACTCCACGATCCGGCAGCTGGTGAACGCGGTGAACAAGGACCCGCGTCGGGGGGTGGGCCACGAAAAGGAACTCACGCACATTAAGGTGGACAAGTTGACCCGAGGAATTTTGCGGGAACAGGGCCTCACGCTGCGGTCGGTGCTGCCGGAGGGGGAGATTTTATACCTGAAAAACACCGCCAACCTGAGCACGGGCGGCACCGCCGCCGACGTCACAGATCTCGTGCACCCTTACAACGTGTTGATGGCGGAGCGGATTGCCGGCACGGTTGGGCTTGACATCTGCGGCATCGATGTGATGACCACCGACATCGCCATACCCCTCCCGGAAACAATGGGTGCCGTGATTGAGGTCAACGCCGCTCCTGGGCTGCGCATGCACATCTCCCCCACAGAGGGCCTGCGCCGTAACGTGGCCGAGCCGATCATTGACATGCTCTTCCCCTACCGGAGTCCGTCCCGTATCCCGATCATCGCCGTGACTGGCACCAACGGGAAAACCACCACCACCCGCCTGATCGCGCACATACTGAAGTTTAAGGGCCACAAGGTTGGCTTCACCACCACCGACGGCATATATATACAGGACAGGAAGATCATCAAAGGCGACACAACGGGCTCGATCAGCAGTGAGTTTGTGCTCCGGGACTCCACCGTGAATTATGCCGTGCTGGAGTGCGCCCGTGGCGGGCTGCTGCGCTCCGGGCTAGCGTTTACGCAGTGCGACATTGGCATCGTCACGAACATTGCGGCCGACCACCTCGGGCTCCGCGACATCCACACGGTTGAGGAGATGGCAGATGTGAAAGCCGTGGTTCCCAAGACGGTTTGCCGGGACGGGTACGCTATCCTGAACGCCGACGACGACCTGGTGTATGCCATGGCCGCAGGGCTGCGTTGCAAGGTAGCGCTCTTCAGCCTGGAGGAAAGTAACCCCCGCATTCAGGACCATATAGCCAAGGGAGGGCTGGCCGCCGTGCTGGAAGACGGTTTTATATCGATCTTCAAAAACAGCTACAAAATTCGGGTAGACAGGGCGGCCGACGTGCCGCTTACCTTTGGCGGGAGAGCCGCGTTTAACGTGGAGAATGTATTGGCGGCCACGCTGGCCGGGTATGTCTCCCACCTCGAGGTAAGCGAGATTAAAACCGCGCTACGCACTTTTATCCCGTCTTCCGAAACCACGCCCGGGCGCATGAACCTCTTCCAGCTGCCGAAGTATGAGGTGCTGATCGACTATGCCCACAATGCGGCCGGTATGCAGGCCATCAGCGAGTTTATCGACAAAGTGAAGGCCTATCCCAAAATCGGGATTCTGGCAGGCATCGGCGACAGGCGCGACGTGGACACGCGCGATATGGGCCGGATTGCCGCCAGCGTATTCGACGAGATCATCATCCGGCAGGACACCGACCTGCGCGGCAAGTCGGGCACCGAGATCAACGCGCTTCTGAAAGAGGGTATTCTGGAAGCGAAGCCTGACATCAGACTCAAAGAGATCAACCACGAACTGCGCGCCCTGGCCTATGCTCTGGAGTATGCCCCCGAAGGGGCTTTCATCGCGCTTTTCGCCGAGAACATACCCGAGGCGGTGAAACTGGTAGAGAGTTTCCGCATTATCCAACACCGCGAACAGGCCGCAACACAACTTAAATAACACAGTAACTAAACCGGGGATGCGTTCCTGCTGCTATAAGTCAAATGCAGTAGGAATGCATCCCCGGTTTTATAGGCACTGCGGACTGTTTATCCGGACCTGACAGCACCTTTTTATTGCACCAAAAATTTCCTGTACCGCACCACGCCTGTCTGGGTTTGCAGTTTAATGAAGTATAGTCCCTGGTTCAGGTGTCTGTTCAAAGTAACTTCCGTTTTTATACCCCCTTGCGCATCGGAATGGGCCAAGTTCGCCTGCACGAGGCGTCCGGCGGCATCCAGCACTGCTACCGAGACAGGCGCGTTCATACCTACCCTTTGCGCCGTAATATGTATGCTGCTGCCCCTGTTCGGGTTCGGGTATACCTCCAGGTTATCGCCAAACGTGCTTTCATCGGGTAGCGCCAGCGCGGGTGAGCTGCTTTGGGCAGTCATGGTCGCCGGCGTGTTGGCCTTCAGCAAGGTCAGGTAAGGCTTGCCCTTTCCGTTGCCATCATAGTACTCCGTGATGTACAGGTTGCCTGTCCGCTCGTCTTCCACAATATCCAGCGGATTAGCGAAGGGCTTCCGGAGTCCGGGTATCTGGCTTCCGGTCACGGCACTGACAATGTCCTTGCTGGTACCGCCCGGTTGGAGCAGGATGATGTCGTCGCCTCCGCTGAAACGGCACACCAGCAGCATTCCCTTGAGCTTGCCATCAAATGCATTGCTCTTGTATTCCAGAATGCCATTTGGCGAGATGTTCAGCCCGAAATCATACGCCCATCCCCTGAAATTAGGTTCTTTGGGCGTCCCGACCGGGTACCCATATTTCTGCCCGTTGGCGGTCCATACTACTTCGCCAGGGTCAACGCCCGAGGTGGGGTTGCCCCCGGCGAGGATGTACTAGTTGCGCAACGGGTTCGGGTGCCCGTAATACCCCCCTTTTTTCACCCGGAACAGGTAATCATTCTGGGTGTCCCGCACATCGAACATCGCGCTGACAGTGGGGCCGGTATACGCCTGCCCATTCGACCAAGCAGTTCCTGTTTTTAACTCCGGGGTGTTTCCGCCGGCCGCAGACCCGTTGGTGGGCACATACAACTCACCGTTAGAATGCCATACCAGGTCATAAGCGTTGCGGAGGCCTTTGGCATATATGGTAAGCGGTGCGCCTGTTGCGAAGGGATTGTACGTGCCACCGCCGTCGCTGGTCTTTACGTCAATAGGCAGGGGCAACTGCTTTGCAAGGGCGATGTCCAGGCGCAGCACTGCAGCCGTCAGGAGGCGCTCCGGCCTGTTTCCCCACGCGGCGTCGGGGGCTCCCATCGCAGAGTTGCTGCCCTGGGTAAAGTACAGGGCATTGTCCGGGCCAAAATCGATGGGGTTCGTGGAGTGGTCTTTATAAGAGCGAGGCAGATTAATCACGTAATCCTGCAGTTGTGGGCTGGCTGGGTTGTTCAGGTTCATCCGGGTAATTTTCCCGGTCCAGTCTGGCACGGCGCTGAATGCAGGCGATGAATGGCTCATCCAGGCAATGAGGTTTGAGGCCGTGGCTGTCGGGTCGAAATGAAAGCCGATTAGCAGCCGGGAGGAAGTGCCAAAGGGGGAAATGGTGACGCGGTTCCGGATCGTGCCATCCGCATTAATGTCCCAGCGCTCTATTTTCCCGCCAGAAGTAACGGCGTATAACCGGCGGTCGGGGCCTATGGCCAGCGTGGTGAACCCGTAGCTGCCAAAGCTGTTGTCTACCAGCGTCTGTATGGTAAAGGATACCCTTCCAGGTCAGGAGGTGTGCCCTCTGACGAACTGGTGGTTGTGAAGCGTGAGGCGAAGGGGATCATGGCATAGCCATTCAAATCTTTAACCTGATCCGTGATCTGGAACTCATACGTCGTGCTGACGGCGAGCGTGGCGGAGAGCGTAATCGCGTCTCCGGCGGCGGTCGTGTTCACGGCAGTGCCCGACACCTGGCTCAGGCCCGTGCTGGTAACCCGAAAAAGTTTTACCGTGCTGGTATTCACGGTGGCACCGTCTATAGACTTGCCACTGGGGAAGGCCAGGTCAACCGCCACCGACTGATCGAGCGGCACATTTGTGGCCCCGTCCGCTGGGCGCACCGCTGTCACGTACGGCCGTGGGGAAGATGCAACCTCCTTCACAGATAATTCATCGAAGGTATACGTCACAGCCTGAGTGGCATTGCGGTGCGTGGCATACAAACAGGCATATGCAGTGCTGGCTGTCAGCCCCATTCCGGTAATATTTAACCCCTTGGTAGTGTATGCGGCCCCTACGTTTACATACGTGGTGCCGTCAACTGAATAGAACCCTTCTGCTGTGTTGGTCGCCAGGTCTATTTCCAGCCGTAGTCTGACATTCTGGTTGTCAAGGCCGGAGATGGTGGAGGTGATGCGTTGGTCTGCCGTGCCCGAAACATCATTGGTTTCCTTTCTTAACTCCACTTTATTACCCGTAACGACTAATTTCAGGAAGGTCTTGTCGTTTAGCCCAAACCAAATCCCTCCCTGCTGGCCAGCGCTTCCGTTGTAAGGTTTCAGGATTAAAAGGCCTAGCTGGAGTTTCTTGCGCGAATCCACCTGCACGCCCAGGGTATTCAGCTGGTTGTTGTTGGTAATGTAGGCAATTCCCTTGTTCGAGGTCACTTTCAGCGTGCCGGAACTCACGGACAGCCTGCCAGACTCGTAGGCCTTGATTTTCTTGTTACTGGGCTTTCCATCCGCAGACAGCCTGCTTCCAGAGTAAGGTACCACCATCCGAAAGCCGGTACCTATACCGTTCTTATCGACCATAGTGCCAGAGACGTTGCCGCTAAACGTCAGGTTTACCGGCAATGCGGCCTGCAACTGGTTACAAGGGAGTGTGCTGTAAGGCGCGCAGCTTTGGGCTACTGCCGGAGGCGCTGCAAACAGGATAAAGCCGATAAAAAATAAAGCCCACTCGCAAAAATGGGTAATTGTAGATTTGCTTTTCATGTTAGTCTTTGGTTAAAACAAGGAGATGTTGATCTGTAGCAAGAAAAATCCGGCATAATAAGCCGTGGATGGGAAGACTGTATCTGCGAAAACATGTTAGAAAAAGAGAGTTTAACACGTTACCCCTATATGGGCAGCAGACCTAAAGATGTCAGAAAACCAGGCAATTCATACCGGTCATTTCGGAGGAGCAGAAAATAAGGCAGCAGGTAAAACACTGCTTTCAACGCTATAGCACTCATTGAAACTGATACTGGATACAGCCGCTCACATTCGTTATTTTTGTTTTTAGAGGTATGAGTAAAGTACTAAAATACAAATCCCTCCCTGGTATGAAGCACACTGGCTTTATATAACTTAAAGACAATCTTAAAAATATTCTGGTTGAAAAATTTACACCCTACCCATATTGTTTATAAACATATTATACAACACTCTTTATCAATACGATAAAGCATGAAGAACAATCAATTCATTACAATTAAAAATTATTTAGATGCTTTTTAGGCTTTGAAATATTTCAAATAAGACAGACATCCTGATTAAGTTTGCCTCTTCATTCAAACTTTTCATGACGCTTGCTATATATAAATAATCATAATAAAAGGTTTTTGCGAATCTGTAAATAGCGTACTTCGAGCCATTTTTAAAAAATATGCTTTTGCGGCAACCGAGAATGTACGGCTTCATACCTCATTGTAACAAAAGCACGCGGGGGTGCCCTTAAACGACACTAAACAATTATGCGGGTTGAACTGTAAACGTATGTATACACACACAATTTAATACCTCACCTTTCTATGGAAGCATATACCAACCTCAACAAACAATATATCGCCGGCGAGTGGACAGACGGCACAGAAGGCCATACCCTCGAAAACCTCAACCCCTTCGACGACACAGTGCTCAACACCTTTCAGGGGGCAGGCACCGACGATGTGGACAAAGCCTTTAACGCCGCCAAAGATGCCGCGAAAGCCTGGCGCGACACACCCCCTACCGAACGGCAGCAGATTATGCTGAAAGCCGCCAGCCTTTTGCAGGACCGGAAAGACGAAGTAATGGAGTGGCTGATGAAAGAGGTCGGAAGCACCTCGCTGAAAGCCGAGATAGAGCACACACAAACCTGCAACATGCTGCTGGAGGCCGCTTCGTTCCCGATGCGGATGCAGGGGTATACCATTCCTTCCTTCACGCCGGGCAAGCAGAGCCTGGTATACCGGAAAGCGTTAGGCGTGGTGGCCATGATCAGCCCCTGGAACTTCCCGCTATACCTCTCGATGCGCACCGTGGCGCCTGCCCTGGCGGTTGGCAACGGCGTAGTGATGAAGCCCGCCTCCCAGTCGCCGGTTACCGGCGGCACGTTTATCGCCAGGCTGTTTGAGGAGGCCGGTGTGCCGCGGGGCGTGCTCAATGTGGTGGTGGGCAAGTCCAGCATCATCGGCGACTATGTGGTGGCGCACCCTGTCTCCAACCTGATTTCGTTTACCGGCTCTACCCCGGTAGGCAAAGGCATCGGGAAGCTGGGCGGGGAAGGCCTGAAAAAGCTGGCGCTCGAATTGGGCGGAAACAACCCTTTGGTGGTGCTGGAGGATGCCGATGTGGCCCATGCCGTGGATGCCGCCATTTTTGGCCGCTTCATGCACCAGGGCCAGATCTGCATGTCCACGAATCGGATTCTTATACACGAAAAGCTGCACGATGCGTTTCTGGAGCAGTTTGTGGCTAGAGCGAAGGCCCTGCCCTACGGAGACCCTGCCAAAGCAGAAACCGTTGTAGGTCCGCTGATCGACAACAAGGCGGTAAAGCGCGTGTTGGACCTGATTGACCGGGCCGTGAAAGCAGGCGCGAAAATAGAAACTGGCGGCGAGGCAACCGGCAACGTGGTGCACCCCACCGTGCTGTCGGGCGTGACGAAAGACAACCCGCTTTTTCAGGAAGAAGTGTTCGGGCCGGTTGTCGGGTTAACCACCTTTAAAAGCGATCAGGAGGCTATTGACCTGGCCAATGCCACGGAGTATGGCCTGAGCTCGGCGCTCCATACCAAAGACCTGCAGAAAGGCCTCAGGCTGGCCAGGCAAATTGAGGCGGGCATGGTACACATCAACGACCAGTCGGTGAACGACGAGATGAACACGCCTTTCGGGGGCGAGAAGAACTCCGGTATCGGGCGCTTCGGGGGCCAGTGGATTCTGGAGGAGCTCACCACACTGCAGTGGGTCAGCTACCAGGACGAGTTCCGGGAGTATCCTTTCTAAATCCTTGGTAAACAGAGAAGCCGCTTTTAAAAGCGGCTTCTCTGTTTACCAAGGATGCCTTCCCAACGACTCTTCACATGACATGGGCAAATGTATTTCGGCAGCCAGCATCAAGTTTTGGAAGACCGTAACATCAAAACAAGTGCTACAAACCATAATTGGGCCGTTAAAGAGCACTTTATATTGAACCCAGCGCCATGCAGTTAAGCTGACTTATCGTACAGATACTTTGCGAGGCTCGGCACAAAGACAATTGCAAACAAACCCATACCTAACTGCAGAAGTCCATCAGCCCCCTGAAGGTGCAACAGTTTGAACAGGATACTCAATGTAGTAAGCGACACCGACACTGCACCAGAAATAAACGCTATTTTTTTCATGTTGATTATCAGTTGCTGTTTGGTTCTAATGCAAGCTAACGAAAACCCGATCAGTTGACTCCAAACTGGAGTTGATGTTCTATCTGTCATGTATGGGTTTGCGTCACAAGGCTCGACTTCCGGCCGATATTCTCCTGCCGGTATGGGTATGCTTTCTGGCCTTATTGATTCTCTACGAACTTTAGACGCAGTCCTTTTACTTCGGCCACGTTTTCATTTTTTACGCGAAGGGCTTTTAGCTTTACTACGTGTTTGCCCGCTGGGATTTGAAACGTACCGATGCGCAGAGCTTTCCATTCCTGCATTTCATACGCTTCCTTTCGGGGCACTCTGTCCGGACTTGGCAGTTGTTCCGAGGAAAAGGGCTCCCGGATGGAGACAGCTTTGCTTTGCTTCCCGATGCTGCACACAATCCGGGAACCCACGTTTTCGTCGGCGCACAAGTACTCCATTTCAACGAGATATTTCCCCGGCTTTTGGCAATCAATCTCCCAGTACAGGCTATCCTCGGTGCCAGGCCATTTCTCTACCCAGTCATGTGCCCAGCCATGGCCCTCCTTAAACCTGATTCCTGCAGAAAGTGTGGCCTCATAAACGGGCAACGTTACTCCCATGGCCGAAAGCACAAGGGGCCTGTCAAGTTTTAGAGAGGAGGTAGCGCCGTTAAACCACTGCTGATACGCTTTTGTATACTGGTTGGCAAGCGCCGTTTTTTGCCGCGAGAGATCATTTTTTTCCTCGGGATCCTGCAAGAGATCATATAACTGGGGACTGCCGCTTTCATAGGCAAAACGATACTGACTGTCGCGGAAACCTCCGGAGTTGATCGTAACCGGCACCTCCATGAAGTTGACGTGCGTAAATATTTTCCTGTTAGCGGCTGGGGGCTCGCTGCCCCGCAAAATCATCGGGGCGAAGCTCATTCCGTCAAGTGGCTTGCCTGGCACGGCCTCCAATTGGCACATCTCAAAAAGGGTGGGATAAAGATCGACATGGGCCATCGGCGTTTCCATGATTTTGCCAGCCGGGATATGGTTTTTCCAACTGATAAAGAACGGGACACGCACACCACCCTCGTGCACACTGCCTTTGATGCCTCGCATCGCACCATTGTACCGAACGCCGTTTGGCCCGTTGTCAGACAGGAAAATGACGATGGTGTTTTCTTCGAGATGCTTATCTTTCAGGTAACGCAACACCCTGCCCACATTATCATCCACATTTTCCACCATGCCATAGATGCTTGCCAGTTCATCGCTCAGGCCCTTGGCTTTATACTTCTCGAAGTAGGTATCGGGCACCTGGTGAGGGGTATGCGGCGCGTTGTAGGGGATGTAGCAGAAGAAAGGTTCCTGTCCGCTGGAAGCCATGAACTGCAGGGCGGCATCTGTCAGCACATCCGTGATATAGCCTTTGGTCTTTACTGTTTTGCCGTTGTGGTCCAGGTCGGTGTTGAAATAGTTTGACCAGTGCCCTGCGCTGAAACCCAGGAATTCGTCGAACCCCTGATCATTGGGACGGTTGGGATAGTGCTGGCCGTTGTGCCACTTGCCAAAAATACCGGTTTTATACCCATTGGCCTTAAACAGCTCGGCAAGCGTGGTTTCATCCGTGTCCATTACCTCCAGCCCTTTCGAGACAGATACGACCCCGGTCTGCAGACTATACCTACCTGTTAGGATGCTTGCCCTCGACGGAGCGCACAGGGGGCTTACATAAAAGTTCTCAAAGCGTTCTCCGCTTCTGGCCAGCTGATCCAGTTGAGGGGTTTCTACCCAAGGGTTGCCATGCAAGCTTAAGTCCCCCCATCCCTGGTCATCGGTCAGGATAAGCACCACGTTCGGTTTTTTCTGCGCGATGGCTGACGTGGCAAAAAGCAGAAAGAGAAGGGCAATGGTATACCGTACGCGTCCTCTGTGTTCCTGATGTTTCATATAGCCTTGCTTCATTCGGGTGTATGGAAATGCCCTGCGCGTGGTTTCGCGGCGGCGCACAAACGCAATGACCGAATATACTATAATGAATTGAAAAAAGCAGCCTACAAATTAGTACACCACCACAACGCTATACCACTGCCTTCTCCGAAATCGTATCCTCAACCGGGGTATTCTCCTGCTTCTGGCCCACGATAAACCTGTTGCCGGTATCGTAAGTAAAGTAGCTCCAGAGCCAGTTCATCGTCACGACCAGCTTGTTGCGGAACCCTATCACCGACACCAGGTGGATAAACATCCAGATTAGCCAGGCCATAAACCCCTGCGTTTTGATCTCCTTTTTTCCGAGCTTCAGGTCGGCCACCGCGCGGTTGCGGCCCACTGTGGCCATCGAGCCCTTGTCGTTATAGGTAAAAGGCTCCAGGGGCGTGCCCGCCAGCAGGTGTCCGATGTTCCTGCCCAGCAGGCGGCCCTGCTGTATCGCTGCCTGCGCCAGCATGGGGTGCCCCTGCGGGTTCTCCTCCGTCACCATGGCTGCGAGGTCGCCGATGGCGAACACGTTTTCATACCCAGACACGCGGTTGTATCGGTCTACCAGCAGGCGACTCCCGGGCAAAATGCTCTCTGGCCGGATGCCCCGCACGGGAGCCCCGGCTACGCCCGCCGCCCAGATCAGGGTGCGTGTCACGAGGGTCTCGCCTGTGTCTAACGACACGGTATAGCCGTCGTAGGATTTCACGCGGCGATTCAGCCATACCTTCACGCCAAAATCCTCCAGAAAACGCAAGGCTTCCCGCGAGGCCTCTCCCGACATCCCCTTCAGCAGATGGGGGCCGCTTTGGATCAGGTGAATGTCCATGTCCCGGAAGTTGAGCTCTTTGTAGTCGTTCGGGAAGACGTGCTTCCGCAGCTCGCTCAGCGCCCCCGCCAGTTCCACTCCCGTCGGCCCGCCGCCCACGATCACGTAATCCATCAGGCTGTTTTTCTGCTCCTCATCGGCTACCTGCAATGCCTTCTCAAAGTTTTGCAGCATGGTGTTCCGCAAGATCAGGGCATCGTCCAGGCTCTTCATCGAGATGGCCTTCTCCTCCATCACCTTGTCGCCGAAAAAGTTTGACGTCGCGCCGGTGGCCAGCACCAGGTAATCATACTCGATCAGGCCAATCGTTGTCTCCACCATGCGGTTGCCTGTGTCGATGGATTCTACCTCGGCCAGCCTGAAATAGAAATTCTCCTGGCCTTTGTATATTTTCCGGAAAGGGTGTATGATGGAGTCGGCCTCGACGCCCGCGGTAGCCACCTGGTAGAGCAGCGGCTGAAAGGTATGGTAGTTCTCTCGGTCTACGAGCACCACTTGCACTTCGGTGTGGCGCAGGGCTTTCGCCAGCTCGATGCCGCCAAACCCGCCCCCGATAATGAGCACACGCGGCTTGCCGGTATGGGCTATTCTGGTTTCTTGTGTCATGTAATCTACTCGTAAATCAGGGGAGGTTAACATTGGGTATGAGGGTATGCGCAAACCGGTAACAGCCAGGAGCAGTTATACCCCGGTGCGCCCAGTATACTACGGAAGGCGCAGGCGCGTGTTCTGTCTGTCAGCAGCGATGACCGCAAAGTAGATGCGTCTAAGATACGAGGTTAGCCGCGGGGCCATATCACGCATCAGCCTGTGCGGGCGCTATTCCCGCGTGTCGAGGTTCTTGCCCAAGTCCCGTACCTGACTCATGAAAGTTTCGATTTTATCGTCGGCATACGTGCCGTAGGCGTCTGAGAGAGTGCCCTTTGCGCCAGTGGCGGTCTCCAGCACATAGAGGATTGCCATGTCGTCGGGGTTGCTTTCGCCCTCGAAGCGGTAGAAGTTCACGATCTGCACTTGGCCCGGCTCGAATTCCTGCGTCCCGTCCGTCGTGCTCAGGCGCCCGTTTTCGGTCACTCTAAAGTCCTGAACGTAGCCTCGCTCCCGCACCTGGGCGAGCACCGTGATTAAAGGGGTTAAATCGTTTGTGTCCTGCATTGCGCTATCGGTATGAAGTGGTATAAACTACTCCCTATACGCAAAAGCAGGACAAGGATACGCACCGCACAGCAGCAAATGGCACCAGAATCTGCGCCTTATGGCCGCTCTAGCTGCCCGACGATGCGCTCGCAGAGCTCATGGGTCAACAGCGCGTCAGTAGCCGAAACTTGAGGGGTTTGCCCTGTCTTCACAGTCTGGATGAAATCCTCTACGATCTGCTCGAAGCCGCGTTTGTGCAGCATGGGCTCCCAATCGCTGCTGCCGGGCCGCGTCTCATCTCCCCCCTTCCGGATCACCAGGTCAGAAACCTGCAAGGCCATGCGTTTCTCGCCCGCGCTCATCACCTCCACCCGTTCCTCCGACGCGCCGCTGTCGCGGTTCATGATGCCGATGTAATGTTGGCACTACTTCTAAAAAGCTGATAAGTTCAGATAGGATGTTACTTTTTAAGTGATTTTCTAGGGTGTAATTCAGGTCTTTCACCATGATTTAATGTTTTTAGCGAGTAAAGGTAAGTTACCTATAGAAGTATATATTCCTTTTTTAGTAATTAATATCTAATCAAATTGATGGATCTTATTACATACTTAACTCAATATTATGAAGAAAATTTATTACATGTTAATCGGCTTCCTACTGTTAGGTGGAGCATCAGCTTGTCAAGAAGAAGAGGTAATGGCACCGGGTTCTGCAGCTCCCTTGGCTACGTCAAGGACTTTATATGCCATTCCCTCATACTCCTTAGACTGGGAAAATATTGATTATATGCCATGGCCTAACAATGATGCTCCTAGAGTACCATGGGAGGTCACCACCAGTTACATTCCGTTTGATATACGCTTTGATTATAAAAAAGAAGACGGATGGGAATTACTTTACAGTACATTCAGCTCTAATAGAATCGAGAACGATCTATACTTTATACTATACAATAAGTATAGAGGAGTGATGCGCCTTTATTACTTATCAGATCCTGGTTTGCAAGAGAGTAGCTATATGGTGAGTACATTGAGAAAAGAAGGGCCTGCAGCAGGAAATTCTCCTTTACTCAACTTCTCTGACCAAGAAGTTGTAGACTTCAATGTTAAATCACCTTTTGCATCTAGAACAGAAGAAGCACAATTTAGCGGCAGAGCGTGGTATGCTTTTGAATATGAAGTGCCTTATGACCCAAGCATTGCATCTGGTAACTACAGTAATTTTTCAATGAATTGGCGCATAAATTCAGTTAACATTTCAAAATTAGAAATTAATGGTCGTGGAGCTCTTGAAGGTAAGGTGCCTTCAGTGTCATCGCCAGGTATTAACTTGAGTTTAAGCTCCAATTTCACAAATAAATCTAATAGCGGTGTACAGATTACAGGTCCTACAGTAGTTGAAAATGGTGGATCGGGAGGAGGCTCAGGATCATGGTTTACTGACGCAATCAAAGCGGGATTGTCTAAAGCCCTAACAAATGGTGTATCAGGAATTGCAACAAATATTCTGAGTGGTATCTTCACGAAGAAGAAGGATAATACGGCAAATATAGCAACTATGAAACTTAAAGCCACTATGACTTACACAGGGACAGTGCAGTCAAGTTCGGGTTTAGATAATTTTGCATTGCCACTCCCTGGGTATGGCGATTCGAGGTATCAGAACACTTATAATAAAATTCCTGGTATATTTTACATATCAGGAAGACCTACTGTACAGCAAAAGATTTTACATTATGCTAAAAAGACCGAGTGGGGCGGTGGTTATGATTTAAATGGAAGTTATTATACGAATACATATAGTAATCCTTCTAATTTTCAACTCATTTACAATCCTGAAATTCTTAAAATTGCCTCCATACAAAATGTTAGATATGAAATGATTTTGCTAAATTCTGGAGAGATAACCTCTGGGCAGATAGAAACGATCGGAGACAAAATGTACGCTGTTGGATTGATAGCAGGATATAAATCAGATCAGGAACCTTCTACAGAGGGATTTGTTGGCCTGCGAGTGTCTTTTAAAGTAGTGCCTAATGACGGCTCTCCAGCTGTTTTATTAGTTAAGACATTTAAATGTAATATCAATACTACGACAGAAATTATACCATATCAATAAAATCGGTATAGAACACGTGATCTTTTGAACAACAGCCGCTCAACTCCAGTGCGGCTGTTGTGGTTATTGCATATACGGTTGTATATCATAACAGAGTGCCCTTCCACATTTACTTAATACTCGAGAGTGCAGCCACCTCCTTATGTACCTAGTAAAGTACCCTAGCCAAGCGCGTTAAATCGTTTGTGTCCTGCATTGCGCTATCGGTATGAAGTGGTATAAACTACTCCCTATACGCAAAAGCAGGACAAGGATACGCACCGCACAGCGGCAAATGGCACCAGTATCTGCGCCTTATGGCCGCTCTAGCTGCCCGACGATGCGCTCGCAGAGCTCATGGGTCAACAGCGCGTCAGCAGCCGAAACGTGAGGGGTTTGCCCTGTCTTCACAGCCTGGATGAAATCCTCTACGATCTGCTCGAAGCCGCGTTTGTGCAGCATCGGCTCCCAATCGCTGGTGCCGGGCCGCGTCTCATCTCCCCCCTTCCGGATCACCAGGTCAGAAACCTGCAAGGCCATGCGTTTCTCGCCTGCGCTCATCACCTCCACCCGTTCCTCCGACGCGCCGCTGTCACGGTTCATAATGCCGATGGCGGTGGCCCCATTGCTGGCTGTCATTTGCACCGTGACGTGATAAAGCAGCCCATCCTCTACTTTCCCGCGCACGAGAAGCTCCGCTACGGGGTATGGGAAAAGGTAGCGCAGCGTGTCCGCCACATGGATAAAATCGTCGAAGACAAAGGTGCGGATCGGGGCGGGTTGCGCCACTCTGTTTTTCTGCATCAGCACCATATTGGGCGCTTCCAGGCTCCTGAGTTGCTGGTACGCAGGGGCATACCGCCGGTTAAATCCCGCCATCAGCACCAGGCCCTGCGTTTCGGCAAGGGTAACCAGCTGCTTCGTGGAGGCGAGGTCGTAGGTGATAGGCTTGTCGACGTACACGTGTATGCCGCGGCGCAGCAGTTGCTCCACCAGTTCGGCGTGCGCCTCGGTGGCCCCATGCACAAAGGCCCCCTTTATACCGCTTTCCAGCAGCGACGCCAGGCTTGGATGCAGGTGCAGGAACCGGTACTGAGCCCCAATGCGGGAGAGCTTTTCCGGGTTTCGGGTATGGAGGTGCACTTCCACATCCGCGCGACTGCTCACCACGGGCAGGTATGCTTTGCCGGCAATGTCGCCAAGGCCAATGATTCCTATTTTCAGCATGTTTCTATGTTTGGGCTTTCGTGCAATCCCCTGCTATACCCGCGTCTGCGCGCTTGGGTTGGGTTACAGCGAATGTAACAAGGCTGTAGCTGAATAGCCATACCTGCCCTGATTATTTCAGTGGGTGGTCCGTCCAAATCCTGCACGGAAGGTGCGATGAAGCTGGCCCATACCCAGCCGTGCTCCTCAAGGCAACTTAGGAAGAGACAGCGCAATCAGGCGTATACCAAATAGCGATGTTGCAGGGGGGCTGGTATAAAACCGCTTATTTTTTCATCAACCAGGACTTTCGCATCTAATCGAAACACGGAGCGAACGCAATCTGCAGCCTGCCGTTGTTGTGTGTGCTCACCAACAACTTGTTTGTCAAAAGACGCAACAAGGGCAGCTTTGCGAAAGCCTTGTCAATATTATTTATACCTGCTGTTACGGAATGCCCTCATTTGTCTTTCTTTGAAGGGGGCTTTTTAAACCGTGCTGCTCTATTGCGTAACATCGGCTATACATGCACTTATGTTAGATCGATCTATTACAAAAAGAATTTTCGAAAAAAGTGCGGGGCTTCGGTCCAAATTTGCTGATGCTGTCCGTCATTAGGGTATAAAACAGTTATCTTAATTTATCTAACGACATCAAAATGGCCAATGCTATCCATCAATCCGAACTGATCCTGAACATGAACAGCCGCTTGTTTCTCAACTCCCTGGAGGGTGTTACAGAAGAGCAGGCAACCGAACGCATCAGCGACCACAACAACCCCCTGATATGGTTGGCGACGCATACCGTTTGGGCGCGCTACAACATGAGTATGCTGTTGGGCAAACCGGCTGAACACAACCCTTATGATGGCAAGTTCGATAACTTCAGGCCATACGATGCCGCAGAGGATTACCCCAGCCTTGCGGAGGTAAATGCTGAGTGGCAGAAAGCAACCGCTCTGCTGGCCGAGGCCCTGCAAAGCGCAAGCGAAGCGCACCTTGCCGCCGATTGCCCGATAAAGAGCCCGATCGGCGACTTTACCAACGCCGGCACGTTCGCCTTCCTGGTACAGCACGAAAGCTATGACATCGGCCAGATGGCTTTCCTGAAGAAGTACCTCACCAAAGAGGCCATGAAATACTAACCTTACTCGAACCATTTAAAGCAAAAACCATGAAAGAGTATCTTTTATTATTCAGAGGAGGCGATAGCGGCGAGATGCAGCAATCGCCGGAGCAACAGCAGCAGCACATGCAAAAGTGGATGGCCTGGATGGGCGCCCTAACCGAAGAGGGAAAGTTTGGCGGTGCGCAGCCGCTAAAACCTGACGGCAGAGTGATTACCGGCAGCCAGAAAGTAGTGACCGACGGCCCGTTTATGGAAGGCAAGGAGATGGTGGGCGGTTACCTGCTGTGCAAAGCCGACACGTATGACGAGGCGGTTGCGATTGCCAAAGGATGTCCCATACTGGAGTTCGACAACGGAATGGTGGAAGTAAGGGAAGTGCATGAGTTAAAAATGTAAGCAGCCTTGGTTGATGTGACTACCTGCGCCGAGATACGCTGCCCTTTAGGCAAGGTGTCTCGGTTTGCAGCAAACCCGGACAATGCTCCCCTTTGGTATGATAATATCAAATCTGTGGAGTGGAAGACAGCGAAAGAACTAACCGTGGGGGCCCAGGTGGCCTTCGTGGCCCATTTCCTGGGCAAGCGCCTGGCCTATACCTACACCATTCGCACCCTGACGGATACCAGCATGGTGATGGCAACCAGCGAGGGGCCGTTTCCGATGGAGACAACCTATACCTGGGAAAGCCTGGATGCGCACACCACCCGAATGACCCTGCGAAACAGGGGCGTGCCCTCCGGCTTCTCGAAAATCTTTGCCCCGCTGATGGGCTTCATGATGAAGCAGGCCAATAAAAAGGACCTGAAGAAACTGAAGCAGATCCTGGAGCAGGCATAGGAAACTGCCTGTTTCTAGACCAATTTGATTACCAGAATTTACGTTTGTTTTTATAGGAATAGAAACGGTTATTGGACTCATTTCTAATTTTTAATTTGGCGAAGCATGGGCTACATGCAAAACGAAGCCCTTGCGTATAAATCATACAGAAAGCAGGGTGCTTTTCGCTTATTTTGCTTTACACAACCGTATCGCGCTTGACCACTGACCAGCTGCATATCCATACCATCTCTGACCACCTTTTTCGGCACGAGGCCGGTAAGATGGTGGCCGTCCTGACAAAAGTCTTCGGCACAGAGAACCTGGAACTCTCCGAGGATGTGGTGCAGGAGGTATTTCTTACCGCCGTACAGGTATGGGCCCTGAAGGGTTTGCCGGAGAATCCCTCGGCCTGGCTGATGCACGCCGCGAAGAACAAGGCAATCGATGCCATCCGGCGCAACAAGTTCTCGTCGCGCATGGATTTCTCAGCGACCGACAGGAAGCTGCTGCAATCTGAATACACCATGGCTACCCAGATAGAAAAGCTATGGCAGGAAGACGAGATCCGGGATGACTTGCTGCGGATGATGTTTGCCTGCTGCCATCCGGAGGTCGCCGTTGAGAGCCAGATCACGCTGATCATGAAAACGCTTTGCGGCTTCTCTACCCACGAGATAGCCAAGGCATTCCTGACCAGCCACGACACCATTTCGAAGCGCCTCTACCGCACCAAGGCGTTTTACCGGGAGCGAAAAATCAAGCCCGAATTTCCGGCAGCCGACCAGCTGAAAGGAAGAACAGACGCCGTGCTGAAGGCGATCTACCTGTTGTTCAACGAAGGGTATAACTCCACCGTTTCCGACCAACTGATCCGAAAGGACCTGCTGGGGCAGGCCATGTACCTGTGCAAACTGCTCTGCGACACGCCCCATACCCAGCTGCCGGAGGTATATGCCGCCATGGCCCTGATGTGTCTGCACGCTGCCAGGATCAACAGCCGTGTCAGCCCCGAGGGCGAGCTCATCTTACTGGCGCATCAGGACAGGGCTACCTGGGATCGCGAACTAATCAGAGAGGGGAACGCATACCTCAACAAAGCCGCTTTCGGCGAGAGCATCAGCTCCTATCACATTGAAGCGGCCATCGCCTACGAGCACTGCACAACGATTGACTTTAACGACACGAACTGGCAGCGCATCCTGGCTTACTACGATTTGCTAGTGCAGGTAACCCCGACCGCCATGGTGGCCCTGAACCGTTTAGCCGTTATTTTCAAACTTAAAGGCCCAGGGGCGACTTTTGAGGAAATAGCACAGTCGGGCTTCACGAAAGAATGGGAAAAACTATACCTCTACCATAGTCTGTTGGGAGAACTATACCTGGCTACTGACACAGCACAGGCGGTGACGCATCTGCAAAAAGCCATATCCCTGACTAACTCCGAAGCGGAGAAAAATCTGCTCCGGAAGAAGGTAGCGCATGCACAGCAAGTCTAAATTCCAGCGAAGTTCGGAATAGAAACCTCATACCCGCAGAGTGGGATTCGGCTTGTATAAAAGCGCTTGTATTGAAGTAGGTCGAAATACCCCACCATTTCCGTATACAAACACTAGCGCAAGCGTCCGCTTGTGCTGCTATGTTGGGCGGTGTCTGTCAGGTTGGATTTGCATTGTGATACCGTTCTCAAATAGATTCTGCGCATGTGAAAGTGTTTGTGCAAAACAACCCACCCCTACCCCTCCCAAGAGGGGAATTGCACTAATGAATGGCAAGGCTGTATGCGTTCATCATTTGATATTGGTATGAGATAGGCACAAGCGGACGCTTGCGCCAGTAAGAGCCATAGCGAGCACTTTTCCATTGAAAGTTTAAGCATAAAAAAAAAGCTACCCCGGAAACCAGCGTTTCCAGGGTAGCTTTTTGTGTTTTAAATAAAATGTAGGTTACCAACCATTGCCGCTCAAATACGGCGGGAGGTATGGGCAGCTTACTTTTTGATCAGGACGTAGTTGCCTGTCAGGTCGTTGAAGATGATGCGGTAGGTGCCGGCGGCAACTTTAATGTTATCGCTGTTCTGGCTGCCTTTGCCGTAGATAGCTGCTTGGTCTGCTCCTGCTCCCCAGTTTACGCTCCAGTCTTCCGCAATACGGAACTTCATCTCCGTTGCTTCCGTGAAGGTGTGCTCCAGGCTCCAGTAATGCGGGTTAAAAGTAGAGTTTTCCATCGGGATGATGCTACTCCAATCCGTGAACGGACCGATAAGGCCGATAGAGCTATACGCTGTTGCCCCGGCAGCATTGTATGGTGTCAGGGTAAAGGTATTGTTGCGGAGGTTTAGCGCAGCCGTATAATACCCGTCAGCCGCCACACTAAACGTGCCCGGGTCTGGGTCTTGCTCGGTTTCGCGGAAAGCAACGCCTGTTGCCGTTCCATCGCTTCCCCACTGTGGGGCCCATAAGCCGTCTTTCTGCACAAACTTCAGCGCGCCCGCTTTCAGGTAACCCGTATAGGTAAACAGGAACGGATTTGCCTCGCTGCGGAACATGGGCGTACCGCCCGGGTTGTTCCATCCATTTTTCGTGGCGTCGCCTACCATATACACTGTCGCAAACTTAGGCTTGTCCAGCCAAGGCGTCAGCGACATGGTGATGGTGTTGGAGTATACCGGCGTTTGGTTATCGCCAAGGTGCGGGAACAAGCGCACCAGCACCGTGCTGGCCTTGCCTGGCTCTAACTCCATGCGGTTGAGAAGTGCGTTCAGCTCACCGTGGGTGAAGGCTTTCTCTTGGCTGCTGCCAATCTCAAATTCCTCTGGGCTCGCAAAGTTATCCCCCTCTGTATCGAACTGCAGGATGTAATTCACAGCACCGCTGTGGCTCACCGACGGGTCAGACCAGGTCAGGTCCATCGGATTCCAGGAGATAGTGAGGGCGGTTTCCTCCGCCTGCGCTTCCACCAACACAACCTCTGAAGCCGAGGCCGTGATGGTTGGGGCACCCCCCACGGTAACGTTAACCTGCTCCTCATCCTTTTCGCAAGACACCAGGACCAGCGACATCAGGCAGAGCAGCGATAATTTATTTAACCAGATTTTCATATAGATACATTAAAAAAGTGAAGGAACGGCGGCACCCGATCAGGCACCGCCGCATATCCTGTCTATTAATACCCTGTGTTCTGAACCAGATTCGGATTCGCGATCAGGTCAGCGCTCGGGATCGGGTACAGCGTTCGGTAAGCATCTACTGCTTTGCCTGCACGCACCCCGCCTTTCCAAGGCCATACATACTCGCTTCCGGTAAACAGACCGTAACGAATCAGGTCTGTTCTGCGCTGTGCCTCCCAGCTGAGTTCACGGGCGCGCTCATCCAGGATGAAGCGCAACGTGAGGTCGCCGTCTGAGATATTGCCAGCCGTGCCATTGTAGGCCCGCACGCGCAACGCGTTAACCAGGGAAAGCGCTGTTGCCCGGTCGCCACCTGTTCCGCCACGGAGCACCGCCTCGGCATACATCAGGTATACATCCGCCAACCGGAACATCGGGTAGTCCGTGTCAACGAACACTTTGCCCGGATGCGCGCCTGCCTGACCGGTAGAGGTCACGTTCTTGTATTTAATCAGCGGATAGCCGCTTGAGAACTGGCTTATCTCCTCGATTTCCTTTGATTGGCCATCGGTATGGAACCTGCCGCGCTCGTCAACAGCCCCGTCAGTGCCCGGATACAGATTAACGATGGCCGACGTGGTGCGCAACCCGGACCAGCCGCCGTCGATACCGAACGCGGGCGCGCTCATAGAACCACCCACAGAAGCGTGCACCAGGTAGGTTGTGCCGCCATAGGTCTGTGTTCTGAGACCGTCGAAGGTGATCGGGAAAATAATGCCTTTCGCCTTGTTGTTGTCAGCCAGGAACAGGTTGCCGAAATCGGGCTCGAGGGTATACCCGGCATCTATCACCTTCTTGGCAAAGGTAACGGCCTCGGTATACTTGGGCTGCCCGGCGTATACATCTGCGTTCAGATACAGTTTGGTCAGGAGCGTCCAGGCGGCTGCCTTGTCGGCACGCGCATACTCGTTTTGCATTGGGTCCTGCAGGTCGTCTTGCACGTCCAGCAACTCCGACTCTATGTAACTAAACAGCTCAGCTCTGGAGATTTGCTCCGGGAAGAAAGAACCCACTTTGTCATTTTCCGTCACGAACGGCACGTTCCCAAACAGGTCGAGGGCATGGTAGTAACTGAGTGCCCGCAAATAGCGCGCCTCGGCATGAAACAGCCGGGCCATCTCGGCGTTTGCACCCGTGATGCCGCGCTCCGACAGTTTAGCATCTGTGGTCTCGCGGATAAACTCATTCGACAGCGTCACCTGATAGTAGATACGGGCAAACATGGCTGTGATGAACTGGTTGTTCGGTGTCCAGTCCATGTCGTGCAGGTCCGGCAAACCGGCATCACCCCACCCGATCACCGCCTCGTCCGTCGGAAGTTCCTGCAGCTGCCAGTACTGGCGCAGGTATGAGGAGAAGCCCTCATCACCGCCTGTGATATCCGGGTCGCCGGCAGGGCCTACCTGACCCGTAAGGGCATAGCCGGCATACACCTTGGCCAGCACCGCTTTGTAGTTGCTGAAGTCTTTGTACACCGACGCTGAGGTAACCTCATACGGTGGGGTCTGGTCCAGATCTCCGGTACAAGAAACAGCCGACAGGCCAAGAATGCCCGACAGTATGATGCTTGCTATATAATTCTTTTTCATTTTCATCTATTATTAAAAGTCAAGGTTTACACCCAACGACATAATTCTTGGTCTTGGATAAAAGTTATTGTCGATACCGCCGGTTACCTCAGGGTCCAGGCCATCGTACTTCGTGATCACGAAAACATTCTGTCCGCTGGCCGTCAGGCGCAGGTTCACTTTTTCGTTCATGATGCGGCCAAAGTTATACCCCAGGTTGATGTTGTCCATGCGCAGGAAAGAAGCGTTCTCCACAAAGTAGTCTGAGTACTGACGGTTCGGGTCGTTAAGGCCCACAAAGCCAAACTCCGAAACAACACTCGGGATCGTGAGCAGGTAACCTTCCCAGTCGAGGTTGTTGTAGAAGGCGTTCGCTTTGATGTTGTTGTAGGCATAGCTACCCAACGCACCGCGCAACACAAAGCCCAGGCTCCACTTGTCGTAAGAGAACTGCGAGCTCAGGCCAAGGAACACTTTCGGCTCCGGGTTTTTGTAGCGATACAAGTCCTGGTCCGTGATTTCGCCGTCGCCATTCAGATCGGCATACAAGCCCTCAATCGGTCGGCCGTTGTCATCATACACCTGCTTGTACAGATAGTATGCGTAGGTTGGGAAACCAACCGTGTGCACCTGGATCGTGTTACCCACGCCACCGCCAATGCCGCCTACCGGTATACCCACGGCATCCTTGTCCTCGATCTTACTCAGGCTAGTGATCTCATTGATGTTGTAAGTAGCGTTCAAGCCGATATCCCAGTTAAACTTCTCCGTGTTCACGGCATTGAAGTTCAGAACAGCCTCCAGACCGCTGTTCTCGATGCTTCCCACGTTGGTATAGAGTCTGTTGGTGAGATTAGAGCCAGCTGGCACCGGTATGATGGCGAGCAGGTCCTCAGTCTTCTTGAAGTAATAGTCCAGGCTACCGGAGATACGGTTGTTCAGCACACCGAAGTCGATACCGGCATTGTAGGTCGTCGTTTCTTCCCACTTGATGTTCTCGTCATATCCCTGCGGGCGAAGCGTGGTGTAGAACTTGTCTCCGAACTGGTAGCTGGCTTCCTGGTTGCTGGGCACATAGCGCGCCAAGTATGGGTAGTATCCCCCAATGTCCTGCTGGCCCGTGATACCATACCCTACGCGTAGCTTTAAGTCAGACACTGCGGGAATGCTTTGCATGAAAGGCTCCTCCACGATTCTCCAGGCCAGGGCCAGGGCCGGAAACGTGCCCCAGCGGTTGTCCGGGCTGAAGCGCGATGAACCGTCTCTTCTTACAGTGGCCGTGAACAGGTAGCGGTCGTTGAAGGCATAGTTCACTCTTCCAAAGAAAGAGACCAGCACATTGTTCGTCTCACCAGGTATAGGCGCACGCGTAACGGTGTCGCCAGCTACGTTAAACGTGGCAAAGGCCGGCGATTTAGCGTTGAATTTCTGGTATGAGTAACCCGCTGTCACGTCTACCCGGCTTTTGATGGCCTCATACTCTTTGGCATAGTTCAGGTAAAAGTCCAGCAGGTTGTTCGTCTTTGTCTGCGCATACTGCGAGACGCTTCCGCCCTGGGTATAGACAGATGCCAGCGTGGCAGGCAAAAACACCGAGCCCTCGCTATCCGACACATCATAGCCAAGGTTCAGATTCGCCTTCAGCTCCGGCATGAAATGGAACTTGTAGTCGAGCTGCAGGTTACCGATGCTTCTTTTCACATCGCTCTTGTCGTCTGTCTGCTCTAACGTACTGAGCGGGTTGCGCGGCGCCTGGGTATTGATTTCGCCGCCTGCTTTTACCCATTCAAAATAACCGCCGAACAGGTTGTCCTCATAAGGGCTTTGGGTTGGGTCGAAAGCCACGGCTGCGCCGATAACGCCTTCATTGGCGAACTGGCTTCTGGAGCTGATGCCTTTCACGTTGAGGTTCACCTTCAGGTGATCCTGGAAAAACGTTGGGTTCAGGTTCACGCTGGCAGAGGCACGCTTCAACTCAGAGGTAAGCAGGATACCATCCTGATCCAGATAACCCACGGAAACGCGGTATGGGATATTTTTAAGCGACCCACTCACACTCAGGTTGTGGTCATGGCTGATGGCGTCCCGGAAAATCAGTTCCTGCCAGTTAGTATTGGCATCGCCGAGCAACGGAATTGTCTCATCGTTGCCATACTGGCGAACTGCAGAACGGAACTCATCCCCGCGCAGCACATCTACCTGGTTGCGCAACTGAGAGATAGAAGCCAGTGAGCTCAGGCTCACTTTCATCTTGTCTCCTGCCTTGCCTTTCTTCGTGGTGATGATAATTACACCGTTAGACGCCCTGGAACCATAGATGGCCGTGGCAGAGGCATCTTTCAGGATGTTGAAAGACTCAATGTCGTTCGGGTTGATGAGCGACAGCGGGTTGGGGGAACCAGCAACAGAGCTGTTGTCAATCGGAACGCCGTCAATCACGATCAGCGGGTCGTTGCTGGCGTTCAGCGAGGAGCCGCCACGGATACGGATCCTGCTGCCAGAGCCCGGCGCGCCGCCGTTCGAGGAAATCTGCACACCGGCTACTTTACCGGTGATGAGCTGCTCCGGGTTAGTGATGTTACCCTGCTGGAAATCGTCCTGCGTTACAGAGGTAACAGAACCGGTCAGGTCGCTTTTCTTTTGGGTACCATAGCCCACCACAACCACTTCCTGCAGCGCTTTCGCGTCCTCACCGAGTGTTACGTTCAGCGTTCGCTGGTTTCCAACGGCTACTTCCTTGTTAGAATAGCCGATGTAAGAAAACACGAGCACCGCGCCCGTCTCCGGAACCGCGAGTGTAAAGTTGCCGCTAACGTCCGTAGCTGTGCCGCGTGTTGTGCCGCGCAGTACCACCGTCACGCCCGGCAAGGCCACACCAGAATTGTCGGTTACTTTACCGGTCACGGTCACATCTGCCTGCGCCTTCGCGCCTGTGCCCATACGGGCTGGGGCGGGGGCGTTGGCAGGCTTTGCCGCAGGCTGTGCGTTCTCTTTGTAGATGATGTACACCTGGTTCACCTTCTTGTAGTTCAGGCCGGCTGGCACGAGCATACGCGTCAGCAGAGCCTCTGCGCTGGTCTCGCCCTCCAGCGACACAGGTACCCGTAACTGCAGGTTTTGCGCCACATCGGCCTTGTACGAGAACTGAATGCCAAACTTGTTGCGCAAGTCTGTGAGCGCTGCCTTCAACGATTTGTTGGTGTACCCCTGTTCCCTCTTGCTGACATTCGCAGCTAGTTCCAGCTGGATGTCAGTAGCATACACATGCGTGGCAATGCCTGGAAGGCTAAAGCCGCACAACGCAGCAGAAAGGCCGATGGCCCGTAACCTACTGGTATATTTATTTTGCATAAGAAAAATTGTTATTTATTAGGTAGACGTATTGTGATTGTGTTGTTCTGTGTTGTAATGGCCGTGCCCAGCGTTTCCGACACTGTCTCCAGGATGCTTTCCACTCCCCTGTTGTCGAGGTTGGCGGTAAGCCTTTGGTCTGCCAGCGAGGCGTCCGCGATGACTACCTGGTAACCATACACCTCCTCCAGCATCGCGGCGATCTCCTGCAGCGGGGTGTCTTCAAATATCACCCTGTTATCCTTCCAGGCCGTGTACAGCTCGGGACGCACCTGCTTTCGGGTCAGGGTGCGCCGGGCTGTGCCCGCCAGTTCCACGAGGTCGCCGGGCTGCATGATCAGCTGTTGCGCAGTGTGCTTTTCGCCGTCGTAGCGGAGGCGCACTTTGCCCGATGCCAGCACCACGCGGTTTTCTTCGCCACGGCCGGTCACGTTAAACTCAGTGCCGAGCACCTCTACCTGCGAGCCGTCTGGCGTCTCGACGACAAACTTCTGGTGGTTGCGCTGATGCGTGACCGAGAAATAGGCCTCACCGCTCAGATGCACGAGCCGCGGCTCATTGGCCGACCAGGCTTGGTAGGTAACGGATGAGTTCGCGTTTAGCACCATCACCGAGCTGTCCGGCAGCAGGATCGTGCGCTTCTCACCGAACGCCGTGGCATGCTTCATTGTCTCCGTCCGTAACCCCATGAAGAGGTATAGACCAGCCACTAAAAGCAAAAGCCCTACTGAGGCCGCCACCAGCATGCCCCGCTGGAGGCCAAAGCGATAGGCTACCGTGCCCGAGTTGGCATGCTGCGCGGTGTGCATCTCCTGTTGTAGTCGCTGCCATACCGCCGCCGTGTCTGTTTCCACCAGCGGGTATTCGTCCTCGGAGAGGAGGAGCACCAGTTCCCTGGCTTCCAGCACAGTCTCGCGCTTGAAAGGGTACTGCTGCAGCCATTCCCCCCAAAAGGCATCGCTCTCGGGGGTGGGGGCTATCACCCAGGTTATAAAAAAAGTGTCTGCGGCAAAGTCTGTGGCGCTTGCAAGCGGGTAATTCATCTGGCAATTAGGTATAGCACTGGGTGTTTCACTGTATGGAGCAGTCGCTCACTACTAAGAATAGACAGGGTGCGCGCAAACTATCCCTTCCTCCCTGAAATATTTATACACTTTTTTAGCAAAGGGACTGGAAACCGCCACTTCGGAAAGCGGCATGGAGGGGAGATTTTAAAATATGGAGGCGAATAGCACCGGGAGCGCGCACACCAGCACCCGCTTGAGCAGGTGCTGCAGTTTATCGAGGGCCTTATAGTTTAGCTTATAGGCAGATTCCTGCGCAATACCCATGATTGAGGCGATTTCCTCGTACTTCAGGTTGGCGTAATATTTCAGGAAAACAACCTCGCGCTGCCGGGATGGCAGTTTCTCGAGAACCGCGCTCAGGCGCTTTTTTGTGTGCTCGGAGCCTTGTTCCGTGATCAGGTCTTCCTCGTAAGAAGCTTCGAGCTCGAAACAATAATCCTCTGGCAAGGCCTCGTGCACAGGCTGGCGGCTCAGCTTTTTCAGCAGTTCGGAGCGCATAGCCTTTAGCAGATAGTAGGTGACGTTGGCCGGGGTAGACAGGTTCGCCTTGCTTTTCCATAGCGTAAAAAACACCTGCTGCAGGCTGTCTTTCACCATCTCCCGGTCTTTGGTCACCCTGTTGCCATAGCGGAGCAACACCGGAGCAAACCTATGGTATAAAAGTGTAAAGTCAGCTTCGCTGCCTTGCATAAAGTTCGACCACAACTCACGTTCACTTGCTACCATATCGGAAGTATCTCTATCTATCCCTTACGCTCCACCAACGCATGAACGGCTATCGGAAATAGCCGTCAAACCCTGGAGTAACTGTGCAAAATTCAAGAACTATATTTATAAAAACAACTAATTCTGGAGCGTGGTCAAAATTTATTGAGTAACAACTCACTTACACTAAAGGTATTCATTTAAGGGAGATAACGCACAATATGTTTAAAAAAAGAGCAAAAAAGTATTGCTATTATTTTCGAGGCTTACTTAGGAGCTTTAACGATGTGAGGCCAGGTACTAAATAATGTCGCAAATTTGTGTGCCAAAATTAGTAAATCTGTATGCTCCTATACTTCGGTGTATAAACACAGAGAATCCGCATGCCCATACCCCTCTATTTTTCCCGTTGTTCCTGGTCCCTATCCGTAGCCGATAACGGGTATAGCAAAACCCCATGTACCTGGCTTTGAAGGCCTGGCACATGGGGTTCTGATCAGAAAAATATCATTATCATACCGGAAGCTGCGTACGCTACCCTGATTACAGCCTGTGTTGCAAAGGGCTAGATCAGGCTTCTCAGGCGCTCGGCACTGGATTCCGGGGTAACGTCGCGCTGCGGATCGCCCATTAATTCGTAACCCACCATAAACTTCTTCACGGAGGCCGAGCGGAGCAGCGGCGGGAAAAAATGCATATGCAGGTGCCAGCCGGGATGCTCCTGCCCATCGGTCGGGCTTTGGTGAATGCCGGACGAATACGGGAACGACACCTTGAACACCTTGTCATACACCATCGTCAGGTGCTTGATGGCATCGGCGAAGGCATTTTTCTCCGCTTCGTCCATCTGGCCTAGGTGCTGCATGTGCCGCCGTGGCAGAATCATCGTCTCGAAAGGCCATACCGCCCAGAACGGCACCAGCGCCACAAAAAACGGGTTCTCGTATACAATGCGGGTTTTCTCTTCCAGCTCTATCGCCAGGTAATCCTCCAGCAGGCTGCGGCCATTCGCTTCGAAATAAGCGGCCTGCTGTGCGGTTTCTTTTGCCGGTCCGCCGGGTATGGAACTCTGTGCCCAGATCTGGCCGTGCGGGTGCGGGTTGCTGCAGCCCATGGTCGCGCCTTTGTTCTCGAAGATCTGCACATGGTTGATGAAGTCGAGCATGCCCAGTTCCAGATACTCCTGTTGCCAGAGGTCCACCACTTTTCGGATGTCCTCCACCTCCATGTCAGGCAGCGTCACGTCGTGGCGCGGCGAGAAACAGATCACTTTGCAGATGCCGCGCTCGCTTTCCGCACGCAGCAGGCCGCCCTTCGTGAAGGAACCGGCCGGTGTGGTGGGCTGCAGCGCGCCAAAGTCGTTATCGAAGGCGTAAGTGGATTTGTAGTCCGGGTTGTGCTCGCCGTTGGCCCGCTCGTTGGTAGGGCAAAGGTAACAGCCTGGGTCGTATTCGGGGCGGTCGTCTTTCTGCACGTCCTCTTCCTGCCCCTGCCAGGGCCGCTTGGCCCGGTGTGGCGATACCAAAACCCATTCGCCGTTGAGGGGGTTATATCTGCGGTGCGGGTGTTCCGCTAAATCAAAAGCTGCCATAATGTTGTGTTAAAGTTGAGGGCTGCCCCGCAAAGGGCGGCCGGGTTTCAGACGTTACGCGGCAAAGCTGCTTCCGTCCACGATCTCAGCGACATATGTTTTAAGCGTAACGCCGAACTCCTGGGTATACGCATCCTCCATCTGCTTTACAAACGCATCGAGGGCATCCACCCGAACAAGGTTGATGGTGCAGCCGCCAAAACCGCCGCCCATCATGCGGGCACCCAACACAGCCGAAGACTTCTTCGCCTGCTCCACCAGATAATCCAACTCGGGGCAGCTTACCTCGTAGTCGTGCTGCAAACCGGCGTGCGAGGCGTACATGCGCTCTCCGAATGCGGCCATATCGCCTTTCTCCAAATCGGCACAGGCGGCTTCCACGCGGTTGTTCTCGCTCACCACGTAAACGCAGCGCTTGTACACTGTCGGGTCGAACTCCTGTTGGTGTTTGGCCAGCATGTCCAGGGTTGCGTCGCGGAGGCTATTCACTTCCGGATAGTGCTTTTTGAGGAGCGCCACGCCCGTCTCGCACTCCTGGCGGCGCGTGTTATAGGCCGACGAGGCTAGCGAGTGCTTTACCTGCGTGTCGCAGAGCACGATGCGATACTCCTCCATCGCGAGGTTGTAATAGGTATACTCCAGCGAGCGGCAGTCCAGTTTGATGGCGTGGTTGCGCTGGCCGAACATACTGGCAAACTGGTCCATGATGCCGCACATCACGCCGGCATACTCATGCTCGGCCTTTTGCGCCATCTGCACGAGGGTAAACTTATCCAAGCCAAAGCCGAACAGCTCGTTCAGGCCAAAAGCCAGGCCGCATTCCACCGCCGCCGACGAGGAAAGCCCCGCCCCGATCGGCACGTTACCGCCAAACACCAGGTCGAAGCCCTGCACCTGGTGTTCCGTCTTCTGGAACTGCGCGATCACGCCCAACAGGTAATTGGCCCAGTCGGTATCGGATGGCTTGATGGTATCCAGATCAAACTCCACGCTTTCATTTAAGTTGAAGGAATAAGCCCGGAAAGTGTTGGACTGGTTGGGGGCAATGGCAAAAAATATCTCTTTGTTGATGGCTGCCGGAAGCACAAAGCCCTCGTTATAGTCGGTGTGCTCCCCGATCAGGTTTACCCTGCCCGGCGAACGCACCACAATTGGCTCTTGCTCAAACAACTCCTGAAACTTTTCCTTTATTTCGTTAATCATCGTATTATCTTGTTCTACCACAATTGCAGTACGTTATTATAGATTTTCCATTTTATGAAGCGATAAAGTTAATATGTATTAACACAATTCGCCATTAACCATCGAATTTTAAACGTTAGCACCACACTATTTTCCCAGAGCGCAATGTCAGAATATAGCCCGACAACCAACCAATTAAATTAGCTGACGGGCTATACCTATAGTTCAGGGCTTTCGCATCTAAACGGAACACGGAGCGAAAGCAGGCTGCCGTTGTTGTGTGTTCTCACCAACAACTTGTTGGTCAAAAGACGCAACAAGGGCAGCTTTGCGAAAGTCCTGTAGTTATTTAACTAAAAGCACTGAGCCGTTCGCAGGCAACGTTATCTGCTGCTTTCCCCTGCTAAACGGCTTGCTCTGGAACATCACTTTTTGATACGGCTCCAGATCAGCAGGCAGTGTAAGTGTTACGCCGATGTCAGACAGGTTGTGCAGCACCAGAACGGACTCTTCTCCCTGCTTCCGGAGGAAGGCGCTGACACTTTTTGGGCCCAGGTCAAGCGGCTCCACGCTTCCGTAAGTCAGCGCGTTGCTATGGTTGCGCAGGCCGATCAGGGTTTTGTAGTGGTTCAGCATCGAGTTCGGGTCCTGCAACTGCTGGGCAGCCGGCGTCACGGTCTGGTCGGTGCTGAACTTAGGCTCCTCCCAGGTGGTGCGGCAAGCATCGGCCTCTTTTTTATCCCACAGAAACGGCTCCCGGATTAGCGGGTCTGGCTTGGTGCCGAGCATCCCGATCTCCTCGCCATAATAGATATAGGGAGAGCCCGGCAGGGTAAGCAGCAACGCAGCAGCCATTTTGCCTTTCTCTTTGTCACCGTTCAGTTCGCTCAGGATACGGTTCTGGTCGTGGTTGCTCAGGATAGTGGCGTCTATAAAGTCAGGGTTCACATTTTTATAGTAGTCCATGATGTGGCCATGCTTGATCGCCAGCGAGTCGCCCTCTCCCTGCTTCAATGCCTTCAAAATTGCCCAGCTCATCTCGAAGTTAAACAGGGCTGGCAGGCCTTTGGTATAGGGGGCCACGATGTCCGCGGGTGCCCATACCTCACCTACCAGGTATACATCTTTCTTGGCCTTCTGCATCTCCTGCTTAAAGTCTACCCACCACTTGTGGTTGTCATCAGGCCGGTCGTCCGGGAAGATATGCCGCGCCGCATCCAGGCGGAAGCCGTCCACGCCCACCTCGTTCAGCCAGAACCTCCCGATCTTATACACCTCCTCGCGCAGGGCCGGGCTGTCGAAGTTCAGGTCGGGCATGCCGCCGTAAAAGAAGCCGTAGTACAGGTAGTCGCTGCCCTCCACATTGTGCCACTGGTTCACGTTGTCGGAGTCGCCGCCGGTCACCTTGCCCTCGCCTTTTGTCTGCGGGTCGTCTTTGTGCGCCCATACATAGTAGTCGCGGTAGGGGCTCTTCGGGTTCTTCTTGGCGTCCTGGAACCACGGGTGATCCACGCCCGAGTGGTTCAGCACCATGTCCATCACCACGTGGATGCCCCGCTCGTGGGCCGCTGCGATAAACTGCTTGTAGTCTTCCATCGTGCCGTAATCCGGGTGGATGCCGTAGTAATCCGTCACGTCGTACTTGTGGTAAGACGGCGATGGGTTCATCGGCATCAGCCATACCGCCTCCACCCCCAGCTCTTTCAGGTAATCCAGCTTTGAGGTCATCCCCTTGATGTCGCCGATCCCGTCGCCGTTTGAGTCGCAGAAGGACTGCACGAAGATCTCGTAGGTCACGCCGCGCGGCCACTCGCTGGCTTTCTCCTGACTTACCGCCGTTGCCGGGGCGGTAGCGACCTGCTGGGATGTATCGGTTGAGCTACACCCTGTGGAAAAGGCTAGGGAAGCCGCCAGTGCCAGGTGTAAGAGGTTGGTTTTTTTCATGTGATACTTCGGTTAAATGATTGTTAAATCGGCTAGTGCTGTTGGAATGCTTTATCGGCGAAAGACAGTTACTTCACGGCTTTCACCTGCAGCGTGGTTGTAGCGGGTGTAAGTCCTTTGCCGCTGGCGGAAACCTTGATCTCCCCAGCCTTCTGGCCCACTTTCAGCAGCATGGTTGCGATACCTGCCTCAGCAGCCACCGTATTCGTGGCCACAATCTCCGCGTCACCAGCCTCTACTTTAAAGTTCACTTCCTGAGAATTCCCCGGTACGGTATTGCCTTTCTCGTCGGTGATATACGCATATACGAACAGCAGGTCATTCGTTCCGGCTGTCGCCTCTTTCCCGCTGATGTCGGTCTGCAGTTTTAGCTTGGCGGCCGCGCCCGGAGTGCTTTGCTGGGTTTCCACTGCCTTCTGTCCGTTTATATACCCCACGGCCCTCAGGGTGCCGGCTGCGTACTTCGGCACCTCAAACGTAAAGGGCGGGTGGTTCAGGTGCGTGGATACTTTGTTCTTGTCCGGTTTCTGGCGGGCAATGGTCTTTCCGTTCAATTGCAGTTCCACCTCGTCGGTGTTGCTGTATACCTTCACGGTCTTCAGCGCAGGGTCGTTCCAGAAGTTAGCGATAAAGATCATCGGCTTCCCGAAAACCGCATCCGCCTCCAGGTTGGGGCCTTGCTGACTTTGGTAGAAGTAGTAGGCAAACTTAGGCAGTCGCACGATGTCCATAATGCCCGAAGACTCGATGTCCGGGGCATAGCCGCGCTTGTAGTCATACATCAGCCAGTTGGCGTCGCCCACTGCCGGGCCCTGCAGGTTGCTGTTGTGGGCCTCCTGGTAATTGAGGGCCTGCTGCAACAGGCGTTTCTGACCGGCTCCACGCAGCTGGCGCGAGGTACGGGCCTCCTCGGTCAGGTCGGCATACTCTTTCTGGTTAAAGCCTGCGTTTTGCGCATAATACTCCCAGTCGCCATACTCGGCGATAAAGAGCGGCTTGTCTTTGCTGTACTTGTTCCAGTAGTCCGGTGCCTTGCCATGCTGGCGGGCAGGGATGAAGATATCGTAGGCATAATCCATCCAGCCGCTGGTATAGGTGTCCGCGAAGGGCAGTTCCTCGTGCAGGGCCTTGTGAGTGGCATCCATAAACGGCTTGCTCATACCCGACTCGTTCAGGGAGGCTTCCCAGGCGATAACGGAGGCATGGTTGCGGTCGCGGCGGGCCATCTCCCGCGTGTCCTGCAGGCTGTTTTTCTGGTAGGCCTCATTGCCGAAGAACTGCCAGCCAGGTATGGCATCCATGATCAGGAGACCAAGTTCATCGGCGGCATCCAGGAACGCCGGCGACTGCGGGTAATGGGAAGAGCGCACGAAGTTAAAGCCTGCCTCCTTTATTTTGTAGGCGTCGCGGTAACGGGCGTTGTCAGACATGGCGTAGCCCACATACGGGTACTCCTGGTGGCGGTTGGTGCCTCTCAGGAACAGCTTTTCGCCGTTCAGGTAAAAGCCATCAGCAGCAAACCTGATGGAGCGAACGCCTGTCCGGATATCCTGCTGATCGATCACCTGGCCATCCTGCACCAGTTCCACAGTTAGGGTATAAAGGTAGGGCGCATCCGGTGACCACAGCTGTGGGTTTGTAATGTCGAGTTTCTGCTGGAACGTACCGAACGTACCGGGCTCCACTGCCAGCGGCTCCGCCAACGACTCGGCCACCGTGTTTCCCTGCTTGTCTTTCAGCAAAGTTCTTACCTGCGCTCGCTTTGCCTTAGGGTGGTCGTTTTTGATCTCTGTCTGCACCGATAAGGTGGCTTTTTCGGCGCTTACCGCGTCGTAGTGGAGCAGCACGCCCCCTCCGGCCACACGGTTGGCGGCAATCGGGTCGGAGATGTAGAGTTTGTCTTTTGTGATGAAATAGGCGTTGCGGTACAGGCCGCTGTAGTAATTAAAGTCCAAGTCGGCGATTGGCTTTCCGGGCGGTACCACCGGGTTGTCGGTGTTGTCAAGCTTCACAAGCAGCGTGTTTTCCTCCCCAAACTTTACCTTATCGGACAGGTCGATGTAAAACGGCAGGTAGCCGCCCAGGTGCTGAAAAATATGCTCGCCGTTGAGGTATACATCTGCTACCTGCATGGCGGCCTCAAACTGCACCGCCACATGGCGGCCCTTATCGGAGGCGGGCACATGGAAGCTCTTGCGATAGAACGCCTGGCCCTGCCACTGCTGCTCCGTCTTTTCGATGGCCTCAAGCCGCGCCGTGTGCGGCAATGATACCTGCTCCCACTGCTCCTGCCCCATACCCGTGTCGGACAGGCGGCTGCCGGCATTGGTGGTATCCACGTCGCGCACAAACTGCCAGCCGTTGTTAAAGTTTTCTATCGTGGGCAGTTGGGCCTGCGGACTTTCGGCAGGGCTTTTCTGTGGCGTCTGGCAGGCAACGGCCAGCACGCACAGACCTATCATACAAGCAAAATTTCTGAACATCAGTTGGTGGGGTATGGTATGGTTTAAATCTATTTGTTCGTTTTCTCTAACCAAACAGCCTCTATTTCGAGGGTATATGGGGCTTGGGTATCCGCCTGCGCATCCCCCTTGCCTATTGTCATCTCAAACCTCTCGGCGTTGCCGATGTTAAAGGCCGCCGCCTTGCCCGGTTTAAACCAGAAAGGATGAAAGCCGGGGTATGGGCGTGGCAACAGCATATAGGCCGCGGGCTGCAGGCTGCTTAACGGAACCTCAATATCCTGGTAAGTATCCGTCAGGGTGACAGGGGCAGCATAGCCAGCGGCATCGTCTGTGATCAGGGCAACTTTTGCCTGCACCGGGGCTGCACTTGTCGTGCGCGCCCGGATCACCAGCCTGTCATAGGCTGGCAGGTCGGCAAGGCGGCCAGCCACTTTATCACCGAAATAATACTGGAAGCCCATCACGCCCTCCTCAGGAAGTTTTTTTGCCACTAGCCGGAGCGCCAATTGGCCAGGCTTCTCCCCGGTCAGGAACTGCCGCTCGTCTTCGCGCCACAGGTTGGGGTATACAAAAACGTCCTGGTCGTGGGTGGCGTTGAACAGTTCCAGGTTTCCTTTTTCGGAGGCGACAAAGGTTTGCCAGGTGTCATCGGCTACATAGTCCCAGGCCCACGGGCTGCCTTTGTGGTTCCCCGGAAACGTCACGAACTCGCCTCCTGCTGTCTCGGTCACGATCCGGTAACGGAACACGCCCGGCGTCATGAAATCGGCGGGCAGCTGCGCCTGGTAGGTATAAGGTGTCGCCTGCGTCATCGGAACAGTTTTATACCCTCCTGCCAGGTTGCTTGCCACCAGGCTCACCTTTGCATCGGCCGCTAGGCCCACGATCTTGGCAGTCAGGGTAAGGGGTTTGCCAGGGGCCGCTTCCGTGTAAGGCGCGTGCGATACGTATACCTCGCTGGTGCGCGCTTTCGGGGCCACAAACTCACGCAGCTTTATCGCCCCGACACCTGCGCCTGCATTCAGCCATTTGTCTGCGCCGTTCGTCTTTTTTGTGATCAGGTAGGTTCCCGGCTGTATCTGAAAGGAGCTTCCTTCGGCAGTTGCCTGGTAGGTGTTCCCCTCATTTATACCCTGTACCCGGAAGCCATTGCCCAGGTCCGGCAGGTTGAGTTGCATCGGGTGCGTGCCCCAGGCAATGCGGGTCACGGTTTTATCAGGAGAGGCTTTGGCAAACGGGTCCCGGACGTGTATGGCATCGGGCATGACCTCCAATCGCCAGGTGCCGTTGGCTAGTTTGTCGAGGAAGTAGGCACCCGTGCCGGTATAAGTTGCCACCGGCGAGCTTCCTACGCCGGCAATGTGCTCCAGCCTGCTCATTTTGGCCGGTTTTGTTTTGGTGGAGTTGGAATAGTAGAACTTCTGCGGCGCGTTCATCTCGCTCAGGTCCTGCTTGTAGCTCAAACGGAACACATCAAAGATAGAGTCCTGGGGGTATGCGCCATATTTTTTGCCGCGTGGCAGGGTATGGAACGCCTCGGAGGCAATCATCATGCTCACGGCCTTGGAGGGGGTATAGGCCAGGTTCAGGTAATGCGTCTGGTATTCGGTGTTGCCGTAGGCGGTCGCCATGGGGTCGTAGGCAAACTGCGTGGCCCACTGGAAACCGGCGCCGCGGAAACTGCGCGCCATGGCCGGGTACATCACCGACTGCAGCACATCCCCGGCATCGAACTCATATACCATGCGGGCCTTGCCAGCGTATGCGGCCGTGGTGTCAAACGGAATATGGTACTGGTCTACGTGGGGCAGGTAATTGCCTTTCAGGGTGCGGTTTGCCACCAGGCCGGTCGGGTACCACTGGAAGCTCACCCCGTCGATGTTGGACTTCGCCACGGCGTCGGCATAGGTCGGCGACTCGCTGATGTTGTAGAAAAGCGGCTTGGTCCAGCCTGCGCCGCGAGCTGCCTTTACCATGCGGTTCACGTACTCGGTGGCGCGCGCCTTGGGCCCGCTGTGCTTGGGCTCGTTGTTGATCTCGGCGGCGATGATGTCGGGGTCGTTCTGGTAGGTAAGTTTGGTATAGGGGTTTACGTGCTTGAAGAACTGCTCCAGGTAACGCTCCTGCGCCACAAAGGCCTTCTCCTCCGTCACGGCCTGCTGCTTGTTGTAAATGCTCGAGAAGCCCGCCGTTTTGGTATCCGGCTCCGGGTATCCGGCTCCCCAGTAAGCGATGGGTGTCACGAGTATTTTGATGTTGCGCTCTTTCAGTTTCGCCACCAGGTAATCGAACAGGCGCAGGTGCTCGTTGTCGAGCAGATTGCCCACGGAGTCCGAGATCTCGGTGTCCCATACATGCACCCGGAAGGCATCGAAGCCCAGGCGGGCGAAGTGGTATACATCCTGGTCTATGGCCTTCTCCAGATCCACGTTCAGGGCTTTGTGCGAGCGGTAGCCGTAGGCGAAGGGCACGGTATAATTCACGCCGAAGAAGTTCGCCTCTTTGTTATCCTTCTGCCAGCGCATCACGCCCTGCTTGTCTACATATATACCCTGCTTTTGCTGGCTATAGGCGGTAAACGAAACGAAGCAGAACACGAGTAAAAAGGCCAGCCTGCTGAAAGGTATTTTGGAATAAGCCATAGTTTTTTAAAAAATCCCGCGCCTCATGTACTGCACACAAGGCACGGGATCCGGTATAAAAGGTTAAAGTTAGTACTGTATAGATTTTGGACTGCCCTGCGGCAACCTGCCACAGGACACTCCGTTACTGCGCGAGTTTCACCATTTTCCGGACACTCTTCTGACCGCCCTGCTCTACCTGCAGGTAATACAGGCCGTTTGCCAGTTGCTGCAGGTCCAGCGACTCCAGCAGCGTTTGCTGCGCTTTCATCACCTTCTCAGCACGCAGCACGCGGCCCGTCACGTCCAGCACCTTTAGCTGCACCATGCCACGGTAGCTGTTGGTTAGTTCGATGCGGGTGATCGGCTGGATCGGGTTGGGGTATACCATCAACGAGCGGATATCTGCCAGTTCCTCTTCGGCATCCAGCACCACGCGCTGCCAGGGCAGCAGGTTGGCTTTCGGGGCTGGCAACTGAACAGAGGTGAACAACCTGAACTCGCCCGGCAGCAGCGCGATGCTTTCGTCGGCCACGGTCACGTTCACCTCATCCCCCGTGAAATAGTCGTACCAGGTGCCTGTGGCCGGGAAGTTGGCGACCGGGATCTGTCCCTTCACATCGAAGTTGCCGATCATAAACACCGTCATGTCGTTGCCGCGCAGGGTGAGGCGCTTCACCAAACCATCGTAGGCCAGCGTAAAGTCGGCGGTGCTGAAAGCGGGTTGTGTGGTTTTCAGCTTGATCAGGGCAGCGTACACGTCGTAGAGTTTCTTCCGCTCCAGATCGTTCTGGTATTCCCAATGCAACGGCTTGGCGCCGGTTCGGCCGTTCTCCTCTATCGACACGTCATACCCCAGCTCGCCAAACTGCCAGAGCAGTTTCGGTCCCGGTACGGTTAGCCCAAAGGCAGCGGCCAGTTTCGCCCTGTTCAGGGCTGTGGTCAGGTTGCGGGTATCGTAGCCTGCGGAGGAACGCCCGTTTTGCTTCACGTCATACACCAGCCTTTCCTCGTCGTGGCTCTCGATATAGCCTACCACATGCGGCTTCTGCCAGCCGCGCTGCTTGTAGGAAATCCACTGCGGGTTGGCCTCATCTCCTTTGGCAAGCGAGCGAAAATCGTAGTTCAGGTTGCCCCAGAACAGCATGCCGTAGTCAGACAGCTCCTTCTCCTCGCGGTTATCGGCAAAGTGCTCCAAAATCACATAGGCGGTTGGGTCCGCCTCCCGGATCTCGTCATAAATGGTTTTCCAGATGGCCACGCGGCTTGGGTCGTAAGCACTCCACTGGCCCACGTTGTCGCCGGAGTTGTTCTGGGTAAAGCCTTTCGAAAGGTCGAAGCGGTAGCCGTCGAACTTATACTCCTCGAGCCAGAACTTGGCCACGCGCTCTACAAAAGCCTTGGTGGCCGGGCTCTCGTGGTTAAAGTCGAAGAACACGCTAAAAGGGTGCGTGGCCTTGGGGTTGAAGAAGGGGCTGTTCGCGGCTGGCCTTCCCTGGCTTTCGTCCCAGTAGAGGCGCACGTACGGAAATTCGTAGTCGGCCTGGTTCAGCACCATGTCCAGGATCACGGCGATTCCGGCCTGGTGGCAGGCGTCAATAAAGGCTTTCAGGTCTTCGGCGGTGCCATAGGCTTTGTCCGGAGCAAAATAGAAGATGGGGTTATACCCCCAGGAATCGTTACCCGAAAACTCCATGATCGGCATCAGCTCAATGGCATTGATGTTCAGGCTCTTCAGGTAAGACAGCGTATCGGCAAGGGTCTTGTAGTTACGTGTCGCCACAAAGTCGCGCACCAGCAGCTCATAGACCACTAGGCTCTCCACCGCAGGGCGCTCAAAGTTCGTCACCTTCCAGGTATAAGGTTGCTGGTTGGTCTGCAGCACCGACACAATGCCGGAGGCGGCTGTCGGGTATGGCTTCAGGTTGGGGTAGTTGGCGTTGGTCAGGTACTTGTCGTTGTTGGGGTCGAGGATTTTCTCGGCGTATGGGTCGGCCACGGCGATGGTGCCGTCCACGAAGTACTGGTAGGCGATCTCCTTGCCGGCGGGCAAATTTTGCAGCCTGATCCAGTAGCGGTTCCCGTCGGGCGTGCGGTTCAGGAGGTACTCCGGTGATGGTACCCACTTGTTAAACTCCCCGATGGCGTACACGAAGTTTTTGTCCGGCGCGTACAGCGACAGCAGCACCTCGGTCGGGCTGATATAGTTGATGCCGTCTTTCATACCGGCGGGCAGGGCGGCCACAGTCGGTGTCGGCTCTACCAGAACGTAGAGCGTGTCGCGGGAGGTTTCGGTGGCGGTCTTTGCCTCAAACACCAGGGTATGGCGGTTGCCTGCCACTGCGCCCGCGTTGAGGGTATAACTCAGCGCTTGCTTATCGGTTTCCGTCGCCACCACGGTGTTGTTCAGTTTGAGGGTGAGGATGGCGGATGCCGATGAAGAGGCCTGCACCGGTATGGACGCGTTGGGCGCCGTGAAAAGGAAGGATTCCGAAGGCTGGGTGAACACTGCTGTCAGCTCGTCGGGGTATACCCGCACGAAAAGATCCTCGGTCTGCGCCGTGCCGTTTCCGTTCTTCAGCAGCAGGCCCAGGCGGCGGATGGGGGTACCGGCGGGCACGCCAAAATACTCCCGTGGCACCAGCGTAATCTGCCAGCGGTTGTTGCCCAGCGAGGTCATTTTCCCTTTTTCGAAAGGCAGGTTGAAGGCGGTCTGCCCAGCGGGCTGGTACTCAAAGGCCTCACCCGTTTCGGTAGAGCCCGCACCAGACCAAAGGTATACATCGTTTGTTTTTCCCAGCAACCCTTTGGCACGCCCGTCCGTCGATTTCGAAACATCAAAAGTCAGGGTTACCTCCCTGTCTGCCGTTGGGAAGGCGGGCACCGTGGTAACCACCTGGCCCAGGGCATTCAGGCAGAAACAGGTCAGGAAAAGCAGCAGCAAACTGGATTTTGTACGCGTAAAAGTATTCATAAGCACCGTTGTTCTTAAGTTAGCGTTGTCAATTGTAGGGCGGTCCTCATCTGTACAAGGCCGGGGTCTATATTAGAAGAGACTGCTTCAGCTAAGAATATCCCTTTCTAGGGGTGAAATTTCATAATAAAATTTTGGGTAGCACTATTCACATGAAAGAAATCAATGGGACTGGCAGCTCGCTTATCGCTTCAAGATGACACTGTTCCATGAGTTTGGGCACTACATAGCAGCTTTATAAATTTAACTATATCAAGTATTTACGTAAATCTTTTCCTATATAAAACTTTATACTTCATATACACGCTCTAGATATTATATTAGCACCATAATACAATTATACTCCAGTTCTATACACACTAGCTAGTGTTTAAACAACTTAATCATAGGTCATGGCCCGGCTGCATACGAACCCGACGTTTAATCCTCTCCCAGCGAGGAGCTTTACAACCCAGCTAAAGCCAGCGTGTGTAGGGGCTCCGCATGCTTCTGCGTTTTACCAAACTCTAATCTCGCATTGCTCCGATTTCATCTCTGTGTTCGACGAGAAGGGCATTTATACCTATCTGGGCAATTCCGTAAAGGCACAGTTGGGGTATGAGGTGGAGGAATTGCTGGGAACCGCAGCACTCGCTTGCGTACACCCCGACGACCTTGCGTATATGACAGAGGCCTTCGCGCTGCTTCGCCAGGTGCCTAACGCACAGCTCAGGCGATTCCGGTTGCAGGAAAAATCTGGGGAGTGGCGCTGGATGCAGGGCATGCTCACAAACCTGCTTCAGGACCAAAACGTTGAGGGGGTGCTAATGGTGTTACAGGATGTGACAGCGCTGGTAGAGGCGGAAACCAGCAAAGCACATTACCAGGCATATTTTGAATCGCTCTTTTTCGGGCATCCGGAAGCCGTATTCGCCCTTGACGGCCTGGGGGCTTTTACAGAAGTGAACAGCCAGGTGGCGGAGCTAACAGGTTACACGAGGGAAGAGACGCTAGGAGGTCACTATCACCGCTTTGTGCATCCGGACTTTATCCAGCACGCTGACGAGATGTTCCGGCAAGCGCTTGCTGGCCACGCCCAACACACGGAGCTTTCCATCATCAGCAAGCAGGGGCAACTTAAATTGCTGTTCATCACCCTGGTCCCGGTGTACGCCGAGGGTAAGGCCGTAGGGATACAGGGGATTGCACAGGACATCACGTTAGCAAAGAAGTCCCAGCAATTGCTGAATGAACAGACAACGCAGCTCAACAATATTGTGGAAAGCATCCCTGATCCGTTTTTTGTAGTGGATGATGCATGGCGCTTTGAGTACGTGAACACAGCTTTTGCAAGCTTCCTCGGAAAACCCCGCACAGAGACTGTTGGTAAAAGTATACTTGCACTCCATCCTAGTATAGAAGATACCTTATTCTTTGAAAAATGCCAGGAGGTTGCAGCGCACAGAACGACTGTTAACTTCGAAGAGTCTTACCCCTCAAGCAAGTTCGAAACAATCAGGTATAGCATTTTCCCGATAAAAAATGGCATAGCGGTTCATTTCGAGGACTTCACTGCCCAGAAAGCCATCCTGCAGGAATTGGAGAAACTCTCGCTTGTGGCAAGCAAAACCACAAACGGGGTCGTTATCATGGATGCACAGTGCCGGATAGAGTGGGTAAACGACGGCTTTTGCCGCCTCACCGGCTATACCCGCGCCGAGGTCGCGGGGAAAGTGCCCAGCGTGCTGCTGCAGGGCCCCGAGTCGGACCCCGCCGCTTCCCGCCGCATTCGGGAGAAGTATGAGTCGCAGCAGCCTTTCTCAGAGGAAATCCTGAACTACAGGAAATCCGGGGAGAAATTCTGGTTCGCGATCGATGTCACCCCGATTTTTGATGCGCAGGGCCAACTGACGAATTATATCGCCATCGAAACGGACATTACCGAGAAAAAAGATAGCGAGGCGAAGCTGACGAAGCTTGCCAGCGACCTGCTACGGCAAAACCTAAACCTGCAGCAGTTTGCCTATATGGTGTCGCATAACCTGCGGGCGCCGGTGGCCAACATCATCGGCCTGACCTCGCTCCTGAAAAAGTTTGACATGCGCACCGCCCCTTACGATAAATCGCTGGAGAAGCTGGAGTATTCCGGGCACCAACTGGACACTGTGATTCGGGACATCAGCACGATCCTGACCGTTCGGGAGGCCGTGGGCGTGTGCCAGCCGGAACCGGTAAACCTGCTGGCCTTGTGCCGGGAGGTGCTTGCGCCATTCGAGGAGCAGCTCCAGGAATGCAAAACCGAGCTGAAGCTGGAGGTGGAGAGCCGCTTCGAGGTTTTATCGATCAAAGCTTACCTCTACAGCATCCTGTATAACCTCATCTCCAATGCAATCAAGTTCAGAGCAAACGAGCGGCCACTGCTTATCCGTTTGGGCATTGCCTGGGGCATGCACAGCTATGTGCTCACTTTTTCCGACAATGGCCTTGGGATGGACCTGCATCAGGCGGAGGACCAGCTCTTTAAACTCTATACCCGCTTCCACCCCGACATACCCGGAAAAGGCATTGGGCTATACCTGGTGAAAACGCAGGTGGAAGCATTGGGAGGGAAGATTAGCGTAAGCAGTGCCCCGGGCATAGGCACCACCTTCACGATTAGCTTGGGCGAGGAACATGTATAAGAAAGTATTCATCGTGGACGATGACGAAGTGAGCACCTTCCTGACCGAGACGGCACTGGACGCTGAAGGCTTTGCGCAAGCGTATGAGAGCTTCGTTTCCGGGAAACAGGCTTTGGCCGTTCTGCTGCCGCTGCTGGAAACCCGGGACGACAACGCACTTCCCGACCTGATCCTGCTTGACCTGAACATGCCTGCTCTCACTGGCTGGGACTTTCTGCAGGCCCTGCATCCCTATGCCGGGGTGCTGCAGCAACAGTGCCGCATCTACATTTTGTCGTCCTCCGTGGACGAGTCCGAGATGGAGCGGGCAAGCCAAAACAACCTCGTGGCCGGTTTTCTGCAGAAGCCCCTCTTGGAAGACACGGTCAGGAAGCTGCTGCACGGCTATTGAACATCCCCAATCTCCATAAAAATCCGAACGCCCTGCCCTGCGGCGCGTATATGCCTGAAGTTTTAAATACTGAAAACCATGGATGAAGCGATAATTCACGATGAAGAAGACCTCCGTTTTTATGTGATAATAGACGGGGATGAGGCCGAGCTGACCTATACCTACCCCGAGAGCGGGGTAATGGACTTTGACCACACGTTTGTGCCAGACGGAGAGCGCGGAAACGGCTTCGGCGACAAGCTGGTGCAGCAGGGCCTCGATTATGCCCGCTCCAGACAGTACCAGATCATACCCTCCTGCCCTTTTGTGGCCGGATACATCAAGCGGAATGCCCATTACGAGGATCTGGTGCAGTCAGAATAGCCTGCGTCGCATAACGCATATTCCCTGCAGCCGGGCACCTTGGTGCCCGGCTGCTCTGTTTTTACCCTTACGCCACACGGTGGGCCGCTTGCAAGAGTTTCACAATGGGGTATGCCGCTGTTTATGGGACAGCCGTTTGGCATAGCCCTTACAAAAACTTACCTTAGCTTTGGCATCCAGCCGACCGAAAGCACATATACCCGCCCCTGCCAAAAAAAGACACGGCGCGCCATGAACATGATGAAAACACGTAAAGCCATACCTATCCTTCGCTCTCTTTTGGTGGCAGTGGGTCTCTGCATGGGCACTTTGCAGGCCAGTGCACAGGAAGTACCCACTTTTACCCGCCAAGACACGCTCCGTGGCAGCATCACCCCGGAGCGGGCCTGGTGGGACCTCACCTATTATCACCTCAACATAACAGTGAACCCGGCGGACAGCTCTATCCGGGGAGTCAACACCATTCAGTACAAGGTGATCGGGCCGCAGCAGCGCATGCAAATAGACCTGCAGCCCCCCATGCGTCTGGAGAAGGTGGTGCAAAATGGTGTAGCGTTGCCTGTGCAGCAGGACGGGAACGCCTATTTTGTGCAGCTTCCGGAGCAGCAAACCGGCACAACCAACAGCGTGGAGGTATACTATGGCGGCAAGCCACAGGTGAGCGTTAACCCACCCTGGAGCGGCGGCCTGACCTGGCGCCACGACAGCAACGGCAAGCCTTTCGCGGCGTCCTCGTGCCAGGGCGACGGTGCCAGTCTGTGGTGGCCCTGCAAAGACCATATGTATGATGAGCCGGACAGCATGCAGATCAGCGTGACCGTGCCCAAAGGCCTGATGGACGTGTCGAACGGGCGCCTGCGCAGTGTTGAGCGACACCCGGACGGCTCCAACACCTTTAACTGGTTTGTGCGCAACCCGATCAACAACTACGGCGTGAACGTGAACATTGCCGACTATGTGCACTTTGGGGAGCAGTACCAGGGGGAGAAAGGGCCTCTGGACTGTGATTACTACGTGCTCCGCGAGAACCTGGAGAAGGCCAAAAAGCAATTCAGGGACGTGCCGCGCATGCTCAAGGCCTTCGAGCACTGGTTTGGGCCATACCCCTTTTATGAGGACAGTTACAAGCTGGTGGAGGTGCCTTACCTGGGTATGGAGCACCAAAGCTCCGTGACGTATGGCAACCGCTACCGCAACGGCTACCTGGGCCGCGATCTGAGCGGCTCTGGCTGGGGCAACAAGTTCGACTTTATCATCATACATGAGTCGGGCCACGAGTGGTTTGCCAACAACATCACCTACCAGGACATCGCCGACATGTGGATCCATGAAAGCTTCACGGCTTACTCCGAGGCCCTGTTTGTAGATTACCACTATGGCAAAAAAGCGGGGGCAGATTACGTGATTGGCACCCGGGCAAACATCCAGAACGACCGCCCTATTATCGGGTATTACAGCGTGAACAACAGCGGCTCCGGCGACATGTACTACAAGGGTGCCAACATGCTGCACACGCTCCGCCAGTTAGTGCCCGACGACGAGAAGTGGCGCAGCATCCTGCGCGGGCTCAACAAAGACTTTTATCACCAGACCGTCACTACGGCTCAGATCGAGACCTACCTGAGCGAGCACATTGGCCGCAACCTCACCCCGGTGTTTGACCAGTACCTGCGCGATGTGCGCATCCCGCGGCTGGAGTACCGAAACGAGGGAGGCAAACTACAGTACCGCTGGGCCAACACTATCGCTACTTTTGACCTGCCCGTGAAGGTAAGGATGGACGGCAAAGAGAAATGGCTGGAGCCCACCACTGCCTGGCAGCAGTTACCCGGGGCCTCCCGAAAAACCACTCTGGAAACTGACCGGAATTTCCTGGTATCGACGGCTCCCCTGAAAGCACGCTAACACAGAATTGGATCCTAAAAAGCGCTTCGAAAAACACTTTATCACTTCATTCGCATAACTCTACTGTTCAGTTAATTACACAAATCACAACAGAAGATAGCCGGAATAGATCGAAAAAGAAATTCTTTCTTGCCATGTTACGACATCCTATTATTTATAAAAATAATTACAGACGGAACCTTTAAAAACAGCGTATGGTTAAGTAGCTGCATGTTTGCAAGAGACAGGGTTCTCTTGTGAGGATCGTTCATTAAAGTTTAGGCTATAACGTTATGAACTCATCTTCCCACCATTTCACTGCTGAAGTACAGCCTTTTAAAAAAGGGCAGTTAATACGCCTGAAGGGGGAACTGGATGCGCATTCTGCCGTTATGGCAAGCAACGTGCTGGAAAGCACCCTGGCGTCCGGAACAGACTACCTCCTGATTGACTGCAGCCAACTCGTGTATATTTCCTCGGCGGGCGTTGGCGTCATTATTTCTGCTTACCATCTTTGCCTGATGAAGCAAACCTGCCTCACGCTTTTCAGCATGCAGCCAAAAATTAAAAATGTGTTTGAGGTACTGGGTATGGACAAGGTCCTGAACATGGCCCTCACCCGGGAGGAGGCCATTAAAATGGCAGACTCGTTACAGCATGCCAACTCATTCCAGAAAAAAAAGTCCTATAATTAAGAGGCTGCCCTCCCCTCCGCAGCTTTTTTCTCATTAACCGCATACGCTTGCGTGCACAGTATGGACTTTATTGCCTATTTTAGGCTTGCGTCCATCACAACCTTACCTGCATGCACCGCCTGAAACTTCTCTTTCTGCTATGTAGCCTCTTTTACGGCCACCTCGTCCTTGCCCAAACCCAGGACACCTATTATCTTCTGAAACCTGACCGTGTGTTCGACGGGGAGCGCATGCACCCGGGTTGGCAGGTACTCGTGAAGAACAACCGCATCGAGGCTGTGGGCCCTGCGCTTGTGGCTCCGGCGGGGGCTACCCTGCTCGACTTAAAAGGACAGACCCTGCTGCCAGGTATGATTGAGGGGCATAGCCATTTGCTGCTTCATCCCTATAACGAAACTTCCTGGAACGACCAGGTACTGAAAGAGTCGCGGGCTGAGCGCGTGGCTCGGGCCACTGTGCATGCCCGGAATACGCTGCTGGCCGGTTTCACGACGGTGCGCGACTTAGGAACGGAGGGAGCGGGGTATGACGACGTAGGCCTGAAGCAGGCTATTGAAAAAGGGGTGATACCGGGGCCGCGCATGCTGGTGGCCACCAGGGCCATCGTCGCGTCGGGTAGCTACGGGCCCAAAGCGCTGAGTTACGAGATCGAAACGCCCCTGGGGGCAGCGGTGGCAGACGGGCTGGAGGGGCTGACGCGCGAAGTCAGGACGCAGATTGGCAAGGGGGCCGATGTGATAAAGGTATACGCCGATTACCGATGGGGACCTGACGGTGCGGCGGCTCCCACCTTCACCACGGACGAACTGAAGAAAATAGTGGAGGTGGCCAGTGCGGCAGGCAGGCCAGTGGTGGCACACGCCTCCACGCCCGAGGGTATGCGCCGCGCCATTGCTGCCGGCGTATCCACCATTGAGCACGGCGATGGCGGGACCAGGGACATTTATCGCATGATGCAAAAAAACAACATCGCCCTCTGCCCTACCCTTGCTGCCGGAGATGCCATAGAGCAATACCGCGGCTGGCAAAAGGACACGCAGCCAGAACCGGCGCGGCTGCAGGAAAAACGCAAAAGTTTCCGGGCGGCGCTGGACGCCGGAGTCACGATCCTGATGGGGGGAGATGCCGGGGTTTTTAGCCATGGCGACAATGCCCGTGAAATGGAGTTGATGGTAGCCTATGGCATGACGCCCTTGCAAGTGCTGCAGGCGGCCACGTCAGTAAACGCGGAGGTTTTTGGGATCGGGGATAAGGTAGGACGCGTCCGCCCCGGGCTCCTCGCCGATCTGGTGGCCGTGACCGGAGACCCCACCGCTGCCCTACAGCATCTGCGCAGCATAACACTCGTGATGAAAGACGGGAAGGTATACACGCCCTGAGTTATTAGGTCACGCCTACGCGACCTCAACATGGACCGTTTATACCGCTGCTATACCTGCCGTCAATAGCTGAACTTGGGAATATAGCGGTTTTTTCAAAACTTGAACAGCCTTGTGTAATAGCTTGCTTTGCGCTCCACGCCTGGGGTAGGGGCCCTTCTTAAGCTGGGGCGCGTTTTCCCGCTCGGCACTGTGTAGTTGAAGCTGCCTTTGCCCTGCTCAGGCTGTCTCACTGCGTTCGGCACCGCAACACCTACAAATAGAGGGCCCCTACCCCCGGTGCCTCCCGGAAAAACTGGGAATCATTTTGCCCTGATTTAGTTAAATTATACTTCTCCAAAGCAAAAAAACTTATTCAAAACCACATTAACGTACAGTGATTACTGAGTTCCCGTTAATTTAAAAAGAGAGAGGCGTTTCCGGCGGCGGACCGTCTGTGCCTTTGTAAAACCGTGTGGCGGGTACAGCGAACTGGATGTCGGGGGCGGCGAGGAACTGGGTGAGCACCTCTTCCCAGATCAGGTGCGCGCTCTGTCGCCTGCGCATCAGTCCGCACAGGTAGCGCATGGTTAGCAGGATGCCACGCTCGCCCACCGTCGTGAAAAGCCGGGGCTGCAAATCCTCGTAGAAAATCAGGTGGCGCTGCGACTGCCGCCTGACCTGCTGCTGGGCCGCGTCGCTGAGCTGTTCCGCATGCCTGGCCACCACCTCTTCCAGTATCTGCTTTGCCTTCTGCCAGTTGCTCTCAAAGGTAATGCATACCGGCACTTCCTGCCACACAAAGGGGAAACCGTAGTTGTAGTTCGCCAGCGGCACGGTAAACACCTGCCCGTTTGGCACGTGCACGATGCGGCCGGTCGCCTGATCGGCTGCCACCCAGCCCCTTATCTCGTTCAGGGTAAACTGAAAAAGCCGGATATCGATCACATCGCCTATCGTTTCTCCGATCTGAATGCGGTCCCCGATGCGCAAAGGCCGTTTCCATACGATAAAGAGCCAGCCTGCCATGTTCAGGAGCGGCTCGCGCAGTGCCAGCACCAGACCGGCAGACAATAGCCCCATAAAAGTGGCGATGGACTCAAACCCGTTGAACCATACGTTGGAAAGAATCAGGATTGCCAGCCCCGTGGCCACATAGTCGGTGAACCTCCGCCACTGAAACTGTTTCCGGATGTCTTTCTCACGCCTGAATATCCCCCAAAGCAGCAGCCGGCTCACCAGCCAGAGCATCCCCAGCACCGCCACAGAGTAGAACACATCGTGGTAAAATTCCGCGGTCAGGCCTGTGGTTGCCTCCAGCCAATGTATGATTTTGCGCATGCACCTGCTTACGGAAATCCGGGGTCAGTAAGTTTTTGTTTCGCTCAATTTCGCGGCCACTGGCGGCAGTTGCTGGCATTTGTAAAAGAAAGCGTATAACTTGACCTTCGTAACCATTACTCCTTAAACATTACAGCAACTGAGAGCCGATTTTTTTGCGGCGATTGCCTGATACATGCCGTCAGGCGGGTATCTTTCAGGAGCTTGTGGGCACGCCCTTACCGCATACCCCATGCGTTTGGGGCGGTGTTTTTGGGAAGGCTACAGCGTTGCAGGCAATTGTCGCTCATGCGAGGGGGATTTCAGCCGGAAATTTGCCCGGCATGCGCAGCGAATTACCAGCGAAGCGCTTTGCGGGCTAAACTGACCCACTAATAGGATTCCGCAGGCAGTGTTCAGTATGTAAATAACAACCAACTATACTCTTTCATACCGACTTTACATTTATGGCTGTAATTACCCCGCAAACACAAAAGGAATACACCGCTGCGCCGTCGCGCAACTACGGTGGCCCATTGACTGTCGTGACCCTGCTATTCTTTATGTGGGGATTTATCACGTGCATGAACGACATCCTCATCCCGAAGCTCCAGGAGGTGTTCACCCTGCAGCTCTGGCAGGCAATGCTCATCCAGACGGCTTTCTTTGGGGCCTACTTCATCATCTCGCTTCTGTATTTTATTTTCTCGGTCACGAAGGGAGACCCGATCCAGAAGATTGGCTACAAAAACGGTATCATCATTGGCCTGGTGGTGGCGGCTATCGGCTGTGCGCTCTTCTACCCGGCAGCCAGCCTGCTGAGCTACGGGTTCTTTTTGATGGCGCTTTTCATACTGGCCTCCGGCATCACCATCCTGCAGATCGCCGCTAACCCCTATGTCGCCATCCTGGGACCGCCTGAGGGAGCCGCCAGCCGCCTGAACATGACGCAGGCGCTGAATTCGCTGGGCACAACCGTGGCCCCGATCATCGGCGGTTACCTGATTTTTGAGGGGGTGAGCGCGGTGCAGCACAGCGGCGCCGACTCCGTGAAACTCCCCTACCTCGGCTTGGCAGCCACCCTGCTGGCCATCGCCGTGCTGATCAAAATCTCGAAGCTGCCCCGCATCCAGAACGACGAAGAGCAGCTGGCACCCGACGCAGGGGCGCTGAAGTACCGCCACCTTGTGCTGGGCATCATCTGTATTTTCATGTATGTGGGCGGCGAGGTAGCCATTGGCAGCACGCTCATCAACTTTTTCCGCTTGCCCGAAATCGCTGGTATGAACGAAACCCAGGCTGGCCATTACCTGGCCTTTTACTGGGGAGGCGCCATGGTCGGCCGTTTCTTCGGGGCCGTGGCGCTGGCTCAATTCCGTAACAACAGTTACAAGTATATGATTATCGGTCTGATCGCCGCTGTGGCTTTCGGCGTGCTGTATGCCGTGTATGGCCTGGAGGAGGCTTTGGTTGCCCTTGGGTTGATCGCGCTTAACTTTGCAGTGCTGCTGCTGGGCAGGTTTATACCGAGCAGAACGCTTGGCTTCTTTGCCACCACGGTGCTGGCGCTGCTTCTGATGACGGCCTTTGCCGAGGGCTCTGTGGCCATGTGGTCGGTCATCGCCATCGGCCTCTTCAACTCGATCATGTTCCCGACTATTTTCACGTTGGCTATTGAAGGGCTCGGCATCCATACCAGCCAGGGGTCTTCGCTGCTCGTGATGGCGATTGTGGGTGGCGCGATTATCCCTCCCCTTCAGGGGCTGGTGGCAGATGCCTCCGGCAACCTGCAGCTTTCCTTCCTGGTACCGATGGCCTGCTACGCCTATATCGTATACTATGGCTTTGTAGGCTCTAAGTTTAAGCCAGCGACCAGGTAAGCACATCTTGATTTTGACAGCAGGAGCTTGTCCGGTAAGACCCGGGCAGGCTCCTGCTGTTTCCAGCCCCGCCGGATTATACCCATCCCAGATACCAAGATTCTGCCAACTGCTTGCCATTAAGCAATTTACCTACCCCTGCAGCCCCAAAGACTCATCAGGATTTGAAATTGAATTATTCGTAACAAAAGATTAATGAGAATTGCATCATTTGCGTGTTCACCATACTAAATATTAGATATAACATATATTTATAGGCGCTTGTGTTTCCCTGTTGCTTCCAACATTCCAAAGCTGTCAAGCTATTTCCAGTAATACAGGGGTATAAAACTATATAGTTAACTGTATTTCAATAACTTATAATATACATAGAATTTATATATATAGATTGAATAAAAAAATACCTATAAAACATTACACTTTTTTAAATATTATCACTATACTTATACTCTCTTACAAATAAACCAAACTACTCATGATCACAAAAATTACGAAGCAATTTACGTACTCTGTGCTTGCAGCGGCCCTCGCCTTTAGCTGTACACCCGACACAGAGCAGGCCAACCCAAATGCCAGCTTAAACGCAGAAGCAAAAATCAGTGCCATGAACAATGGATCTTTAGGCACATCCGTGAGGTTTAAGTCCGGGCATTACATTGTTATCGGCTCCGCTAACACGCTCCCGGCAGATTTGGAGAGCCAGGTGAAGTCGATGAAAGGAAACGTGACGGGCCTGCTGAAAGAGGTGGGCATCGCCACCGTTTCCTCCTCTGACCCTGAATTCGCGGCAAAAGCCGGCAAGATCAAAGGCGTAAGCAGCGTAATCAAGGACCTGGACATCCAGTGGCTGAACCCGGAGACTGAGAAAGTAATCGAGTTTGATGCGGAAGCGTATGGCAACCCACCGTATAGCGGCGACGATGATACGTACTTCGACCTGCAGTGGGGCCACGACGCCGTGAATGCACCAGAGGCCTGGAACGCCGGTGCCCGTGGCAAAGGCGTGCGTGTGGCAGTGCTGGACAGCGGCTTCGACCTGGATCACCCGGACCTGGCGGCGAACATAGACCTGGCAGCCAGCGCGAGCTTTGTGCCAAACGAAAAACTGGAGTATGCGCTCCCAGGCGTGGGTAGCCACGGCACCCATACCTCGGGCACCATCGCTGCCGCTGACAACGGCATCGGCACCATTGGGGTGGCCCCGGAGGCAACCCTGATCCTGGTGAAGGTGTTGCGTGACTCAGGCTCGGGCTCTTTCTCGTGGATGCTCAGCGGCATTATGCACGCCGTGAACCAGGGCGCAGACGTGATTAACATGAGTCTGGGGGCAGCCTTGCCTCGAAACGGCAAGTACCTCGACGATAACGGCACGCCGGAGGATACATCGGACGACTTTATCGTGAACGACACGAAAGCCACGCAGGAACTGATTAACGCCATCAGCAAAGTGACTACCTATGCCACACAGAAGGGCGTGACGCTGATCGCTTCGGCTGGCAACGACGCCAACAATGGTAACAAAGACCAGTCGCTGGTACACATCCCGGCAAGTGCGCCAAACGTGATTTCGATCTCGGCCACAGCGCCGCGCGGCTGGGCGCTGAACCCATTGACCGCTAACCTCGATTTTCTGGCTTCTTACTCCAATTACGGCACTCCGGACGTTGACTTTGCCGCTCCAGGTGGGGATTATGCCTACGAAGGCAACGAGATAGCCAAAATAGGACCTGTAACGCAATACGCGTACGTGCTTGACTTCGTGTTTAGCACAGGCAGCAGCCTCGTACCTGGCAGAGCCTCTTACTATTGGTCAGTGGGCACCAGCATGGCCGCACCGCACGCGGCTGGCGTAGCCGCCCTGATCATCGGGCAGAACGGTGGCCAGATGGACCCTGCCAAAGTAAAAGCAGCTATGCGCGCCTCGGCCGATGACTTGGGCAAGCCGGGCCGCGACCCGTACTATGGCTATGGCCGACTGAATGCCTTTAAGGCGGTGACTTCTATGTAAGTTGATTTAGGATCGAAACTTTGAAAGGCCCGGCAGGTAAATCTTGCCGGGCCTTTTTTTGGCTGGATGCACGCCTGTAGCTTGTCAGCAAAATAAGGCAGAGAAGATTACCTTGCGGCAATGGGGCACATACCACCAGGTTCTTCCAGACTTTATACCCATTGTTTCAACCATATTCAGTTCAGCGGGCTTTATCAGATTCGGCACTTATATTTGTGAATTCAAACCGCACAGCATGATAAAACAAGTACTCCTTGCCTTGTTGCTTATTGCCTATCTCGGCCCTATCGCTCTGGCGCAACAGGTTATACCGGTCTATATGCAGCAGATCAATCGCTTTCAGGAAGAGCTAAACGCGGAATATGCCGACACGGCTACCTCACCCCTACCCAAAGCGCAGATCGCGGGCTTCAAAGGCCTTCCTTTCTTCCCGATTGACAGTGCATACCGTTTAACGGCGACATTTGTCCGTACACCGGGCCAACTTGCGTTTTATATGCCGACCACCACTGGCAACCGCAAAATGTATGAGAAGTATGGTGAAGTGCATTTTATCCTCCACGGAAAAAAGCAGATGCTGACGGTATACCAAAGCCATACCCTGCGAGAAACAGCAGCGTACAAAGACTACCTTTTCCTGCCTTTCACGGACCTTACGAACGGGCACGAATCCTACGGGAGCGGCCGGTTCATGGACCTTCGGATACCGGAGGGGGATACCATCACGCTGGATTTCAATAAAGCCTACAACCCATACTGTGCCTACAGCGAAGGGTATAACTGCCCGATCCCGCCGAGAGAGAACCGGTTGAAGGTTGCGGTCAGGGCAGGTGTAAAGGCCCCGGCGCAAGCGCATTGACATTGCCAGGGCTTCTGGCAGGAAAGTATTATTTTTGAGCTGATCTACGTCTCCCCTATGTTCCGAAAAAGTTACTGTTTTATCTTAACGCTTATCGTTTTGGCAACCACCCATACCTATGCCCAAGGGCAACAACCAAAACTCGTTTCGTGGCAGGAAGTGGCTGATTTGCCTGTTCCGCCCGCCGATCATGTACTTGCTTATGGCCCTGATTCGCTCCAGTTTGGGGAACTGCGGCTGCCGCAGGGCAAGGGCCCGTTTCCGGTAGTGGTTGTGGTGCACGGGGGCTGTTGGCTCGCAGCGTACGACCGGCAGTATATGGCCCACCTCAGCCAGGCGCTCACCCAGGCCGGGTATGCCACCTGGAACCTGGAGTTCAGGCGCGTGGGCGACTCCGGAGGCGGCTGGCCGGGCACTTTTCTGGATGTGGCCCAAGGCACGGATCACCTGCGCACCCTCGCAAAAAAATATCCTATGGATGTTAAAGAGACGGTAGTGATCGGCCACTCGGCGGGAGGCCACCTGGCCCTTTGGCTGGCGGCACGGCACAACCTGCCTAAAGGGAGCCCGCTATACATAAAAAAGCCCCTGAAACTGAAAGGCGTTGTTGCGCTGGCCGGCATACCCGACTTGGAGACGTACAGCCAGCAAGAGGGCAGTTGTAACAAGGCCGTGCCGGAACTGATGGGTGGGATGCCTGCCGAACAAGCCGCGCGCTATGCCGAAGCCTCCCCTTCCAGGCTCTTGCCGCTAAAAGTCCCGGTGCGCCTTGTGCAGGGTAGTTTAGACCCAATCGTGCCCGTAACGCAAAGCAGCCAGTTTGAAGCACAGGCCCGCGCAGCAGGAGACGATGCAACACTTATCCTCTTGCCCAACGCCGGCCATTTCGATCTGGTTGCCCCGCAGTCGCCGGTACAGCAACAGGTGCTGCAAACGGTGCACGAGCTGTTCCGCTTAAAATAGCTTCCTTTCGCATACACTCTTTAAAGAGCCAAAATCCTGAAGCCGTTTGCACTGCTTGCATGGTGCGGCGCAAATAGCTTCAGGATTTTGGCTGTATGACCAGGCACGAGCCATACTCCTTCTGCGAATCACTTAAGTGTACGGCTTCGGAATACTAGGTTAACATAATATACAAACTAAAGGATTAATTGCTCAAAAAGGCTGCCTCATACATCGCTTACATCCCAACTATGTGTTTAAACAGCCGTGCCAAAATGGGCTCATAATAGAATCTATTTTAAAAAAATATCATAAATAAGTTTACATTAAAAATAATTTAGTAATAAATTAGGCTTTTGATTACATAATTATAAATTCCTGGCGGGGATCTTCTGGATATTTGCCTACAATTTTTTAACCTGATGACAAGAGGTTTATCTAAAATTCCTTTCCTGCTACTGAGTTTGGTGGTCGTGGCAGCACTTTTTATACCGTCTGTTCCTGAAGCTTTCAATAGCGCCGAAATTAACCAGGCCGACACTGCCTGGATGTTAACTTCCACAGCCTTGGTGCTGCTCATGACGCCGGGCCTTGCTTTCTTTTATGGCGGGATGGTACGCAAAAAGCATGTGCTGTCTACCATGCTCCAAAGCTTTATATGCATGGCCATCGTGACGGTAATCTGGGTGGTGTTTGGGTTTAGCCTGGCTTTCGGCGAGTCTATAGGCGGCATTGTCGGAGACCCCAGAACCTTTTTTATGATGAAGGGAGTGATTGAAGGCGCTCCCTGGCCTGCTGCCCCTACCATTCCGCTTCTGCTTTTTGCCATGTTCCAGCTGAAGTTTGCCATCATCACCCCTGCCCTAATCACGGGTGCCTTTGCCGAGCGCATCCGGTTTATCTCCTACACCATTTTCATCGGACTTTTCTTTGTGTTTATATATGCCCCGCTGGCCCATGCCACCTGGCACCCGAACGGGATACTGCTGCAACTCGGCGTGCTTGATTTTGCGGGTGGCACTGTCGTGCATATGTCTGCGGGCTGGGCGGCGCTTGCCTCTGCCATCTTCCTGAAAAGGCGCCATGACGTGAGCAGCCACAAGCCGGCACATATCCCGTATGTGTTGCTGGGCACGGGCCTGCTGTGGTTTGGTTGGTTCGGCTTTAACGCAGGATCGGCCATGGGGGCCAACTCACTGGCTATTATAGCCCTCGCCACCACCACCACCGCATCTGCCGCTGCTGCCCTGGCCTGGATATTCTTTGACGCCATCATGGGCCGTAAACCGTCAGTGATGGGAACCTGCATCGGGGCTGTGGTGGGATTAGTGGCAGTTACCCCTGCCGCCGGTTTCATCACCATACCTCACTCCCTGGCGATCGGGGTTATTGCGGCCGTTGTGAGTAACCTGGTTGTGGAGTGGCGCACGCGCACCTCGCTGGATGACACGTTGGATGTGTTCCCATGTCACGGAGTGGGTGGTATGGTTGGGATGCTCCTGACAGGGGTTTTCGCGAACCAAGCCATAAACCCCGCCAACGAGACGGGCAACGGCTTGATTTTCGGCGAGACAACGCTATTTATCGTCCATCTCGTTGCCCTGGTAGGCGTTTCAATATTCGCTTTCGGAGGGTCCTGGATACTGCTTAAAATAACCGACATGATTTCTCCGCTGCGCGTGACGCAACAGGAGGAAATGGCGGGCCTTGACCTGAGCCAGCATGATGAGAGCCTGGACGAGGGAGCGGCAGAAGCTTTTGAGAAACAAGAGGCGCATTTGGCAGTATCTTAACTGCCCATACCCTACATAAACAAGGCCATGCTCTCACGAAGGGCATGGCCTTATTCATGTATGCGGACTCAGGACAGGATGCTACATTCGTCCAAAAAGCAACCCTGGGCACCTGAGATAACTCCCAGATATAAGTCCGGGTTACTCCTGCACTTTGTCTATATTTTTGCGCTTCTCTGCCTTCAACTGCTTGAAGTGACTTGGGGTAAGCCCCGTGATTTTCTTGAATTGATTGGAGAGGTGCGCCACGCTGCTATACCCCAGCCTGTAGGCGATTTCCTTTAGGCTGAGTTCGTTGTAGGCCAACAGCTCCTTTACCCGCTCGATACGTTGCAGGATAAGGTATTTCTCAATCGTGATGCCTTCTACAGAGGAGAAAAGCGCACTGAGCGAATGGTACTCGGTCCCGACTTTTTCAGCGATGTAATCAGAAATGTTTACCTTCAGCTCAGCCGCTTCGTCCTGATGCACAAGCTGAATAAGCGCGAGCTTTACCTGCTCAATCAGCTTCGTTTTCCTGTCGTCCAACAGCTCAAAGCCGTTAGCAAGCAACACCTCCCGGAGCTCAACCAGGTCAGCCGCTTTGCCTGAAGACGCGACCTCTGCCTCGCCCAGGCCCACATGCGGGACGGTATACCCCAGCTTTTCGAGCTCTTCTTTTACCACCCGCTTGCAGCGGTCGCATACCATGTTCTTGATATATAATTTCGTTGTTGCCATGTTGCAAATTTATCACAAAATTAATCTTACGCATCCTCTCGTAACACGACGTATACTCTATATAGCAGTCCTAGTTCAATCCTTTACTGTAGCGATAACCTGACATTGCAACTCGATTTTCGCTATATTCGCACTTCAAAATACTTTTATTATGCCTGCTCCTGTATCCGACTATTTCCAAATAACCAGTTGTGAGGAAGGCGGGTTGTTGCACACCCGGTGGCTACGGAGCGTTAATCCTGATGAATACCGCACAGGTGTGCGGTTGGTGAAGGAGCTAGTGCTGGAAAACAATATAAGGGCCTGGCTAACGGACTCTCGCAAACTAAACAGTGTCCCGTTTGCAGAACAGCAGTGGCTGAAGCGTGAAATAGCCCCTGCCGTGGTGATGACCAAACTTGAGAAGATAGCGCGCGTGTTCACCGAGGACGTTTTCCACTACATCGCGTTCGAAAACCTTACGCAGGTTATCATTGAAGAACACCGAAAGACACTGCTTATCGGGCAGTTCACCTCGGTGGATGCAGCGCTGGCCTGGCTACAGATGGAGTAAATCCTACGTCAGTCCTCGACCAGAATCCCCATTTTCCCTTGCTGGTAGTCCCGCATAGCCTGCATCAACTCTGTCTGCGTGTTCATCACGAATGGGCCGTGCGACGCCACTGGCTCCTGCAGTGGCTCGCCGGCCAGCAACAGCAGTCGTGTGGCGGCCGTCGCCTTGAGTGTGCAGCCTTCTCCGTCCTGATGCAAAAGCACCAGATGGTGCCCCTCCACCAGTCCATACCCCTCAACAGACACGCTTCCATCCAGGAGGTATAGAAAGGCATTGTAATGCGCGGGTATCGGGAAGGCGTACTCTGCCCCCTCCCGCATTTCAATCCGGAGTGCGAGTACCGGGGTCGGTGCTGTGATCGGCCCTTTTACTTCCTCAAACTCTCCCGAGACCACTTTTACCTTTGTCGTTCCCCCTTCCAGTTCCAGCACTGGGGTGTCTTCGGCTTGCAGCGGTATGTACTGGGGCTGGTTCATCTTGTGCGTTTTGGGCAGGTTCACCCACAACTGAATAATCTCCTGCACCCCGCCATGCGCGTGTATGTCTGCCGGGGGGCGCTCGCTGTGCACGATTCCCATCCCGGCGTTCATCCACTGGGTGCCGCCCGCATACACCACGCTGTTGTTGCCGCGAGAGTCGCGGTGGTGCACGCCGCCCTGATACACAAACGTGACCGGTGAAAAGCCGCGGTGCGGATGCGGCCCCACGCCGGAGCGGTGCGGAACCAGATGCTCTGGCAGTTTGCTGACGTGGTGGTGCAGCAAAAGAAAGGGATCTATCTGCTCGATGTGTTGCGTGGGGAAAGGCTGCCGCACGGGCATCCCGCCCATGTCTACTATTTCGGCGTGCAGCAATTTGTTGACGGATCTGTTTTTCATGGCGTATTGGCTTAGGTATACTATAGTTTACGCAGTGCGCCTGCGTTAAGTAAACAGTGCAATAATCAAGGGTCCGAAAATATATTAATCATACTATAAATCCAGGAAGCCACAAAGGGGCGTAAGTGGGCTATAAATAAAAAAACAATGAAAAAGACATTCGTAATGATGGCCCTGGTAGCAGGCGCTTTTGCTGCAGCCCCTGTAGCTTCTTATGCCCAAAGTACTGTTATGGTAGGTGGCGAAGTGATGTACCCATCAAAGGACATCATCGACAACGCAGTGAACTCCAAAGACCACAAAACGCTGGTGGCGGCTGTTAAAGCGGCTGGCTTAGTAGAAACCCTGAAAGGCAAAGGCCCTTTTACCGTGTTCGCACCAACTGATGACGCTTTTGAGAACCTGCCGGAAGGCACTGTGGAGACGTTGCTGAAGCCCGAAAACAAAGGCACCTTGACAAGCGTGCTCACGTATCATGTGGTGTCGGGACGTATAGACGCTGCCGAGCTGATGAAGCAAATCAAGGCCGGAAAAGGCCAGGCAAAACTGAAAACCGTAGCTGGCGGCACCCTGACAGCGACCATGAACGGCGCTAAAAATGTGCAATTAACAGACGAGAATGGCAACAAAGCCAACATCTCGGTGTATGACGTCTATCAGTCGAACGGCGTGATCCATGTTCTGGACCGTGTGCTGCTGCCAAAATAAGCTAAACAGCATTTGTGGTTTACCAAAAGAGCACTTTCTCCGGAAAGTGCTCTTTTGCATTTGATAGCACCCATGTTTTATACCTCCCTCCATACATAGTCCATGGGTATGCCGGTTTTCCAGGCACAAGGGCCGGATTGTTAAGTAAAATCCGGCCCTTGTTTATGTATCATCAGGGTATAGCTACCAGTTGAACCATTTATTGTGCTTGCCCTTATCGGCATCCCGATGTGCATCCCGGTTGGGGTTTCGGCGGCGGTAGTGCTCCTCAAAACTGTCTGTGTAGTCGTGCTGGTTGCCTTTATACGCAGCCCTGTTATTGTCATGAGAGAAATTCCTTTGGTCACCGCCATACCCTGAAGAGGAGCTTTCGTGGCGGGCATTGCCACCACTTCCACTCATGGCGCCATAGTCGGAAGAGCCGCCAAAGGAGCCATGGGCACTGTAATTAGCCCCTCCAAAACCTGATCCGCTGTAGCCTCCTGGTCTTTGTGAATTGAGTCTCTGCTCCTGTTGCGCACGGCGTTCGCGCTGCATCTCACCTGCAGGGTTGTGCATGCGGCCTGAGTCAGGTGCTCCCCCGAAACTGGAATAGCCATACCCCTGCCGGATATCCCCCAAAGCATCGCGTTCGCCTCGGGTATTTTGGTGATAGTTGCGTTCCACGTCCTCATCCTGGTGGCGGTAGCTGCGTGCCCGGTCGTAATCAGCGTCACGCTCATAGGCTGCGTTTCTGTAAAAATTGTCGTTCCCGTCTCTTGGATGGTGGCGTTGCTGGTAATGGCGCTCAAAATCCCCTGTCAGGTCTTGTTGGCGATGATCACGGGAATCATACTGCCAGTTCCGTGCTTGATCGTCCTGTTGGTCTCTGTCATTCCTTCTCATAGTCTTTGGGTTGGGTTTAATCCTCTTTCCCTTTTTTAACGCAAGAACACCGCATCGGTTTTACCAGCCGGGCTGCCGCCATTTTGCATCGCTACATTCTCCCTGTACAGATGCGCTTCGCTACAGGCTCCGCTTTTATACCGGATAAAATGTTGCTTCTCCCGGATGTTTCTGGAGGTATAGCAAAGCCAAAAAACCCATACTGATATAGCGCATTTCTTTGTCTGCAACACAGCAAAATCATAGACCGACCAATGGGAAAAGTATATCAAATATGAGCACAAGAGTTTATGTATAATTTTGTTATATTCAAACATATATTTTCACTTAACCTGCTTATTTTATGAAAACAAACATCAGGAACTTGATGGCAACGAGTGCATGTATGCTACTTGGTTGCAGTGCCTTCGCGCAAACCTCAACGGGAACTGTCGTGCTGAACGGACGACTTAGCTTTTCGAACGAGGCTAAGGAATATCAGGAAACAGGGTATAAAAATACCTGGCGCGGCATCACTGTTGCCCCCGCAATAGGCTATTTTATACATGATGGTCTTGAAACCGGTATAAGTTCGGGTATAAACAAGGTATTTTCTAAAAATCAGTTCAAGACGGAGGAGACTAAGCTTAAAGTCAACAACTACAGTATAAATCCCTATATCCGGAAATACCTTGCGATCACGGACCAACTGCAACTGCATGGCACCGGGTATGTGTCTCTGGGTTTCGGAAACAGCAAGTACCAATCTGAAAGCGATGCATCGCCTAAGCTGAGCCATACAACCACAAGCTACGGCATTGGCTTTTATCCGGGCCTGACTTATTTTGCCACTCCAAAAATTGGATTCACAGCCTCATTCGGGTCACTTGCTTTCAGTAGGACGAAGCAGCGCCCAGAGGAGGATGCCGACGTAACTGAGTCTATCACTTATAAATCTTTTACGGCGGCACTGTCCCCGAATAGTGTCAGTATCGGGTTCGGTTATTACATAGGCCAGTAAATATGGGAACCATGAAGAAACTATGGGTGGTCCTCGCGGTTCTCGCCTTTGCCCGGCATGTGCAGGCACAGCTCCCAACGGGTACCGTAGCCCTGACCGGCGCATTCGGGTACGCTCATTCTAAAGGGACGGAGGATGGAAAACAAAACGGCGAAATACGTACACCATAGCGCCCTCTACGGGATATTTTATAAAGGAAAACCTGGAATTGGGGGCGGCCGTGAATTTCCTCAATACTACATATGACCTAGTCTCGCCGGAAGGAGACTTCACGTATAACGCCATGGAGAAACGACGCGCACAGCTTTTCAGGGTGTATGCCCGGCAGTACAAGTACCTGACGGAGAAGCTTGCTATACATGGCACTGTGTCGACAGGGTACCAAAACAGCACTTCTAAAAACAAAAGTAGCGTTGACTACCTGGATGGCACTGGCTCGGGACAAGCCACAGAAACCCAGGCTAAGTCGTTTATGGTGGGCTTTTCCCCGGGCTTCACGTTTTTTGCCTCTAAAAAAGTGGGACTGAACCTGACCCTTGGGGCCTTGACTTATAGCCACAGCCAATCAGAAGAGAGATCAGTGAATGCCAGCTCCCCAATCGAACCATACAAAAGCAACACTGTGGAACTTGACTTTTCCAGTATGAACCTGAACCTTGGCCTGTCTTACTATATGGGCAGGAATTAATTAGTCGCTCCTTAAAAACGATATAAATCCTTATTTTTCAACATGTTGAGGTGTAAAACTTATGGTTTTCAGGG
>NZ_JAKVIR010000006.1 GCF_022601975.1 Pontibacter sp. E15-1
ACTTAAGATAGCCTTTTTCTAATGCTTAAAAAAATAAGAAAAGCACCAATCTTCGAATAGCACCGTGCAACGGTCTCGTATACTATAAGCTAGATGGAGGAGAAAGGATAGCCATTTCGGAAGATACAGGAGCCTTAGATGTTAATGTTGCCATAGCAAGAAAATTGACTGGCAAGACCCTGGAGCTTATTGTAACCGGCACCTCTGCAAGTATGGAGAATTATTATAGCATATCTGGTATAACCATACTTGAAACCACAGACCCTTTTGCCAGAATCGAGGCAGAAGATTACGATGATATAAGTGGACCCAAAGTAGGTAATACCGGCGATGTGGACGGTGTACAGAATTTAGGTGCTATCAAGCCGGGCCATTGGAGCATGTACGCTGCTTTGGACCTGACCGATGTGAAAAGTATAAAAGCTCGCGTAGCTTCAATTTATAATGATGCCTTTATCGAAGTAAGACTGAATGCGCCGGATGGCCAGTTAATCGGTACTGTTGATGTGCCGCAAACAGGTGCCTGGCAAGTCTATGCAACAGCTACTGCTTATATTGAAGATGTAACCGGGGTCTATGATGTTTATCTGGTGTACAAGAACACTGAAAGTTCATATGTCTGCAACATCAACTGGTTCCAGTTTTCAGATGAATTTGTGGCTCCGCCGATCGACCCTTACGTGAGGTTTGAAGCAGAAAATTACAACGGCGAAAGTGGTACATCCATAGCCAATACTTCTGATGTAGATGGCAAAAAGGATGTCAGCAATATCCAAAACGGTGACTGGATAAAGTTTACGAGCCTTGATATTAGCAAAGCCTCACGTGTAGACCTCCGGGTAGCCGGTATAAGCAACAATGCACAGATAGAGCTAAGGCTGGATGCAGTCGATGGACCCGTGATCGCTTTCGTTGATGTGCCCAATACAGGATCATTGAGTACCTGGGCAACGATAAGCACTCAGGTTGATCAGGTAGCTGATGAACATGATATTTACTTGGTCTTTACCGGACAGGGAGAGAATTTATTCCGTCTCAACTGGCTTCAGTTTAAAGTTTACGAAAACCCTTTTGCCAGGATAGAGGCAGAAGATTATGATGCGAAGGAGTGGAAAAAGGGTAATGTAGGAGGCACAACCGATGCGGAAGATAAGGGCGTTGGCTCCATCGTAAAATCTATTGTTCCCGGTGACTGGATCATGTTTAACGATGTTGATCTGACCGGAGTAAAAAGCATTAACGCACGTTTTGGCTCGATATATAATGATGCTTACGTTGAAGTGAGGTCAGGCTCAGCAGAGGGGCTGCTGCTAGGAACGATAAACCTGCATAACACCGGGGGCTGGCACAACTGGGAAACTACCAGTGCAAATCTGGAAAAAGTCACTGGCACTCACGACCTTTACTTTGTTTTTCTGACTGAAACGAGCGCTAATGTCTGCAACCTCAACTGGTTCCAGTTATCGGGTCAACGTCTAGAGGAAAAGGATATTTATTCGAGAATAGAAGCCGAGGACTATAATCTGGCAAATGGTACAAAAACTGAATCTACGTCTGATGCTGATGGAGGAAAGAATGTGGGTACCATTCAGGATGGAAACTGGTTACTATTCAAGTCGCTGGATTTATCTGAAGCAGGAGGTATTCTAACCCGGGTGGCAAGTATAAACGATGGTGGAACAATTGAACTAAGGTTAGGTTCCAGTACAGGTACACACATAGGAACTGTAAATGTGCCAAATACCGGTGGATGGCAAAATTGGCAAACTGCTCAATCCAATATTGATGCGGTAGAAGGAGTATATGATTTGTACCTGGTGTTTAAGGGTGCCAGCAGTTACCTGTTCAACATAAACTGGCTACAGTTTGTTAAGAAACCCATTGTTATAGAAGATTCTACTACAATTGAAGCAGAGGCCTATTTCACACAATCGGGAGTTAAAGTGCAAGCCACATCAGATATAGATGGAGGAGAGCATGTTAGTCTGATTAATAATGGAGACAATATTTCATTTGATCTTGAGGTGCTTTCAGGGGGGATTTACAATGTTTCCTTCCGTGTTTCTCCGAAGACTTCAGGGAGTAGTATAATTATTCGAAAGGATGATGGGACCACAGAAAAAGTGATGGTTCCGGATGCAGGCAACGGTGAAGAATGGCAAACGATTTCCACTTATCTGAAGCTAGCCTCTGGTGTGCAGTCGCTTTCATTTGAATTTGCAGGAGAAGGCAGCAATCTGTCCAACCTGAACTGGATCGAGTTCGAGTTGACGGATATGGCTTTCAGTATAGCCTCTAAAACCAAAGGGGCGGCCACAGATAATAGCATCGAGACGCAGCTGGAGTTGGTCAACACGGGCGGTTCTGCCGTTTCGTTAGACGATGTGACCCTGCGCTATTGGTTCACCGCGGAGGAGTTTGCCCCGCTAACCTTCTTCTGTGACTGGGCCCAAATCGGAGCAGCTAACATCAACAGCAAGTTTGTAACGAGCACACCGGCCAGAACGGGAGGCTATACCTACCTGGAGCTTTCGTTTGCAGCGGGGCTGGAGCTTGCCTCTCAGGCCGGAACAGGCCCAATTCAAACACGCGTTGCCAAGAATGACTGGACAGATTTTGATGAGAAGGATGATCACTCCTATCTGCCTTCTAGCTCTTTCCTGGAAAATGCGCACATCACGCTCTACAAAAACGGGGTATTGATTTGGGGTGAAGAGCCAGAGGTTGAGCTCGGTGCCACTTCCTTCGTTGTCGCGCACAAAGCGGGCGATGCCTCAAAACCCAAGGACAACTCCATCAAGCCGCAATTCAACATCAATAATACAGGCAATGTTGCGGTTCCGCTTTCCGATGTGAAGGTAAGGTACTGGTTCACCGCCGAAGGGTCTGAAGCCATGAACTTCTGGGTTGATTGGGCAGAGTTGGGTAAGTCAAACGTATCGGGTATGGTTTATACGATGGATGCACCAACGGCTACAGCAGACAGGTATCTGGAATTAAGCTTCAACAGTACTGATACCTTGCACAGCCTAAGCAGCACCGGCGAGATCCGGACAAGAATGGCCAAATCAGATTGGAGCGCATTTGACGAAACCAATGACCATTCCTATGTTGGGACGAGAGAATACCAGGCAAATCCTCATGTGACCGTGTATGTAAAGGATGAGTTGGTGTATGGAACCGAGCCTGGAGGAATAGCGCATACGGGTGTGGCGTCAGCTGTGAAAGCAATCGGTTTTGAAAGCACAGGTTCACTGCTACTGTATCCAAACCCGGTGAAGGACAACGCTACCCTGAACTTTACTTTAGCAGAAGCGGGGAAAGTGGAGTTCACTATCCTGAGCCTGACTGGCCAGCGGGTTCGGTCAGAAGTCAAAGCGCTGCCGCTCGGCGATCAACAAGTGAAACTCGATGTACAGGGATTGGCTGAGGGAGTTTACCTGTTGCAGCTACACAGTCAGGAAGTAAATGCAGTATTGCGGTTTGTGAAAACCCATTAGCCGCTATAGTCTTCAACACTGATTCAAAGGAGGCTGCCCATGTGGGCAGCCTCCTTTTTTTGTTCCCCTACAGTGGGTTTTGCCAGTTGCTGGTGGGTAAGTGCTCAACTGATTATCCCCAAGCTTATACCTGGTTTCATCGGGCAGACATGACTTGACATGGCGCTCACCTCGTGGGCTGAACTGCTTGTTGAAAGAAGTTGTAACAGCGGTATTTGTGTTTTTTCCCGCTTTTTTGATAAATTATAGTTGATGGGGGTGTACTCACTGAGCTTAGCTTGATACTGCCTTTTTAGAGAGTTAGGTACATAATTTATCCCTTTTGAACGATAGTTGATACGATGTGTGACCACAGTTTTAGAGCTTTGTTAGGAAGTATAATGCGATATGCAGCGCATTTGATTGGGGGACCAAACAGGCCAGAAGCGCTGTTGGAAGGGCCTGCTTCAAAAAGGGTTTTGTAGACAAAATTTGAATGAAGAAACTAAAGATTTACCTCACAGCAGTTTTAAGCCTGATGGCGTTGGCATCCCATGCCTCAGGAAGCAAGCCGAAAGAGAAGCCAAATGTGATACTGATCCTGGTAGATGACCAGGGGTATGGAGATATCGCGGCTTTAGGCAATCCTATCATCAAAACACCAAATATGGATGCGCTTCACGCCAAGAGCGCCAGGTTTACAGACTACCATGTGAACCCCACGTGTGCCCCCAGTCGTGCGGCACTGCTTACCGGCCACAATGCCAACCGGGCCGGGGTATGGCACACGGTGAACGGCCGATCACTCCTGCTGGAAAGGGAGGTTACCATGGCGCAGATATTCAAGGAGAATGGCTATGCTACCGGAATTTTTGGGAAGTGGCATTTAGGTGACAATTACCCTTCTCGCCCGCAGGACAAAGGTTTCGAGGAAGTGCTTACCCACGGTGGGGGTGGTATGGAGCAGACAATGGATTATTGGGACAATGACTACTTCGACGATATCTATGTGCACAACGGGAAGTTGGAGCAGTACAAGGGCTACTGTACAGACATTTGGTTTGAGGAGGCCATGAAGTATATCGATACCCAAAAAGACAAACCCTTCTTCTGTTACCTGCCCACCAATGCGGCACACTCGCCCTACTTTGTAGAAAACAAATACCTGGAGCCATACCAAAAGTATGAAGATGATGGTACGATTCCGATGGCTGCTTTTTATGGGATGATCGCCAATGTCGATGAAAATATTGGCAAGCTGATGAATTACCTGAAGTCGACAGGCAAACTGGACAACACCATCATCATCTTTACCACCGACAACGGCACAGCGCAAGGGGCCAGCGTGGAGGGGCATCGGTTGGATGGTTTTGTAAATCAAGGATTCAACGATGGCATGCGCGGGATAAAGGCAAGCAAATACGAAGGAGGCCACCGGGTGCCTCTGTTCATCCATTGGCAAAATGGTGATATCAAGGTGGGCCAGGATATCGATGAGCTAACCGCCCACTATGATGTGCTTCCCACGCTTGTGGAGCTATGCAACCTCAAAGTAAAGCCAGAAACCAAGTTTGACGGGCAAAGTCTGGTACCGCTGATAAAGGGGGATGATAGCGGCTTCAAAGATCGGATCGTGATCACCAACTCCCAAAGGACCGAGGTGCCTGAGCCATGGCGCAGAACTTCCCTGATGCAGGATAAGTGGCGTCTGGTAGACGGGGAAGAACTCTACAATTTGAAATCTGACCCGGAGCAGCGAAACAACATTGCAGCGCAGCATCCTGCCAAGGTTGCGGAATTCAAGGCTTACTATGACAAATGGTGGAAAGAAATCTCCCCGAGTTATAAAGATCAGCCATACATCTATGTCGGTCATAAGGGCGAAAACCCTGCAAGATTATATTGTCATGACTGGCATACCGATGCTGAGGCAAGCCCATGGCATCAGCGTCATATCCGTGAGGGATACATCGATAATGGGTATTGGCTGATTAAAGTAGCGGAAGCAGGTAAATACAAGGTGCGGTTGCGCAGATGGCCTGTAGAAACTGGCTTAGCCCTTCATGCAAAGGCTCCCGTTCGCCCAGCCAAACCCGGGACAAGTGTAAGTGAGACCAAACCCGGGAAATCGCTCCCAATAAAATCCGCTCGACTGGAGGTGCAGGGACAAAAATTCGCTGCTGAGGTTAACCCCAGCGCAGAATTTGTAGAGTTTACGGTGAAGCTCAAAAAAGGGGAGACCCAACTGAAAACATGGTTTGACCTCGAGGGCGGTGACGAACTAGGGGCATATTTTGTAGACGTGGAGAAGCTGTAGATAACACAAGATGGAAGGCACTTTCCCCACTCCGGTAAACAGCGCTAAGTAACTTATACCTGGGCTTTGCAATGGGTAGTAAAAACAGAGAAATAGGAAGGCTTGATAATTAAAATCATGAACAAATTCCATTATGCATTAACGGTAGTCTTGATCTTGATCGCCAGCGCCCTTCAAGCCGCTGAGATCAAGGTCAATTCCTTTGCTGAGTTAGCTACCTATACCTCGCAAAGCGGCAACGTGATTTCCATGAAACCGGGTGTCTATCAGCTGAATGATTATTGGACTGCGGATTCCATGCGTGTGCGGCATGACCGGAAGCAGTTTCAATTTCTCAATTTCAAAGGAGATAGTAACGTGTTTCAACTGGATGGAGTCACCATTGAGGTTGACAATGCCCTGCGTCTTGCCTTAAACGCACCCATCCATACCAGTTTATTTAAGGTGACGGGCAATCATAATACCATACAAGGCCTTCAAATCCGATATGTGGGAGAAGGCACCTCGCGTGGCGGGGCAGCTTTGGAGATTGCTGGCACGGGCACCGTGCTGAAAAAGCTGACGCTCCATGTCACAGGATCATCGCCCTATGGGTATGGCGATTTGCTGGGCAAGGGAGACAGAAGCCTGACCAAACTGAGAAAGCATAGTGGCCTGCTGATTACCGGTTCTGATACCAAACTCTACGACTGCAAAGTTTACATGCGCTCTTTAGGGCATGCATTTTTTATCCAGGGTGGGATTGATAGCTATCTTGAAAATTGCTATGCCGAAGGTGAGATGCGATCTACCAATGATATGTTGAAAGAGACCTCAGGCCCGGCATTTGAGGAGGGCTTTGCGTCGATATACGAGGGTTACGATGGGAAGAAAAGCATTAAGCCCGACTATATGAAATCGTTAAACGAATGTGGCTTTAGGACCTATGGGGCAGGCGGATCACCACGAAGGGAGACGGGTAAGGTAACCCTAGTCAATTGTACAGCAAAAAATATGCGGGTGGGTTTTGCACTGGCAGCTAATGAGGAAACGGCGCCTGTTACCCTGCGCGACTGTAAAGCCATTGCCTGTGAGCGTGGGTATTATTTGAGCAAAGCAGTGAGTGAAAATTGTAGCGGCGATATGTTATATGGCCCCTTGCTGTATCTGGTGGGCAACGAACGCTCACAAATAGATATGATCCTGGAACCGGGCGAGTCCAGGTATAAAGTGCATGCCCTGGCCACTATATGCGGCACAGGCCATGAGGTATCCATCCAAACCAATAAAAAGACGAAAAAAATTACGGCTCCGATCATGTTGGGCTACGGTATGCCTGACTCCGGCGAAAACGCATCTCCCATACCAGAGGCGTATGCAGGAGATGTTACCCTCACGAACAAGACCTCAGCGCCGGTCATTGTAGGAGCAGAAGCAAAGAATTGTACGGTTGTGACGCAGGGCAAGGTGGAACGTAACAAAGGATCAAACATTGAAATTGTCGGGAAGTGATGCTGAAGATAGCGGGCGTTTTTAGCGCAGAAACTAAAGGGGAATCGAATAATTGACGATAAGGATGATGAAAGGGTGTATTAAAAACGCAGTGCTGATCGCACTGATTTTGGTTTGCGGAATAGCAAAAGCTTCAGCCGTGTCTGTCAGCAGTTTGGCTGAATTAGCTTCGTATGCCGGCAAAAGCGGCAATGTGATCACCATGAAACCGGGTGTCTATCAGTTGACGGATTACTTGACGATGGATTCGATGCGGGTGCGGCATGACCGGAAGCAGTTTCAGTACATCACCTTCAGTGGCAGCAACAATACATTCAACTTGGAGGGTGTAGAGATAGCAGTAGACACTGAATTGCGCACGGCATTGAATCCTCCCATTCATAGTGACGAATTCCTGGTTACGGGTAATGACAATACCTTCAATGGGCTGACCATCAGATGCGTCGGGAATGGGACTTCACCTGGCGGAACGGTACTGCAGGTGGCCGGCACAGGCAATGTGCTGAAGGATATGACCCTATACGTGGCTGGTTCCTACCCCTATGGGTATGGCGACTTGTTTGGCAAAGGCGGGGAAACCGTGATCAAACACAAAAAGCACAGTGGGCTTCTTGTCACCGGCAGCAATACCCGGCTTTATCGCTGTAAGCTGTACAACCGCTCTTTCGGGCATTGTTTTTTTGTGCAAAAAGGAGCAGAGAATGTATACTTCGAGGATTGTTATGCTGAGGGAGCGGTGCGCTCTACTGATGAAATCCTGGCGGAGACATCCGGGCCGGCAGTGGATGTGAACTTTAGAACCTGGACGCAAAATCGTGAAGGTAAGTACGTGGTGACGCCAGGCTATATGAAATCGTTGAGCGAGGACGGTTTTCGCACGTATGGCGAGATCAAAAATATCCATTTCAAAAACTGCACCGCCAAAAATACACGGGCCGGATTTGAGCTGCGGACCAATGGTGGGACCCGTCTGGAAAATTGCACCACTATAGGTACAGAGCGCGGCTACTGGGTAGGCGATGGTGCCATCGTGAAAAACTGTAAGGGAGATGCCAATTATGGCCCCTTGATGTTTGTGGAGGGAAGCAACGCAGACGTGGAACTGGTGGTAGACACAGCTGAGTCGGACCGCCTGGTGCATGCACTGGTTACCATTCAAGGGAACAACAATAAAGTGGTGCTGAAATCCGAAAAGGGGTATAAGCGAAAGACTGACCTTCCAATTTTGGTAGGCTATACCCATCCGGAACATGGCGAATCGATGTCGCCCTACAGTGAAGGGAAAACGTCTGGTTTAAAATTGACAAATGAAACCGGTATGCCGGTAAAGATCAGTGCGTTGGTGAGCAATAGCAAAATTATCACAGACGGGAAGGTGCTGGAAAATAACGGGAAGAATAACAAAATCATCAAAAAAGTGAGGACATCGCTTTAATGCATTAGCTGCTCAGTTTGCCGGGCACGTTGTCTTTTTTAGGTATGAGGTAGCGCTATTTCTGATGCCATGAAAATTTCAATTTACAAGATTCTTAAAGTACTTCAGGAGCGATTCAAACAGCAGTACCACCACACCGCGTGGCAAAATTAAGGAGGAATTTTGAGCCGCTAGCTAGTCAGCTGGATCTTTCGAAACCAAACAAAAAATAAAATAACATATGGTAAAGTCAATACTACTGCTCACCATCCAGGCTTTAATTTGCTTCGAACTTCAGGCACAGCTGTTGGGCCTACCGGCAGGTATTCAAAAAGATGGGCAGCCTGATACGATTACTTATAAAGTAGTTGATGAAGATACCCTGAAGATGATTTTGAGGTATCCGGATGAATTCAAGAACCGAAAAAAATATCCGGTAATCGTGTTCTTCTATGGAGGCGGATGGAATGGGGGTACTTTAAAGCAGTTTCAGCCAGAGGCAGAGTACTTTGCTTCGCGTGGTATGATTACGGTACTGGCTGATTATCGGGTACGGTCGCGGCACCAGACCACACCCTATGAGGCGGTGGCTGATGCCAAATCTGCCATGCGCTTTTTGCGGAAGTACGCTAAAGAGCTGAATATAGATCCCGATAAAATGGTTGCCTCCGGGGGCTCGGCAGGGGGGCATCTGGCAGCGGCCTGTGGCGTCTTGCCTGGCCTGGACGAAGAAGGAGAGGATCTGCGCATTAGCTCCAAAGCCAATGCCCTGGTACTTTACAATCCTGTATTCGATAATGGTCCGGAGGGGTTTGAGCACGAGCGGATGGGTGATCGGTGGCAGGAGATCTCACCAGCCCACAACATCACGAAGCAAGCACCGCCTACCATCGTGTTTTTAGGTAAGGAAGACCACCTGATCCCGGTATCGGTGGTTGAAAATTATCAGGCGAAGATGGAGGAAGCTGGCCGCCGGTGTGAGCTTTTTTTATATGACGATGCAGGGCACGGGTTCTTCAATAACTACAAGTACGACGGCAAGTTTTATACCCTAACGATTCGGGAAACAGACAAATTTTTAAGATCACTCAAGTACCTGAAAGGGCAACCGGAAATATAGCCAGGACTTTCGCATCTAATCGAAACACGGAGCGAAAGCAATCTACAGCCTGCCGTTGTTGTGTGTTCTCACCAACAACTTGTTAGTCAAAAGACGCAAAAAGGGCAGCTTTGCGAAAGTCCTGATTGCAAGATGAAGGTATCACCAACCTCTCTTCTGTTTCTGGTGATTGATAGAGCAGACGCCAGTGGATTGCCCCAGAGAAGAAGGGACTGCCCGCCGGATCGGGGCGGAGCCAGTAAACGAGGGGCAAATCACAGTGAAATACAGCCTCGTGCTGTGGAAAATTGCCAGCCCCAAATCCACGACATCCCCACAGGGTATAAAAATAGAAGAAACATTTTATGAAGAGGTTTTCGATACTTTTAGCTGCACTACTTTCAATTTCATTTTGTGTCCAGGCCCAAATTCCCTTACCCAAGAGTCTGGAAAAGGGCTATCCGCGCATTTATACGACACAGGGGGGGAAGAAAGAGCTTCAGAAAACCATCAACAAGGAGAAATGGGCGCAGGAGGTACTGTCCGGCATCCATGACAGAATAGATGAGCACGTGGCCCGCCATGTAACCGACCCGGAGTGGATGGTGTCGCGGCTGCAAATGTACTGGAAAACTAAAGCCACCAACGTCTACATCGATGGCGTGGATTACTCGCATGCAGATGGGCAGGCCCCGGTTCCGACTGTTCGCTTCACGGGTTCGCGCAACTCCCATACCCTGTATGGCAAACCCAAGCTGGAAGATATCCAGCCATACATGGACGACCCAAGGGGACTGTACCTGCCCAACAAAAGCAAAGAGGGCCATCCGTTTGAGTGGGTGGAGGAATCGAAAACAGGCAATATCATTGTGGCGATCAATCAGGAAATCATGGAACTGGCCCGTGATGCTGCTTTCATCTATTGGCTGGAGAACGACCCAAAATACGCCCGGTTTGCCTATGATATTTTCCATACCTACATGGAAGGCATGTCCTACCGCAGCGAACCTATTGATTTGCTGAATGGCCATATCCAGACGCTCGTCGGGTTCACTCATTTCCAGGTCATCCACGAAAGTACGCTTCGGGAGGTCGCTGTTTTATATGATTTTCTGCACCCATACATCGAGGCCAACCACCCGCAAAACATCGCCATGTATGATAAAACGATCAAGCGTTGGGCTGATCAGATTATCAAAAACGGGGTGCCTCAAAACAACTGGAATCTCCATCAAGCCAAAATCATACTAAAAGCAGCCATGGTGCTGCAAGACAATGCGCGGTATGCAGATGGCAAAGGCCGGGAATACTATATCGACTACATCCTGAATGTCACCTCTCCGCGGCAGTGGTCACTGACGAAGTTTTTGGAGTATGGGTATGATTTTGAAAATGGCGTATGGGCGGAGTGCCCGGGCTACTCACAGGGCGTTACCAAAGACCTGACCAACTTCATCGAAGACTTTGACCACACGTTCGACCACAACATACTGCCCTATATGCCGGTGATGGACGAGGCGGTGAAAATGTTGCCGCAGTATCTGTTTCCGAATGGGCAGACGGTAGCCTTTGGTGATAGTTACTATGGCCCCGTGACCACGGAGCCAATGAGTGATATGATCCGGATAGCGCAGAAAAACGGCGATGCAAAGCGGGAAAAGGAATATACGGCCATGCACCGGCTGTTTGCCGAAGACCATGAAGACGGGCAAGGCGGGAAGCCACGGGCAGAGATAGCCTCTTTTTTTGCCAGTAAGCCGCTCAAACTGAACCCCAAGTATAAAAAGGCAGAAAAGGCGGATTACATGACGCAGACGTTTTACGCACCCAATGTGAGCTGGCATGTGCAGCGCATGGGCGAAGGAAAAGACGGTATGATGGTCTCGCTGAATGGCTCTCTGGGTAACCACATGCACGCCAACGGCATTAATATGGAGCTTTACGGCAAGGGGTTCGTACAGGGCGCCGATCCGGGTAAAGGTGGTAACTACTTGCAGCCGATTTATTTAGAATACTATTCGCAGTTTCCGGCGCACAATACCGTCATGGTAGATGGGGCGTCTTCTTATACCGAGATGCTCAGCTATCATGCCTTTGACCTGATGGGGGAATATCCCAAAACAGAAAAGAAAGCGGGGTACTATCCGGGCATCACCTATTCTGATGTGTACTTTCTGGAGCCGGAAACCCGCAGCGACCAGAGCCGCCTGGTGAGCATCGTGAAAACAGGTGAGGCGACTGGGTATTATATTGATGTGTTCCGGTCCCGTAAGCAGCGAAAAGGCGACAAGTTTCATGACTATTACTACCACAACCTGGGGCAAAGCATGGAGCTGCTAGATGAAGCAGGCGCGCCATTGGCACTTACGCCGAACGAAGAGATGGCCTTTGCCGGAGGGCACCTTTATGCCCTGGATTATATGTGGGACAAAAAGTCCGTGCGAACAAACGAGGATTACCAGGCGCAATGGAAAATCGACATGCCCGATGGCAAGGACGATGTGCTGATGAACCTGTGGATGATGGGAACTGAGGGGCGCGAAGTGTTTAGCATCAAGTCTCCCCCAAACAAAGCCTTTCACGGTGACAGTGGCTTGCCCTATGAGGTGGGCGAACAGCCATACCTGACGCTGGCCGCCCGGCAGCATGGCGAGGCCTGGGAGCGCCCGTTCGTGTCGGTTTATGAGCCTTATACCTCTGGCAAAGGAAAAAGCATCGCCAGCATCGACGGGTTTGAAGATGAAAATGGGAGCAGTGAGTTTGTGGGCATCAACGTGAAGCATAAGTCCGGGCGCGAAGACCATGTATTCTCGACCAAAAATGGAGCGCAGGCCAGCTACAAGGGTATGGCCACTGACGCTAGCTACGCGCTGGTTGGAGCGGAAAAACAGGGCGATCTCATTTTGTTTATGGGCAATGGGCAACTCCTGAAAGGCAAGGGTTTTACCATCAGCGCAACCAAAACCGGCAATGTGGTGCTGGAGAAAAAAAACGGAAAGCTGCTGCTGCATAATGAGGTGCCGGTGAGCATCAGTAATGGTGAGAGGGAGCAAAAGTTTGAACCGGGAGACTATCGGGAAATAAGCTTGAACTAAACCAGGTAGAGTCCGTGATTTTTGATAAATGAGATGCTATGCGCTATCAGGTAGTAGGGTCACTGTGAATTGACCTGTATGAATATGTAATAAAGAGGGTATGAAAATAACGAAACTAAAAACAACATTATTTACTGGCTTGGCAGTGGGGCTTCTGGCAACTATTGGTTCATGCGTCACAAACAAGGAGTCGGCAGAAGAGAAACAAAGACCTAACATTCTTTTCATCATGTCGGACGATCATGCCTACCAGGCCATCAGTGCCTATGGCAGTAAGTTGATCGAGACACCCAACATAGATCGGATTGCCAAAGAGGGCATGCTGTTCACCAACGCTAGCGTGACCAACTCCATTTGCGCACCGTCAAGAGCGACGATTCTTACCGGAAAACACACGCATATCAATGGGAAGATAGACAACCTGATGCCGTTTGACACCACGCAGGTGACCTTTCCGCAGATTTTTCAGGCCAATGGCTATCAGACGGCCATGTTTGGGAAATTACATTTTGGCAATAATCCAAAGGGCGTAGACGAGTTCATGATCCTGCCTGGGCAGGGCTATTATCTGAATCCTGATTTCAGTACGCCTCGGGGCGACACGACCATCATGGGCTACGTCACCGATGTGATCACGGATCTCACACTCAACTGGCTTAAAAAAGAGCGCGATCCGGAAAAGCCGTTTATGATGATGTATATGCACAAGGCGCCGCACCGCCCTTGGTGGCCAAAGCCTGAAAAGTTTGCCGAGTTCACCAAAAAGCAATTCCCGGAACCAGAAACCTTGTTTGACGACTACGAAAACCGGGGCACTGCCGCCAAAACTGCTGAAATGAACCTGCTGACGCACATGATGTACAGTCATGATAGCAAGATCAGACCCGAACTGATCGAGAAGATGGGGGACAAGGTGACTCCCCAGGTAGAGGAGTTTGAGAATGGGTTTTACGGTCCGTATGGCAGGGCCACTGCGGAGCAAAAAGCACAGTATGACCCTACGCTGGATTCGATCAACGCATTCTTCGAAGCCAACTGGCCCAACATGACGGAGAAAGAGAAGATGCGTTGGAAGTACCAGCGGTATATGCAGGATTACCTCGCCACTATTTCCTCGGTTGATGACAATGTGGGAAGAATCCTCGACTACCTGGATGAGAGCGGACTGGCCGAAAATACCATTGTGGTATACACATCGGATCAGGGCTTTTACCTGGGCGAGCACGGTTGGTTCGACAAGCGCTTCATCTATGATGAGTCTTTCAAAACCCCACTGATGATCCGTTGGCCAGAGCGTGTAGCTGCCGGTGCGGTGGAAGACGAAATGGTGCAGAATCTGGATTTCGCACAGACCATGCTGACTGCGGCTGGTATTACGCCTCCGACAGATATGCAGGGTGAAAGCCTGATGCCACTGCTGACCGGTCAAAAAGAAAAGTGGACCCGAGACGCGGTCTATTATCACTATTATGAATACCCAAGTGTGCACATGGTTAAGCGCCATTATGGGATTGTAACCAAAGAGTATAAACTCGCTCACTTCTACTACGATATCGATGAGTGGGAGCTTTACGATCGGCTGAAAGACCCGCAGGAAATGAACAACGTTTTCGACGATCCGGCCTATGCAGATGTGGTCGCAGAGTTAAAAGTAAAGTTAGCGGACCTTCGCAAGCAGTATAAAGACTCACCGGAGCTTGATCAGAAATACATCGACATATATAAAAACATGCAGGTGAAGAAGGGCAATGACTTTTGGTAATATTAGCTGTGATGACAAAGCGAAAAATCTATAATAATAGCTGGTGGCTCGGCCTAAGCCTTGCGTTGTGTATGCTCGCACAGTGTCTGCAGGCGCAAAGTACCAGCCCAAAGAGTCTTTGGCAAGTGCGCTATGAAGGTGACGCCATCGTTAACCCGAAGCATGATCAGGTCATAAAGCCGGATGGCTTTTCCGTAAACTCCCATACATCAGGCGCCTATAACGTGTATGTGCATAGGGTGTTAAAGAAGCCGGTGCGTCGGATCTCCTTCAGCTATCGCGCTGAAGGGGCGGTGACAAAGGCACCCATCAGATTGATGGATGCCGGCGCCAATGTGCTGTGGCAACACGATGCATCGGGCACCTCATCAGGCTCTGTCACCCTGAGCGACCTGAACGTGCATGGGCAATTGGTTTTTCAGATCGGTGGTCGGGAGGCGAATCCTTCAGACGTGATGACGGAGTATAGCATCAGCGATTTTCAAATCACAGAAGGGAAAATAGAGCCGAAGAAAGATGCAGATGGCTTTGTTGTGATTGACAACCTGACCGACCTCAGAAGTTATGCCACACAGGACGGCGTGAAGGTGCGGCTAAAGCCGGGGCACTACCAGTTGGACAAAGCGTATTGCAGGCAGTTTATACAGTTTACGGGCAGCAACTCGGTATATGACCTGAGGGGTGCCAATATCATGGTAGACACCAGGTTGTTTAGTCGTACGGACTTGGCTCCGGGTATAAACGATGCGGTAATGTATTGCGCCATTGCCATACATGGCGACGGTGTGCAGATAGAAGGCCCGTATGTAGAGACCTATGGAGACACACCCGGCCATCAGAGCCGCAACAAGGTTTTTAACCTCACAGGCAAGAACGTCACCCTGAAAAACGCCGAGATACGTACCGCTGGCTCAAACCCCTGGGGGTATGGCAGCTTTTACGGACTTGGTGGTGGAGACGTCCGCAAGATGAACGGTATCCGCATCGCCTGGCCTGGCGAGAACATCAAAGTAATCGGGTGCAAAGTGCACATGCGGGCGATGGGACATGCCATTTTTGTGCAGGGAGCCAAAAACACGTTGATTGAAGACTGCCATGTGGATGGCTTGCTGCGAACGACAAATGATATCCTGGCGGAAACTTCGGGATACGCTTTCGATAAAAATTTCAAGGCGCACCGGGGCGGGTACATTGAAGGGGTGATGGTAGCGGACGATGGGGCCTTTTTGCCCGGGGAGATGTACTCGCTGAGCGAAGACGGCATTCGGGTATATCCGCAAGCCCAGAAAGGGGCTAACACTGCCACAGGCTCCACCACGATTAAAGACTGCACCGTTACCAACATGCGACGCGGGATTTGTACGGGACTTAATACAGCCGGTGACAAAGTCATCAACTGTAAAGTCACGAATTGCGTTGCCGCCGGTTTTAATGTGGGCAATGCCGACACGCTCATCAACTGCAGCGCTGACGCCAAGTATGCAGAGGCTTTCTGCATCCCATACGTCGATGCCCGAAATGCCTACGTGGAGGGAACCATACTAGACAGCCGGGGAGGTATGAAAAACGAGTTGCTGGTAAAAATCAACGGGTCTGGGCATGAGGTGAAAATCCAGACGGCTGATCCTGCTTTTATACCGGAGCAAATGCAAATCAAACTTTCCACCTCCGAGAGCTATGGCGGCCCATGGGATGGCAGCCCGACACATGCGAAGGAGATCACCTTGAAAAATAAAACCAAAGCTCCAGTCGTGCTCCTGCCCGGAACGGAGAAGGTGCAGCTGGAGAGTGAGGGAAATGTTTTGGATGAGTCTAAAAATAAGCGCAAATCGAAATGAAGAATAACATACATAAAACAGCCTTTGTACTTTTATCGGTGCTGGCTTGTAGTTGCAGTACACCAAAGGTAAACGAGCAGGAGCAGGTTAGCGCAAGGCCAGCGTTTAACCCTAACCCTACCGGAGCGTATCTGTCGCCTGAAGAAAGTATGAAAACCATGCATCTTCCCGAAGGCTATCATTTAGAACTGGTAGCCAGCGAACCTATGATTAAAGAGCCGGTTGCCATCGCCTGGGACGGGAACGCCAGAATGTATGTAGCCGAAATGATTACCTATATGCAGGATGCGGATGCCTCCGGGGAACAGGAGCCTTTCAGCCGTATATCGCTTTTGGAGGATACCGACAATGACGGGAAAATGGACAAAAGCACTGTTTTTATAGATAGCCTTTTGTTGCCCCGGATGCTGCAGTGCGTGAATGATGAACTGCTGGTGAATGAAACGAACACCATCAACATCTACAGCTATAAAGATACTGACGGAAATAGCAAGGCTGATGTAAAAAAGGTAGTGTACAGAAACGATACGTATGGCGTGAACGATGCCAACATGGAGCACCAGCGGAGCGGCCTGGACTGGAACCTCGACAACTGGATGTATGTCACGTATGATCCGGTGCGCTTCCGGTATACAAACGGCACCATGAAAGCCGACACCCTCATCAGTGGCGGGAACGGGCAGTGGGGCGTAACCCATGACAACTATGGACGGGTATACTACTCCAAGGCTGGAGCAGAAATTCCGGCTGCTGGTTTCCAAATCAACCCTGTTTATGGCACGCTTGATTTTGCAGATCAGTATAGCGCGGAGTTTGCGGAGGTATGGCCCATTATGGCCACCCCGGATGTGCAGGGCGGGAACAAAAGGCTACGACCCAACAACACGCTCAATCATTTCACGGCTGCTTGCGGACAGTCGATTTTCCGGGGGGATCGCCTACCGGAGGATTTGGTTGGCGACTACATCGTTTGTGAACCAGTGGCACGGGCCATCAGGCGCGCCAAAGTGATAAACCAGCAAGGTAAAGTAAAGCTGGAGAATGCTTATCATCAGCAGGAGTTCATCGTCTCCTCCGATATGAACTTCCGCCCGGTAAACACTGCCACAGGCCCGGACGGAAATCTATACATCGTAGACATGCACCGGGGAATTATACAGCAGGGCAACTGGACAAAGCCAGGCTCTTTCCTGCGCCACAAGATCGACAGCCTCGGTTTGGCTGAGAATGTAGGCCATGGCCGAATTTACCGCGTAGTGCACGACGACTTTAAGCGAGGACCTAAGCCAAACATGCTGGATGAGTCTAGCAAAGAGCTTCTGGGGTATCTGAAGCACCCGAACGGGTGGTGGCGTGATGAAGCGCAAAAGTCAATCGTTACCCGTGGCGATAAGTCAGTGATTCCTGCATTAAGAAAGATGGCAGCCGGGGAGTCTGGATTTTTTGAAAAGAAGCCAGGCCATCTTGCCAGGATACATGCCTTATGGACATTAGAAGGTTTGGATGCAATTGATAAAAACATCCTGTCAGCCGCTCTGAAAGATGAGCATGCGCAGGTTAGAAGAACAGCTGTATTGATCAGTGAGCCCTATATGAGAAAGAATGATGGGCAGTTGATGCAACAGGTAGGGGCGCTTGCCAATGATGCGGATTACGATGTGCGCGTGCAATTGCTGCTCTCCTTGTACAACAGCCCATCTGAAAAGGCGAAAGCGATAGTTCAGGAGATACTCGAGCAGAATGCAGCAAATGAAATGCTCACAGCTACCAAAACTGCCCTGGATAATAACGAAGGCGTGCGAACGTATGGGAGCAAGTTGGGTGCACTGGCGCAGGCAGACAGGGAGCTGATCCTGAATGGTGCGGCTACTTTCAAATCCATTTGTGCGAGTTGCCACGGTCCTGACGGGAAAGGTTTAGCCATTGGAGGTTCTACAATGGCCGCTCCACCACTTGTAAAGTCAAAGCGATTGGCTTTCATAGAAAAAAAGACCGCCGCCAGAATTTTGCTTCATGGCTTGTCTGGCCCTGTCGACGGTAAATCATACTCTAGTGTAATGCCAGCCATGGAAGCGAACAGTGATGAATGGATAGCCTCCGTCTTGAGTTACATCCGATTCGAATTTGGCGGCAAGGTTCCACGGGTGCCTACTACAGATGATAAGGCAGCAGGTTTTACCGAACGGAAACCCCTTTCCCCTGTAGTTACCCCGGAAGAGGTTCAGGAAGTCAGAAAAGAAAACAGCGGAAGAAACAAAGCCTGGACTTTAGCAGAACTGGAAGCGACAAGCAAAAAGGATGCTGCCTCGCCGGGAGCATCCGCACTATAAAAGTAGAAGTGAATTTCTGTTAACAAGCAGTTGGTTTTGACCATGATAAGAGACGGTGAAGCCTGAAAATCGCTGTATAAATCAAAGTGGGAGATGATTTATAGCCTGCGGATTATAATTTATACCTATTTCTATCTATTCTGAAGATATTGAGCTGTGTTTGAGAGTGTTCGAATACAGCTCAATTTTTTTAAAGCCACTTAATGATAGAAAACATGGAAATTATCTCTACAGACAGTTCAGATCAATTAAAAGGATTTCGAAAAGTATTTTGGCTTACCATGGTGCTTATTTTTTTAGGCATTAGTTCACAGGCGCAAACCTTCGTCAATACTTTGGCAGAGTTAGAGCCATACCTGGATGACGACAACGTTCATGTGAAACTAGCGCCGGGTACCTATACTATTACGGCTGCCGATGTGACGGAAGGCCGTATTGGCAGCACGAGTGAAACCTGGAGTAACGTGAGCCGGCTCTTTGCATTCAAGGGCAACAACAGCGTGTATGATTTCACGGATGTAAAGTTTGAAATTGATACTGAAATTTTGCGTGCTTTTGGGAATCAGGATGTTTATGAGCTGCATATTACCGGTAGCGAAAATGTCATTAAAAACCTGACGATTGAAGATATGGGCAACACCCATCCGGCCAATCGTGCTACCAGCATTGTTGTTGACGGCCTTGCAAACAGACTGGAAGGCATTCACATGACGGTAAGGGGCTCTTTCCCGTATGGGTATGGCGATGCTTTCGGTAAAGGAGGAGGTCCGGTGATAAAACACTATAAGCATAGTGCTCTTTTGGTTCGGGGTGAAAGTAACCATATAAAAGATTGTAGAATTATCCATCGGTCTTATGGCCATGCCATTTTTATGCAGGCGGCTTCTAACCCGCTTATTGAGGGATGTTATGTGGAAGGCGAGATGCGATCAACGGATGATATGCTGACTGAGGAAGGAACAGGCTCTCCGGCAGATAAGGTAGGGTTTATGACCGTTTGGGGGTATAAGCTTCCTGCCGGTTACATGCTTAGCACTGGAGAGGCAGGTATACGCGCCTATAACGCGGGACAAACCATAGTGGATGGCGAATTTTTTAAGAGGGGAACTTCGAATCCAACAGTAGTAAACTGTACCATAAAAAACATGAGAACCGGGGTGACCCTTGCTCATGCTGCAGGAACCATATACGTTGAAGGAACAACTGCTATCGGGTGTGAGAATGGATTTTCACTAGGATCTGGCGATGTAGTTGATTGCAAAGCCGACTGTACCTATGGCCCTGTGTATTCCTCTACGTATGAGTCGGATAGGAACTACAATGCAAACATAGAGATTCTTCCTTCGAGTGCCCCTTATTACAATGGTTCGGGAACTGTAGCTTACATCGGTGGTAGTGGCCATGAAATAACATTACACGGTGCTACGGAAGCGCTGGAGCAAGGCCTGAAAATAAAAGTGGGAGGAGATAAAAACAATATTCGATTATTGTATGGTAATCTCCCGCACCAAAACAACTTCTCAGCCTCTGACTTTCAATTAAACAACTTCACGGAGTATCCCATCGAGCTGTCTGATGAGACCTCAGGCGTGACAGGAGAGTCGTGTGGGCCTGTTGTGGATGCGGGAACAAACAACAACATTAATGATAATGACTGTAGCGGAAAATTAGTTGCCCCCTGGAGTAACAGCGATATAGGTGGGGCTGATGTGAATGGTAGCGCCAAGGACTTAGGAGGGATATTCACCATCAGTGGTGCCGGAAATCATCAAAACAAATTGAAGGATGAGTACCATTTTGTGTATCAGGAATTGAGTGGGGATGGAGTGATCACCGCGAAAATAGGCTCCCTGGATGCCGTGCATCCGTGGTCTACTGCTGGTCTGATGATGCGGGAAGATGTAAGCGATGATAAATCTAAGTTTGTGATGATCAGCACAACAGCAACTAAAGGGGAGTTATTTAAAAGCAGAGAGCAAGCAGACCGGCCGTTGAATGAAATGAATACCGCTAATGGCGTGGAAGCAAAATGGCTTCGATTGGAAAGATCAGGCGATACGATTACGGCCTATAAGTCTGTTGATGCCTTGGAATGGGTAGAAATTAGTCAGGATACCGTTCCTATGAACGACCAAATCTTTGTTGGCCTGTGTGTGTCATCAGGCAATAAATCAAAGGCCGCAACAGCAAAATTTAAAGCAGTCACCATAGAAACCCCACTTATCCAACAAGGAAAAACCTACTATTTAGTAAGCCCACGCTGGAATTCGAAATTGGCTGCTAACGGAGGAGATAAACCCTATACCACAGCAGTGGATGCTACGGGGGCTCATGTGGAGTGGGCTATAAAGAAAAGCGACGTAGAAGGCTACTATTACTTAGAAAGTAATGGTGCGGCAGAACTCTCCAGATTGGCGTCTGACAAAACGAGTGCAATCATGGTAGCTAATTCTGCCGCTAGTCCCTTGACAAGATGGGAATTCAACGAATTTGCTGAGGGCATTTATTGGGTAAGTACAGAGGACAAAACGAACCCAAATTTACAAGCCTTTGGTGATGGCACAGTAGCCGTGACTACAGGAACGGGTAGTTATACTAGATTCCAGTTAGTACTAGTGTCAGATCCTGTTGGCAAACAAACCAGCATTGTCCCTCAACAACTAGTGACAGCGCAGAAACAATTGCATTCGGAAGTGAGTGTTTATCCTAACCCTGTTACAGACCAATTGAAAATTGATCTCTCATTGTCTCGCAACTATCAGTACGAACTCGTTAACATGTCGGGGCGGGTAGTAGAGCAAGGCGAAATCAAGAAACATCAGAACCGTTTCGCAATTGATATGTCTGGCATGGAAAACGGACTATACTTATTCCGTTTAACTGGCAATGATTCACAGGAAACTTTAAAAATACTCAAAAAGTAAGGTGAATTAGTACTGTTGAAATGAGGTAGTCAAGGTATAAACTGGCTGTATGAGTAAATTGAATGTGACGCATTTAACGACTCAGACCAGATTATACCTTGGCTATCTTAAATCAGCACCCGTACCCGCCGCGCATCTTTTGAACCTGCACATTTCAGGCCTTCATCCATAGTTGCTGAACGGCAGCCATGTCTTTTTTCATGGCATCAAAAATAACCTTCTGATCCACAGAAATTTTATACTCGCCTTTTTCAGCTCCCCCCAAAGGATATTCCAGGTGTAAGGAAGCAGGAGGGTTCAATCCATACCCTTTCAGGAGCTTAAAAAAGCTGTTGAAGTCAACCATGCCTTCTCCGATGGGTACATTCACGATTTGCCACTTGCCGTCTACTTTGCCCCATTTGAAATCTTTCAGCACTATCGTTTTGATATGATTCTTAAGCAGTTTGATACCATTCGGCCAGGATTTTCCACCCTCTGCCACAGCATGCCGAATGTCATACTGGGCACCGAAAAATTCAGGGTTTACGGTTTCCAGAATTTTTTTCACTTCCCACATAGAGGCCCCAATCAGAGTTCCGGAATGGTTTTGATAGCAGCCTACAATGTTGTGCATTTTGTTTAGATCGCCTAACTCCCGGACTTTCCCCCGATAATGATCCAGTGAATCCTCCAGCGACGAATCTTCCTTGTATTTGAACCAGTCGCTTCGATAGAATTTCACGCCCTCCGCAGCAGCTGTTTTAATGATATCCACATCCAATGGATTTGCCACATCAGATATAGCAGTAGTGATCATCTCACAGGACAGCCCTACTTTCCTGATCTCTTTGATGGCCTTAGGCAAATCACGTTTCACGTTTTCTGGCAGCACGTGTCCCTTCGGCCGGACCGTAAGATCCAAGCCCTTGAAGCCAATTTCTGCTGCTAGTTCGGCGGCCCTTCTATAATCTAAAAATTGCAGGTGCTTGGAAAAAACATGCATCTTTAATGGCGCATTATCCTGAAGAAAATGACCGGTTGCATGTGCATAAAAGGGAGCCAACATGCCAAGAGCTCCCATTTGTTTCATAAAGCTTCGTCTTGAATTGCTCATATGTCTTTTTGTTTTTTCCCTCCATCACCAAGGCGCGATGGCGTTACGGAGAAGAAGGTGCCCCGCAAATATGGAGTAGGTGCATTGCCCGGCCCTACAGACGAAATGTTCTTAATCAGGTTATGCTTAAGTTAAGCAACTTATGCTGATTTTCATATAGGTATACGATAAATCAAACTGCTGATTTTTTGAAAACCTTCCCCCATCCAACACCAAAAAACCGTGAGTAACTTTACGTGGGAACACGCAGTCCGTATCTAGGCGCCGTTCTTAAAAGGAGAGGAGACATTTGGCTGAAAGAGCCATAAGAACTGTAGTCTATACGTACCTGTTCGGCTCCGGGGTCAAGGTACGCATCCGGCAACTGGTATAATGCTCACAGTTCCTAAACCTCTCATTTTAGGGTCTGTAAGTATGCGGTAGACAGCTCTTTGTGTATAATTTATCTTAATTGAGCGATAGTTTATACCCTGTTCTTAATTGTTTTCTCAAATTGCATATAGCGCTATTTGGGAAAAAACAGGGACCAGGTAGAAGACATTATACCATTAAATATAAATACTAAAAAACTGTCAGATGAAAAAAATGACTAGCCTGATTCTCTCAGGTATATTGATGCTTTGCTTTTCTTGTTCTCAAACAGTACCCAAAAATGAAGAAATAACGGAAGCAGAACCGCTCCCAAAAGATGAGCGAATGGAATGGTGGCGAGATGCCAAGTTTGGGATGTTCATCCATTGGGGGGCGTATGCTGTGCCTGGTGGCGAAAGAAATGGCGAGATCTGCAAGGGAGGGGCTGAGTGGATCATGGATAAGCTGGACTACACGATCGAAGACTATGAAAAGGAAGTAGTAGCCAATTTTAATCCTACTCAGTTTGATGCAAAAAGATGGGTAGCCATGGCTAAAGACGCAGGAATGAAATACATTGTTCTCACGTCCAAGCATCATGATGGTTTTTGTCTGTGGGACTCAAAAGTGTCAGACTATGATATCATGGAAGCTTCCCCGTTCAAACGAGACATTGTTCGGGAGTTATCAGATGCTTGTAAAGAGGCAGGAATTAAGTTCGGTTTATACCACTCCATAGTGGATTGGCACCATCCCAACGCCCAGGCGCCCTTGTATCCTAACTACAATGCCGGACAGAAAGATTCTACGGCATTTAACCCGGATTTCCCGAAGTACTACGAAAACTACCTGAAGCCTCAGGTGAAAGAGCTTTTGACCAATTATGGAGATGTGGACGTGGTATGGTTTGACGGAGATTGGATCCCGGATTATACCACTGAAATGGGGAAAGACATGTACAGCATGATACTGGATATCCAACCTCAAACCATTGTTAACAACAGAGTGGACAAAGGTCGTAAGGGTATGGAAGGCATGGACAAAGAGGGAAATTTTGCAGGCGACTTTGGCACTCCTGAACAAGAAATACCTGCGACAGGTATAGCTTCTGATTGGGAGTCGTGCATGACCATGAACGGTTCCTGGGGGTATAAGCCATCAGACACTAACTGGAAGAGCAGCGAAACACTCATCGAGAACTTAGTAGATATCGTGTCGAAAGGGGGCAACTTTCTGTTAAATGTTGGCCCCGATCCGCAAGGATTATTCCCCCAAGAAAGTGTAGAGCGTCTTGCAGCCCTTGGTGACTGGACAGACACGAATGGTGAAGCGATATATGGTGCCAAGGCAAGCCCGTATGCCAGGCCGGATTGGGGCAGGTATACAAGCAAGGACGGTGTTATTTACGCACATGTGTTTGATTGGCCTAAGGATGGAAAACTGACCATCAACAGCGATATCAAGGCTAAGAAAATAACGCTTGTGGCTGATGCGGCACAAAACCTTAGTTACAACGGAGAAAAATCTCAAATCACGCTGCCTGGGCAAGCTCCAGATGCATACGTGTCCGTGGTCAAAATTGAATTGTAATTCTTTTAGCTAAATGCCTGGTGCTCTCAATAGGGCGCCGGGCTTTTTTTGTGTCGTGAAAAACAAGAAACCAATCAGGAGATTGTACAACTAACGAAAGGGAATGGCGCTGAGCATGAGACATTGGACAGGCTTAAAATTGGGATGGCTTCCGCTGGCCCTTTTGTTCGTAATCTCAGGTTGCCAGCAGCCGATAGAGTTATATGTGGTGGCCTCTGATGAACCTATTCCTGAAAACAGGACGGAGACAACCTTCACATCGATCAACGCGGCTCTTGACAAAGTCATGGAGCTGAGGAATGGAAAAACAGACGTGCCCGCTACGATAAACATCGCAGCAGGAGACTACTATCTGGATGCTCCCCTTCAGTTGGACAGCGAGCTGAGCAATCTTAAAATAATAGGACAGGGGCCGAGCAAGGTTAAAATCAAGGGCTCTGTCCCGTTGCAACTGGCTTGGTCGAAGACTGACAGCCAACTGCACGTGGCAGATGTGCCGCAAGGGCTTGATTTTGACCAGTTGGTTGTAGATGGAGTGCCGCAGATTTTGGCGAGATACCCCAACTATGATGAGTCGGCGCAATATTGGCAAGGGTATGCCGAGGATGCGATTTCCAAGGAACGCCTTGCCTCTTGGGCAAAACCGAGTGGGGCCTTTTTCCATGCCTTGCATCGTGGAAAGTGGGGAGGTTTTCATTGGAAGATCACCGGAGTGAAAGATGATGGAACCCCTATACTTGAAGGTGGCCATCAGAACAACCGTGGCTCCGCGCCACACGAGGAATACCGAATGGTAGAGAACGTGCTGGAGGAGTTGGATAGCCCCGGGGAGTGGTTTCTGGACAAAGAGGCAAACAAGCTATACCTCTGGCCTACGGCCGGAATCAACCTGCATAATGCAACAGTCGAGGTATCCCATCTCAAAAGTTTGATCGAGGTAAAAGGCACTTTGGATCAGCCTGTGAAAAATGTCCAAATTAGCGGAATAAAATTCGAGCACACCAGGCGCACCTTTATGGAGGAGTATGAGGCCCTGCTCAGAAGTGACTGGACGATTTACCGTGGTGGGGTTCTTTTCTACGAAGGCACTGAAAACTGCTCCGTTACGGACTGTGAATTCACAAACCTGGGTGGCAATGCCATCATGGTGAGTAAATACAACAGCGGGCTGAATATCTCAGGAAACCTTATCCATGACATTGGCGCCAGTGCCGTTTCTTTTGTTGGAGACCCGTCTGCCGTTCGTTCACCTTCCTTCAATTACGGGCAGTTCGTTGAGCTATCCGAGATGGATACGGTAAAAGGGCCACAGAACGAGCTTTATCCAAGAGCGTGTCTGGTGGAGAATAACCTCATTCACCGAATCGGGAGAATTGAAAAGCAATCAGCAGGAATTCAGATTTCTATGGCCATGCATATTACGGCAAGGCACAATTCGGTTTATGATGTGCCAAGGGCTGGCATCAACATAGGGGATGGAACCTGGGGAGGCCATGTGCTGGAGTACAATGACGTTTTCAACACCGTTTTGGAAACCAGTGACCATGGGTCTTTTAATGCATGGGGCCGCGATCGCTTCTGGCATCCAAAGCGCAAAGTCATGGATAGCATCACAACAGCATACCCTGATTTGTATGCGTTGGACGCCATCCACACAACGGTAATCAGAAACAACCGCTTTCGCTGTGATCATGGGTGGGATATCGACCTAGATGATGGGTCATCTAACTACCATATTTACAATAACTTGTGTTTGAGCAGCGGCATTAAACTAAGGGAGGGTTTTGCGCGGGTAGTGGAAAACAACATTCTGGTCAACAACTCTTTACACCCGCATGTGTGGTTTGCCAATAGCCGGGATGTTTTCAGGCACAACATCGTAGGAGATGCTTATCAGGATGTCGGCCTCCTGGGTTGGGGCAAGGAGCTGGATTACAATTTTTTCCCGACGGAGGAAGCGATGCTAAAGTCGCAGGTGTACGACAGAGACATGCACAGTGCATTTGGAGATCCTTTGTTCAAAGATGCGGGTGCGTTAGACTTTTCGGTAGCCGATAACTCGCCTGCACTTGAGATCGGTTTTGAAAATTTTCCGATGGATAGCTTTGGGGTACAAAAGCCAGAGCTCAGGAAAATAGCCAAGACCCCAGAAGTACCCACCACAAAGAAGATAAATGATTCAGAAACCAGCCCTGAAGTTGCGTGGCTCCGAAACCGACTGAAAAGTGTGGTATCAGAGCAGGAACAATCTGCGTATGGTCTCAACTCGGCGGAAGGAGTTATTGTGCTGAGCATCTGGAAACCAAGTCCGGCAGCTCAGGGGAATGGAATCCGAAAAGGGGATGTGATCCTGGAGGTGGAAGGTGAAAAAATCAAAAACACCATCGACTTCCTAAACGAGACGAAAAAGCATCAGGAAAGCGGTCAGATGGGTGTGGTCGTAATGAGGGATCAAAAAGAAGCTCCCTTGCAAGTGCAGTTAAAATAGACCCAAGGGATGAAGTCAGTGACCCAATCTAATGTTTCCTGACAGCGTCGCTATCCATACCCCCACTAGTGTTCGGCTAACCCTCGGATCCCAGTTTGTTGGTTAAGCACTCAGGCAGAAGTGAAATTTTTAAAAAATGAAAAAGGAATGTGCGGCAGCTATGTGGAAAGGCCTTCTTGCTGATAGAGGTTCTGTAGAAAGTCGGCAACCACTGCTCCTGATTGAAACCTGTCATGAATGCCCAGATATAAAAGAAAGGTGAAAAGATCCATTGCACTTTCTTTTGAAAGCTTTGCTTGTTTTGTCTCGATGCATCATCAATATCTGGATAGCAAAGAGTACGCGGATCTGCTCTGCAGGTCATGCTTATCTCTCCGGAATTATAATTATATATGTGTATCAGGTTCACTGGTGTGAAGCGCAAGAACCCTAAAATCCATACAATAGATTCACCAAAGCGCTTTTATCTCCTTCATATAGGCACTTAGAGTCATGATTTATATTTTATGAAGTATGAGTCATACCATACTTTTTATTTTTATCCGATTATTGTATAGACATCGCAGTAACACGCAGGCAAAATATCTCTTCAATCAGGTGTATTGTGTTTTTCCTATTTGCGGGAGATGATATGCAATCGACAAAGAACTGTGACGGATAAACCGTAAGCGTGAAAAGGATGGAGGGGAATGGGCTTTTATGGGAACAGATTTGAATCAGGACTAAAGCAGCACGTATGAAAAGGAGCACTTTACTACTATTAATTATCGGACTAATTGGATGGAGTTGTCAGCAAGAGCAAAATGACGATTTTGACATTGACAAGCAATTGGATTATTGTGTGTCTCAAGCCAAAAAAACACTGCAGCAAATCCCCGATGACACGGCTTCTATACCCAGAAACATACTTGACGGGTCAGACCAATGGACATTTGTGAAATACCGCGATTGGACGAGCGGCTTTTGGCCAGGTACATTATGGTATCTGTATGAGTATTCAGGGGATGAAAACTTGAAAACGTCTGCCGATTGGTATACGCAGTACCTGCAACCACTTACAGTAGAGCCGGCAAGCGACCATGATTTGGGCTTTCAGATTTTTTGCAGTGCCGGGAATGGCTATCGGATAACGGGCAACCCGCAGTATAAAGAAATGATTCTGAGGGCCTCAGACACGCTAGCCACCCTATATAACCCCGTTGTGGGCACCATCCATTCTTGGCCAGGTAAAACCGAATTCCCGCATAACACGATCATCGATAATATGATCAACCTTGAAATGTTGTCTTGGGCATCGAAAAACGGTGGAGCCCCTGATCACATGCAAATTGCAATCAACCACGCTGATAAAACATTCGAAAATCACTTTCAGGATGATTATTCTGCCTACCATGTGATAATCTATGACACGATTACAGGTGACAAGATAAAAGGGATTACCCATCAGGGGTATGCGGATGAAACCATGTGGGCCAGAGGCCAGGCTTGGGCCATATATGGCTTCACCATGATGTATCGTGAGACTAGAAAGCCTGAATATCTCGACTTAGCCAACAACGCCGCTCAGGTTTACCTGGATCGGTTGCCAGAAGATCTGATTCCATACTGGGATTTTGATGTGCCGGGTATACCTGATGTGCCAAGAGACGCTTCTGCCGCAGCGATTGTCGCTTCTGCTTTACTGGAGTTGTCTCAATACGTGGCAGACGACGCTAACCTATCTGAAAAGTATATGGATAACGCCACGGGTATGCTGGTAGAGTTGTCGGAGAATTACCAAAGCGGGGAAAGCAACTCAGCTTTTCTTCAGCATGCCACAGGGCATCACCCTCAAGGTTCGGAGATAGACGCATCTATAAACTATGCTGATTATTACTATGTGGAAGCATTGCTCAGACTAAAAAGACTGAAACAGGGAGAACCTTTAATCAATACGGTTTTGGCTCAAAAATAAGTGCCATGTATAAGGCAAGCCTTCTGGCAAAACATTATTTATAGATTCTGATGAATAAAAGACTAGTATACTATTCCATCGTGGTGGCGATGGCAGGATTTCTTTTTGGGTTCGACACGGTCGTGATTTCAGGAGCCAACTTGCCAATCAAAGCGCTCTGGAATACGTCCGAATGGTTCCATGGCACTTTTATTATGTCCATGGCCTTATGGGGCACTGTCGTCGGGGCGTTGCTGGCCGGCTATCCTACCGATAAGTTTGGCAGAAAGAACACGCTTATTGGCATAGGCATTTTATACTTTGTTTCGGCCTTGGGCTCGGGATTGGCTACCGACCCTTACCTGTTTTCCTTCTTCAGGTTTATCGGTGGTTTAGGTGTAGGCATATCCTCCATCACTGCGCCCACTTATATCTCCGAAATTTCATCCGCGAACAACAGAGGAAAATTGGGAGCGCTCTATCAGTTTAATATTGTGTTTGGGATACTCGTTGCCTTCGTTTCCAACTATCTGCTGGAAGGTGTGGGCGGGGAAAACGACTGGCGATGGATGCTGGGGATTGAAGCTTTGCCGGCTATGATCTACACACTGCTTATGCTGGGGGTACCCGAGAGCCCGAGGTGGTTGGTGTTACATAAAAATGACTACGCGGCTGGTTTAAAGGTGCTTAAAAAGACTTTTTCTTTAGGCGAAGCAGAAAATATAATTCGTGACATCAATGCAGACTATCAATCTTCAAAAGGCGATGTTTCAAGTGTTTTTTCTAAAAAGTATTCTATACCGCTGTTGCTGGCTTTTCTTATTGCCTTTTTTAATCAGCTGTCCGGTATAAACTTCATTCTCTATTACGCGCCTGAGATTTTGGAAAAAGCAGGTTTTGGAACATCAGACTCCCTGCTTAGTTCCATTGGCATCGGTATGGTTAATTTAGTTTTCACCATTGCAGGCATGTATCTTATTGACAAAGCCGGAAGAAAGCAGTTGCTGTATATCGGCTCGTTTGGGTATATCATCTCCCTGCTGATGGTCTCCTACGGTTTCTACATAAATGCAGCGGCAAGCTTCAAGCTTTATTTCATACTGTTGTTTATCGCCTCTCACGCCATTGGGCAAGGGGCCGTAATATGGGTTTTCATTTCTGAGATTTTCCCAAACCGGGTACGGGCTTTTGGGCAGGCTTGGGGAAGTGGCATACACTGGGTCTTCGCCGCCCTGATCACGCTGTTCGGATCTGTTTTAATGAATTCATTTGAGCCTTGGATGGTGTTTGCCTTTTTTGGCGGGTTAATGGTCCTGCAGTTATTATTCGTTCATTTTCTTATGCCAGAAACCAAGGGAAAATCACTGGAGCAACTGGAAAAAGAACTCATCAAAGAACCTGTCAGCCTCCCTGAAGACAGCGCTGTTTTGAAATAGAGAAATACCACTACAGTTCTAGAATTGGGGAGCCTACTTATACGTAGAAGCGATTTTTATTTTTTATAATCAAAGGAAACATGAGTTTTTTCAACCACACCAAAAATGCCCTAGTTCTTGCCGCTGCCTGTTTCGTGCTGCAAGCTTGTTCAGGCACTACTGCATCCGACACTGTCAGTAACACTACAGCGAGTCCGAGTGAAATTGAGGTAGCAGGAATATTAGCATACACCCAAGCGCAGGTGAACAAGTCCTTAGCGGAAATACCGGCTTACGACAGTATTCCGAGAAACATTTCTCCCGGCCAAAAGCAGTGGAACTATGTGACCATCAACGACTGGACCAGTGGTTTCTGGCCTGGCATACTTTGGTATAGCTACGAGAGTAGCGGAGATGAGCAAATCAAGGAGAAAGCCATCGCCTTTACAGAAGCGCTAAAGCCAATCCTGGTGCAAAACAAGTGGGACCACGACCTTGGTTTTATGTACTACTGCAGCTATGGCAATGGCTACCGTATCACAAAAAACCCCGCTTATAAGGAAGTGCTGCTGGCAGCTGCCGATTCGCTCGTGACGCTCTACAACCCGAAAGTAGGCACTATACTGTCGTGGCCGGGTATGGTAGAGAAAATGAACTGGCCGCACAACACCATTGCCGACAATATGATGAACCTGGAGCTTCTGTTCTGGGCAGCTAAAAACGGCAGAAAAGACTGTTACGACATGGCCGTGAGCCACGCCGAAGTTACCATGAAAAACCAAATCCGCCCCGACAATTCCATGTACCACGTGGCGGTGTATGATGACAAGGGCGGTCAGTTCATCAAAGGGGTTACGCATCAGGGCTATGCTGATAATTCGATGTGGGCAAGAGGGCAGTCGTGGGGAATCTATGGCTTTACCATGTGCTATCGGGAAACTGGTAAAGAAGAGTTCCTGGAAACAGCACAGCATTTGGCTGATAAGTTTATAGAGCGACTGCCGGCAGACATGGTGCCTTACTGGGATTATGATGCGCCTAATATACCGGATGAGCCAAAAGACGCCTCTGCCGCGGCCATAACCGCCTCGGCCCTGCTTGAGCTTTCCACTATGGGGGATAATCAGGAGCTGCAGGACAAGTACAGAACGACTGCCGAAAGAATAATTGCGTCTCTTTCTTCGGATAGATATTTAAGCAAAGATCAGAACAATGCTTTCCTGCTGCACTCTACCGGCCACTGGCCGAACAAATCAGAATTGGATGTGCCTATTGTCTACAGCGACTATTATTTCATAGAAGCCCTGATGCGCCTGAAAAGACTGAATGCCGGAGAGAAAGTAGCCACCCTCTGAGTATACCTTTGAAGTGGTATGGCTGCTGGGCAAGATGACGTGGCCCCAGCCATTTGAAAGGCTAATGAAAAAACGCTAAACTTAGGTTAAAGTAGAACTTATAAAACTTCACGTACATGACTTGTTCTTTCGATAGAAGTAAAATAATGTGGGCAGGTTTGTTTCTTGCTGTGTCACTGTCTTCCTGCCAGCAGGAGGAGAGCAATACAAAATCGTTTACTGTCAAGAACAACCTCAACCTGGACCGCACTTCGGAAACGGTCAGTATTCCGGCAGCCAAGGTAGCGCAACTGGTGCAGGAGTTTGGAGCAGAAAACCTATTGCTCCGCGATGCTGCAACCGACAGCCTGCTTGTGATACAGCCGATCGATAATGACTTGGATGGAGCCATCGACGAGATACTCTTTCAGACAGACATCAAAGGGAATGCCGAGAAAGAATTCACGATTACGGGAGCAAAAGACGGTGCAGCACAGCAACCTGAAAGTGAATTCACGACTTACTCCCGCTTCGTGCCGGAGCGCACCGACGACTATACCTGGGAGAATGAGCGGGTAGCCTTCCGGACGTACGGGCCGGTGGCGCAGAAAATGGTAGAAGAGAACACAGCGGGAGGGACGCTTACCAGCGGTATGGATGCCTGGTTTAAGCGTGTGCCCTACTCCATCATCAACGACTGGTATAAAAAAAACGAAGCAGAAGCAGGGTATTACCACATCGACCATGGCGAGGGGTACGACCCTTACCACGTGGGCTCCAGCCGGGGAATCGGCGGCATAGGTGTTTGGGAGAACGACACGCTTTATACCTCAAAAAACTTCACTGGCTATACCACCATTGCCGAGGGGCCTATACGCACGTTGTTTGAGCTGAGGTATGCTCCGTGGCAGGCCAATGGGCGCACGATCAACGAGACAAAGCGCATCAGCCTGGATATGGGCAGCAACCTGACCCGTTTCGAGAGTGCGTTGCAAAGCAGCGGTCCGGTTCCAAACTACACGATCGGCATCACCCTGCACGAGAAGGAAGGCGATGTAAAGGCAAACAAACAGGATGGCTGGTTCCGGTATTGGGAACCCATTGACGACTCCTTCCTGGGCACGGGCATCGTGCTGTCACCTGCCAGGGTATATGACTCCAAAGATCATCGGGTAGAGGCAAAAGACCACAGCCACCTCTACGTCATCACAAAGCCTGACACTGATACATTGACTTACTACGCGGGGTTTGGCTGGGAAAAAAGCGGGCAATTTAAGTCTCAGCAGGACTGGGATGCCTATCTGGCCGACTTCGCCAAACGCTTGGCTTCTCCCCTGGAAGTGAAGTTTTAAAGTTAGAGAAACAGATAAAGTATTAAAGTATAGAGAGATGAAAACTTTTGATAGCAGCAGGAATTTGTGGGGTATAGATATGGGCGGCACAAAGATGGAAGGCGTGATCCTGAAGTCGGCCCAGGAACCAAAGGTAATATTCAGAGACAGAGTCCCGACAGAGGCAGACCAGGGATATGAGCATATTATGAACCAAGTCAATAAGTTGGTTGATAAGATGGAAAATGCTGCAAGGTATAAACCAGGCCATATGGGTATAGGCACGCCGGGCATTTATGTCCCTAAGCTAAAAATAATTAAAAACTGCAATGCCACTGCACTTAACGGGCAACCCTTAAAGGATGATCTGGAAAAGCTGTTGGGTATAAAGCTGCATTTTGCCAATGATGCCAACTGTTTTGCACTCGCAGAGACGCAGCTGGGTGTGGTAAAGCAAAAGTTTCCGGATGCAAAAATTGTGTTTGGAGTTATACTTGGTACTGGCGTAGGCGGTGGCGTAGTGGTTAATGGAGAAGTGCTAAACGGACGACACGGCATTGGCGGGGAGTGGGGGCACAATTATCTGCCTGGGTATGAAGGTGAGCTTTGCTTTTGTGGCAAAACAGGGTGTAATGAAAGTGTATTGGCCGGCCCAGCGTTGGAACGCTACTACGCAAAGCAGACAGGAGTGAAACGCTCTATGAAAGATATTGTGGCCTTGGCAGATGCCGGTGTAGATGAAGCCGCACAAAAAACGCTAGACAGGCTTATAGAAGGATTTGCACTAGCTATCAGTGTGATTATCAACACACTGGACCCTGATGTGATTGTGATTGGCGGAGGGCTAGGCAATATTGATAGGGTTTATAGAGAGAGTGTGGCCTTAATAATCAAACATGTGCTGGATAATACTTTTGAGGCTCCTGTGGTAAAACCCTTACTCGGCGACAGTGCAGGCGTGTTTGGGGCTGCTTTTCTAGCTGCGGCTGCATCTGCTGATGAAACAGTAACCAAAGTGGCCCTAGAGGTAGAAAATGTAGTCGTACTGCCAGGGTAGGCTAAAGGCTGGTCATGGCCAGATAAACCGTGCTCTACCCGGTAGTCCTGTTTTTTCATAGTCTTTGCTCAAGCGCCTTGCGTGGAGTATCCAAGCAAAGTCTCTCTCGACAATCCATCTTCTGGGATCCTATTTCAGGGGACGGAACATCTGCTCACCTCCCTTCTCTTTGATAATGATAGGAAAGGTTGCCTTGCTATTTTGACTATACATCCTTTTCATTTCGACTATATACAGCATGAAATGTATTCTTGAATTAACGTGAACTTGTCGATTTTTCAGGAGTGCAAATTCGGATACCCAAGCATATTGTTTTTACAACAAAATGAAAATAAAGCGTTTACAGGAAGAGGCTAAATCGCTTACTTTCTGTCGGTAGCGATACCAAATTATTAAAAGCCTGCAAATCAAGTGTTTGTAGGCTTTTTTTCTTTCCGGTCGACACTGAATCATTCACTTCTTCGCATAATAGATGTGCGTAATCTGGTGAGTTCGATTGAGGATATAATTTACTCACCAGATTTCACATAACAAGTTGATTTACAGTATGTAAATCAACTGTGCATCTTGACGATGAGTGTTTGTAAAGCTGCATTTGTTTAACTTTTAAAGTCACTGCTAAGTGTATTAAGATCAGCCTTTTCTTTTTCCTCAAAAAACAAATGAATTACCGCCTGGGCTCTCTCTACCTGCACTCCCCACACAAATACCTCTTCCAAGTCTCTGAACGCTTTCCTGGATTGCCTTCAGCCGAAGGTATACGGGGCGCACAGTATGCCTGCCTAAGAAAAAGCCTCCACTAAGCTGTTGCAATTCCAGATTGATGTTAATTCTCTTTTTGATGAGCGAAAGGGCTTTTATCTTCCTATATCTGCTTTATTCCAGGGCAACAGATCCTTCTGCGACAGTATCTTTATCGTTCATAACAGTGGGTATAGGTACAGTTGAGAAGCCAGGGGAATAGGTGTGGTTTTCCAAATCATGGTGCTAGATTCTCCTGGTAGTTGTGCAGTGGGGAAAATAAGAAACAAAAGGGGGGTAATTCTTATTCTGGGCATGGGTTGTTTCATATTAAAACAGATACTTGTATGTTGAGCATCCAAGGAAGGTGGTCTAAATTAGTCCATCATCTTTCAAAGGGGTGCAAAATGACATGGGTTGAATCTATCCTCTTATAATAGAGTTGTTTAAATATATCATGGTCAAGTCGGAGGATGCCAGCTATTGTTTGATATGCATGTTTGCAATAAAAGACGAAACACGGTGAAAGCCAAGGCAGCTAGAGATTTGGCGAGGGAATAGACTGTGCATTTATTATTCATGAAGTTTAAAGCTAGTAGCATGCGTACAATACTGAGTTACCTTGCCACAACATGTTGCCTAATGCTACTAACGGTCTGTGCTGTCTATTCAGGCAGTAGAGTCGGTCACTGGGACGACTATAAAATCAGTTACCTGGGTATTGAGAAAGGGTTGTCCAACAACGCTGTTACGTCCATTTACCAGGATACGAGAGGGTTTATGTGGATAGGCACCTACGACGGCCTCAACAGGTATAACGGGTATGATTTTCAAGTCTTCAGAAACCAGCCCAGCGACTCATCAACGTTGATCAATAACCGGATTGTTAGCATTTATGGCGATGAAAAGCAGATTTGGGTAGGTACCAAAAAGGGGGTAAGCGTCTACAATTACCTGACGGGAAAATTTGAAAGCAGGTATTGCAATAATCCTGAGTTAGGTAAAATAGAGCTGATTGATGTTGCGATTAACAAGATCAAGGGGTATAAAGGGCGTACCTACATAGCCACTGGCGGTAGAGGGCTTATGTACCAGGAGGGGGATAATAGTATTTGCCGCAAAATACCCCTAAATGTTCGGGGCGAACTCATCTGGAATTTCCATGCCCAGGATGTAGTGTTTGACACAATGGGCAGGATGTGGGTTTTTATCCAGGGGCAGGGCATTGCCATGGCAGAACCCGGTGAACAGGAACTGCACACCGTTTTCTCGGGTATAAAAAGTGGCAGCTGCATGGTGTTTGATGGTGCTGCCAACCTATGGGTGGGGCTGGATAACGGTATCTTGCGCTACAACATCAGAGACAATACTGACTATGTCTATTCACAACAGGTTATCAGGCACAAAATAGCAGACTTGTTGTATCTCAAGGATAAAAATGAGCTCTGGATTGCTACCGATGGAAACGGCATGGTACAGTATGATATGCAGGCGGAAAGCTTCACGCCTTTGAATGAAGGCGCTGGAAACAGTAACCTTACCAGCAATGCGGTCTATGCGCTTTACCAGGACAATGGGGGACGCAAGTGGGTGGGCACGCTCAGAGGTGGGGTCAACATTCTGGAGGATGACAATCTTGCTTTCAGAACAATATCCAGGAACAGGGCTCTGGCAAACACGCTTCCCAGTAATTTCGTGCTTTCTTTTTGTGAGCAGGATCCAGATAACATCCTGATTGGGACGGACGGGAAAGGCTTAAGCCTATGGAACCGTAGCAGGAACACATTCACTAATTATGCCCATGATTCTCAGGACCCGCTCTCGTTACCGGATAACTTTGTAACTACCCTTATAAAGGGAAAAAAGGGATTTTGGGTTGGTACTTATCGTGGAGGGGTAAGTTTATTCGATGAAAAGACAGGGCGTTTTAAAAAATATTCTCTGTTTAACGAAAAATTTAAATCTGAGCAGGAAAGTATCTGGGTGCTGTTTAAAGATGCGAAGGAGCAGCTATGGGCAGCCACATCAGACGGCGAAGGGTTATACAAGTATAATCCGCAGGAGGATAAATTTAACTTTGTGTATGCCGGAATCAGTGGTATCCTAACACTGGCTCAGGATCAAGCGGGGAATCTATGGGCGGGTACCTTTGGCCAGTTAATAAAACTCGACTTAAATAAGATGAACCACGAGGTGTTTGATATAGGCTATCCGGTCAGGGCGATAACCGCTGTGTCGGCCAATCGGATGTTGCTGGGTACAGAGGGGGGCGGATTGTATAAGTTTAACCCTAAAACCGGACAGAGAGATGTATTAACCGAGGCCGATGGTTTACCGAACAACTCCGTGCTGAATATTTTGCGTGACAATGCGGGCATGTACTGGCTGAGTACCTATAACGGCGTCTCAAAGTTTGATCTGAAGTCAGGCAAAATGGTGAATTATTTTGATGAGGACGGTTTACAGAGTAACCAGTTTAGTTACAACGCGGCGCTTAAGCTATCTAGTGGTGAGCTGCTTATGGGCGGTATCATCGGCTTTACTGTCATAAACCCAACTGTTGCCATACCGGCACGCCAGTTTCCAGAGTTACGTATAACGGGGGTCAATGTCAATAATGTTCCTTTAGAGGATGAAGGAAAAACAGCCTTTGCCATAGATAAGCTGGAACTCCCCTACGATAAGTCGATGCTGTCGATCGAGTTTGTTGCGCTGGAGTACTCTATGCCCGATAAAATCTCCTATGCCTATTTCCTGGATGGATGGGACAGGGAATGGCAGGATATAGGAAACGCCCGGGTAGCGAACTACTCGAAGTTAGCTGATGGCGACTATGTGCTGAATATAAAATCCACGAATGCCGACGGCACCTGGAATCCGCAGATCATATCGTTACCTATCACCATTCATGCGCCTTGGTATAGAACCTGGCCAGCCTATCTGTTATACTTCCTTTTAGGGTCGGGGCTGTTTGCCGCGTTGGTCATGTATCAGCGGAAGCAGGCAAGGCTGAAGTATGAAATCCGCTTGTCAAAGGATCTGGCCAGGCAGGAAAAGGAGCTTCACGAGAAGAAACTGACCTTCTTCACCAATATCTCCCATGAGTTCCGCTCTCCGTTAACAATGATCATCAACCCCTTAAAGGAAATGCTGTATGGCCAGAAACAGGAGTTTAACCCGGGAGGGCTGGAAGTTGTTTACCGGAATTCGCGCCGTTTGCTGAGCCTTGTGGATCAGCTGCTGCTTTTCCGCAAGACGGAAAGTGAAACAGGCGAGCTAAAAGTAGTGCGTGTGGAGGCTGTTAACATGTTAAAAGAAGTTTACGCCTGCTTTGTGCACCATGCCAAATCCAAAAATATAGATTACGTGTTTCAGACGAATGCGGAAGAAGTGCTAATCTACGCCGACAAGCAAAAAATCGAGCTGGCGGTGTTTAACCTCATCTCCAACGCCCTAAAATTTACTCCGCAAAACGAAGGCAAAGTAGTCCTAAAACTGAGCTCCACGCCATTAGAACTTGCCATAACCGTTTCCGACAATGGCGTAGGCATTGCAGACGCTGAAAAAGGAAAAGTATTCAACATGTTTTTCCAATCCGCCAAAAATACCAGTAGCAATAGCAAAGGCTTTGGAATAGGGCTTTACCTGGTACGGCAGCTTGTGCAGCAGCATTTCGGCGAGGTTACTTGTGCCGATAATGATCTTGGCGGAACAACCTTTACGATCAATCTTAAAAAAGGAAAGGCACACTTCAAAGATGAGCTCATCCGGGAGGATGTGGAGGAACATGCGCTGTACCTGGATGAACTGGTGGGTGAAAAGGAACTAGTGGAAGAGCAGCCCGTGGAGAAGGTGCCCGTGCAGGAAGTGATGGAAGAGATTGTTCAGAAAGACAAGACTATCTGTGTGATTGACGATAATCCGCAGATCCGGCAATATGTCTCCAGCATTCTTTCTGATACGTACCGGGTAACTGAGGCAAAAAGCGCTGAGGAAGGCATAGCCCTTATCAGGCAGCGACAGCCTGATCTGATTATTTCCGATGTGGTGATGGGAGAGATGAACGGAATAGAGCTGTGCAAGCTAATTAAAAACGACAGAGACCTGCGGCATATCCCGGTTATTCTGCTTACAGCCAGCGGCTCAGAAGAAATAAAACTGACAGGCATCGAAGTGGGGGCCGACGATTACATTACAAAACCATTCGATAAGGACTATTTGAAGGCAAGGATCAAAGGTATCCTCAAAAGGCAGGAGACGGTGCAGAATCATCTGTTGAATGTGGTTACTCAAAATCCGGCCAACCAAAAATTATCAGACCTGGAAAAAGAGTTTTTAAATAATCTGGTGAAGATAACTGAACTCAACATGGAAGATGGTTGCAATATGAAGTCCCTGGCCGAGAAGGTGGGTATGAGCCATTCAGCCATGTATAAAAAAATAAAGCAGATTACCGGAAAATCGGTTAACGAATTTGTGCGCGCTGTCCGCCTAAGGAAGGTTGCAAACCTGCTGATAACGTCCGGCGTGCAGGTTGGTGAAGCAGCAACGATGTGCGGTTTTAAAGACCTAAAGTATTTCAGAACGCAGTTTCAGCAACAGTATGAGATGAATCCTTCTGAATTTCAGAAAAAGTATAAGCATGCATTACAGGATAAGCAATATGTGCTGAACAAAAGCTTTTGGAAGACATCTGAGTCTTAAACTTTTCCAATCTGCGCCTTGATTGGCATGAGCTTATTGAAATCAGAAAACAACCGGTTCGAAATACAGGAGGTATGACTAAACCGGTTGTTTTCTGATTTCGACCATACCCCTTAGAGCATGTTTAAATTTCATTTTTGGAAGCGAAAAATGTTCAGGAAGGGTTCTGGCGAAGCGTTTTTTGAGCCGCATAGCAGCGCTATGGGGCGATAAAAAGGTGAAGTCAGGTTCCTTGATGGACGTTTTGTAGCCCAAAAGATGAATTTTAAACATGCTCTTAAAGCCATAATGAAGCTACACTCCCCTAAATCTTGCGAATTCGCCCCCTGTACCTCTTATTTTGTTGTAATATCTTTGAGAAATTTACAGAAAGTAGTTCACGTAAGGTCGTAATCAGTCATCAGAAATGGTAGGCTGTGGTTGATCAAAACTTCACGTCCACGATTTCATGTGCCCAATCGTCCGTTTTAAGTCCGGGTTAGATTTTAGGGGAAGAGCCATAGTGGTAGGTTGGTGCATGTTGTTCAAACAGGAAAATAAAAAATTATACTATCGAAAGATGAAAACAAGGGGACTTTACTTTTTCGGTTTGCTTTGCTGCTTAAGCCTTAGTCAATGCCAGACAGTTTCTGTTGGCAACAAAGGGGAAACCTCTGGACAGGTTCCCCAAATGGAAGGGTATAAATTAGTTTGGAGCGATGAGTTTGATGTGGATGGCAAACCTGACAGCGCTTTTTGGTCTTATGAGGAAGGATTGGTGAGAAACAATGAGCTTCAGTATTACCAAGCCGATAACGCCACGGTAAAAAACGGCTTGTTGGTTATTGAGGGAAGGCGCGAAAAAGTATGGAACAAAGCGTATAAGCCAGGGAGCAGCGACTGGAGAAAGCGGCAGGAATATGCAGGCTATAGTTCTTCAAGCATCCATACCCGTGGTAAAAAAGAGTTTCAGTACGGCATTGTCGAGGTTCGCGCCAAAGTCGATACGGCCAGCGGAATGTGGCCGGCCATCTGGACGCTTGGCATCACAAGACCCTGGCCAGCTAATGGTGAAATAGACATGATGGAGTATTACATTGTGGACGGGACTCCAAGTATACTGGCAAACATGGCTTGGAAAGAAGGAGCTAACGGTGTAGCCTGGGACAGTGAAAAAATCCCCCTGACAAAGTTTCTTGCAAAGGACCCTGACTGGCCAAACAAATTTCACGTCTGGAAAATGGACTGGACGGAAGATTACATCAAGCTTTACCTCGATGAGGAGCTTTTGAACCAAGTTAACCTGCGCGATACCAAAAACCCGGATAGTTCTAACGGGTTTTTACAACCGCATTACCTGCTCCTGAACCTGGCTATAGGGGCTAAAGGAGGAGAACCCGCCAAGACGCCATTTCCCAAAATCTATGAAGTGGATTATGTAAGGGTTTACCAAAAGGTGAAAGGCAGGACAGGTGATACAACTATGGTCGAATAGAGAACATCTGCCACCTCTTTCACTGAGCTTCTGGCACAGGAGAGCTCAATAGCCAGCCTTTTTTGGAAGTATGAAATAGTTTTGGGTATACCTATGAAGCTACAAAACCTATATAAATGTAAGATTTTGTTTATTAGCAGGTAATAAACCCCGGCCCTCGCCATTATCATGAGCGAGGGCACTTATCTATGCGTAGGCTGCCTTGCTATAACCAGCGCGACTCTTGCACTTTCTCTGTGTAATGCTGTACGGTGAAAATACAGGGTTTCACTTCATGCACCGTTTATCCAATCTTTGCAGGGTTATATACCGCTGAAGCCTTTTTAAGCACGGGAAGTAGAACAAAAGCAGGTATTTTGTCGATGTACTAAAATCACCCCTCTATTATAATACTGCCCCCCCTAATAAAGTAATGTAATTACACGAATTTTGGTACAGTCGGTGCTGCATCGCAACTGCCATACCCAGGCTAAGGCAGGGTATGGAGACTGAAGCAGACGACAGCGTAAAAATGTTATGGAAACGTCATACGCACAACTACCCTATATTTCATCTTAACAAAAGCATCTTTATGGTAAAGCGTAAATTGATTGTTGTGTTATTTCTGCTTTTCGCGCAGGTAGGTCTGGCACAGCAAACAAAAAATGAGTGGGAAAATCACAGGGTTTATGAGCGTAACAAGGAAGAGCCCCGCGTTACTTTTATGCTTTATAACAATACCCCAGATGCCCGGGAAGACGAATACAGCAAATCAGCTTACTACCAGTCGCTGAACGGCACGTGGAAGTTTTCTATGGTGAAGAAACCGGCCGAAAAGCCAACAGATTTTTACCGAACTAACTTTGATGACAGCAACTGGAAAACGATTCCGGTACCTTCTAACTGGGAGATTGAAGGACATGATATTCCGATTTACACCAACGTAACTTACCCTTTCCCGGCCAACCCGCCTTACGTCAATAACGATTACAACCCAGTAGGGACTTACCGCAGGACTTTCACCGTACCCGAGTCGTGGAAAGATTCCCAAGTGATGCTGAATTTTGGCTCTGTCTCAGGCTATGCGCAGGTGTTCCTGAATGGGCAGGAAGTGGGCATGAGCAAAGTGGCCAAGTCTGCGGCCGAGTTTGATGTAACTAAATATTTGAAGAGTGGCGAGAACCTGCTGGCTGTGCAGGTAACCCGCTGGCACGATGGCAGCTATCTGGAGGATCAGGACTTTTGGCGCCTGAGCGGAATTGAGCGCGATGTATACCTGCAAGCGCTGCCTAAACTAACGGTATGGGACTACTTTATCAAAGCCGACCTGGACAGCAGCTACACCAAAGGCTTGTTCAGTACAGTACTGGATCTGCGCAAATTCGACAAACGAGCCCCTGAAAAAGCAACGGTGGCTATCGAGCTGTTTGATCATAAAAACAAAAAAGTCTTCTCACAGGAGAAAAGTATTGCGACGAAGTCAGGTAACAAGTTCCAGCTGAACTTCAATGGTACCCTTAACAACGTACAGACGTGGAATGCGGAACACCCCTATCTCTACGATTGCGTGATTACTCTAAAAGACGAAAAGGGAAAAACGGTAGCCGTTGCGGGCGACAAAGTGGGCTTCCGCAAGGTAGAGCTCAAAGATGCGCAGCTGCTGGTGAACGGAGTGCCTATCCTGATCAAAGGGGTAAACCGCCACGAGCACGACGATGTAAAAGGCCACGTGCCAACACGCGAGGTAATGCTCAAGGACATTCAACTCATGAAGCGCAACAACATCAACTCCGTGCGCACCAGTCACTACCCGAACGAACCGCTGTGGTATAAGCTGTGCGACGAATACGGCTTGTACCTGGTTGACGAAGCCAACATTGAGACACACGGTATGGGGGCAGAGTGGCAGGCTTGGTTCGAGCAATCGAAGCACCCTGCCTACCAGGCAGACTGGGCCCCGGCACATATCGACCGTATCGGGCGCCTGGTGGAGCGCGATAAAAACCGCCCGTCGGTCATCATCTGGAGTATGGGGAATGAGAGCGGCAACGGGCCTGTGTTCCATGATGCCTACAAGTGGATAAAAGAGCGCGACAAAGGCCGCCTTGTGATGTTTGAGCAGGCGGGTGAAGATTGGAATACGGACATTGTTGGCCCTATGTACCCGAGTATCGAGAGCATGAGAAAGTATGCTGACGCGAAAGACAAGTACCGCCCCTACATCATGTGTGAGTATTCTCACGCCATGGGCAACAGCAGCGGCAACTTTCAGGAATATTGGGACATTATCAACGGCAGCCAGCACATGCAAGGTGGCTTTATTTGGGACTGGGTAGACCAAGGCCTAAAGACTGAGGATGAAAACGGTAACGTATACTGGGCCTACGGAGGCGATCTTGGCGGCAATGACCTGCAGAATGACCAAAACTTCTCTGCCAACGGCATCGTGTCGTCTGACCGTACGCCGCATCCGGCCCTGCAGGAGGTAAAGAAAGTATACGCCAATATTCAGTTCAAGGTCAAAGACGCAGCTCAAGGGGTTATCCAGGTTGAGAACCAGTTTGGATTCACCAACCTGGATCAGTTGAACTTTAAGTGGCAACTGTTTAAGAATGGCAGCTTGCAGAAAGAGGGCGATTTTGATGTAACCCTGGCACCGAACCAGATAAAAGAGGTAAGACTGCCAGTACCGCCTGTGACTGCCGCAGCCGGTGAAGAGTATTTCCTTCAAGTATATGCCTACCAGAAAAATGCCACTACTTTTGTGCCTGCTGGGCATGAAATTGCCAAAGAGCAATTTGCACTGAGCGATGGTGCATATTTTGCCAAATCAAACGCACCTGCCGGTAAACTGAAGGTAAAGAAGAAAGGCAGTGTTCTCCGTTTTACGTCTGGCGATGTTGCTGGCGTTTTTGACTTGAAAGAAGGGAAATTGGTTTCGTATGGTGCAAACGGTGAGCAGGTTGTGGCAAAATTTCCGGAACCATACTTCTGGCGTGCTCCAACAGACAATGACTTCGGTAACAAAATGCCTGAGAAGATGGGTGTTTGGCGCGAGGCACATATAGGTATGGCTATAAAGAACGTGGCGGTTGGTAAGAAATCCTCTGTGGGACAGACCATCACTGTTACCTATAAACTGACAGACCAGCAGGTGCCATACACGGTAGTATACCTGATTCAAAATGACGGTTCTGTTCAGATAACCGCCTCTATTGATATGACAGGCATTGAAATGCCAGAGCTGCCGCGCTTTGGTATGCGCATGGAGCTGCCTAAAGACTATAATAATCTGAGCTACTACGGTCGGGGCCCTTGGGAGAACTACTCCGACCGCAAGTCGGCTGCGTTTGTAGGGTTGTACCAAGACCAAGTGGCGAACCAGTACAACAGTAAGTACATCCGTCCGCAGGAGAGCGGTAATAAAACGGACGTGCGCTGGGTGCAACTGACAAATTCTGCAGGAGACGGTATCGAGGTAACAGGTAGTCAGCCGTTAAACTTCACGGCGTTGGATCACCTGGCCGAAGATGCGGATCCAGGGCGTTGGAAGTGGAACATGCACCCGACGGATGTTAAGCCCCGCGATTTTATTAGTCTGCACATAGACCTGAAGCAGCGCGGATTGGGAGGCGACGACAGTTGGGGCCGTTTACCGCACGACGAGTACCGTTTGCTGGACAGGAAGTATACATATAGCTATACCATCAAACCGCTGTCAGGCTCAAAAGACGCTGTGTCACGGAAGTAGAAAAGCGGTTCAGATTGGCTTCAGATTTCCTTTTTATCTAGAGCTTTGCCCTGCCCAGGGTATATGCTTAAGCGAGGCTTTGGCTTACGGTATTCTTTTTCCTAGTTAAAGGGATAGCCCATTCCGAAGTGTGGAGAAGCGCTGAATGGATATATAAAAAGGCATGATTCACCCGGAACTTTGTAAATGGGAGTAGGCGGCAAACCCATTGAGGAGGGTGTTTGCCACTGTCAATTGGATACGGTAAAGGGGTACAGAGGCTTTCCTGTACCCCTTTACCGTTTTTGCTGCAGTAGTTGATTCACTGCCATTTCTCTTTTCGTGTAAAAAGAGCAGCTAATTATATACCAGCGGTACGATCTTTAGCAGTTTTATCCTGTTTTGTCAGAAACAGTGCCCCTAGCTAAACTTCGGCTTTGGACAAGCACAAAAAGCTGCGTTGCCTGCCATGTTTTAAGCGATCCGGAAGGTGGTGGGCAGGGAGTGAGTATGCCAACAAAGTATGGCTGCCCAATAGAAAACCTCCTCTAACCTACTGAAATCCCAGTTGCGAAAGTCCGATTATCATGTAGTTGGTATAATGCATCTGGAATTTTCACGGCAGACTTATGTAGCCCCGTTAGTTTGCCAGGGTGCAGCGCAATTGCACCATGAGTGCCTACTCATGAGGTGGTCGTTTTCTAAGTAGATTATCCCTGTACAGGTATAAAAATGCTGTCAGAGCGTGTGTTTATCAATTTACCCCCTTAGAATTAAGAATTGCTCCTCGATCAAGGTGGTTTGAAAGCAGTATTTTTGAGTAATCAATTACTTATCTACTTGAGTGTGTCATAGTATTAAAGAATTAAGGAAGAGCAAAGCCTTTGTTCCAGATGAATCTGCTTAACAGCTAAACTTAATAATCTATATAGATATGCAACATTTTTTACTAAAGAAGTCAAAATGCATGCTTCTACTCTTGCTTGTTCTCCTCTCCTTTGGCGAAGCAATCGCGCAGGGAATGACAGTGCAGGGCAGAGTGACCGATGAGGAAGGTGTTGCCTTACCAGGGGTAACAGTCGTGTTAAAGGGCACTACGGTGGCTGCACCTACAGGCATAGAAGGGACCTATTCCATTCGTGTGCCTAACGGGAGCGGAACCTTGGTATATTCTTATATCGGGTTCAGGTCAAAAGAAGTGCCTGTTAACAATCGAGCCACTATTAACGTGACGTTGGTGTCGGATAGTAAATCTTTAGAGGAGGTAGTTATAATAGGGTATGGCCAGCAAAAGAAAGCCACTTTAACAGGTGCCGTCTCTACAATCGAGACAAAAGAACTGGTGCAGTCGCCGGTTGCGAACATCAGTAACTCGCTCGTAGGGCGTTTGCCGGGCCTTATTGCCATACAGTCCAGTGGGGAGCCTGGGTTTGACCAGTCCAGCCTGAAAATCAGAGGAATTGGCACCCTGAATGCGGGCGCTGAGTCAGACCCTTTAATTCTGGTGGATGGGGTGCAGCGGACTAGCATGAACCAGATTGACCCAAATGAAATTGAGAGCATCAGTGTTTTGAAAGATGCCTCTGCCACAGCAGTATTTGGAGTGCGGGGAGCTAACGGCGTTATCCTGATCACCACAAAAACAGGTGAAACAGGGAAACCGCAGATAAACTACTCTTCTAACTTCGGAGTGCAGACACCTACTCAGTTGCCTGACCTGCTCAATAGCTATGAGTATGCCACGTTGCGCAACGAAGCCAGCAATAACATGGGACAGCAGCCATACTTCTCACCTGAGGACCTGGAGAAGTTTAGGAACGGAACGGATCCCTATTTTCACCCGGACACGGACTGGTTTGACAAAGTCCTGAAGAAGTACTCGAGCCAGCAGCAGCATAATTTTAACATCAAGGGCGGATCAGATAATGTAAGGTATTTTGTGTCGCTGGGTTACTTTGACCAGAACGGGGCCTATGACGTAGAGGAGGTACAGGATTCCTATTCTGCCAACCCAAGATACCAGCGCTATAACCTGCGCTCCAACGTCGACATAGATATTAACAAAAACTTCACGGCAGCCATTAAAATAGGCGGGCAGTTTGCAGACTCAAACTACCCCGGGTATGGCTCAGGCGAAATCTTCTTTCGCATACTGGGCGCCAACCCGCTGTCGAACCCCGGCATCATAGACGGTAAGCTGATCTCGGGTGTGGAAGGTTTGCAAGGCGGCAGTCCGCTGAATGACATTGCAAACAACGGGTACCAGCGGAACTTCAACAGTACTTTAAACACCAGCGTCAGTCTGCAACATAAGCTGGGCTTCATCACAGAAGGGCTGAAAGTTCGAGGTATGGTAGCTTATGACAACTACTATCAGCACGCGATTAGACGAAGTAAGGCAGCCACCACCTATAGTATCGTCAAGAACCCGGATGACACGACTTCCCCGATTTTCATTCAGCAAGGCAATGATGCCCCATTCTCTTTCAGCGAAAGCTACGGCAGAAACAGAAAGGTGTACGGGGAGGGAGCCATCGAATATGCCCGTAGCTTCGGAGACCATAACGTGTCCGCACTGGGCTTGTACATGCAGGAGAAATACACTGCACCCGGGCAGGAGTACAACGTGCCGCGCGGGTATCAGGGGCTTGTAGGGCGTTTGACCTATAACTTTAAGGAAAAGTACCTGACTGAGTTTAACATGGGCTACAATGGCTCTGAGAACTTTCCAGAGAATAAACGCTATGGTTTTTTCCCTTCCTTCTCACTTGGCTGGGTGGTAACAGAGGAGCAGTTTATACCTAAAAACGACATCCTGACCTTTTTGAAGTTCAGAGGCTCTTATGGGGAAGTGGGCAACGACAAAATCGGGGGAAGCCGCTTTTTATACCTGCCTTCCGTCTTTTTCCCGAACAGCGGAGGCTACTATTTTGGAGACTACAACACAGGCAACTACCAGTGGTACGCTGGCTCGGAAGAAGGCCGGATCGGCAACCCGGATGTAACCTGGGAGAGAGCCAAAAAAGCGAACTTCGGTTTTGAGACTAGCTTTATAAAGGACAGACTGCGTGTGAACGGTGATATTTTCCAGGAGAAGCGCGACAACATCCTGTGGTACCTGGGAACAGTGCCTGCACTGGTTCAGGCCCAGCTTCCTCCTGTCAACATCGGCAAAGTGGAGAACAAGGGCTACGAGTTTGAAGTGAGCTGGAATGACAACGTGGGAGAGGTGCACTACTGGGTCAAAGCAAACTATTCTAAGGCAAAGAATGAAATTCAGTATATGGATGAGCCAGAGAGGGCATTTCCATGGCTGCAGCGCACAGGGCATTCGGTAGGGCAGTACTGGGGGTTGATAAATAAAGGCTTCTATAACACGGAAGAAGAACTGGAAAACGCTCCGGCCTCAGCCTTTACTCCCGAACTTAAGTTGGGTGACATCAAATACGAAGACCAGAACGGAGACGGTATAATAGACCAGTACGACGAGGTGCCTATCGGGTACTCCAGATTGCCCCAGATTATCTACGGGGCGTCCTTCGGCGGCGACTTCAAAGGCTTTGAGTTTTCTATCCTCTTTCAGGGGTCCGACAAGGCCTCTACCTACATTGATGAAATGGGCGCCTGGGCATTTGATACGGACTGGAGAAACGCCACCACCCGCCACCTGGAGCGATGGACACCAGCGCGCTACGCTGCTGGAGAAACCATCACATACCCGAGGGTGGAGCTTTCGCCAACACAGGGCAACCACAACTATCGCCCATCCGATTTTTGGTTGCAGGACGCGAGCTACCTGCGCTTGAAGAACGTGGAAGTCGCCTATCGCTTCCAAGGCGGTATCCTAAACAAAGTCGGGACAAGGAGCCTGCGGGTATTTGCGAATGGAAACAACCTCATCACCTGGTCTAAAATGAAGACGTATGATCCGGAAGCTCCGGCAGGCAGAGGACAGTTCTACCCTCAGATGAAGGTTTATAACGCGGGCGTAAGCCTTCAGTTTTAACATGTTAAGGTAAAGACAATGAGATATTTAAAGAACAGACTGGTGCTTGTCGCCATAAGCGGCATGGTGGCCTTGGCATCCTGCGAGAAGGATTTTTTAGAGAAACCGGAAAGCAGTGATGTGACGGTAGATGAGATCTTTTCGGAAAAGCTCAAGGCTGAGTCCTTTCTATGGGAGACATACTCCAGCACGGTGCCGCTAGGCTTCCCCGTTGACTGGGGGCGGCACCACGGTATGTACGCTTCCATGCTGATGGCGGCCTCTGATGAAGGAGACTACGAAAGCTCGTGGGTGGGAGCCAACAACCATAACACAGGAAACGTGAGCACCGGGTACAACGGCGAAGACGATTTCGGCTACCACTACAAGGGCATCCGAGACGCCAATATCTTTCTGCAGAACATTGACAAGGTGCCGGACATTAGCAAAGCCGAGAAGCAGCGGCTGCAGGCCGAGGCGAAGTTTCTCCGGGCCTTGCAGTACCACGAGCTCATGAAGCGCTACGGGGCCATTCCGCTTGTGGACACCGTGCTGACAGTGGCGGGAGAGATTAAACTGCCTCGAAATACTTATGAGGAATGTGTCAACTTTATTGTAAAAAGCTGTGATGAAGCGGTCATGGTGCTGCCCGACGCTTATCCGGCAAACTACACTGGCCGCATCACAAAAGGAGCTGCCTTGGCCCTGAAAGGCAGAGCGCTGCTCTATGCTGCCAGTCCGCTACATAACACTGGCTCACCTTACCTGGAGGGGAACGAGGAACTAACAGGCTACGGCAATTATGACCTGGCAAGGTGGCAGCGAGCCGCCGACGCCAACAAAGCCGTCTTAAATTGGGCCGAGTCGGCAGGGGTGAGCCTGGTAACGGCTTCTGCTGACCCAAAGGAAAATTACCGCAATGCCATTGAAAAGCAGAATAACTCAGAGCTAATACTGGTGAATCAGTCGCAAGGGTGGTGGGGGGCTTGGTGGCCTATGTTTGGGCAGTTTGCCATGCCAAGAGGCATCTACGGTGGCTGGACCGGCCACGGCGTTACGTACCAGCAGGCCCAGCAGTACTACACAGCAGACGGAACAAATCAGGTATGGCCTGAAACCGGGCCGAGGGGCGAATTTCAGGAGAAGATGGAGCAAATGGAGCCTCGCTTCCAATACTCTGTACTGTACTCAGGTGCTAAGTGGAACGATGAGGTAGGCAACCGCAACTTTTATAAGACAAAGGACGGGGCCTGGTTCGGGGGAGCCCCTGTCAACGGTGTCGGGTTCATGCGAAAATTCCTGACCTCCGCAAACTGGGGAGGTGGACAGTTCAACTGGATCATATTCCGCTTGGCCGAGTTCTACCTCAACTATGCCGAGGCCCAAAACGAAGTGTCGCCGCTGGCCCCTGAAGTATACGAGGCGGTAAACGTGATCCGGCGCCGCGCAGGCATACCTGAGATCTCCCCATCCGACGAGCGCTACGACACACAAGAAGAGCTGAGGCAGGCCATCTGGAGAGAGCGGGCCGTGGAGCTTGCCTTTGAGGAGCACCGCTTCTTTGACGTAAGGCGCTGGATGATAGCCGGGCAGGAGGGCGTGATGCGAGGGCAGTTTACAAGCCTGAACCTCTACGAGCAAGGCGACGGAACTTTTATCTATAAAAAGGAGCCTTTCGAAACCCGTGTTTGGGCCGACAAGCTGTATTTATATCCCATTCCGCAAGATGAGATCGACAAAGGGTACATAAAGCAAAACCCGGGCTGGTAACAGGCCATACTAAAGTTTGAAGTTCTTGTCAGACGCTTAACTATTTGAACTATATGAAAGTAGCTATAAAATTGAACTTTGTTTTTTTCCGCAAGGTCCTGCTAGTGGGGGGGGGATGCTGTGCCTTCTGGGCCGGAAGCCAGGCCCAGACAACAGATTTGGGTATAGACGGGATGGCTACAGTAGCCCAAACTGATACCCTGGCACAAGACAGTATCAGCCCTGTTTTTGGAAAATACCTGCGCCGTGGCGTTGTGAATGTGGCGTATGGCAAGCAGCCTTATGTAGGCTCCACGGCTGCTATCGCTACGATAAGCGGCGGAGAGATGCGAAAAACGCTAACCCCTTCCCTAAGCAATACCCTCTATGGCCGCTTACCGGGCCTTACTGTGCTGCAGGGTTCAGGAGAGCCAGGCTATGATGAGCCAAGCTTGCTCATCAGGGGCCTGAGCACCTGCAACAACGCAGGCTTCCTGGTGATGGTAGACGGGTTTGAGGCGTCTTTTGACCAACTGAATGTAGAGGAGATAGAGAGCGTTTCGGTGCTGAAAGACGCCGCTGCTTTGGCGCTGTACGGCATCAGAGGGGCGAACGGAGCCATACTGGTGACCACCAAAAGAGGGCAAGCTGGTAAGAGTGAAATAACCTTTAACGCTCGCACAGGGCTGCAGCAGCCCACCCGTCTTCCGGAGTTCCTGGGGGCATATGACTATGGCCGGCTGTACAACGAGGCGCTTGCCAATGATGGGCTGCCGCAACGGTACACTGACGAGGATCTGGCAGCCTACCAAACCGGGAGTGACCCTTTCCTTCATCCTGATGTAAACTGGTACGACGAAGTGCTGCGCGAAAGCGCTCCTATCAGCGACTACAGCTTTACCTTCTCAGGGGGGAGCAAAGCTGCCAGATACTTTGTTTTGTTAGGCTATATGCAAAACGAGGGCCTTTATGCCCGTACCGACAAGCAAAGGAAAGAGAACTCCAATGCTGACTTCAGAAAGTATAACTTCCGGACCAATCTGGATGTAGACCTGAATTCTAAAATTACGGCCTCCCTGGATCTGGGAGGCAGGATTGAGGACCGCTCTTTCCCGAACTACAACGGCTTGGCGCTCTGGGACAACATGGCGAGGTACCCTGCAAACGCCTTTCCGGTACGCAACCCCGATGGCTCCTGGGGAGGCAATTCTGTTTACCCCGACAACCCGGTTGCTACTGTGTTAGACAGAGGCCTCAACACGTCCCATGACCGTAACCTAATGGCCACGCTCCGGCTCTCTGAGGACCTGAGCTCTCTTGCAAAGGGGCTAACGTTCCGGCAGGCTTTGTCCGTTAATAACTGGCACCGCGGAAACTACAACAAAACCAGGAACTATACATACAATGAACTCATCAAAGGCATCACCAGCGATGGCCGTGATACGCTGATTTACAGGCAGCGCGGCACTGACAGCGACTTCAGTGTGGATGAGGGCGGCAACGACCAGTGGAACAGGTTTAACGTGCAGGCGGCCCTTGATTATACCAGGCAGTTCGGAAACCATGGCGTTGACGCGATGGTGATGTACCACCAGGATGTTTATGACGTTAGCGGCAACAACGTGCCCTATGCGCAGCAAAGCGTGATGGGGCGGCTAAATTTTAATTACAAGTCGCGCTATTTTACGGAACTGGGCTTTGCCTACAGTGGGTCGGAGCGGTTTCCAAAGGGCAACAGGTTTGGCTTTTTTCCGGCCTTGTCAGCCGCCTGGGTGGTCAGCAATGAAGATTTCCTGCAACAGAATGCCACGCTTAGCTTCCTGAAGGCGCGCGCCTCCGTAGGCTTAGTTGGCAGCGACCGGCTCATTGGCAACAGGTTCGCATATGTGCAGGACTACTATTATTCCGGTGACTACCGGTTCGGCAACGAAAACACAGCAATCGGAACCATTATGGAGGGAACGCTGGGTAACCCTGACATTACCTGGGAGAAAGCGCTGAAATACAACGTCGGCTTTGACGGCAGCATCCGCAACAAACTGGACTTCACGCTTGACCTGTTCTACGAGAAAAGAACGGACATTTTAGCCAGCGCCGCTGCCACAATTCCTGCCTATATTGGCGTAGGAGCACCTTACCAGAATGTGGGCGAGGTACTAAACCGGGGTTTTGAAATTAACGTGACGTACCGGGACCAGATCGGAGACTTTGGCTACTTCGTCGGTGCCAGCAGCTCATTTGCCCGCAATAAAATCGTAGAGATGAATGAGGTAACGCGTGCCGAAGACTATCTGTACAGAACGGGGCATGCGGTGGGGCAACTGTTCGGGCTTGAGGCTGTCGGGTTCTACAACACGGGAGATTTCCAGGAAAACGGAATGCTGAACCCTGCCCTTCCTGTGTCCACCTTTGCCCCGGTACAGCCGGGCGACATCAGGTACAGAGACCAGAACAACGACGGCTTTATTGATGAAAATGATGAGATTGCCATCGGCAAGCCGTCTTACCCTGAGCTGACCTATACTGCCAACCTCGGCGCCCAGTTCAAGGGATTTGACGTGGAAGTGTTTTTCCAGGGTATCGCCAACCGCGATGTATACCTGAACGGGTCTTACTTCTGGGCCTTTGTGGACGATGCCAACATTGCCGCAAATGCACTGGGCCGCTGGACGCCTGATAACGCCGCAACGGCCACCTATCCTCGGTTAACGACATTACCAAACGCCAACAACTACAGGCCGTCTACCTCGTGGATGCGCTCAGGAAGTGCGCTGCGCCTACGCAATGTAGAAGTGGGTTATACCCTGCCAGGCGCAATTGCCGATAAGGTGCGCCTATCAAACGCAAGAATTTTTGCCAGCGGGTTTAACCTGTTCACATGGGATGAGGTAGACGCCATGGACCCTGTAAGCCTGAGCGGCTATCCGCCATTAAAGTCCTATACATTGGGTGTTCGCCTGCAGTTCTGATTTTGAAACGAAAGATAACCTAGAGATGAAAAAACATATAGCACTCCTTGCCGTCTCTCTTTGCCTGGCCCTGACAGCCTGCGAGGATGATTTCCTGGACAGGAAGATAGACACGAATTATACAGAAGGGCAGGTTTTCTCTTCGTACACCACCATCCGGAACTTTGGTATAGGTATTTACAACTACCTTCCGCAGGGCTTCGACCGGATTGATGGTGCCATGCTGGCCTCCGCCACAGACGATGCCGTGCATACCGGCGTTGGCCGGGACATCCAGCGCCTTACAAATGGCAGTTGGGGGCCGTTCAACAACCCGGATGAGCAATGGGGACACTATTACGCCGGTATCCGGAAAGCCAACCTGTTTCTAGAGAAAACGGTGGGCTATAAGAACACGATCCTGCGTGATACCATCACTGCAGACGGCAAGCAGGCATATCAGGTGCAGTCAACTGAATTAGGGCTGTTGCGCTCTGAAGCACGTTTCCTGAGGGCCTACTTTTACTTTGAACTGGCGAAGCGCTATGGGGGGGTACCTGTCATTACGCAGGTACTATCACCGGATGAGGACCCTGGCCTTTCCAGAAGCTCGTTTGAGGAAACCGCTGATTTCATCGTTTCTGAGCTAGCTGCGGTGGATGCTGAGCTGAGAGAGTCATGGGTGGGCGTGTTTGACGACGGCATGATCGGCAGGGCCACAAAGGGGGCGGCTTTGGCTCTAAGAGCAAGGGTACTACTGTATGCGGCCAGCCCTTTGCATAACCCGTCGGGTGACCGGCAAAAGTGGGTAGCAGCGGCAGCGGCAGCCCATCAGGTTATCGCCTTGAGTCAGTATAACCTGGTGAACAATTACAGAAACCTTTTCCGGGAGATGCACAACAACGAGATCATTTTTGCGCGGCGCTATGCTCCGAGCAACGGGTTCGAGCGGTCTAACTTTCCGGTAGGCTTTGAAGGCGCAGTGGGCGGCACGAACCCCAGCCAAGACCTGGTGAATGCCTACGAGACCAAAAACGGCCTCTCTATCGAAGAAGACCCGGCCTATAACCCTCAGAAACCCTATACTGGCAGAGACCCCCGCCTAGGCATGACGGTTATTGTGAACGACTCAGACTATAAAGGGCGACGCGTGGAGATTTACCCAGGGGGCAGTGACGGACCTGGAAGGCCCCGCGCCACCAGAACCGGCTACTACCTGAAAAAATATGTGGATGAAGGGCTTGATCTGCAGCAAAACAGAACAAGTAACCATACCTGGATCTTCTTCCGGTATGCAGAGGTTCTGCTTAACTACGCAGAGGCTATGAATGAAGCGTTCGGCCCTGACCAAATTCCGGCAGATTTTACGCTCTCGGCACGTGAGGCGCTGAACATGGTCAGAAGCAGAAATGGGGTTTACATGCCCGCTGTGGAGGTGATGGGCCAGGATGCTTTCAGGGAAAAAGTCAGAAATGAGAGGCGCGTGGAACTGGCCTTTGAGGAGCACCGGTTCTGGGACTTGCGCCGCTGGATGATTGCCGATGAAGTGTTGAGCACCCCTATCAATGGTGTTCGCGTGTCTCCGAATGCCGATGGTTCTTTTGATTATAATTTCCTGGCTCAGCCTGTAGAACAGCGCACTTTCCAGGATTACATGTACCTATACCCTATACCGAGAATAGAAATTGACAAGTCAGAAGGTCGTATAGCACAAAACCCTGGGTGGTAACATAGCCTGTCATGGAGTTGGCTAACAAGAATAGCCTGTGCTTGAATATGGCTACGCATGCGCGGTTATCTCCTAAAACTGCTTAGCTATATCAAGAGGCGAGACTTTTGAGGTTTTAATTCATAAGTAAGCATAACAATGAAGCAGATTTTTGCCAGTGTATTGATTCTGATGGGAATGCTTGGGCAAGTGGTGGCCCAAAGTAACAAGACCCAGCCTATGTTTAAGCCAGGTGAAATTTGGCGAGACACCAACGGAGAGCACATCAACGCGCACGGCGGTGGTATGCTTTTCCACAAGGGCCGTTATTACTGGTTTGGCGAGCATAAAGTGGCAGGCCGCGAGGGGAACAAAGCCTTGGTGGGCGTAAGTTGCTACTCCTCTAAAGATCTCAACACCTGGAAAAACGAAGGCCCTTCCCTCTCAGTGGATGCAGAGGGCAGCGGCTCCGAGATAGAGAAAGGCTCAGTCATCGAGCGGCCGAAGGTCATTTACAACGAGAAGACCAGAAAGTTCGTCATGTGGTTCCACCTGGAACTGAAGGGCCAGGGGTATAGTGCCGCCCGCACTGGCGTGGCGGTGGCGGACAAAGTGACAGGACCCTATACGTACCTCAAGAGCGTCCGGCCGCATGCCGGCGTGTGGCCTGAGAACGCCACGGAGGCGCACAAAACAGAGCCGATCACGGTAACAGACAACGATCCGGATTGGGAGCAGAAGGTGGCTGCAGGCGCTTTCCTCCAGCGGGATTTTAAGCAGGGGCAAATGTCCCGGGACATGACCCTGTTTGTGGACGACGACGGCACGGCCTACCACATTGCCTCTTCAGAGGAGAACAGGACCCTGCACATTGGCAAACTGAAGGATGATTACCTGAGCTTTACAGATGAGTATGTGCGGGTATTTCCGGGAGGGAGAAACGAAGCCCCCGCCATCTTCAAGAAAGACGGCAAGTACTATATGATTACCTCCGGCCTGACGGGTTGGGCGCCCAACCCTGCCCGATCGGCAGTGAGCGACAACATGATGCGTGGCTGGAAATCGCTGGGCAACCCTGTGCGGGGAACAGAGGAGGAACTGAGCACCACCTTCTTGTCACAGAGCACTTATGTGCTCCCGGTGCAGGGGCAAAAGGATGCCTTTATTTTTATGGCTGACAGGTGGCGTCCAAATAATCCCATTGACGGCCGCTACATCTGGCTGCCTGTTTTTTTCGAAGACGGAAAGCCTGTACTCCGGTGGCTGGAGGAGTGGACACTTTCAGACCTGAAACCGAAGCGGCGCGGGGAAAGCAGATACGCCGAATAAGAGTAGTGTAATCTATCGACAAACTGAGAAATAAAGATCTAATATAATATATGAAAAAATTTATACGACAACTGGCGTACGGGGTAGTTTGCCTGTCTGGTGCTCTGCTGGTTTCCTGCGACAAAGAGGATGATGAGATGTTCCTTACGCAGCCTCCCCTCAGTATTTCTATGACACGGGGTGGAACCCAGTTGGCAGTGCCTACAAAGGGGAATTACACTGTAGACCAAGAAAAGACCTACCTGAAAATCCCACTCGGTGTCTCGCTATCAACAGTGACCCTGGATACCTTCAGTGTGAACGTGGCGGTGAACAACGATACCATTAGCGAACTCATCGCAAACGGGGCCTTGGCCAACATGGTGCTGCTGCCGGAAGGCAGCTATATGTTGCCAACGTCTGTTATAGTGCCCGCTAATACTATCAGTGCCCCACTTAATTTGTTGGTTAACTTCAATACATTGATAGAAAATCAAGGAAAAAAACTTGCCCTGGCAGTTCGTATTACTGATCCGTCCAGCCACAGCCTGACGACCTCTAAAAGCATCACTGTTGTGGTCATAGACACGGACGCAGTCATTGCTGCCAGTGAGATCGGCGACGTAACGGCAAAATACCTGGTCAACACAGGCTATCCGTTTATCTCCACCGAAAGGGAAACACCAGGAGGCCGTTGGGGGAACCTGAATGGATGGACTGCAAACGGAGCTGCCAAAAGCCACAACGGCTATGGCGGTTTCAACAGCGATGCTGGAGGCACCTTGGGCCTGGAAGCAGGCTGGGGATCACCGGAAATCCTAAACGGGAAACTGTACCAGACCACTACGCTACCGGCTGGAAAGTATGCATTCGAGATTGCGGAGTGGGATTGGAAAGGCATGCAAGACCCTGCCTATCTGGTGGTGGCTGAAGGAGCCGGCCTGCCTGACTATGCGGCAGTGGAAGAGGGGGCCCTAAGCTATAGCAACTTGGCAGGCAGCGTTGTAGAGTTTACTTTGGAGGAGCAAAAAGAAGTGTCGATAGGCATTGTGGTAAACTTCCCTGCCTCCGGACAGGGCTTCAAGGTCAAACGGGTACAGCTTACCAGGCTGGAGTAGTTGTTGAAGCTACTGGATCAAAAAATAAACAAATACCGGAAACTTGACAAGGGTGTGCTTATACACTTTGCTTCCAGTGCTGGCCGTCGATGGCATGAGCCAACACAGGCGGTGCAGAAGCAGGTAGACTCAGAAGGTGAATGGCAACCGCTGTTTAACGGTAAAGATATTGTCACCTGGATTGTGAAAATCTATCGTAGTACCGTTAGGGTAGAAGACGACTTGCTGAAGGTAAGCTATGATGGCTACAGTAAATTTAAGGAGGTATAATTTAAACTGTGTCATTTCCATACTTCAATTCACTGGCCCTTTTACTGTTAAAGCTTTAGCCTAACGGTAAAAGGGCCATACCCATGAGGTGCTTCTCACTTCAAGTCCAGGGGTATCCTCTCGCCAAACCAAATGGCCAGCTGCTGGGCCGTCAGGCTCCGGTTGGAGAGCGGCATGACCCATTTTTTGCTGGTGTGCTGGTGGAAGATATATATTAGTTTTAATGGTTCATCTCCTCATTCAGTGCGGCCTCGAGAAAGTGTTTTAAAATAGGGACGAAGGCTCCGTCTTTGCCGAATGTGGGTTTTGCCGCTCCTGCACTTTTCCAGAAACTAGCGCTTGATCTTTTCCAGATCCAGCGCATCTCACATAGCCTTTTCAGAAAAACACTACCCTTCTGCAAATGTCTGTAGCTGCGTATTATTTAGGGATTAGTAAAGCGCCGATTGTGTGCTGTAGTCGCATCTTTTAGCAATTCCCCCCTCTTTATGACAGTTTAGCCCCCTTTTGATTCCTCAGGCTCATTTTATTTTAGTAAATTGTTATTGTGACACTTAATAATTGATAAATTGCAAGTTGAGCGTTTTTCATGATTTGATCTGGCTCATTTTCATCTGCTTAAAAAAATTATATATGCGTGTTAGAATTGGAAAATGGTGCGGGTATTTTGCCTGCTGCTTCGTTTTAAGTTTAGTAGTGTCTGCCTGTTCTACTGTGGGCAACACAGCAAAGGAAGAGAGCAGCGTGGCTGATGGTGTGGAGTCCGGCGAGACCAACACAGCCTATCTGTTTACCTACTTCACCGGCAACAGCAAAGACGAGGAAGCGATCCGCTTTGCCCTGAGCACCGATGGCTATACCTACAGAGCCCTGAATAACAACAAACCGGTTATTCTCTCCGAAAAGATCAGCTCCACAGGCGGCGTGCGCGACCCGCATATTCTGCGTGGTGCTGACGGCAAGACTTTTTACATGGTCGTGACAGACATGGTGTCGGCCAACGGCTGGGACTCTAACCGCGCCATGGTGCTGCTTAAGTCCACGGACCTGCTCAACTGGACCTCCAGTGTGGTGAACATCCAGAAGCGGTTTCCGGGCAACGACGACCTGCTGCGGGTATGGGCGCCGCAAACCATTTACGACCCCGAGGCCGGGAAATACATGGTTTACTTCTCGATGAAGCATGGCAACGACCCGGATAAAATCTACTACGCCTACGCCAACAAAGATTTCACTGATCTGGAAACAGAGCCAAAGCAGCTCTTTTACAGCCCCACCAACAATGGCGCCATTGATGGCGACATCATCTTTAAAGACGGCAAATATCACCTGTTTTTCAAAACGGAAGACGCTGGCTCGGGCCTGAAGGTAGCCGTGTCGGCTAAGCTGACGGGTGGGTATGTGTTGCGGGATAAATTCGTGCAGCAGACCAAAGACCCTGTAGAGGGTTCAGGCGTTTTCAAACTCAACAACGGCGAAGGCTACATCCTGATGTATGATGTGTATACCAAGGGCAAGTACCAGTTCACAAAATCGAAAGACCTGGAAAACTTTGAGGTGGTGGACGATGCCATCAGCATGAACTTCTATCCCCGCCACGGTACGGTGTTGCCGATCACGACAAAAGAAGCCGAAGCGCTCATGGGCAAATGGGGAACACTGGATGCAGCCACCCTGACTCCGAAAGCTGAGGAAATTAAGAAAATAAATGTGGTGGTAGACACGGCGGAGCACAAGGTATACCTGCCTGTGAAGCCGGGCACCGATTTAAAAGCGCTGAACCCGGAGTTTCATACATTGCCCGGGGTAACTGTTTCGCCGGAAGGGGCGCAGAACTTTGCGGCCGGACCGGTAACATACACTGTTGCCATGAAAGGGAAAACACCCCAGATGTATCAGGTAATTGCCAAAGAAGACCACAACGCGATATTGGGAGGCCTGTACGCCGACCCCGACATTATATATGCTGAGAAAACGGGCAAGTTCTACATCTACCCCACCAGCGATGGCTTTACCGGCTGGGCAGGCACCTACTTTAAAGCTTTCTCCTCTACAAACCTGGTCGACTGGAAAGATGAGGGCGTGATTCTGGATCTGCACAAGGATGTGAGTTGGGCCGACCGGAATGCCTGGGCGCCCTGCATCATCGAAAAGAAAGTGAACGGACAGTATAAATACTTCTACTACTTCACGGCGGCGCAAAAGATTGGCGTGGCCACAGCCGACAACCCGACCGGGCCGTTTGTGGATTCCGGAAAAGCCCTGATCGACAAGTTTCCGGAAGGTATAACCCGCGGCCAGCAGATTGACCCCGATGTGTTAACCGACCCTAAAACCGGCAAGAGCTACCTGTACTGGGGCAATAGCTATATGGCTGCTGCCGAGCTGAACGACGATATGGTTTCCCTGAAGCCCGGCACGACGAAAATTCTAACGCCAGTCAAGTCGTACAACGAAGGCACGCACGTATTCTACCGCATGGGCAAGTACTATTTTACCTGGTCTGAGAACGACACCCGCGACGAAAACTACCAGGTGCGCTACGGCACTTCCGACTCGCCTACAGGCAAAATAAGTGTGCCGGAGAACAACCTGGTCATCGTGAAAGACAAGGAAGCCGGCATCTACGGCACCGGTCACCATTCCACCATTCAGCTGCCGGGCACGGACGAGTGGTATATTGTGTATCATCGCTTCAATTACCCCAAAGGCATTGCCATGGGAAGCGCCGCCGGCTACAACCGTGAAGTATCCATTGATAAAATGGAGTTTAACCCCGATGGCAGCATCAAAGAGGTGAAGCCGACACATGAAGGTATAAAAGCTGTCGTTGTACAGCAGTAATAGTGTGATAGCATCGGGAATAATAATAAAGCTATTATCATGAAGAAAACATTATTGCTCTACCTGCTGGCCCTGCTGTTAGTGCCGGTTGCCGGAATGAGTCAGAAGCGGGCGAAGGTGCCACGCGAAAAGGACATGAGCGCCTACCTGATGGTGTACTTCAAAGACGACACCCACGGGCTGTACATGGCCCTGAGCCAGGATGGCTACAGCTTCACGGATGTGAACAGTGGCCTACCGGTGATAGCAGGCGATACCATTGCTGAGCAGCGCGGCATACGCGACCCCTACATCATGCGCGGTCCGGACAATGTGTTCTACATGGCCATGACCGACCTGCATATCTATGCCCAGAAAGCAGGCTACCGCGATACCGAGTGGCAGCGTGATGGGGAGCAGTATGGCTGGGGGAACAACCGGGCACTGGTACTAATGAAGTCAAAAGACCTCGTACACTGGACCCACTCCATCCTGCGGGTAGACCAGGCATTTCCAGAGCTGGACGATATTGGCTGTGCCTGGGCACCCGAAATCATCTACGACGAGGCGAAAAAGAAAATGATGCTCTATTTCACCATGCGCTTCGGAAATGGCCAAAACAAGTTGTATTACGCCTACACGAACGACGACTTCACCGAACTCGAAACAAAGCCGGAGCTGCTGTTTAAGTATCCGAAAGATGTCTCATACATAGATGCAGACATTACAAAAGTTGGTGACAAATACCACATGTTCTATACCCCCCATGATGGCACGCCGGGTATAAAACAGGCTGTGTCCGGCTCCGTTAATAGCGGCTATGTATATGATCCGGAGTGGTATGACCCGGATCCCAACGCCTGTGAGGCGCCCACCGTGTTCAAGCGCATCGGACTGGAGAAATGGGTGCTGGTATATGATATCTACGGCATTAACCCGCACAACTTCGGCTTCAGCGAAACAACAGACTTTAAAAATTTCACTCATCTCGGGCACTTTAACGAGGGTATGATGAAGGCAACGAACTTCACTTCGCCCAAGCACGGGGCTTTTATACATCTTACCAAAAAAGAAGCGCAGAAACTGGCCGATCATTGGGGGTATAAAACAAAGTTTTGAAGAACGAGCGGACATATAAGTTTTATATGACAGCTGTTTAAGTGCGCAAATCGCTCTTCTGTACTACCTGTGCTGGCAGCAGTGGCTGTGGTGGTGAACCAACGCTTGCCGCATGTATAGGTTGGGCAGATGGAGTTGCCAGCCTATACCTGCACGGTCGTTGGGATGAAAGAGAGGTAGGGGGCATTGCAGTTACTTTATCAGGCCCGGTATGCACCGTCTGCAAATAGGGCGAAGCGATAACTTAAGTGCAATGGACGCCGATCAGCATATCATGGTTTCGGCCTATGCCGATGACAGCGGGAAAACGGTTGTGGTGGCTATAAATTACCAGGCACAGGAGCAGCAACTGAAGCTAAAAGGGATCGGAACAGCGAAAACATACCGCAGCTACAGCACCACTGCCACCCCAGATGATAATCTAAAGGCGCAGCCGGTGCAAAAAATAAAGGACGACAGCGTCAGCCTTCCGCCCCGGTCTATTACTACGCTTGTTATTGATGGGACTAATTAGCAGATGGCTTTTTGTAGCCCATACTTGAAATATGATACGCATGAAGAAGTTAACCCTTGCCCCTGTAGTAGCAGCCCTAACCCCGCTTGGCTTTACTCCGTGCATCGTGCAGGCCCCGCGGCAGGTACAAAACATTTCCGTACTGGTCACTAAACCCACTGCTACGGTACATCTTCAGATCATACCATTATCCTAAGCATATGAAGAAGAAAGTTATTGGGCTATCCCTCGCGCTTCTGAGCCTGACCGCAGGTATAAGTATGGCGCAAAAAGACGTGAAGCAGCAGGCATTCCATAAGTGGGCAGCCACACCGTCTATGGGTTGGAACAGCTGGGATAGCTACGGGCCAACCGTAACGGAAGAAGAGGTTAAAGCCAATGCCGATTATATGGCAAAACACCTGAAGTCATCGGGTTGGGAGTATGTGGTGGTGGACATCCGGTGGTATGTAAGTAACGACAAGGCTCACGGCTACAACCAAACCGACCCGCAGTTTAACATGGATGAGTACGGCCGTTTGATTCCGGCGACGAACCGTTTTCCTTCCGCTGCAAACGGGAAAGGCTTCAAGCCGCTTGCAGATTACATTCACAGCAAAGGCCTGAAATTCGGTATTCACATGATGCGGGGTATACCGGTGGTGGCCGTTGAGCAGAAAATGCCGATAAAAGGCAGCAGCGCCCGCGCGCAGGATATCTATTCGCCGGATGACCAGTGCCGCTGGCTCCGCGACATGTATACCATTCTGCCAGATAAAGAAGGAGCACAGGCCTACTACAACTCTCTCTTCGAATTATATGCCGACTGGGGCCTTGACTTTATAAAGATAGACGACCTCTCCTCTCCCATCTATTTTGAAGGAGAGATAGAAATGATCCGCAAAGCAATTGACCGCACCGGCCGCAAAATTCTGCTCAGCACCTCACCCGGCGAAACACCCATTAACAAGGCCGCACACGTGCAGCAGCATGCCAACATGTGGCGTACCGTAGGCGATTTCTGGGATAGCTGGCTGCAGCTGAAAGAGCACTTCGACGTGTTTGCCCGCTGGAACGAATACCGCATGCCGGGCGCATGGCCCGACGGCGACATGCTGCCAATGGGCCGCCTGAGCATCCGCGGCGAGCGCGGCGATGACCGCATGACCGCTTTTACCAAGGACGAGCAGTATACCCTCATGACCCTATGGACCATTTTCAAGTCGCCGCTGATGTTTGGCGGCGACCTGCCCAGCAACGACGCGTTTACCAACGCGCTCCTTACCAATAAAGAGGTGCTGCAGGTGCTTAACTCCAGCACCAACAACAAAGAGCTTTTCCGCACCGAAGAGCAGGTGGCCTGGGTTGCCGACGACCCCAAAACCGGAGATAAGTACCTTGCCCTGTTTAATATAGCCGACCAGGTAGAAGCGCAGGAAAACAAAGCGGTGTGGAAAAGCGCCATCATCAGCAGAGATACAAAAGGTGGCGGACAAGCTGTAAGCGTGGACATAACCGGAGCGAAAAAGCTTTACCTGGTTGTAACAGACGCAGGCGACGGGATTGAATGGGACCATGCCAACTGGATCAGGCCGACCCTTTACAATGGCAAGGACTCGCTGCAGCTAACCTCCCTGAAGTGGGACAAGGCAAAGGCTGGCTGGGGGAAAGCGCAGGTAAACAAAGGCGTGGCCGGTGGTCCGCTGGCGGTAAATGGCAAACAGTACACCGATGGCATCGGGACCCACTCGAGCTCTGTGTTAGAGTACACACTGCCCGAAGGGTATAACCGCTTCAAAGCATTTGCTGCCCTGGATAAAGCCGGAGCAGAGCAAAATGTGGGTGCCACAGTGAAATTTATGGTGTTCACCGAAGAGCCTGCAGGCCCAAAGCCGCCTGCCTCCGCCAAAGTAGTGGTGCAGCTGAAGGAGTTGGGCTTTGATGCCGCCAACGTGAAAGACCTCTGGAGCGGCAAAGACCTGGGAGAGTTTAGCGGTGAGTTTGCGCCGGAACTGAACCAGCATGGCGCCGGACTCTATCGGTTGAAAGCGGTGAAGCGGAAGAAAATATAAGGGAAAAGTATGCTGGCACGAACGATAGCAGCCTGATGGAGAAGTATAAAATCCGGTATGAGCAGAGGAATATTATAAAATTGCGACTAATAACTTCTTTGCCAACCAAAACGGACGGAAATAAAGCAGCCTTACACTTCATACCTTAGGCTGTAATAGCTTTTTAAAAGCTGGCAGGAGGTTATTGTTCTCTCCCCAACAGTGCAAAAAAGAGAATGACATTGTTAAATTTTACACAGCGTTATGATATTAATTTAAAAAGTGTAATATTAACAGTTATTCTGGCATCTATTGTAAACTACCTACTGAAATTGCATGTTCGCCAGCGGTTGCTCTAGCGTGTATTATGAGATTGTTGTTATCAATAATTTGCTTGCTTTCGTTTGGTGGCATCAAAGGATTTAATATTTTTTATCCGGATAGCATACAGTCGAGCCATGCCTTCCCGAATCTGCTGATTACCGGAATTCGGATATTCAACAAGCCTGTTACCCCGGCAGACAATATTCTACAAGAGGAGCAGAGCTTATACTTGGCGGATAATGTCATTCTGCCCTACGACAAAGCGTTTATCTCTATTGATTTTGGCGCGCTGGAGTTTACGGCCCCCGAGAAAATTTCATACGCTTACAAACTGGAGGGATGGGACAAAACGTGGAACTACACCGACAAGCACCGCACCGCCAGTTACTCTAACTTAAGAGAGGGAAATTACACGTTACGAATCAAGTCTACCAACGCTGCGGGCATCTGGAACAAGCGGGAGCGGGTCGTGCATCTTCAGGTGCTGCCGCCCTGGTACAGAACCTGGTGGGCGTATGGCGTTTATGCTGCCCTCGTGGCCGGGCTTTTATATGCCTGTAATTATTACCGTACAAACCATAACCGCCTGAAATTTGAACTCAGTATTGCCGGTGTAAAAGCCGATAAAGAAGCGGAGCTCAACGAGAAAAAGATTTCTTTTTTTACCAATGTGTCACACGAGTTCCGCACGCGCTTAACGCTTATCATAAACCCGATCAAAGAGCTGCTGGAAAGGAAGCAGGAAAGAGTTAATATCCAGGAGTTGGCTGCGGTATACCGGAACGCCCACCGCCTGATGAGCCTGGTAAACCAGGTGTTACTTTTCCGGAAGGCGGATAGTGGAGAAGATGTGCTGAAAGCCGGCCGGCTCAACATTGCTGCTGTCTGCGAAGAGGTATACCGGAGTTTTGTGCATCAGGCAAAAACGAAGAAAATAGAATATGTGTTTGCGTGTGCAACCAAAGAGATCGAGCTCTATGGCGACCGTGAGAAACTGGAAATATTGCTTTTTAACTTACTTTCCAACGCCTTTAAGTTTACCCCCGCTTCCGGAAAAATAGCCTTGCGTGTGCAGGAGGAGGAGCAGGTAATGCTCTCGGTAGAGGATAGCGGTTGCGGCATTCCTGCTGAGACCGGAGATAAACTGTTCGATAAATTTTACCAGGTATATGGTTCCGGCAAAACCAACACTGGCGGCTTTGGCATTGGGCTATACCTGGTTAAAAAGTTTGCCGAGATACACAATGGCGAGGTTTCCTACCAAAGCGAACCTGGTAAGGGCACCATTTTTAGGGTTTTGCTGCCGAAGGGCAAAGAGCATCTGCCAGCAGCGTGTAATGCAGAGGATAACGTGGAACCATCTGCTATCTTAAACGAACTGCGGGATACCCCGATTGTGGTAGACGAAGCAACTGAAAATAGGTCTGAGAATCTATTGAAAGGAGCATTAGTGACGGATAAGGACTCGCTGTTGCTGATAGAGGATAACGGTGAGATACGGCAGTATGTGAAGCAGATTTTCAGGAGCAACTATACCATCTATGAAGCCGCAAACGGGGAGGACGGCCTGGCGCTTGCCCAGGAGCACGTGCCGGATGTAATCATCAGCGACCTTAGGATACCGGGTATGGACGGCCTGGAGCTGTGCAGCAAAATAAAGAAAAACCCCTCGCTTAATCACATTCCTATTATCTTATTGGCGGCCAGTTCATCGCCTGAAGTCAAGCTGAAAGGTATAGAGAGTGGCGCGGTAGCCTATATCACAAAGCCGTTTGAGAAGGAGATGCTCATAGCCAGAGTAGAGAGCGTCTTGAAAACCCGTGACAGCCTGCAACGCTACTTCTACAACGAAGTAACGCTTAAAACCAATAAGCTGAAGATTTCAGCCGAGCACAGCGATTTTCTTGCCGCATGCATCGAAATTATTGAGCGAAACATGGAAGACCCTAACTTTAAGGTCAAGGCATTTGCTCGGGAGATGGGTATGAGCCAGTCGAACCTTTACATAAAAGTGAAAGAAATCTCTGGCAGATCAGTAAACGATTTTATGCGCCTTATCAGGTTACGCAAAGTCGCACGCCTGCTCATTGATAAGGATTACAGAATAAATGAGGCTGCATTTGAGGCGGGATTTAGTGACATAAAACATTTTAGAGAGCAATTTAAAAAGTTGTTTGGACTAAACCCCTCGGACTTTATAAAAAAATACAGGAAAACACTGCATAAGCGCTATACGCTAAAGGGCCAGGTTATCGAAGGAAAAGACAAGGCTGATGACGAAACAGTATAAGGTGTACTCTAATTTTTGAATGTCTACAGAAGTTACTGTGGGTATAAGCTCGTGTTTATCCTTTCAAGGTTGTAGGTAAACTGACCCTCTCAGTTCTTCGTGCCTCTACTACCCGCGGATGAAATTATTCTAAAACGCAGCATAAATATGCTGAATTTTGATGGAGAAACCTGCCCTGCTGTATCTGTAAAGCGGGATGAGGCAAGATGATTAATGTGTAATCGGTCTACCAAAATAGGCACCTGTAGCTATTTCCTGGGATATATAAGTGTATGGCGTTCGGTTGCTTCGCAGAATTGTATTCAATTTATTCTGTAGCGTAAATTTTTTTCTTCAAAAGTTTTATATTGTCAAATATACACTTATATTTGATTAGTCACTCACTTAGCAGAAGGTATTGGGTATGCTGTTAAGCTGTGCGGTTTTATCAGGTCTGAGTATAGCTTGAGAAGACGCCTCAAAATACTAGTCCTGAATAATTCATTGCGGATACGCCGGCATGGCTCGGATGTTTGAGAAACGATTTGCAGTTTCAGCAGTAAAGCCTAACTGTTGACCTGCAGCGTGATAACCAGAATCAAAGCAATCCTTTTGAGAATTACAGGAGAATTATTCCTGAGTAAAGCGGATATAAGAAACACCAAGACCAAGCTTCACAAGCTTTTAGGCTTGCTTCAAAATACATTTTGAATTTATATGTAATTGATTACTTACATCTCTTCTCATACTTTGGATATGACAAAGCTAAGTAACGATAAAGAAATACAAAATGCCCTTTTTAGTGGCTTCATGATGCTATTAGGTATTATTGGCAACATGGCATTGTATACTAGCTGTGCGCTACTTATAGAACCTCAAGAAGAAGTGTCAATTACAGCTCGTGAACATGAAGGGCTGCAAAAAGCTGCAGTTTTCATCTTGTCCGGCTATGCAACGGAGAGTCCTTCGTGGTATGTTTCTACTAAAGCAAAGTATAACTCGATATAAATAAGGCAGGCCGCTGGCTAAGCTTTCGCTTAATAGATATAAAGCAGTCCCCTTTCCAAAAATAGGACTGTACCACAAAATGATTTAAAAGGCATTTTGTATAGTCTTTCGAAAGGTCGTGTTTCAACAAACCCGGCTTATTCAATTAGTAGAAGAGCTATGCGCGGCACTGTTTAGAAATGCTTTTTCAACTAAAAGTCATAATAGGAGGCAAAAAGGGCCGGATCAATCGGAGCTTGTGCAAGCCTGCCATTCCAGTAGGAAAACACAATGCCAATTAGGGTGCTTTTCTCCTTACAAATAGAATTACACAATAAGATCTTTTCTCAAATTTCCGCCACCTGGCAAGTAGTGGACAATGTATGCCTAAAATAGCTGGGCACTTACAGCTATGGCGCATTTATAGGGCGTCCATAGCAACACTATACCTAAATAGAATATTGCATAAATAACCTATACATGCAGGGGCTTCATTAGATGCTATATAATTGTAATTTATTTAGGAAGTGGTATGTGGATTTAGTTGCCATGAAAACTTTATAGCAGACATTTTGCGCGGTAGTTGAATTAAAAACTTGGAAGCGGAAGCACAAGCTTAACAAATGTCTGATATAGGCCTGTTTACTGGTAAAATAAGCTTTTAAAACACGATTAATACAGATTGGTGTAAGCATGCCCCCCTTGATTTAGAAAATTCCCCCCTATCATTAAGGAGGAAGAGTCGCAGTTTTGTCTATGATTATTAGAGAATATTCCCTCTGATTATACGATTTAAGTATCTATGTGTGTTGGTATTATTTTGTGATGACCTGTAGCGTGATAAGTTCGAAAATGTAGCAATAGGCGATACCCTTAAATAAAGCAAGGGTACTGGCAATACAAGCTTCGCCAAAGGCTGATGCCGATCACAGACATACGGAGTTAAGGGATTTGATGCAGGCAGAAAATACAGTTGGATGAAAGGGGGAGGAGATAGGGAAAAACAAATTTATGTGAAAGCTGCGGTTCTGCCTGAGGAGTTTTAAGAAAAGAAATTTGAATCACGATTAGTCAAAAAGTAACCACGTGCAATTATGGGAATAAGTTTACAAAAAAAGAAGTGGCTACTGGTGGCCATGGGGCTAAGTTTAAGCTTTGCTCCTTCATATGCTCAGCGTAGCATGTATGCAAGCAGCACTCCCAGTAAGGCTGCTGAAAATAGCAGGGCGCAAACCATTGTGCTGAAAGAAGTGCCAAGAAAGCCCGAAAGAGAAGTAGGAGGCACCAGACAAACCCAGGTAACCGTTAGCGGAAATGTAGTCTCTAAGGAAGACGGCTCTGCGCTGCCCGGAGTAAATGTGGTACTCAAAGAAAACCCAGGGATTGGCGCTATCACAGATGGGAATGGAGATTTCTTGGTGTCAGTGCCTAACGGAACAGGTACACTTGTTTTCTCCTTTATTGGCTTCCTGACGCAGGAGGTGCCTATCCAGAATAAAAGTCAGATCAATATCGTATTGGCCACTGACACCAAATCGCTTGAAGAAGTGGTGGTGGTGGGTTTTGGGGAGCAGCGAAAGGCCAGTATGGTTAGCTCCATCACTTCAGTAAGAGTAGGAGATCTTAAAACGCCATCAGCAAACCTGACAAACGCCATTGCCGGACAGGTGGCCGGTGTTATCTCCTTCCAGCAAAGCGGCGAGCCAGGTATGGGAACTGACAACTCAACCTTCTATATCCGTGGTTTATCCACGTTTGGTAGCGGAAAGCGCGACCCGCTTATCCTGATTGACGGTATTGAGTCTACCCAGACAGACATGGCCCGCTTGCAGCCCGACGATATATCCGATTTCTCGGTGCTGAAGGATGCCGCCGCCAGTTCTATTTATGGGGCCAGAGGCGCAAACGGTGTGGTATTGATTAACACCAAATCCGGTAAAGAAGGCCCCGTACGCTTAAACTTCAGGGTAGAGAACCGAATATCTACCAACACGAAAAACTTTAAGTTAGCAGACAACATTACTTATATGGAGCAGGCAAACGAGGCTGCCATTGCCCGCTCTCCTAACGCAATTCCAATCTATTCGCCAAACAAGATCAATAGCACGCGCGCTGGTGAAGACCCATTCCTTTTCCCGGACAATAATTGGCTCGATCAGCTGATAAAGCCATACACCATTAATCAGGGGTATAACCTTAACCTGAGCGGAGGTACACCCAAAGGCCGCTATTATATAGCAGGTACTTATAACAGGGATACCGGAGTGCTAAAGGTGGATCCGATTAACAGCTTTAACAGCAATGTCAGGCTGAACAACTACTCCATCCGATCCAATGTTGAGTTAGATGTTACCCCATCCACGAGGCTGATTGCCAGGTTTTACGGGCAGTTTGATGATTACAGCGGCCCTATCGGAACCAGGGATGCTTGGGGTAGGCTGAGAAGCGGTGGCGAGACCACTTTTGATAATGCCTTACGAGCAAACCCGGTGATGTTTCCGGCAGTGTATCCCAAAGATAAGCTCCCTTATGTAGAGCACCCCCTCTTCGGTTCGTCTCGTACCCTGGACGGCGACGCGGTCGAAACCTCTACGCTCTTTATGAACCCTTACGCCGAAATGGTAAAGGGCTACCAGACGTATAAAAGCTCTAACTTAAATCCGCAGCTTGAGCTGAAGCAGGATCTGAATTTCCTGACAGAAGGATTGAGCGCCCGTGCGATGACTTATGTGAAGAGAACATCGTTCGTTGCCCTCGATAGGTATTATAATCCGTTTTTTTATTCTGCTACGATCAACCCGGAAGATGGAAACTATAGCATTGGCGTGCTTAATGACGGTTCTTCCACTTCTATCGGAACGGTAGGTACAGAATACCTCAACTATAACGAAATCGACAAAACGATTTCATCACAATTCTGGCTACAGGGCGCTTTGGATTACAACAGGACCTTTAACCAGAAACACGCGGTTGGCGGTTTGTTGGTGTCCTACATATCAAGCTTTGAAGCAAGCAACGCCGGAACCTTAATCCGCTCCCTGCCCAACAGAAACCACGGTGTATCCGGTAGGTTTACGTACGGCTACGACGATCGCTATTTGGCTGAGTTTAACTTTGGCTACAACGGTTCGGAGCGTTTTGCCCAGAAAAAGCGGTATGGATTCTTCCCCTCTGCAGGCATTGGCTATCGCATCTCAAATGAAGGCTTCTTTGAGCCTTTGTTAGGTGCGATACCAAACATGAAGCTGAGAGCAACCTACGGCCTTGTTGGCAACGACCAAATCGGCAATTCAGATCAGCGGTTCCTGTATATGTCTAATGTCAACCTGAACGATGGTGGGTATGGCGCTTCATTTGGTAGAAACGATGGAGCCGCAACCTATTACAGACCAGGTGTTTCCATCTCAAGATATTCTAATGATAACATATCCTGGGAGCAGTCCAGGCAGATAAACCTGGGTATGGACCTGAACTTAAACCTGTTCAGTGGAGATCTGGAACTGATCGTTGATGCCTTCAAGCAGTACAGGTCAAACATACTGCAGCCTGTTACCTACATCGATAATGCCTCCGGTTTAATGGCACCGCTTTTTTCCAACTATGGCAAGGCCGAAACTCAGGGGGTCGATTTATCAATGCGGTATAACAAGAGTGTCTCCAGAGACCTGAGCGTCGAGATGAGAGGGACGTTAACCTTCGCCACCAGCAAAGCAGTTAAGGTTGATGAATTGATTTACCCGAGCGAGCTCATGCATTTAACCAGAAGAGGGCATTCGTTGGGCCAGGAATGGGGATTTATTGCAGAGCGTTTGTTCATTGACAACGAGGAAGTGGCAAACGCGCCGGTGCAATTCGGCGATGCCGGACTGCAGGCCGGTGATATCAAGTACCGCGACATTAACGGTGACGGTGTGATCAACAACGATGACATGGTGCCGCTCGGCTACCCAAGGCAACCTGAGCTTCTCTATGGCTTTGGTACCAATATACGGTACAAAAAGTTTGACATGAACGTGTTCTTCCAGGGGTCTGCCCGCTCTACTTTCTTTATCAACCCCGCTGCCATTCAGCCCTTTGTCCAGAGTCGCGGTTATCAGAACGGTCTGCTACAGGTTGTTGCAGACGACCACTGGTCAGAAGACAACAGAGACCCTTATGCTTTCTGGCCCCGCCTGAGCACTTGGCAAATAAACTCCAATAATGTTCAGTCCACCTGGTGGATGCGTAACGGCGACTTCCTGAGACTGAAAAACGTTGATTTCGGCTACAATGTGGGCAACATAGAAAGGCTGGGGCTGCAAGGTGCCCGGGTATACTTCTCCGCTACCAACCTCTTCGTGCTTAGCAAATTCAAAATGTGGGATGTTGAGATGGGAGGTAACGGCTTGAATTATCCGATTCAGTCAGTGTATAACCTTGGTGTTAATTTTAATTTTTAATTCAGGTAATTCAAGAATACCATGAAAAAAGAATCTATACTCCTAAAAATAGCACAGCTTAAAAAGGTGATGCGCGTAACGCGGCTCCGGATGCATAAACCCGCAGGCGGAGCGAAGCGATTGAGCTGCCTTGCCATCATACTGGCGCTGTCTTTCACTTCCTGCAACGATTACCTGGACGTAGTGCCGGATAATGTTGCCACCATGGAGCATGCCTTTAAACTGCGCAATGAGGCAGAGAAGTATCTGTTCACCTGTTACTCCTTTCTGCCAAAGAACGGCGACGGGTGGTTTAACGGCGGGCTGATGTCTGGCGATGAAATCTGGCTGCCGCAGTCGAGTCAGGTGCACTGGCACCCGGCATTCAGGATTGCCCAGGGGCAGCAGAACAAAGACGCTCCCCTGTTTGATGAATGGGGAGGAGCCCGCAAAGGAAACGACGGCAGATCCAACTACCTGCGGATATGGGTAGGCATCCGTCACTGCAATATTTTCCTGGAGAACATCCGGGACGAGGACAAGGTGCCCGACCTGACGCTCGACGAGCGCACCAGATGGATTGGCGAGGTAGAGTTTCTGAAAGCCTATTACCATTTCTACATGATGCGCATGTATGGTCCAATTCCGATCCTGGATGAAGCCCAGCTTGAAGAGGAGCCAACGGCAAAGCGCATGCCCATCAAGGATTGTGTGAACTACATTTCTGACCTGCTGGACAAGTCTGTGGAGAAGCTGCCACAACGCATTGTTGACGGAAACAACCAGTTGGGCAGGGTTACCCAGCCCATTGCACTGGCCGTTAAAGCGAAATTATGGTTGTATGCAGCCAGCCCCCTGTTTAACGGAAACAGCGATTTTGCCAACCTCAGAGACAAAGAGGGAGTGGCGTTGTTTGATCCCGCTTACGATCCGACCAGATGGGTAAAGGCCCGTGATGCGGCTAAGGCTGCCATAGAGGCCGCCGAGCAAAACGGACACGGCTTGTACGAGTATCGGAACGATGTGCTGAACCTGAGCGAAGAAACGAAAACCCAGCTGAATATCCGGAATGCGGTAACAGACCGATGGGGCAAAGAGCATGTATGGGCATTGTCTAACTCTTATTTTGTAAACGAGGCGCTCTGCATGCCCCCACTGGAGAGAAGCAGCAACAGCAATCGGTTTCAGATGCAGGGAGCATGGTCAGCACCTTTGAAAATAGCTAAAATGTTCTACACCAAAAACGGTGTGCCAATCGAGGAAGACAAGACGCTGGACTATAGCAACTACATGGATCTTAGAAAAGGCGGTGCAGAAGAACGCTTCTATATTGAGCCTAACCAGACGACGGCCCGACTCAATTTTGACCGTGAACCCCGTTTTTATGCTGATTTAGGCTTTGACGGCGGCATCTGGTACATGAAAGACGGCAACGAAACCGGCAGCGATGTCAACACCTTTTTTGTGAAGAGCAAAAACAACGAGAAAGCCGGGTTTGGCCACTTCACGAACTGGAGCGAAACCGGTTACTTCATCAAAAAACTCGTGCACTGGGAATCGACTACCAGAAGCAGTAACGCGCCAACCTGGAAACAGTATCCCTGGCCAGAAGTAAGGCTGGCGGATTTATACCTGATGTATGCCGAAGCGCAAAATGAAGTAGAAGGGGGCTCGCCCTTAGCCATCGAATACCTGGATAAAATACGAACCAGAGCCGGCCTGATGGGTGTGGTAGAGTCGTGGAGCAATTTTTCCAAGAACCCCGCTAAGTATACCACTCAAGACGGGTTGCGTCAGATTATTCAGCGCGAGCGGTTGATTGAGCTCTGCTTCGAAGGCCACCGCTTCTGGGATTTAAGAAGATGGAAACTGGCGGCCGAGGAGTTGAACAAAGACATCACCGGAATGAATATTTTGGGGAAAACCGTGGAAACCTACAACAATGAGCGGGTAGTCTTCAGCCAGAAATTCATTACGCCACGCGATTACTTCTGGCCAATCGGCAACTGGGATATCAGAAGAAACCCGCACCTGGTGGAGAATTTAGGATGGTAATTAAAGAAACTGTTACGATGAAGAAAATGAATCTACGAAATATAAAAACAGCGTTGTTCCTGTGTCTGGGAATACTGGCAACAACAGCGATGGTTTCCTGTGAGGACGATCTGGAGTTTAGAGAGCCCATAGGTACGGATACGACCGTTCCGGGCAAGGTAACAAACGTAGGTGTGGAAAACATGGCAGGCAAAGCGAAAATCACCTACTCACTGCCCGACGTAAAAGACCTGCTATACGTGAAGGCTGTGTATGAACTTGCTTCGGGTAAGTCAAACGAAGTAACCTCTTCTTATTACAGCAACAGCATCCTGGTAGAGGGTTTTGCTGATACCGTTGCGCATGAGGTAAAGATTTATGCCGTTAGCCGGAGCAATGTTTCTTCTGAGCCTGTTTCCGTCACCGTTAAACCTCTGGAGGCGCCTATCTGGAAGGTGTTCAAAAGCCTCCAGATTGCGAATGCTTTTGGTGGCTATAATTTGTCTGCCGCGAACACTGATGCAGACAACGTTTCCATCATCATCATGAAAAAGAATGTTTTTAGAGAGTTTGAAGTAGACAACCAGAAAAGTGTGTTTACCTCCACAAAAAACATTCTCTCCAAGATAAGAGGCATGGACACGCTAACCCATGAGTTCAAAGTGTTTGTAAAGGACAAATGGGGGAATTCAACCGACACAAGCACACATACTATAAAACCTTTGTTTGAGGCGGAGCTTCCCAAGTCCGCATTCAGGGCTTTGGTTTTACCGGGAGATGCACCGCAGGTAACCAATGGTGCCCGTCTGGAATATGCCTGGGATGGGCGTTTAGGATGGCCATGGGTAAGCTTTACAAACCAGTTTACAGGAGGGAGCGATCCCCACATGATCACCTTCGACACCGGTAGACTATCGAAGCTAAGCCGGCTCTGGATTCGTGCTTTCCCGGAATGGGTACCGACAGAACAATTCTATTACCTGACCACCATGAAAAAGTTTGAGGTGTATGGTTCGGAAAACCCATCGCTAAGCGGCGCTCTGGACGAAAGCTGGGTATTACTGGGGTCTTACGAAGTGGTGAAACAGTCTGGCACCCCCTACGGGCAGGACACGCCAGAAGACAGGCAGAGAGGCGCTGCCGGTTTTAACTGGGAACTGGACCTGGACGCGCCGAAAGTGAGATACATCAGAATCAGATGCCTCGAAAACTTTGCAGGCGGTACAGCCCAAAGTATCAATGAGTTATCGGTGTATGGCGATACACGCGACTAGGTAAAATCATTTCCTGCTATACCTGGCAACCGACGGGTGCAGCAGCAACGGCTAAAAACAACATATCATGAGAATAATTTCTAATATACATAAGCTAGGCATAGCAGTAATCGTGTTGCTGTGCTCTGTTACCCAATTTTCCTGCTCGAAGTGGGACGACTTTAAAGAATACACCAAAGATGGGGAGATCGTTTATACCGGTAAGCTGGACTCGGTAGAGGTGTTTTCAGGTAAAGGCCGCGTAATGCTCCGGGGAGAGTTTAACGCCGATCCCAAAATCAGGATGACAAAGATTTACTGGAACGACTACAAGGATTCTATTGAGTTTCAGACTGAGGAGGTGTCGAAGGGGGCTATTTTTGAGAAAACATTTGCTGTGGACGAAGGCGTGAAAAGCTTTGTGATATACAATTATGATGGTGCCGGAAATCGCTCAGTTGCCGTAAACGCGGTAGGCACCTCTTTCGGAAGTGCTTACCGAAGAAAGATAAACAACCGTCTTGTTTCCTTGGTTAATTTCGATGCGGATGGCGTCACTATTAATTGGGAGGCCATGGATTTGTCTACCGGACCTCAGTATACCGAGCTTGAATATGCGTTGAATGGGGAGACAAAGCATATGATCATCCCTATTTCCGAAGCCAGCACAAGACTTGAAGGACTGAGCACTACGACACAAATCAAGTACAGAACCATCTTCAAACCTGAAGAGTCCAGCATTGATACATTTGCAGTCGCTTACAAAAATTATGAGATCAAATTCATCCCAAGGCTTAAAAACAACAGAGTGCCCTTTATCGCAGCCTCCAGAAAGGACAGGTGGGGTACGCTGGCCGATTGGATAACCAACGATGCCGCGAAAATACACGCTGGCGGACATGGGGGTTGGGATGATTGGAATGGCAACATCTTTAACCTGGAATCAGGTTGGGGAGCACCTGCCATCATAAATGGCAAAGTATACCAGAGCCTTGAGTTGGAACCCGGTACGTATACCTTCGAAATTTCTGATCTAATGAATACGAACTTAACGCAGGATGATAATGCCTACCTGGTTGTCGCGCTTGGAAATACATTGCCTGATGTGGAACTGGTAACTACTGCTATAGGGTATGTAAAAGTAGTTGAAGGAAAACCTGTTGGTGAGCTTCACGTGAAATTCACCCTTACGGAGACATCGTTGGTTAGTATGGGCTTTTTGACCACACAACCAGGGGACACGCCAGGCAGATTCTGTAACATCCGGGCCTTTGACTTTTATCAGAACTAATAATTGGCCAATATAGCATTGCACCTGCTTATTGAGTAAGAGCATGTTTAAAATTCATCTTTTGGGCTACAAAACGTCCATCAAGGAACCTGACTTCACCTTTTTATTGCCCCATAGCGCTGCTATGCGGCTCAAAAAACGCCTCGTCAGAACCCTTCCTGAACATTTTTCGCTTCCAAAAATGAAATTTAAACATGCTCTAAGCTTAGGAACTGCGCCTATGTAGAAGTAAGCTATAATACCACTATCAATTGATGAGCGCATCCAGCCCTGCCTTTCATTAGTGCAATTAGCCTATTGAAAGGCGCTGGGGTGGGTTGTTCTGCACAAACGCTTCCACATGCGCAGAGTCTATTTGATAACGGCATAAATACGTACCTTGGATGAGGTAAGCCTGACAGGCCCAGGCTAGCCGCCCCGAACAGTTGACAGCATGAGCAGACAGCCGCAGTACACGATTAAAGATATAGCGCAGGCGTTGGGCGTGTCTGCCTCCACCGTTTCCAGGGCGCTTAGCGATCATCCCCACATCAGCGACGAAACCAAGATTAGGGTGCGCGAGCTGGTGCAAAAGCATGATTACCGGCATAATGCCCTGGCCTCAAGCCTGCGCAACAGCAAATCGAACACCATCGGCCTGATCCTCCCACGGTTGTCGCAGTACTTCCCGTCCACGGTGGCTACGGCTATCCAGAACAAGCTGCACGGATACGGCTATAACCTCATGATCTGCCAGTCGAACGACTCGCCGGAGATGGAGCGGGAGCTGGTTAACGCGCTGTACGCCTCCAGGGTAGCTGGGCTAATTGTTTCCACCACGCTGTATACCAATGATTTTTCGGCCTTCGATATTTTTGCGAAGAGCAATATCCCGCTCGTTTTTTATGACAGGGTACCCCAGAACTATCCGGCCCATGTGGTGCTGGGCGATGATTATGCAGGGGGGTATGCGGCAACCCTGCACCTGTTGCAGCAAGGCTGCCGCCGAATCGCCCTGCTCAGCGGGCCCCTGACATGCAGAATATACCAGGACAGGTATAACGGCTATCTGGCCGCGCTGAAAGAATATGCCGTGCCGTTTGACCAGAGCCTTGTATACTCTCATGAGCTGACAAAAGAAAATGCACTAAAATCCAGTGAGGCGATCTTGTCTGGGACTGCATTGCCAGATGCCGTTTTTGCCTGCAACGACACGGCCGCCATTGCTGTTGTAAAGACTGCCAAGCAGCATCAGCTACGCATCCCGGAGGACCTGCTCGTGGCAGGCTACTCCAATGATCCCCGCGCTGAAATCATCACACCGTCTATCACGTCGGTAGAGCAGTTCCCTTATGAAATGGGCGAAAAGGCTACTATGTTAATGATGGACCTGCTTCAGAACAAAATCACGCAACAAGGCCGCTACATCTCGCTAAACACACCGGTAAAGTTGATTGCGCGTGAGTCGAGCAGGAGGGCAGGCGTGGGCGCTGTTGCCGAAAGCGGTGAGGATATGGACTCGTCAGCACAGTAGCCCAAACAGAACAGATCGAAACGACAGACAGCCGCTTAACAGGCGATGAGAATGCACCGATCTTGTCCCGAGTTGCTGTAAGGATCCGTTAGCATGGCTTTGATATCCCTCAGATTTTTATTATAATGCACTTATACCGATATCAACACCTAAGCACGCATAACACGCATTCATACTTAAGTGACTTAAGTGAAATTTCCTTCTTGAGAGGGGTGGGGTGTTTTTTGCTTCTTCCGGATGAGCGGGGCCAAAGTGTAAATACTGCTAGTGGTACTATAAAGCAGCAAAACAGGGTAGAACTGAGTCATTCGGAGGAACAGAATGCTTTTGCCACCCATGTGCTTTGTAACTGCAGCCAAGGGAAAAATGAGTGTATACTCGTTTAATTTTTTGGAAAAAGTCGGTAAAATTATTTGGTGTCAAAAAACATTTTATAATTTTAAAGAGCCAAAGCTTCAGATAATCAACAGTTTTCCTTTAAAAGGAAGCACTTTTCGGCAAAAACGCATTTCCATAACGAGGTATGATGCATTATTCAAAACAGCCTTACGCATAACGGTAGGGAACAGAAAAATTTATTCTGACTGTAGTATGCAAACGTTTGCAGGTTTTGAATAGCCACGTTTGGCGAACGCTTTCTAAGGTATTTTTTTAACACTATATGCAATCGTTTGCAGGAGTCTTTTATCATTAACAGAACAACCAATGAACAACGAAAACAACACCCGCTACGCCGTGAGCGCAGCCGAAACCAAACAAATGGACACAGCCGCCTTGCGGGAGAATTTCCTGATTGAGGAGGTGTTTGTGCCTGGCCGCGTGAGCCTCACTTATACGATGTATGACCGCTATATCGCCGGGGGGGCAATGCCGGTGGGCGAGCCAGTGGCCCTGGAGACTATGGATAGCCTCAAGGCATCTTACTTTCTGGAGCGGCGCGAGATGGGCATCATCAACATCGGCGGTACCGGCACGGTGCAGGCCGATGGCGCATACCATACCCTCCAGAACAAAGAAGCGCTATACCTCGGGCGCGGCACAAAAGAAGTGGTTTTCGTGAGTGAGGATGCCCAGAATCCAGCCAAGTTCTATATCAACTCGGCACCTGCGCACCACGCATACCCGGCCAAAAAGGTGACGCGTGAGCAGGCCGAAGTCGTGCAGCTCGGCAGTCCGGAAACCTCGAACCAGCGCACCATCACCAAGCTGCTGGTAGCGGGCGTGATCGAGACCTGCCAGCTGCAGATGGGAATGACGGAGCTCCAGAGTGGCAGCGTCTGGAACACCATGCCAGCCCATACCCACGACCGCCGGATGGAGGTATACCTCTACTTCGATGTGGCAGCGGAGCAGTCGGTGTGCCATTTTATGGGGCCACCCTCCGAAACGCGACATATCTGGATGCAGAACGAGCAGGCCGTGATTTCCCCGCCCTGGTCTATCCATTCCGGCGCAGGTACCACCAACTATACCTTTATCTGGGGTATGGCCGGCGAAAACCTGGACTACAGCGACATGGACGGCTGCAAAGTAACAGACTTAAGATAGGCATCAGACAAAAGCAGAATATGATATTACAGCAATTTGATCTCACAGGAAAAATCGCCTGGGTAACCGGCGGCACGCACGGGTTGGGTATGGCCATGGCCAAGGCATTGGGGCAAGCCGGGGCCACGGTGGTGGTCAACGGCAACTCCTCCCGCGAGAAACTGGACCAAGCCGTGAAATATTACGAGGCAGAGGGCATCAAAGCCCACGGCTTTATGTGCGACGTGACAGACCAGCAGCAGGTGCGGGCCGAGGTGGCAACCATCACTCAGGAGATCGGCCCGGTGGATATCCTGGTCAACAACGCCGGCATCATCAAGCGCACCCCGCTGGTAGACATGGAGCTGGCAGACTGGCAGCAGGTCATCGATGTGGACCTGACCTCCCCCTTTATTGTGTCGCAGGCCGTGGTGCGGGGTATGATCGAGCGCCGAGAGGGCAAGATCATCAACGTTTGCTCGATGATGAGCGAGCTGGGCCGCCAGAACGTGGGGGCTTATGCAGCTGCCAAAGGAGGCCTGAAAATGTTGACGAAGAACATGGCTACGGAGTGGGCGAAGTTCAACATTCAGGTAAACGGAATCGGGCCGGGTTACTTTGCCACCAGCCAGACCGCGCCCCTGCGCGTGGAGGGGAACGCTTTCAACGAGTTTATCCTCAACAGGACGCCGGCTGGCAAATGGGGCGACCCAGACGAGTTGGGCGGCGCCACGGTGTTTCTGGCCTCGCGCGCCAGCGATTTCGTGAACGGCCAGATCCTGTATGTTGATGGCGGCATTCTGGCTACCATTGGCAAGCCGCACGGCGAGGGGTAAAGACTGGCATCGGGTTTTTCAGACAGGCTTTGCCTGCTCTTATACCAATAGGAATACTGTATAAGTATGTATGGCTGACAGGAGCCATACCATGCCGAATGTTAGGTAGCATCTTTATAAAGATCATTAATGTTTCATCATGTACACAATGAGGAGCCAAACGCACTGTTTGGCTTTTCTTTTATTTTGTGTATATTATACACTTATTGCTAGTGTGATCTTTTACCTGATGCTTTTCTATACTGTGATTGTGTAGAGCGCACCAGATTTTATACCTGTTTATCAATGAAAAAGCCCGACTTCCTGTATAAAACCCTGAGCCTGCTGTGCTGCGCTTTGGCACCTTTTTTTGGGCTTGCCCAGAACCATACCCTGGAAAGCTTCCCGCTTTCGTCGGTGCAGCTGCTGGAGAGCCCTTTCCGGCAGGCGCAGCAGACGGATATGAAATACATCCTGGCCCTGGACCCGGACAGGCTGCTGGCTCCCTACCTGCAGGAGGCGGGTTTGCAGCCCAATGCCAAAAACTACGGCAACTGGGAAAACACCGGGCTGGACGGGCATATTGGCGGGCACTACCTCACGGCCCTCTCGCTGATGTATGCCGCCACGGGGAACACGGAACTGCAGCAGCGACTCACCTATATGGTCGATCAGTTGGAGCGATGCCAGCAGAAAAACGGAAACGGATACATCGGGGGCGTGCCGGGGGGCGAGGCCATGTGGCAGGAAATTGCCAACGGCAACGTGCAGGCGGAGTCGTTCTCGCTCAACGGCAAATGGGTGCCCTGGTATAACATCCACAAATTGTACGCCGGGCTGCGCGATGCCTACCTGATAGCCGGCAACGAAAAGGCCAAGGACATGCTCGTAAAGCTGTCGGACTGGAGCATCAGGCTCACCCACAACCTGACGGACGCGCAGATGCAGGACATGCTGCGCAGCGAGCACGGGGGTATGAACGAGGTGTTTGCCGACGTGGCCGCCATCACCGGCGACCAGAAGTACCTGGAGCTGGCACGCCGCTTCTCGCACCGCTCGGTGCTGGACCCGCTGCTGGCCGAAAAAGACGTGCTGAACGGCATGCACGCCAACACGCAAATCCCGAAGGTGATCGGCTACAAGCGGGTGGCCGAGGTGGCCGGCGACCCCGCGTGGGCAGCGGCGGCGGACTTCTTCTGGGGCACGGTGGTGAACAACCGCACGGTATCTATCGGGGGCAACAGCGTGCGGGAGCATTTCCATCCGGCGGATAACTTCTCGTCGATGGTCGAGTCGAAGGAGGGGCCGGAGACCTGCAACACCTACAATATGCTGAAGCTGTCGAAACAGTTATACCTCTCCAGCGCCTCCACCGACTACCTCGACTACTACGAGCGCGGCCTCTACAACCATATTCTCTCGTCGCAGCACCCCACGCGGGGCGGCTTCGTGTACTTCACACCGATGCGGCCACGGCATTACCGGGTATACTCGCAGCCGGAGGAGGGCTTCTGGTGCTGTGTGGGCTCGGGGCTGGAGAACCACGGCAAGTATGGCGAGCTCATATACGCCCATCAGGACCAAAACCTGTTCGTGAACCTGTTCATCCCCTCCACCCTGAACTGGGAGGCGCAGGGGCTCGAGGTGACCCAGCAGACGCGGTTTCCGTTTGAGGAAGCCACAAAGCTGCTGCTGAAGCTGAAGAAACCGCAAAAGTTCGCCCTCTCCATCCGCCGCCCCGCCTGGGTAAAGCCGGGAGGTATGGCAGTGCGCGTGAACAATAAGGAGGTGAAGGCGCAGGACAACGCAGCGGCCTACGTAACCGTGGAGCGGAAGTGGCGCTCAGGCGATGTGGTAACCGTGTCGCTGCCAATGGAGACGAAGGCTGAGTACCTGCCCGATAACTCGCGGTGGGTGTCGTTTGTGCATGGCCCCATTGTGCTGGCCGCCGTCACCGACACCACCGATCTGCAGGGTTTGGTTGCCGATGGAAGCCGTATGGGGCATATTGCCAACGGCCCCCTGTACCCTGTGGAGGAAGCGCCGGTGCTGGTTACAGACAAACAAGACCTGGCAGCGGGTATAAAGCCGGTGGCAGGCAAGCCGCTTACCTTTACCGCCTCCAGCCTCATCGCATCCGACAGGTATAAAAACGTAGAACTGGTGCCCTTCTTCCAGGTACACGACGCCCGCTACATGCTGTACTGGCCGGTGGCGAGCCCCGAGGAGATGGAGGCCCGCAAGGCGGCGTTGCATGAGAGAGAGGCCGCCAGAATGGCGCTGGAAAGCATGACCGTGGACCAGGTGGCCCCCGGCGAGCAGCAACCGGAGTCGGACCACAACTACAAAGGCGACAAAACCGAATCTGGGGTATACCGCGACCGCCACTGGCGGCATGCCAGCGGCTGGTTCAGCTACGACCTGAGGGATGCCAGTCAAGAAGCACGGAAGTTGCGCGTCACATACTTTGGCCTCGACAAAGACCGCACGTTTGACATCCTGGTGAACGGCACCCTGCTCAAAACCGTGACATTGGACGGCTCCCACGGGGACCAGTTTTTTGAGGAGGATTATACCTTGCCAGAAAGCCTGCTTGCCAAAAAAAGCAAGATGCTGCAGGTGAAGTTCGTCGCGCACAAAGGCTCCGTGGCAGGCGGTATATACGAAGTGCGGTTGATGAAATAAGACTATATATAATCCTGAAAGAGGCTGCCTCTTTTGCTTTGCACCATCAACGCCACCCAGGTGAAGACCGTGAAAATTCTGAAAAAATACGGTATACCCATTTCTCCAAAGCGTGTCTCTAAAGGATGCGCTTTGGAGATTTTTTGTTTAGCTTGAGTTTTAAGCGCAACACAATAACCATACGATGATAAGGAAATATAGACCACGGCTAACCCCAGCCACCCGAACATACTGTCTGATGCTCTTTCTCTGCCTGCAAAGTATAATGCTCCACCCGGCATCGGCGCAGCGAAAAAAGCAAACCACGAAATCCGACCGGGAGGTATGGCTGCAGCACATGGACAAAGTGGCGCGGCCTGTGCTGGAAAACCTGGCGGCAGATCAGCTGAAGGAGAAAATGCCAGTAGCCCTCTCAGACCGGATCGATAACAAAGAATCGCGGACGCAGGTGGCTTATCTGGAGGCTTTTGGCCGCGTGATGAGCGGCATCGGACCCTGGCTGAATCTGGAAGGCGGCTCGAAGGAGGAAGTGGCCCTGCGCGACCAGTACCGCCAGTGGGCCCTGAAAGCGGTGGCCAACGCCGTGAACCCCGCTGCCAAAGACTATATGCGCTGGGACGGCGGACAGCCGCTGGTAGACGCCTCGTTTCTGGCTCTGGGCCTGATCAAGTCGCCCTGGCTGTGGGAGCACCTCGACAAGCAGGTGCAGGAGCAGGTGGTTACGGCTTTTTTAACCACCCGGAGCACCGTGCCGGTATACAGCAACTGGATCCTGTTCTCCGGTATGATCGAGGCGTTCTTTGCCAACTACGGCCTGGACTATGACCCTGTGCGGGTAGAGTTTGGCATCCGGGAGTTCTCGGAGCACTGGTATGCGGGCGATGGCATGTACTCGGATGGGAACAACTTCGCGCTGGACTACTACAACAGCTATGTGATCCAGCCTTATCTGGCCGTGATGCTGGACGTGGCCGGAAAGCAGAATAACCGCTACAAGAGCTATTCCCCCACGTTCGGTCAGATCAGCAAGCGCTACGCCGAGATACAGGAGCGCCTGATCAACACCGACGGATCATACCCTGTGCTTGGCCGGTCCATCGCCTACCGGGGCGGGGCCTTTCACCACCTCGCCGACATGGCCGCCCGGCAGCAGTTGCCGGAGTCCTTAAAACCTGCGCAGGTACGCAGCGCGCTGACTGCCGTGCTACACAAGACACTGGATGCGCCGTCCACTTTCACCAAGGATGGCTGGTTGCAGATCGGGTTGTATGGCTATCAGCCGGATGCCGCCGATTTTTATATCACCACCGGAAGTTTATACCTCTGCGCCGCTGTTTTCCTGCCGCTCGGCCTCCCCGAAACAGACACGTTCTGGTCGGCGCCGCCAGCCCCCTGGACGGCCGTGAAAGCCTGGGCCGGGCAGGATTTTCCGGCAGACCACGCGCTGCACCTGCACTAAGCCGGAGCCGCGGCAGCATCCTGATCCTTTGTTGCCCTGAAACCGGGCCCCGTGCAGTAGCGTGCCGGAACAAAGTGAAAGAATTTTGACAAACGAGGCCACGGTATAAATACATCATCATGAACCAGTTATGCGTTTTTTGCGAACCCAATTTATACCGCAGATAGCGGAACATAACACGTGTCCTGGGTGAAACAGGCGGGTCGTCAGGGTCGGTTAGAAAAATATTGCAAATTTCCAGCCTCGTCCGTCCAAAGGTAGCGAAACACGCCTCTACACAGATAACAAGCCGAACGTCAGCAACAGCTGTTCTTAAAGCGTGCTGCCAAAAGGGTATGGTAACGTTTTTTAGCTCTGCCTTGCCCTGAAATGCCTCAGATTGATGACTAATTTTCCCATGATAGACACGATACGCCAACAGGTATCAACGCTGCTGTGTGCCTTGCTGCTTTTATGCTTCAGCGTAACCTCCTGTACGAGCCCGCGCCTGTCGCAGCCCACCATCACAACCATCGCCGACGGCTGGGCCAACAACTCGGTGAATACGGTGGTCTTCCGGAAAAACTCGCTCGTGACGCACAAGGGTTCTCAGTATGCCGCCTGGTATGATGCCGACCGCCACGTGGTGCTGGCCAAACGCAAGAGCGGCAGCGACACCTGGCAAATACAAAGAACGGAGTTTACCGGCAACGCCTCGGATGCGCACAACGCCATCAGCATCATGGTGGATGGCGAGGGCTACCTGCACCTTTCCTGGGATCACCACAACAACAAGCTGAACTATGCCCGCAGCCTCACGCCCGGCTCGTTGCTGCTGTCAGAAAAGATGCCGATGACAGGCCAGCACGAAGGCGTGGTCTCGTACCCGGAGTTTTACAGATTGAAAAACGGCAACCTGCTTTTCTTTTACCGCGACGGTGGCTCCGGCCAGGGAAACCTGGTGATCAACAGCTTCGACACCCACACCCGGCAATGGACGCAATTGCACAGCAACCTGATCAGTGGCGAGGGCAAGCGCAATGCTTACTGGCAGGCCCACATTGACGGGAAAGGAACCATCCATGTGTCGTGGGTATGGCGGGAGAGCCCGGATGTGGCCAGCAACCACGACCTGAGCTACGCCCGCTCCTCCGACGGGGGGCTAACCTGGGAGCGAACCACAGGCGAGCCCTATACCTTGCCCATCACAGAGGCCGCAGCCGAAATCGCGCAGCGCATCCCACAAAACAGCGAGCTCATCAACCAGACCTCCATGGGGGCCGATGCTGAGGGGAATCCCTTTATCGCCACGTACTGGCGCGAGGCAGATTCGGATATTCCGCAATACCACCTGGTATACCACAACGGCGACACGTGGAACACACGCGAGCTGGATTTCCGCACAACGCCCTTTAGTTTGAGCGGGCAGGGTACCAAGCGCATCCCGATTGCGCGGCCGCAGGTGCTGGTGAAAAACGCCGGCGACGACACCTCCATCCTGCTGCTGTTCCGGGATGAGGAAAGGGGCAACAAGGCCTCCGCGCTGGTGATCGGCAAACTCTCTGACCCCGCCTGGACTATCCGGGACCTCACGCAGGAATCTTTGGGCGCGTGGGAGCCCAGCTACGACACCGAGCTCTGGAAAGAGAAAGGCATCCTGAACCTGTTTGTGCAGCGCGTGGAGCAGGTGGATGGCGAAGGGCAGGCCAACGTGCCGCCGCAGCCCGTGCAGGTGGTTGCCTGGAAGCTGGATTTCTAACAGGACAAAACCTGGCAGGCGACATGAGGGTGTCTGATTGCCAGAATCCATATCGATACCATCACTCAAACAACGTTACTTAGTTTTTTATTGCTGCAGCATTTTGTGTAGTTTGGCGTGTAGAATCATGTGCAAAATCAGTTCAGCGCTACTGCGCCTGGTATACCTGTTCTGGAACACAGAGAAGCAGCCGAAATGCTGTTGCGGGCAATTGTCTGTGTATTGGGAAACAGGCAAAAGTGAGACTTTTCGGCAAAGGGAAATTCCCTGTGGGCGGTGAGCCAGTAAACACGTTGCGCTAATCTGATAAAAGCATGCGATTTCGTAGAGGGATATTAATTTTGAGTCAGCCATACCATGGAGTACCGAATGCAACAGACACCGCCCAATCAAGATAAAGCGGATCATACTCCTGACGCAACAGGAAGGCGCACATTTTTAGCCAAAGGCTTGCTGGGCACGCTGGCCCTTGCCCTCGGCGGCAGTGCAGTAAATCTGAAGTCGCTGCAGGCTGCGGCCCAATCGGGCTCACTGAAGCCTGCGGCTTTCAGCATGCAGGGCAAGCACCCTGACCTGGTTGTGCTGAGTGACCGCCCGTGGAACGTGGAAACCCCGCCTCACCTTCTGGACGATCGGGTGACGCCCACAGACAGGGTCTTCATCCGGAACAACGGCCTGCCGCCCGGCAAGGTAGATGCCGCCTCCTGGACCCTGACCATCGAGGGGGAGTCGGCGCGCACCAAGAAAGTGTTCACCCTGGCAGAGCTTCAGTCTAAGTTCAAGCACTATACATACCAACTGCAACTGGAGTGCGGCGGAAACGGCCGGGCGGAGTTTAGCCCGCCGGGCAAAGGCAACCAGTGGGGAAACGGCGCTGTATACTGCAGCGAATGGACAGGGGTACGGGTGAAAGATGTTTTGGAAGCTGCTGGTATCAAACCAGACGCTGTTTATGTGGCCTATTATGGCAAAGACGTCCACCTGAGCGGCGACACGTCCAAAGTGCCCATATCCCGGGGCGTCCCGATTAAAAAAGCTTTGGAGGATGAATCGTTGATCGCCTGGGCGATCAACGGCAAAGCGATCCCGGAGATGCACGGCTACCCGCTGCGCGTGGTGTTTGGAGGGTGGCCTGCCTCGGCGAGTGGCAAATGGGTAGACCGCATTGTGGTGCGGAACAAGGTGCACGACGGTCCAAAAATGAACAAGGGCAGCTACATGGTGCCCGCACGCCCCATCCCGCCGGGAGCACCTGCCCCGGACGACAAAGACATGCGCATCATTGAATCTATGCCGGTTCGGTCGCTGATCACCTACCCTAAAACCGGGGCCATAGTGAAGGGCAAAAAAACGCTGCAGGTGCGCGGCCATGCCTGGGCCGGAGACCTGGAGGTAAAGGAAATACACGTCTCTACCGACTTTGGGGCAACCTGGCAGAAATGTGAACTGGAGAAACCCGTAAACAGGTTGGCCTGGCAACACTGGAAAACACAGGTGAAATTCCCGTCAACCGGCTATTTTGAGGTATGGGCGCGGGCCACAGACACAGCAGGGGCCTCACAGCCCATGGTGGTGCCCGCCTGGAACCCCGGTGGCTACCTGAATAATGCCTGTCACCGGATTGCCATTCAAATTGCTTAAAAAGCAGCCTGAACATCCGCTGACACAACAATTCCGAATCCGGAAGTTTAAAAATTATAGCTGATTTGAAAAAACAATCAAGAGACCAGGTGATTTTGGCAGCGGCCGCTTTTGCTACGAGAAGCCGTGGCTGCGCAAAGTGGCTGCTGCAAGCTTTGCTCTGTTTGCTCCTGCTGTCTGAAGTTAGTTGCCAGGGGAAACAGGAGGAAAACCGACAGGCAACAGCGCAATCTGATCCGGCTGCCCTGGCGGACTCGGTAGAAGCTGCGGCCCTTCCCCCTCCAGACAGTGACGTGGTGGATGGCATCCACGTACCCACCGGCCTGATTGCCGATGAGGGGTATGTGTTGGTGCGCAACAACTGCATCAGCTGCCACTCCCTGAATCTGGTAAAGAACAAGCGCGCCACGCGCGAAGGCTGGCTCTCTACAATCCGCTGGATGCAGCAGACGCAGGGCCTCTGGGATTTGGGGGAAAACGAAAAGCCGATTTTAGATTATCTGGCCAGAAACTACGCTCCCGATGACATGGGAAGGAGAAAGCAGCTGACAGAGGTAGAGTGGTATATCCTGAAAGAGTAAAAGCCTGATATTCCCAAGTTTACATTAGGCCAACGCCTCAGCGCCCGACGAAGCAGGAGAAAGCGAAGTGGAAAAACATAGCCATGGCTACAGAGACATTCCTGGACTGACATTTTTGTAAATCAGGTATGATTCCCATATCAATTGCTCATCACGTATAGTCTTTCCTTTTAGGTTAGTGATATTCCTTATTTGGGAGGGTAAATTATTATTAATTGCTCCTTCCGGATGAGCAAGCCGAACTGCGCAAAATCCGTTTGATGTCGGTTTTATATATGCCTTGGCCAGCAGGCACTTCCAGATACGGGCTAGGGTTGTTTGCACGAAGGTGCCTGCCAGGAAATCCAGGTGCACAGGATTGGATACCGGGTATGGCCGGGGCAAATAAAATTCAGAAAGACTGTGGGATAGCTAACCCAGAGTGCTTACATTTACCTGTAAGAGCCGGAGCGACAGGCAAAAAAAACCCATCATTTAGGGCAAAGCTGATTTTCGCAGCTTTTGCAGGCGTCCGGCCACAAATTATCCTTTTCAAAAAAAGAAGACACTTTTAACAACATGGATGATCAATTAGCCCTACCTGTAGGCACGACGCTGGACAGGTTCATCATGAGAAAACAGGAAGAGTTCGCGTATGCCACCGGCGAGCTGTCGCAGTTGCTCCGCGACATCGCTCTGGCCACCAAGATCGTGAACCGGGAAATTAACCGGGCAGGCCTGCTGGGCGTGCCTGGCACGTATGCGCACCAGACCGTTAGAGGCGAGGAGCAGCAGAAGCTCGACATGATCGCCAACATCCGCTTTATCCGGGCGCTGCGCAACGGCGGCGAGGTATGCACCGTTATCTCGGCCGAGGATAAGCACCTGATCCAGACGGGCAATACCAAGGGCAAGTACATCGTGGCCATCGACCCGCTGGACGGCTCCTCTAATGTGGACGTGAACGTGGCCATCGGCACGATCTTCTCCGTGTACAGGCGAGTGTCTGAGGCTGGCGACGACGGCACGCTGGCTGACTGCCTGCAGAAAGGCGCGAAGCAGGTGGCCGCAGGCTATATCATCTATGGTTCCTCCACCATGCTGGTGTATACCACCGGCTGCGGCGTGAACGGCTTTACGTATGAGCCCTCACTGGGCGAGTTTTTCCTTTCGCATCCGCTCATCAGTACCCCGAGGCAGGGAAGTATATACTCCTGCAACGAGGGCAATATCGACAGCTTCCCGGAAGGGGTGCAAGCGTATGTCCGCCACTGCAAGGCGCAGCGTTACACCGGCCGCTACATCGGCTCGCTGGTAGCCGACTTCCACCGCAACCTGCTCAAGGGCGGGGTATACATCTACCCGGTTACGTCTGACTACCCGGACGGCAAGCTGCGCCTGGTATATGAGTGCAACGCATTGGCCATGATTGTGGAGCAGGCGGGCGGCAAGGCCTCCGACGGCTCCGGGCGCATCCTCGACAAGACCCCAACCGATATGCACCAGCGCACCCCACTAATCATCGGCTCCCGCGACATGGTGGACAAAGTGCAGGAGTTTATGGCGAAAGAGTCCGCGAATTTGAAATAAGCCTGAAGAAGAGGCGAAAATATCGCCACAATTGATAAGCTACGCCATACCCCTGTTTCTTTTGAATGCTCGCCCCAGAGGCGCACGTCCAGAAGAAACAGAGGTATGGCGTAATTTCGTTTAGGGGGATATGCCATGTTTCCCGGGTATGCAATCGCGCCGCCCGGGGCAGACAGCGTATGGTATGGTTTCGCTGCCGTGCCATACCCCCTCACCAACTCCAAGTTCCTGCAAGGCCACCAGCAGGGTATACCAGCATCACCTTGGCCGAAGAACTGCGCAGCAATGCTGTGTTCTAGACTCCCCTACCAGAAGGTTAGGATTTTTGCTCAAAGATTTTCAATTTACTGAAAGGTCCATCTGTCTGATTTTCAGCAGCAACAGCATGCACAACCGTTTGCCTTGAACCATTGGGTATTTCCTGCTTACTTGCTTTTATCAGATCGTGAATTTTAGCAAAACCGCTATGTTACTTGATTCTCACCAGCACTTTTGGGTATACGACCCGCAGGACTTTCCCTGGATCTCAGATGAAATGAGGACCATCCGAAGGGATTTCCTGCCGCAGGACCTGGCCCCGGAGCTGCAGGCTGCCGGGTATGCGGGGTGCATTGCCGTGCAGGCGCGGCAAAGTTTGGAGGAGAACAATTTCCTGCTTGGGTTAGCCGCCGAAAATGACTTTATAAAAGGAGTAGTGGGCTGGGTTGACCTGCGGAGCGCGGAACTGGACAGCCAGCTAAGGCAGTATGCCGCCTTCCCGAAGTTTAAGGGTGTGCGGCATGTAGTGCAGGACGAGCCGGATGATTCCTTTATGCTGCTGGAGCGATTCACGGAGGGCATCGCCCGCCTCTCGGCCTATAACCTGACCTACGACCTGTTGGTTTTCCCCCGGCAGCTGCCGGCCGCCATCCAGCTTGTAAGGCAGTTTCCGGAGCAGCCTTTCGTGCTCGACCACATCGCCAAGCCTGACATAAAAAACCAGCAGATCGAGACCTGGAAAGCACTGCTGCAGGAGCTGGCCAGGAACGCGAATGTGTCCTGCAAACTGTCGGGCATGGTAACCGAGGCCGCCTGGCACCAGTGGGAGAAAAGTGATTTTGACCCGTTTCTGGACGTGGTGCTGGACGCGTTCGGGGAAGACCGGCTGATGGTGGGGTCTGACTGGCCGGTGTGCCTGCTGGCCGCCGACAGCTACAGTGACGTGATGCATCTGGTGGAGGAGAAAATCGGGCAAAAGAACTTTTCCGCAGCCAAGATACTGGGCGGCAACGCATGTGCCTTTTACAACATAAACCAAAGCTTACATGGACTTAAATCTGAAAGATAAAGTAATCTTGGTTTCCGGGGGAGCCGGGATTCCGGGGAGTATCGGCGAGACGATTGTGCGCGAAATCGCGAAAGAAGGCGGCATCCCGGCCATCGTGGACAGAAATGCGCGCGGGTATGGTATGGAGGAGGAGCTGCAAAAGCAGGGTATAGACGCGTCGTTCCTGCAAACCGACCTCACCAACCCCGACCAGTGCCAGGCATCAATGGAGAAGATCATCCGGAAATACGGGCGGATTGACGGTCTGGTGAACAACGTGGGCGTGAACGACGGCGTCAGCCTCGACGCTTCGTACGAGGCATTTATGGATTCGCTGAAGCTGAACCTGGTCAGCTACTTTTTGCTGGCGAAATACGCCGTTCCGCTGCTGAAAGCATCTAAAGGCAGCATCGTCAATATCGGCTCCAAGGTGGCGATGACCGGGCAGGGGGGCACCTCTGGCTATGCGGCGGCGAAAGGAGGCGTGTTGGGGCTTACCCGGGAGTGGGCCGTTGAGCTGCTCAGCAGCCAGGTGCGCGTAAACGCGTTGGTTATTGCCGAGTGCCATACCCCCGCCTACGACACCTGGCTGCAAACCCTGCCAAATTCCGAGGAGAAACTGAAGTCCATCGCCGATAAAATCCCGCTGGAGAACCGGATGACGAGGCCCGAGGAAATCTCCAACATGGTGCTGTTTCTGCTCTCTGGGCTCTCGTCGCACACCACGGGCCAGTTTTTATTTGTAGATGGCGGCTATGTGCATCTGGACAGAGCCTTATAACCCCAAAGCTAAATTTATGAAGACGATCATTTTAACGAAACCCGGGCAATTGCAGCTGCAGGAAACAGCGCTGCAGGAAGACGTTGCAGCCGACGAAGCGCTGCTGAAGGTACACCGCATCGGGGTGTGCGGAACCGACATGCACGCCTTTAACGGCAAACAGCCCTTTTTCTCCTACCCCCGGATTCTGGGGCATGAGCTGGGCGTGGAAGTGGTGAAGGTAGGCAGCGCGGTGACCCATGTGAAGCCCGGCGACAGATGCGCTGTGGAACCCTACTTCTATACCTCCGACGACTATGCCGTGCAACGCGGGAAAACGAACTGCGCCGAGAAAATCTCAGTGTTCGGGGTGCACGAAGACGGTGGGATGCGGGAGTACATCACCCTGCCCGCGAAGTTTCTGCACCCTTCCGGCAAGCTTTCCTACGACCAGCTGGCCCTGGTGGAAACCCTCGGGATCGGCTGCCATGCCGTGAACCGCGCCGAGGTGAAGAAAGAGGACACCGTCCTGGTCATCGGATCGGGGCCAATCGGCCTGGCCACCATTCAGTTTGCGAAGGTGAAAGGCGGTAAAGTGGTGGTGATGGACATGAACGAGTCCAGGTTGCAGTTTTGCCAGGAGACGATGGGCGTTGACGGTACCATCAACCCCACGGGCGGAGACGTGGAGCAGAAGCTCAGGGAGGCGTTTGACGGCCACCTGCCTACCGTGGTATTCGACGCGACCGGAAACGCACAGTCCATGCACAACGCGTTCCAGTACCCGGACCATGGCGGGAAGCTGGTGTTCATCGGCCTTTTTCAGGGAGACGTGAGCTTTAACGACCCCCTGTTTCATAAGAAAGAGCTAACCCTGCTGGCAAGCCGCAATGCCCTCAGCGCTGATTTTGAAGAGATCATCAAGCTGATTGAGGCTGGGGAAATCGACACGATGCCCTGGATTACGCACAGGGCGCCATTTGCTGAGGTGGTGAACTCCTTCCCGGACTGGCTCAAGCCAGAGCATAAAGTGATTAAGGCCATGATTGAAGTCTAAACGAAGCGATATGGAAAATACCAATGATCCGATAACAGGCCCGGCGGCACCCGTGGCTGATGTATACAGGGCGGAAGAGCAGCCAGGCCGCGAGGCGGTGGTGGGCAGTAAGTACCTGGTTCCTTTTGTCATCGTCACATCGCTTTTTGCGCTCTGGGGCTTTGCCAACGACATCACCAACCCCATGGTTGCCGCCTTCCAGACGGTGCTGGAGATCAGCAATTTCAAGGCGTCGCTGATTCAGCTGGCTTTTTACGGCGGGTATTTCACCATGGCCATTCCGGCTGCCCTGTTCATCCGGAAGTATTCCTACAAATCGGGGATACTGCTGGGCCTGGGGCTGTACGCAACTGGCGCGATGCTTTTTTATCCCGCTGCCAAATACGAGATGTTCGGGTTTTTCCTGGCCTCGCTCTATATCCTGACCTTTGGGCTGGCCTTTCTGGAAACCACCGCCAACCCATACATCCTGTCTATGGGTTCGGAGAAAACGGCCACCAGGCGGCTGAACCTGGCGCAGGCATTCAATCCGATCGGGTCGTTGATGGGGATGTTTGTGGCGCAGCAGTTCATCCTCTCGCGCCTGCAATCGGATAGGGTAAACAGCCAGGGCGAGCTCATCTATACCACCCTCGATGCTGTGGAGAAGGCCGCCGTCCGCACCTCCGACCTGATGGTGATCCGGAACCCCTACCTGATGCTCGGCCTGATGGTGGTGGTGATGATGGCCATCATCGGCTTTTACAGAATGCCGAAGCGAAAGGAACCCACCTCCGCTTCTTCCAGCGCCATGGCCTCTTTCAGAAGGCTGATTAAAATCCGGCATTACCGCGAGGGGGTGCTGGCGCAGGCGTTTTATGTGGGGGCACAGATCATGTGCTGGACCTTTATCATCCAGTATGCCGAAAACCTGGGTATGGCAAAGGCCGAGGCACAGAACTATAACATCATCGCGATGGTTATTTTCCTGTGCAGCCGCTTCGTCTCCACGTTCCTTCTGAAGTATGTCCGGCCGGGCGTGCTGCTGATGTACTTTGCTTTCGGCGGCTTGGTTTTATCCCTGGGGGCTGTTTTCTTGCCGGGCATCACCGGTTTATACTGTCTCGTTGGCGTGTCGGCGTTCATGTCGCTGATGTTCCCGACTATTTACGGGATGGCCCTGAACGGGCTGGATGACGAGGACGCGAAGCTGGGCGCGGCAGGCCTGGTGATGGCGATTGTGGGAGGGGCGCTGATGCCGCCGCTGCAAGGGGCAATTATCGACCTGGGCACGGTGCTGGCCATGCCCGCCGTAAAGTTTTCGTTTCTCCTGCCAGCCATATGCTTTGTCGCCATCAGCCTATATGGCTACAGGGCTTCCAGAGCTCTCTAGCCAGGGCGAGACGGCAAGCGTTTTGCTGCAAATTCTCGGTTAAATGAGTTAAATTTGAGTGCGTGATTGTATTCGCCTCCAGATAGATATATATTCAGCATGCGCTCCGAGAGACTTGCGCGTGAAAACAACAAGTAAGAAAGATGCAAAGAGCACACACAATATCCTATAAGTTGGGCGCCTGCGTGGCGCTGGCAATCCTGTCTTTGGCGGGCTGCCAGCAAACCGACGAAAAATCCAGTTCCGCAGCCAATGCCACCGAAAGTGCCGTCAGCTCCACAGACGCGCCTGCTGCCATGTCCCTGATTCCGGGGGGCACTTTTGTGATGGGAGGCAAGTCGGAACAGGCCGACAAAGACGAGCTGCCACGGCACAACGTGACGGTGTCGGGGTTTTACATGGACCAGACGGAGGTGACGAACGCGCAGTTTGCTGAGTTTGTGGACGCGACGGGGTATGTCACCATCGCGGAGAAAGACATCGACTGGGAAGAGATGAAAACCCAGGTGCCGCCAGGCACGCCCAAACCGGATGACTCCGTGTTGAAGGCCGGCTCGCTTGTTTTCCAGCAAACCGCTGGCCCCGTAGACCTGCGGGATTACTCCAAATGGTGGAAGTGGACCATTGGGGCGAGCTGGAAACATCCGGAAGGGCCCGGAAGCTCCATCGAAGACCGCATGGATCACCCGGTGGTGCACGTGGCTTACGACGATGCCCTGGCTTACGCCGCGTGGGCCGGGAAGCGGCTGCCGACCGAGTCGGAGTGGGAGTGGGCCTCCATGGGCGGGCTGGAAGACCCGAAATACCCCTGGGGCAACAAGCCGATAGAGGATGCAAACGGCGAGGCCAACTTCTGGCAGGGGATGTTCCCGTTCAAAAACTACGCAAAAGACGGGTATGAGGGCACCGCCCCGGTAAAGTCATACCCCCCCAACGGGTATGGACTCTACGACATGGCGGGCAATGTATGGGAGTGGTGCAAGGACAAGTACCACGTGGATGCCTATGCCCAGGCCGCGGTGAACGGCATTTCAGAAGACCCTACCGGGCCCAGACAGTCGTATGACCCCACGGAGCCTTACAACGAGAAATTTGTGATCCGGGGCGGCTCTTATCTCTGCAACGAAAGTTACTGCAGTGGCTACAGGGTATCCAGGCGCATGCGCTCGAGCAAGGACTCCGGCATCAGCCATACCGGCTTCAGGTGCGTGAAGGATTTGGAGTAAGCGGTCTGTAACGTATACTGGTTTATTGTTAACGGGTGCACGCTATGCCTCGGGTTATGCTAAGGCTTAGCTATCGTTATACCATCTCTTTCAGGAAGATTTCTTCAATTTGGGCGATCTGCTCGGCATACATGGTTTTCTTTCGGGTGCCGAAATAGAGGGTGTTCTCGATCCTGCTATACCCTTCCCAGATGATTTTGATGTTTCCGGCGGCCAGCTCTTTTTTGGACAGGAAGTCCGGGATTACGGCGAGCCCTTGTCCAGCGCTCAGGCAACGGATGATGGAGCTCATGTTAGGAACGATGTAGTTCGGCTTGAAATCAGGCCGCTTCCCAAAGTTCAGGTGCCAGAAACGCCTCAGGTGCTCCATGTCCCCGGCTGTGCCATACCAGGTTTGCTGCTTCAGCCAGTGTTGAATAGCATCCAGGTCTTTATCTTTTAAAAGCTGGTCCAGTTCATCCGTTGGGGTTTTCGCTCCACCCACCACCACAATCCTCTCTTTGAAGAAGGGCTTGTAGACCACCCCCTTGTAATCCCCTTTCTGTGGCGTGATGATCAGGTCCAGAATGCCGTTCTCCAGGTCGCTCAGCATCTGCGGGTACTCGCCGAATTTGATGATAACGTTGAAGGCTAGTGTGGGCAGGTAGGCCTCCAGAGTGAACTGGAAGGTTTCAAAGCACATGCCGATGCTGATGGTCGGTTTTTCCTTCTCTGTGGTTTTATGAAAATGCTGCTCTGCCTCTTCCAGCTTGCAGAGTGCCTCCTGTATATAATTGTACAGCACCTTTCCCCTTTCTGTGGACACCATTTTCCGGGAGGTGCGGTCAAACAGCTTATGCCCCACATGCGCTTCCAGCGAACTCAGGTGCAGGCTCACGCCTGGCTGAGATATATACAAGGCTTCCGCGGCCCCAGTCAGGGTGCCGGTTTCATATATCGCCTTAAAAGTCCTGAACCACTCCAGATTCACCATAATCTAGCTATTATAATTATGATACAAAGGTATGATTTATCTTATTTTAATAGTAGCAGGCAGCACCGTAATTTTGTATCCGTTAATCAAAACGTAATCAAAATGGACAAGCAAAAAATATTTGTTATCAACGGCGGACAGGTTTTCGGTCACTCAGGTGGTCAGTTCAACAAGACGCTCCTCGATGCCACGGTGAGCTTCTTCCGCAGCCGTCCCGGCTTCGAGGTCAGGTCAACAGACATCAACGAGGACTATGACCCCGGGCGGGAAGTGGAGCAGTATGTATGGGCGGACGTTGTGATCTACCATACCCCCATATGGTGGTTCCAGGTGCCCCACGGGCTCAAAAAATACATTGATGTGGTTTTTACCGAGGGGCACCAGAAAGGTATATACCGAAGCGATGGCCGCTCTTCGGCAAACCCCGACATCAACTATGGGACGGGCGGCATGCTACAGGGCAAAAGCTATATGGTCACCTCCTCCTGGAACGCTCCGGCAACCGCGTTTACCTTGCCGGGGGAGTTCTTTAACGAGCGCAGCGTGGATGACGGCCCTTTGTTTGGTTTTCACCGGATGAACACCTTTACCGGCATGGAGCCTTTGGAGGGGATTCATTTCCATGATGTAGAGAAGAACGCAGACATTCAAAAAGACCTGCAGCGGTATCAGGAGCACTTGAGCAGGATTTTCATCACGGATGCACTCCAGGTAGAGGACCTGCTTAACTCCCATTCTCATTAAGCACCTGACCTGACCTGTCCCGAGTATAGGCTGAGCCGCATGGCGCCAGTTACGACATGCCATGACAGCCTGTTCTTTGGGTTTGCCAGGGCAATGGCAAATGCGGCCAAAAAAGTGTACTTTTACAAAAATTTTATAAAAGTATGGCTTGCTTGTTGCAGGCACCTTGCACCAAGTCTATCAAATAACGCTACCTTACATGCAACCAGAAAAAAAACGAGTACCCCATCTCTCCGGCCCTGGCAAGCGGCTGCTTTTGTTCCTTTGCTTCTTCGGCTTCGCCCCGTTGCTGTATGCGCAGGTCATCACCTCCCCAGACAAAAACCTGACGCTTACGTTTGAGCTGACGGACAACGGAACCCCTTCCTACCAACTGACTTACAAGAAGAAGCCCGTGATCAAGGCAAGTAAGCTGGGCGTGGAGACAAAGGATGTTCCTTCTTTTCTGGAGGGATTCACTATCTCAGATTCGAAGCAAAACTCCGTGAACGACACCTGGGACCCGGTGTGGGGCGAGCAGAAAACCATCCGCAACAACTACAACGAGTTGCTGGTTACCCTGACCCAGAAAGAGCAGAAAGACCGCCTGATCCGTATCCGCTTCCGGCTGTTTAACGACGGCCTGGGCTTCCGCTATGAGTTCCCGAAGCAGCAGGAGCTGAAGTACTTTGTTGTGCAGGACGAACACACCGAGTTCAACCTGGCCGGAGACCATAAGATTTTCTGGATTCCGGGCGACTACGACACGAACGAGTATGCCTATACCACCTCCAAAATCTCGGAGATACCGCAGTTAGTGGAAAAGGCCACCATTGATGTGCACGCCCAGACCCCGATCAAGACCCTGGCGGTGCAGACGCCATCGATGATGAAGTCCTCCGACGGGCTGTATATTAACATACATGAGGCGGCGCTGGAGAACTACCCGGCCATGCAGCTGAACGTAGACCCGAAAACATATAAGATGAGCGCGCACCTGGTGCCGGACGCCGTGGGAAACAAAGCCTACCTGCAGACCGACGCGCATACCCCCTGGCGCACGATTGTGGTGAGCGACAAAGCCACCGACATCCTGGCCTCCAAACTCATCCTGAACCTGAACGAGCCGACTGCCTACGAGGATGTGTCCTGGATCAAGCCGATGAAGTACATTGGCGTGTGGTGGGAGTACTTTGTGGCAGGCAAGAGCACCTGGGCCTACGGCACCGAAACCAACGTGAAGCTGGACCAGGATTTCACGAAGCTGACACCAAGCGGACGCCACGGCGCCACGAATGAAAACGTGAAGAAGCACATCGACTTTGCCGCAGCCAATGGCTTTGACGGCGTGTTGGTGGAAGGCTGGAACGTGGGCTGGGAGGACTGGTTCGGCAACTGGAAAGAGGAAGTGTTCGACTTCGTGACGCCATACCCTGACTTTAACGTGAAGCAGCTGAACCAGTATGCCGCTTCCAAGGGCGTGAAGCTCATCATGCACCACGAAACATCCGGTGCCGCCACCAACTACGAGCGCCACCTCGACCGTGCCTTCCAGTTTATGGTGGACAATGGCTACAACGCCGTGAAGACCGGCTATGTGGGCAAGATTATCCCGCGCGGCGAGCACCACGACGGGCAGTGGATGGTAAACCATTACATCCACGTGGCCGAAACCGCCGCCAAGTACAAGATCATGATCAACAGCCACGAGGCCGTGCGCCCAACGGGCCTGCACCGCACTTACCCGAACTGGTTTGCGCAGGAGTCTGCCCGCGGCACCGAGTTTGAGGCGATGGGCGGCCTGGCCCCCGAGCATACCACCATCCTGCCGTTCACGCGCCTGATGGGTGGCCCGATGGACTACACGCCGGGAATCTTCCAGACCGACCTGTCTTACTACGGCACTGGCAACCAGCGCGTGAACACGACGCTGGTAAAGCAACTGGCCTACTACGTGACCATGTATAGCCCGCTGCAAATGGCCGCCGACCTGCCAGAGAACTACAACCGCTTCCCGGACGCGTTCCAGTTTATCAAGGATGTGGCCGTGGATTGGGATGATACCTGGGTGCTGGAGGCAGAGCCAGGCGACTACGTGACGATTGCCCGCAAGGCGAAAGGCAAGAACGAATGGTATGTGGGCGGCGTGACGGACGAGAATGCCCGTACGGCCACCATCTCGTTCGATTACCTGCCGAAGGGTGAGCAGTACCTTGCTACCATCTACGCAGATGGTAAAGACGCCAGCTGGAACAAGAAGCCGCAGAGCTACGAGATCCGCAAGGTGATCGTGACGTCTAAAAGCGTGCTGAAGCAGCGTTTGGCTCCCGGTGGCGGTGTTGCCGTCAGCATCAGAGAAGGCAGCAAGTCGGACCTGAAAGGCCTGAAAAAACTATAAGCTTTTGTAACGCAATTATCCGGCCCTCCAAGCGGCTGGTATATCCAAAACCTGCACTGACGCGATCTTGTCAGTGCAGGTTTTTGCTTTTGGTAGAGCAGTTATACCCCTATTTCCCTCCATACCTATAACCCCCTTCCACTGCCGCTTCATCTATTCTTCTTCAACTAAAAAACAGGTTAAGGCCACAAGCGCCTCCCAGCGGAGAAAGTATGGCGTTCCAGGCAAATCTCTTCCTCAAGGGGGTATAAATAAGCCTGATAATCGCTGGAAGCTACATGTTGACCCAGTAGGTATGGGGCCTCTAAACAGAGACGGAAAAGGCATATAAAAATACTTATACCTAAAAAAACTAATTTTAAATTTGATTAATAATATTCATTAGCGTATAAAGCATAAATTACCTGTCCTCACCTACAAATTCCTTTGCGGCTTTTTGCTTGCCCTATCTGCTGCTTCATACTTCCTGCCATTACCGATTCGGCTTACATAATTTATCATTTCAAAAGATTAACGCCTATGGAAACGCGCTACAATTTGTCATTTGCTACTGGCGTGTCCGGCGCTACGGCAACGCTTTGGGTAACTCTGGCCCGCAGGTGGGGTATAAAACGGAGGCTTCTGAAATCACTTAGTGCCAATACATGCCTGCTGTGTATGCTGCTCTTGTTCTCGCGGTGCGATAGCACGCCAGATATGGGGCCAGCGCCCGGCAGCGGAAAGGAAGCGGCTGAAAACAAAGGTGTCCTCACCAGCGTCAAGACGGTGACGACGGTGGATGGGGCGACTGCGCAAGTCACCTGTAGCGAGGAGGTGTTGCCTTCTGGGGAAATCATCCAGATCTGCGTACCTGCCCTCTGGAACGGCGAGTTAATACTGTACGCGCACGGCTATGTGCCCGCGTTTCTGCCCCTGAGTTTACCGGACGAGGTGACGGCCTATATGCCGCTCTTCACCAGTATCGGGTTTGCCTTTGCCACCACTAGTTTCGACCGAAACGGCATTGCTATCCTCACCGGCATTGACAACATGCTTGCGTTGCGCGCAAAGTTTATAGCGCAGTATGGCGAACCGAAACACACTTACCTGACGGGCGGCTCGCAGGGAGGCATCATTACCACGCTCGCTTTGGAGCGCTATCCGGCACTGTTTGACGGCGGCTTGTCTTTGTGCGGCCCGTGCGGGTATTTTCAGGGGCAGGTGAATTATTATGGCAACTTCCGAGTGCTCTTCGATTATTACTTTCCGGGGGTGCTGCCAGGCAATGCCATCCACATCCCGTTGGAGCTACAGCAAAACTGGGAGAGCAAGTATGTGCCGCTGGTGCTGCAGGCCATCAACCAGAACCCCAATGCCACTATCAAGCTTCTGAAAACAGCCCTGGCGCCATTCGACCCAGACAATCCTGCCACCATTGCCGAAACGGTAATCGGGGTGCTGACCTATGACGTGCTGTACACCGAGAACGCGCAGCGCGTGCTTGGAGGGCAGCCATTCGACAACACAAAGCAGGTATACTTTGGTACGGGCAACTTCCGGGAAGACCTTCGGCTGAACCTGCGTGTGCAGCGTTTTTCCGGAGACAAAGCCGCGCTCCGGACCATACGCGAGAACTATGAAACCAGCGGTGACCTGGCCAGGCCATTGGTGAGCGCTCATACTACCAAAGACCCCATCGTCCTGTTCTGGAACATGCCGATATACCATGCGAAAACCATATATCAGGGGAAAAGCCACTACTTCACACAGATACCAGTGTCACGGTATGGCCATTGTGCGTTTATCGAGCAGGAAATTATGCTGAGCTTTACCACGCTTGCCTTCAAGGTGCAGGGGCAAGCGCTTTTCGCCAAAGCCAGCGACGCCGAGGGACGCATCGTGCGTTCCGTTACATCGGACTGACAACCCCATCTTCTCCATACACAAACAGGCTGGCCCTGCCGCACCATGCGGCAGGGCCAGCCTGTTTGTGCTATACCCCCGTTGCTCATAAGAACAATAAAAAATGCCTGCGAGGGAGGTGCAGCGAGGCTTTTGCTATAAAAGGAAATCTGTTTTGAACGTTTTACTCGTAGAGGGGTTATAATATAAATATTTTGGTATCAGGGAATTGTAAGTGTAAATACGCCAATTAAGCTATGTTTGTAATTTTAGGGAGTAGATGATTGTGATTTAAATAAATTTTTATTAAAATGTTAGTTAATTTCTTGCGTGGCTAATAAAGTCATAATAGATTGGAGTATTTTAAGGTGTTATCTGCTATTGTGTTTTTTATAGTATTTATCTGAGGATAAGTTGTCTGGAAATCCTAAGTTAAAGCCCGGCTTTAAGGCTTTGCAAAACAAGTGGATACGTTTAGATTTGGGTATGGACCTGAGCAAATATTTACTCCTTTAAAAATAGCACCAGTACCGGTTGACATGTTACCTTTGAGAAATTTAACGTGCTCCTAAATCTACTATTAGCTGCTTCTACACACATGGTCGCACCACGATAGACACTTATTTTTTTAACACGCGCCGGCTATTTGCCAGCGTGACACGATTGAGTTTACGCGTATGCATAGATATACAACAGAGGAGGAGCGCCTGGCGCTCTCTACGAGTAACAGAACCTGGAAGAAATGGGGCACCTACATGTCGGACCGCCAGTGGGGAACCGTGCGGGAAGACTATAGCCCGGACGGAGAAGCCTGGCGGTATATCTCGCACGACTTGGCCCAAAGCAACGCCTACCGCTGGGGCGACGAGGGCATTGCCGGCTTCTGCGACTACCAGCAGATTCTTTGCCTTGCCCCGGCCTTCTGGAACGGGAAAGACACGATCCTGAAAGAGCGGCTTTTCGGGCTCACCAACGGGCAAGGCAACCACGGCGAGGATGTGAAGGAGCTCTACTATCACCTCGACGCTTCGCCCACGCACTCCTATACCAAGTTCCTGTACAAATATCCGCAGGGGGAGTTTCCGTATCAGGAGCTGGTGGAGAAGAACCGCCGGGGACGCCATCAGCCGGAGTTTGAGATTCTGGACACAGCCGCCTTTCACGAAAACCGTTATTTTGACATCTACATCGAGTGCGCCAAAGCCGACTCCAATGACATCCTGATGAAGATCACGGTGTATAACCGCGGTCCGGAGGCATCCACCATCCACGTTTTGCCGCACCTGTGGTTCCGCAACTACTGGAAGCACAACTCGCGCTATACCCGGCCCAACATGTCAGCCCCCTCCGACGATTGCATCCGGACGAGCTCTGACCGTAACGGGCGCTTTTACATGTACCATCAGGGAGGGGAGCAGCTTTTCTGCGAAAACGAAACCAACAACCAGCGCATCCATCACCGGGAAAACGATTTCCCTTATGTGAAGGACGGCATCAACAACCATGTGCTGCACAGGCAAGACACCGTGAACCCGGACAAAGTAGGCACCAAGGCCGCCATCTGGATGCAGGAGGAGATTCCGGCAGGAGGCCATGCGACCTTTAGAGTGCGCCTGAGCAACAAGAAGCTGCAAGACCCCTGGATGGGGTATGACAGCGTATTTGATCTGCGGAAATCTGATACAGACGATTACTACAAAAATCTGCTGCCGGCAAAGCTGACCAAGGAGCACGCCGGTTTGGCCCGCAATGCCTTTGCCGGTATGATCTGGACCAAGCAGTTCTACTACCTCGACATGTATAAATGGCACTTCGGGGAGTCGCATGAGCAGTCGCCGGACCGCAACCTGAAACGCAACTTGGATTGGCAGCACCTGACCTGCCGCCACATCATCTCGATGCCCGACAAATGGGAGTACCCGTGGTTCGCCGCCTGGGATCTTGCCTTCCATGCCACCACGCTGGTGCACGTAGACCCGGACTTTGCCAAGCACCAGATGCAGCTGATGCTACGGGAGTATTACATGCACCCCAACGGCCAGATCCCGGCGTATGAGTGGAACTTCAGCGACGTGAACCCGCCGGTGCATGCCTGGGGGGTATGGCAAGTGTATGAGGCAGACAAAAAGAAGACTGGCATCCCTGACTATGACTTTTTGGAGCGTGCTTTCCAGAAGCTGCTAATGAACTTTACCTGGTGGGTGAACCAGAAAGACGCGAACGGCACTGACCTATTTGAGGGAGGCTTCCTTGGCCTGGACAACATCGGCGTTTTCGACAGGAGCCATTTGCCGACCGGCATCAAGAAAATGCAACAGGCCGATGCCACTAGCTGGATGGCCATGTATTCGCTGAACATGCTGCGCATGTCGCTGGAGCTGGCGCAACAAAACAGGTCCTACGAGGAATCGGCGGCTAAATTCTTCCGCCACTTCCTCAACATCGGCAAGGCCATGCACCACATCGGTAAAACAGATATCTCGCTCTGGGACGATCAGGATAACTTTTACTACGACGCAGTGCAGTATGAAAACGGCACAAGCGAGCGGCTGCGTGTACGTTCGCTGGTAGGGATCATCCCGCTGATGGCCGTAGAGGTGATTGACAGCAGCCTGTTTGACCGGATGCTTGAGTTTAAGATACGGGCCGTCAGCATTATCCGCACCCGCCCTGAAATGGGCCAGCTTATTTCGGATATCGAAGAGAAGAGCAAGGACGGCAACTACCTGTTCTCGATCATGCGCGGCTTCCGCCTCGACCACCTGCTGCGGCGCATGCTGGACGAGAAGGAGTTTTTGTCGGACTTCGGTATACGCTCCCTGTCTAAGTTTCATGAGGAGAACCCGTTCCAGTTTGGGCACAACGGCAGCCACCATACCATCCAGTATGAGCCTGGCGAAAGCTCCAGCCCTATGTTTGGCGGCAACTCCAACTGGAGAGGCCCTATCTGGCTGCCGCTGAATTACCTGATCATCCAGTCGCTGCGCAAGTACCACAAGTATTTCGGAGATGACTACAGGTTCGATTTCCCGACAGGAACGGACAACAAGCTGAACTTGAAAGAGATTGCGAATGAGCTGACCAAGCGACTGCTGCGCATTTTTGAGCGGGATGAGAACGGCAAGTACCAATACCACCCCGACCATGCCCAATATGCCGAAGATGAGCACTTCCGGAGCCATCACCACTTCTATGAGTTCTTCCACGGGGATACCGGCCAGGGGCTGGGCGCCTCCCACCAAACCGGCTGGACCGCCCTGGTGGCGAACCTGCTGCTGGAAATGGAAGACTATGACGCCAGCGAGTTTGAAGACCTGAAGCGCCAGATGGAGACAGCCGACGCCGGCGTTTTCTAAGGAAAGCCAACTGTAACTTGTGTTGATTACAAGGCCTCCCTGCCCTAGCTGTTACTTCACAGCCGGGGCAGGGAGGCCTTTTTTAGGGTAGCGCCATCCCGGCAACCGAGCTATCTATACCGGGCGCAGCACATCAGGGCAGGGTATGAAATAGCCGCTCAGGGCCGGAGGCGTTGGAAGATTAAGCTTGCCTGGCTGGTAGTGTGTGCAGGGTTATCGCAGGGCCACGGGATGGAAGGTTTCGAGCATGCTGCTGATGAGCGAGACAAGCGCCGTAGGGTAAACGCCGATGCCCACCAACAGCAGCACGAGTAGAGAGAGCGTGCCCACGCTGGCAAACAGAATAGACGGGCGCAGTTTCTGGAGTGGCTCCTGCCCGGCCTCGGTCTGCTGAAACATTACCGCGATGATCTTAATGTAGTAGTATAAACCGATTACACTGTTCAGGACGAGCATGACCACCAGTAGCCAGAGCTGCGTGTTCACGCCCGCCGCCAGGATATAAAACTTGCCTACAAAACCCGCCGTCAGTGGAATGCCCGCCAGCGAGAGCAGCATGGCCGTGAAGACTGTCGCCGTCCAGGGGCGGCGCCAGAGCAGGCCGCGGTAATCGTCCATCAGCTCGGCGTCGCGCTCTTTGTCAGACAGCATCGCCACAACCCCGAAGGCTCCCACCGTGGTGATAAAATAGGCCACAAGGTAAAAAGTGACCGCCTCCACGCCCATCTGGTTGCCAGCCAGGAAAGCCACCAGCAGGTAACCCAGGTGCGAGATGGAGGAGTAGGCCAGAATGCGCTTCACGTTTTGCTGCATCAGCGCCAGCAGGTTGCCGGCAAACATCGAGGCGATGGCCACGATCGTGAAGATCAGCATCAGGACAGGATATCGGAAACCATCCACCTCCATAAAGAAACGGATCAGCAGCCCCAGCACGCCGCCTTTGGATACGGTGGCGATGAATGCCGAAACGGGGGCTGGCGCGCCTTCATACACATCGGGTGTCCACATATGGAAGGGCACTACGCTCAGTTTAAACCCGATGCCGATGATCATCAGTCCGAACCCGGTGAGCAGCAACAGCGGCAACTCCTGAAAACCAGCCATGGCAGCGGCGATACCGCTAAAGGTCATGGTGCCGGTGCTGAAGTAAACCAGGGCCATGCCAAAGAGGAGGAAAGCAGAGGAGAAAGCGGCCAGAATGAGGTACTTGATCCCGGCCTCGTCGGAGCGCTCCCGGGAGCGGAGGTAGGCGATCAGGGTATACAGGGCTACGCTCAACACCTCCAGACCCAAAAACAGCGAGGCAAAGTGCGTGCTGATGACGAGCGTACAGGCGCCGAGCGACGACAGGATAAGCAGGATGTAATACTCCTCCTTCTGCTCTTCGCGCTGCTCGAAATAGGCATAAGAAAGCATGCTGATGAGCAGCGAGGCAAGCAGGATCAGGCCAATGTAAAACACCGCAAACCCATCGATCACAAACAGGGGCGCGATGGCATACGCCTGCACGTCCTGCAACTCATACAACGACAGGAAAGCCGCCACAAACGAGATGGCCGTGATGGCATATATGATTTTGTGGTTGCGCCACGCCGCGATCACCAGCATGATGATGAGTGCCGCAAAAGTGAGGATGAGCAGTGGCATCAGGTGTAAAAAATCATTCTGGGTCATGGTCGGGGCTTTATTTTCCTAATCATTTTTAAGTCCCCCTTTGAAGTTTTAAGTCCCCCTTTGAAGGGGGTAAGGGGGATGTTTACATCAGTGAGCAATGTATTTTGAGGGTAAGTATTTTGAGGATAGGCTTTCATGTTTTCCTGCCGGCCTTTCATCCCCCTGCCCCCTTCTTTGTCGAGGGCCCCTATCCCCAAGGGGGACTTTTGGCTATTACTTGTGGATGGCCATACCATCGCTTTGGTGAAATTACTATCAACTGGAATCACATTTAAGGCAACCTCTATCTGCTGTTCTGGCAGCGGCGTATAGGCTTCCAGTTGCTTTATCAAGGCGGGGCGGGCGGTATCCAGAACCGGCTGTGGGTATAAACCGAGCCAGAGAATCATGACAACCATCGGAACGGCAATCAACATCTCGCGGGTATTCAAGTCCGGGAACGGGCGATCGGTGGGGGCGGACTCGTAGAACACCTTTTGCATGATGCGCAGCGAGTATACCGTGGCAAGTACCAGGCCGGTGGTGGCAAACACCGTGAGCCAGTTGTTGGCCTGCCAGGAGCCCACCAGCGTCAGGAACTCGGCGATGAAGTTGCCCAGGCCGGGTAGTCCGAGCGAGGCCATGACGAAGACCAGCGCGATCACGCCCATTTTCGGTGCCTTTGCCCAGAAGCCACCCATCTGCCGGATGTCGCGGGTATGGAGGCGCTCGTAAAGAAAACCGGCGATGATGAAGAGCGCGCCCGTGCTGAGGCCGTGGGCAATCATCTGCATCACCACGCCCTGCAGCGCCCACTCGTTAAAGGCAAACACGCCCAGAATCACGAAGCCCATGTGGCTCACACTGGTATAGGCCACCAGCCGTTTCAGGTCGGTTTGGGAGAAAGCCAGAATCGCGCCGTAGATAATGCCAACTACCCCGAGCAGCATCGCCCAGGGCGCAAACTCCACTGCAGCCGTCGGGAAGAGAGGCAGCACGAAACGCAGCAGGCCATAGGCCCCGGTCTTCAGCAGCAGCCCGGCCAGAATCACGCTGCCTGCGGTGGGCGCTTCGGAGTGCGCGTCGGGCAGCCAGGAATGGAACGGTACCACGGGCAACTTGACCAAGAAGGCAGCCAGGAAGCCAAACATCAGCAGGCGTGCCGCCAGCGGGGCCAGCGGCGTGTTCAGCAACTCAAAATAGTTGAAGGTATACGTGCCCGTCTGGCTACCATGGATGAAGTATAAACCGAGTATGGACAGCAACATGAGCAGCCCGGATGCCTGCGTGAAGATGAAGAATTTATAGGCGGCGTAATTGCGGTTGGCGTGCCCCCATACCCCGATCAGGAAGTACATCGGGATAAGCATCACCTCCCAGAAAAAGTAAAACAGGAACAGGTCCATGGTGAGGAACACGCCCGTGATACCGGCCAGCACCCACAGCAGATTGAAGTGGAAGAAGCCCGTTTTGGTGGTAATCTCGCGCCAGGAAATCAGCACAGCCAGTATCCCCAGGAAGAACGTGAGCATCAGCATCAGCAGACTCAACCCGTCCAGTGCCATCGAGAAGCCCACGCCCCACTGCGGAATCCAGGGGATTTCGAGGCGGATGAGCCAGGGCGAAGTACCCAGCGTGGCGGCTGGCGTGCTGAGCCAGATCCATACGGCAAGCGCCAAATCGGTAAGGAGGGCGAAGAGCGCGATCCAGCGGGGCAGCACGGGGTGCCACTTCTTAGAGAGCCACGCCAGCAATCCGCCAGCCATCAGGAGCACGATCATCCAGAGCAGTATCATAGCAGTAGACTTATGGTTAGTATCATGATCGCGCCCACCACAATGCCCATCACGTAGTTGCGCAGCATCCCGCTTTGGGTCTGGGAGAATATCACATGGAAGCCCTCGGCCATGCGGGCAAGGCCGGTATAAAAGCTGTCGATGATGTCGCGCTTGTTGAGGTTGGAGAAAAACACATAGGGCCGCACGAGCAGGTTATCGTACAGCGCATCGAATCCCCAGCCCGAAAACCAGAAACGGTGGAGGCGCATAGCGGCAGGGGAGCGCTCGAGGCTGTGCAGCAGGTGCGGGCTTTTGATATAGAAGAGGTATGCCACAAACACGCCGCCCAACGAAACTACCGCCGCCAGCAACTGGAACAGCCACTCGTTTGCCGCCAGCACCTCGCTAGCCGAGATGCCGGGCAGCACCGGGGCCAGCAGGTCGGAGAACAGCACGACGTGCCCGAAATTATGCGGCAACTCGATAAAGCCACCCACCAGCGACAGCACAGCCAGTATGATGAGCGGTATGGTGATGCGCCTGCCCGGCGGGTGCTCCAGGTGCGTTTTACTTTCGCCATAAAACGTGAGGAACACCATCCGGAAGGTATAAATCGATGTGAGAAATGCGCCAGCAAGTCCGGCCGCGTAGAGCCAGATATTGCCGTTCTCCCCCGCCAGCGCATACCACAGGATCTGGTCTTTGCTGTAGAAACCGGCGGTGATAATAGGCAGTGCCGCCAGCGAGGCCGCCCCAATCAGGAAAGTCCAGAACACGACAGGCATTTTGTGGCGCAGGCCGCCCATTTTGCGCATGTCCTGCTCGTGGTGCAATGCCAGAATAATGGCCCCGGCACAGAGGAAAAGCAGCGCCTTGAAAAAGGCATGGATCATGAAATGGAAGATGCCCGCCGACCAGGCCCCCACGCCCAGCGCCAGGAACATATACCCGATCTGGCTGATGGTGGAGTAGGCGAGCACGCGCTTCAGATCATACTGGGTGAGGGCCGAGAAACCCGCAATCAGCAAGGTTACGGCACCGATAATAGCGACGGTTAGTTGCGCCACCGGTGCCAACTCAAAAATGACAAACATGCGCGTGATCAGGTATACCCCGGCCGTAACCATGGTGGCGGCATGTATGAGCGCCGAAACAGGCGTTGGTCCGGCCATGGCATCAGGGAGCCAGGTTTGCAGCGGCAATTGCCCCGACTTACCCACCGCACCGCCCAAGAGCAGCAGCGCTACCAGCAAAGCCCCCTCGGCACCCACCGGCCATACCTGCGGCGCATCCGAGAGGATGCTTTGGATGTTGAGCGTGCCGAAAAGCTGGAAAAGCATGAATAGCCCGATGGCCATCGCCGTGTCGCCCACGCGGGTGATGATAAAGGCTTTTCGGGCGGCATACCCGTTGGCTGGCTCTTTATACCAGAACCCGATCAGAAGGTAGCTGCACAGGCCCACGCCCTCCCAGCCGAGGTATAAAAGCAGCAGATTATCGGCCATCACCAGCACCAGCATCGAGCCCACAAACAAATTCATACAGGCGAAAAAGCGCGAGAAGTCGGCCTCGTCGGCCATGTAGGCGGTGGAGTAGAGGTGGATGAGAAAACCCACGAAGGTGATCACGAAAATGAAGACCAGCGAGAGCGCATCGAGGTGAAAGCCAATAGACGGACTAAACCCCGCCACGCTAAACCACTGCCATACCTCCTGCTGGTAAAAAGCCGGTCGGGTAGCCAGGAAATCCATCCCCAAAATAATCGTGACCAGTGCTGAAATGCCTACGCTGCCCACCCCGACGAGCCCGGCCACCGTGCGCGGGAGTTTCGTGCCGAAGAGCACCAGGAGCACGGCGCCTAAAAAGGGGAGGGCGGGAATTAACCAAAGTAGATCTGCCATAGCGTTTATCCTTTCATAACATTAGCCGCGTCGCTGTCGAGCGTCTTGAGTTGGTGATAGATCTGCATGATGAGCGCGAGGCCCACCGATACCTCGGCGGCAGCCATGGTCAGGATGAAGATGAACATCACCTGGCCATCGGGTTGCACCCAGCGCGTGCCCGCCACGATAAAGGCAAGCCCGGCGGCGTTCAGCATGATCTCCACCGAAATCAGCATAAAGATGATGTTGCGGCGAATAAGCACACTGAGCAGGCCCAGCATAAAAAGTATACCTGCCAGCAAGAGGGCGGCTTCCATGGATGCGGTGCTCATGCGGCTGCGCTCCTTTCCTGTAAAAACCGGTGGATGACTTTTTTCTTCTGCCTGCCCAGATGGTAAGCGCCCACAATGCCCGCCATCAGCAGGATGCCGCATAACTGCACGCCCAGCAGGTATGGCCCGAACAGCGCCAGGCCCACCAGCTTTGCATCCACGGCTACTAGCGCCTCTGTTTGTGCGGGGTTCGAGGTGGTCAGAATATGGACCAGCTCAGCCAGTAAAATGGCGGAGAGCATGGCGGGCCCCACCCATACCGAGGGCTTCAGCCATTCCTTTTCGCGCTGTATATCCTCTTTGGTCATGTTCAGCATCATGATCACGAAGATGATGAGCACCACGATGGCCCCGGCGTAAATGATGATCTCCAGGGCGGCCATAAACGGGGCACCCAGCGTGAAGAACACCACGGACACGGACATGAAGGACACCACGAGGTAGAGCAGCGCATGAATCATGTTGTAGCGCGTGATGACCATGATGGTGGAGAGTATGGCCACCGCTGCGGCGATGTAAAATGTGAGTTCCATAGGCGTTTAGGGGATTAAACTTTTGATGTCTACTGGCGGGGATTCGTTCTCGGCCTCGCCTTTTCCTTTGCCCCCAATGGCCATACCTGCTACTTTGTAGTAGTTATACCCTGGGTACTTGCCCTCGCTGTTGATCAGCAAATCCTTTTTCTCATACACCAGATTCTGGCGGTTATACTCACCCATCTCAAAGTCAGGTATAAGCTGGATGGCGTAGGTCGGGCAGGCGTCCTCGCAGTAGCCGCAGAAGATGCAGCGCGAGAAGTTTATCCGGAAAAAATCGGGGTAGCGGCGGCCGGTCTCATCTTCGGTGGCTTGCAGCGCGATACAGTCCACGGGGCAGGCCACGGCGCAGAGGTTGCAGGCCACGCAGCGCTCGCCGCCATCCGGGTCGCGCGTCAGTACGATGCGGCCCCGCCAGCGCGTGGGTAGGAAGGGCTTTTCCTCGGGGTACAGAATGGTTTCTCGCTTATGAAATGCGTGCAGAAACGTGAGCCACATACTGCGCAACAAACTAAACATAGCTAGCTCCTTTCGTTATAGGGTTCCTTTATCTTGTTATCTGTCACCTTAGACAGTAGGAGGAATCTGGGTGATTTTGGTTTCAGATTTCTCACGCTGATAGAGATAACAGTTGTAATCAGTGCCGGGTCCAACCACCCCCTGCCCCCTCCTTGTCTAAGGAGGGGAGTCTTTTTACTCTTTCTTCTTTTTTGCTCCGTAGTCTGGGCATTTGATATATGATTACTTTCAACTACTTAAGCTATCCTGAAAACCTTCCCGAACAGTAACTCCAACTCCCCGCCTTAGAAAAGGAGGGGCCGGGGGTGGTTGGATACTCCAAGCCTTTATTCCCTCATTCCCCTCATTCAATCATTCAGTCATCCAATCATTCAAAATTCCAACCCTCACCCCTCCAGCCAAAGCACCACCGCGGCCGTCACCATCAAATTCACAAGCGTGAGCGGCAGCAGGATCTTCCAGCCGAACTCCATCAATTGGTCATACCGTGGCCTTGGCATGGAGGCGCGGAGCAGGATGAAGATCATCAGGAAAAAAACCGTTTTCAGGATAAACCATACCACTGGGGGCAGGAAATCCGGGCCGAGCCAGCCGCCGAAATACAGCGTGACGAGCATGCAGGAAATGAGCGTGATGCCCATGTACTCGCCGATGAAGAACATGCCGAACTTCATACCCGAATACTCCGAGTGGAAGCCTGCGACCAATTCGCTCTCTGCCTCCGGTATGTCGAAGGGCAGGCGGTGCGTTTCGGCTATGCCGGCGATGAAGAAGATGATGAAACCGAGGATTTGGGGGATGAAAAACCAGAGCTCTTCCTGCGCCAACACGATCTCCCGCAGACTAAACGAGCCGCTCAGGAGCACCACGCCCATCAGCGACAGGCCCATGAACACCTCGTAGGAGATCATCTGCGCCGCACCGCGCATGGCACCCAGCAAGCTATACTTGTTGTTCGAGGCCCAGCCTCCGAGGATAATGCTGTAAGCGCCCATCGACGACATGGCCAGGAAAAACAGCAAGCCGATGTTCAGGTCAGCCACAATAACACCGGGCGCAAACGGGATCACGACAAAGCTCATCAGCACCGTGACCACCACGATGGCCGGGGCCAGCACAAACACCGGCTTGTCGGCGAAGGGCGGGGTCCAGTCTTCCTTGAAAAAGAGCTTGATGGAGTCGGCGGCCACAATAAACAGGCCCAGCGGACCGGCTCTGTTCGGGCCATACCGGTCCTGGAACAGAGCTAGCAGGCGCCGCTCGACCCAGATAAGTGCCGCCGCCACGTTGAGCATGACGAAGAGCACACCGCCGATGATTAAAAAGTAGTTTGGGGCTGCTGTTTCCATTTGATGTCTCGGTTAAGTATGGCCCAGGCGGGAAGCTCGGCAAAAGGCACCCCCGGCAAGCCGTTGGGCATGCCGGCAGTACCGCTCGGAATCGTCTGGCTTATTTTCGCTGGTAGCTGGTAAACCTGCCCCTCGATCGAGAAGCTGAGCAGTTGGCCATCGCTGAGTTTCAGCTGCACGGCGTCGGCTGCGTTGATAGCAACATAAGGCTCGGGGATGCGCTGCATGATGCCGGCGGCCTGGTTACTGAGTTCCTCGGAGCCGAAAGTGTGGTGCAGCGGCAGCATGTATAAATGGCCCTCCAGGGGTATAAACCGCTGCGGCACGGCCACGGAAAAAGGCGCTGTGCCGGTGGGCTCGAGCAACCGAAGTCCGGGGTCGCCGCCTTTCAGGTGGCCGCCCACTTCCTGCTGGTATTTGGCCGTGGACTGCACCGAGTTCCAGCCGGGTGCCCAGAAGAACGGGATAGCGGCAGACGGTGGCTGCCCGCGGTAGCCCTCCATGGTATAGGAAAGCGGCGAGTCGGGGTCTACGGGTGGTTTGGGTTCGCTGACATTGAAGCCCGCGTGCATGGAGGTGCGCCCGCTGAAGCGGTGCGGCTCGCGCGGTATGCGTTGCCCGGCAATCCGGAAGTCGGAGGGAGGGGACACTCTGTTTATACCCTGCAGCGCCGGCACTTCATGCGCCATCGCTTTTTGCACATCGTCGAAGCCGACCCAATTGCTGATTTCCTCCTCCTTCATGATCGTGCCCAGTTCCGTCAGCCAGCGCCAGCTTTCCTGCAGTTCATCGGATGTGGCATGCACCTGGTAAAAGCGCTGCGCCCGGCCTTCGTTATTCACGAGCGTGCCGTCTGCCTCCGAGAAAGTGCCTGCCGGGAGCAGGATGTCTGCCTGCTCGGTGGTGGCGTTGTGCAGGTGGTCCAGCACAATCACGTGTTCGCACTTCTCAAAGAACCGTGTAAGGGCTACCGTATTGGCCCGGCGGTATAAATCGTTTTCCAGGATGATGACCGTATCAGCGTAATCATTCAGCACCGCGTCAAACGCCGATTCCAGTTTATGGCCTCCGAGCATGGCCAGCCCGAGGCTGTTGCACTCCGGCATCACCAGGCTTATACCCGCCGACTTCTCTTTTGCGGCCAGCGCCTGAGCTATGTTGGCGGCGGCTTTCAGCACCCGCTCGCTGCCCGACGATGTGCCGGAAATGATGAGCGGGTTGTTGGCCTTCATGAGCGCATCTGCTATCTGCTGTGCCAGGGCCTGCTCCTGGTCGCTTATTTCACGCACTTCCGGCGAATCGGGGTGAATGAGGTTGGCAACCGCAAAGCCCAGCCGGGCAATGTCATCCGGCGAGTCGAAATGGGTATGGGTGGCCAGTTCGTCGAGCTTGGAAGGGGTATAATGCGCGATAAAAAGGGGGCCTTTGTCCTGCTGCACCAGGCCTCGCGCAGCGGCATCCTGCCATACCGGTATGTTGGCTTTGGATACCTGCTCAAGCAGGGGCTCCTGCCGCACCGACTGTCGCACGGCAAGGGCCAGCATCGGGGCAGTGTTGGTGAGGTCCTCACCCAGTATAAACACGGCATCGGCTTTCTCCACTTCTCTCAGCGATGGTGTCCGGGCCGACCCGTCGCGCAGGATGCCCATCGCCAACTCCACCAGGTCGTGCTCCAGATCGGCCACACCGTGGTGGAAGTTATCCTCGCCCACCAGTTTCTTCAGCACGTAATTCGATTCCAGGGAAGCGCGCGGCGACCCGATGCCGATCACCCGACCGGCTTTGATGGCGGAGGCGGCTGCTTCGAGAGCTGTGTGCTTGTCGGTGGCCTCTGGCAGTTGGCTGCGCACGAGCGGCTTCCGCACCCGGCCCGCGCTGTTCACAAACTCATACCCAAAGCGGCCGCGGTCGCAGAGGAAATAGCCGTTCACCTCGCCGTTATACCTGTTGGTGATGCTGCGGATAGTGCCATACCTTTCCCCAGCAATGGTGTTGCAGCCCAGGCTGCAATGGTGACAGATGGAGGGCGCCATCGTCAGGTCCCATTTGCGGGTATAGTGTTGTTTCAGCGTTTTGTCCGTGAACACGCCCGTCGGGCATACCTCGGCGAGGTTGCCGCTGAACTCGCTCTCCAGCACGCCTTCCTCGGCGCGGCCGAAGTATAAATGGTTGTGGGCGGCAAACACATCCAGGTCCTTGCCGCCGGCATAGTCTTTATAATAGCGCACGCAGCGGTAACACTGGATGCAGCGGTTCATCTCATGGTTGAGGAAGGGGCCGAGGTACTGGTTGACGTAGGTGCGCTTGTCGAAGCGGTACTGGCGGTAGTTGTGGCCCGTCATCACGGTCATGTCCTGCAAATGGCAGGAGCCGCCCTCGTCGCACACGGCGCAGTCGTGGGGGTGGTTGGTCATGAGCCAGCCGATGATGTGCGCCCGGAACTCTTTGGCTTCCATATCGGCAATCGACACCCGCATGCCGTCGCGCACCTGCTCCATGCACGACATGAACAGCTTGCCTTTGGTGTCGTTCTCGTCGCGATATACCTTCACGGCACACTGGCGGCAGGCCCCGATGGAGCCCATGGCGGGGTGATAGCAAAAATAGGGCAGGTCGAGGCCGAGGGAGAGGCAGGCCTCGAGCAGGTTCTTGCCTGCCTTCACGTCGTAGGCTTTGTTATCTATATGGATGGTTGCCATGCTTTGGTTTTGCTCCAGGGACAGTGTTGCTCGTGTATGTGTCGTTCAAAATCCTCTCTGAAGTATTTCAGAGCGCTCTGCAGGGGTTCCATGGCACCGGGGGCCAGCGCACAGAACGTGTTGCCGGGGCCAAGATATTTGGTATGGAAATCGAGGGTGGTCAGGTGTTCTGGTTTGCCTTCGCCGCGGTCGATGGCGAGCAGTATTTTCTCAACCCAGGGCAGGCCCTCGCGGCAAGGGGTGCAGAAACCGCAGGATTCCTGCGCGAAGAAGTGCTGCAGGTTGTGCACAAAACCCACGGGGCAGGTCTGGTCGTCCATGATGATCATAGTGCCCGTCCCCAAACGGCTGCCCGCTGCCTGAATGGAGGCGTAGTCCATGGGCACATCCAGGTGTTCTTCCACCAGGAAATCGGTGGAGGCCCCGCCGGGCAGAAGGCCTTTGAACAGGTAGCCTTCCTGCATGCCGCCTGCGTACTCTTCCAGCAACTCCCGTATCGTCACGCCCATCGGCAACTCCCAGCAACCAGGGGTTTTCACGCGCCCGCTCACGCCGTAGAGTTTGGTGCCCGCATCGTCTGTCAGGCCAAGCTGCATAAACCAATCCGCGCCTTTGTTAATGATGTGCGGCAGGTTGCAGAGCGTTTCCACGTTATTCACGATGGTGGGCTTGCCAAACAAACCGCTTACCTGCGGGAAGGGGGGCTTGGCCCTGGGGTTGGCGCGTTTGCCTTCGAGGGCGTTGAGCAGAGCTGTTTCCTCGCCGCACATGTAGCGCCCCACGCCGGTGTGCAGGTGCATCTCGAGGTTAAAGCCGGAACCGAGGATGTTTTTACCCAGGTAGCCCGCCTCGTAGGCCTCGTGCATGGCCTTGGTTACCTCGTGGGCAGCCAGTTTGTAAGCCCAGCGCAGGAAGACGTAGGAGATGCTGGCCTGTATGGCATAGGAGGCCACGATCATACCCTCAATCAGCTGGTGCGGATTGCCCTCCAGCAGCACGCGGTCCTTAAAGGTGCCGGGCTCCATCTCATCGGCGTTTGCCACCAGGTATTTCGGCTGCGCAGCTTCCGGCCCCATCGGCACAAAACTCCACTTCAGGCCCGTGCTGAAACCTGCCCCGCCGCGCCCGCGCAGTTTTGAGTCTTTCACCAGTTCCTGCACCTCGGTGGGTGTCATTTCCTTCAGGATTTTGCGCACCGATTGGTAGCCGCCCACCTTCTCATACTCCTTTAAGCTGAGGGGCTGGCGGCCCGGTACGATGTGTTGGGTCAGGGGCTTCTCCATAGGTGCCCGCTTGGGTTTTAGGTGTACTTGCTTAGTATCTCATCCAGTTGTTCCACCGTCAGGTCACGGTACAGGTCGTTGTCAATCATAAGGGCGGGGGCACGGTCGCAGGTGCCGAGGCAGCAGTTGGGGAGCAGGGTATAGCGGCCATCTGCTGTGGTCTGGCCATACTGTATATTCAGTGCGGTATAAAGATGATCGCGGATGCCGTCGTAGCCCATCACGTAGCAACTGATGCTGTCGCAGAGCAGGATGACGTGCCGGCCCACCGGCCTCCGGAAAATAAGGTTGTAAAAGGTCGCCACGCTGTCCAACTCGGCCGTCGACATGCCCACAAAGTCGGCCACATCTTTCAGGCTGTCATCCGAAATCCAGCCGTGGCTGTGCTGCACGATCTTCAGGGCCTCGATGCAGGCGTTCTTGGGTGAAGGCACCAGGCTGATTTCGTGCTCTATTTTCTGTTTTTCCTCTATACTTAGCATGTTTCAGACACAAGTAGCAAGACGTTAGACACAAGACCTTTTCTGATTTGTGCTCCTGCCAGTGCGAGCTTGCGGTTCGGTTTTGTCAGGACCAAACCAGTAAGCTCGCACCGGCGGAGACTTGAACTTTTTTTATATCTTTTATTGGCCGGTTTTAATGGCCAGTAATCTTTTCAAATAAATGAACCACCCCGCCTGCGGCACCCCTCCTTGAAAAAAGGAGGGGAGTTGGAACGCTTGGCTTTTGCTGGTGTGAGCTTAGGTGTTTATGTTTCATTGTTACTGTTCGCTTCTTTATCAACTGTCTTTCATCCCCCTACCCCCTTCTTCGTCAAGGGCCCCTACCCCCTTCAAAGGGGGACTTTTTCCCATCTTTACCTAATTCGGAATTCGTAATTAGTAATTCGTAATTATCTGTCAATATCCGCCAGCACATAGTCCATGGCTCCGAGTATGGATAGTAGATCGGCGACGGTATAGCCTTTGGTGATATAAGGGAGCATTTGCATGTGCGGGAAAGACGGAGTTCGGATGCGCAGGCGGTAGGGTGAGGTGTTGCCGTCGCTGGTGACGTAGTAGCCGTTTGCGCCTTTTGTGGCCTCGATGCAACTCATGGCCTCGCCGGCAGGCATCACCGGCCCCCAGCTCACACCCAGAAAGTGTGTGATGAGGGTTTCGATATCGTGCATGGTGTTTTTCTTGATCGGTGGCGTAGTGAGCGGGTGGTCTGCTTTGTAAGGGCCTTCCGGCATGTTCTTCAGGCACTGCTCGACAATCCGCAGGCTCTGGCGCATCTCCGCCACCCGCACCAGTGCACGATCGTAGCAGTCGCCGTTGGCAGCGGTCGGGATGTCAAAGTCGAATAGTTCGTAGCCGGAGTAAGGCTGCTTTTTGCGAAAGTCCCAGTCGAAGCCGCAGGCGCGGAGGTTTGGCCCCGTCACGCCCCACTCAATGGCTTCTTCCTTTGTAAAGATGCCGATGCCTTTGGTGCGCGCCTTGAACAGGCTATTCTTGAGCACCATGTTGTCGTACTCTTTCAGCCGTTTCGGGAAGTAGTCGATGAACGTCTGCACCAGTTTTTCCCAGCCCTTGGGCAGGTCCTGTGCCACGCCCCCGATGCGGAACCAGTTGGGGTGCATGCGCCCGCCCGTGATGGCCTCCACGATGTCAAATATCCGCTCGCGGTCCGTGAACATATAGAATACTGGCGAAAGCTGGCCCACATCCTGGGCAAAGGTGCCATACCATACCAGGTGGCTGGCAATCCGGAAGAGTTCGCACAGCATCACCCGAATCACCTTCACGCGTTCGGGCACCTGTATGCCTGCCAGCTTTTCCACGGCCATCAGGTAGGCCAGGTTGTTCATCACGCCACCCAGATAGTCCACGCGGTCGGTATAGGGCAGGTAGGTGTGCCACGACTGGCGCTCGGCCATTTTCTCCTGGCCCCGGTGGTGAAAGCCGATATCGGGGATGGCATCCACGATATCCTCGCCGTCCAGTTGCAGGATGATGCGCAACACGCCGTGTGTGCCGGGGTGCTGCGGGCCGATGTTCAGGAACATAAAGTCGCTGTCCTCGCTTTGCCGTGCCAGGCCCCATTCCTCGGGTTTAAACTGCAGGGCAGCCTGTTCCAGGTCTACTTTGTCGTCATATAGCGCGAAAGGGCCCATTTCGGTGGCGCGGGCCGGGTGCTCCTTGCGCAGCGGGTGGCCCACCCAGGTGCGCGGCATCAGGATGCGCGACAGGTGCGGGTGCCCCTCGAAGCGGATGCCGAACATATCGTATACCTCGCGCTCATACCAGTTGGCGTTGGCCCACAGGCTGCTGATGCTCTGCACGGTGGGGAACTCGTCGCGGAAGCCGACCTTTAACCGGATAAAGCAGTTGCGCTCAAAGGATAGGAGGTGGTAGATGATGGTGAAGGCAAAAGGCGCATGGCCGTTCTCGTGCTTGCGGGTGCGCTCGTCGGTAGCGGTCAGGTCGTAGAGCAGGGGGAAGGGTTGCGGAATCTCCGTTTTCAGGAAAGCCAGCACGTCTTTTATTTTGTCATGCGGCATCCAGAGGGTGAGAATCTCATCCTGGGTGGTTTGCGGTTTGAAGGTGTCTTCTCCGAACCGTGCCTGCAGTTGCTCTAAAATGCCACTTCCGTTTTCCATGTATAGGAAAGTTTAAATGCCCTGTATGCTTATTTCATCTTATGCTATGTGTGTATTGTAAGTTGTTTTTATGCTGCTTTATACTTGGTAGTGAGAAAAAAACCACCCCGCCTGCGGCACCCCTCCTTGAAAAAAGGAGGGGAGTTAGAAACTTGCCTTTGCAGCTTGTGAATGTGCTATGCTCTTTTAACTGTTTTGATTTTAGTTTGAAAGTCTAAAATCTTGTGTCTTTCGTCTTAAGTCTAATTTTACACTTCATCCGGCGAGCGGAATTCGGTCATCTTGGACCGGGCTTCCTGCCGCCTTTCTTTCACATCTATCTTTTCGGGCCGGATCACGCCCTGTTCGCCGATGGTCCAGCTGAGGGGGCGTTTCTCTTTGCCCACTGATTCGGCCAGCAGTATGAGGCCCTCCATAAAAGCGTCGGGGCGGGGCGGACAGCCGGGCACGTATACATCCACCGGCAGGAACTTGTCCACGCCCTGTACTACAGAATAAATATCGAACATGCCGCCGGAATTGGCGCAGGAGCCCATCGAGATTACCCAGCGGGGTTCCATCATCTGCTCGTGCAGGCGCTTGATGATGGGGGCCATTTTGATGAAGACGGTGCCGGCAATGATCATCACATCGGCCTCGCGCGGCGTGCCGCGTATTACCTCGGCACCGAAGCGGGCCACGTCATATTTTGGGGTCATGCTGGTGGCCATCTCCACGAAGCAGCAGGAGAGGCCGAAGTGGAAGGGCCACATGGAGTTCCTGCGGCCCCAGGCCAACAGGTCCTGCATGGAACTCAGCATCACGCTCTGCTGTATAGTCTCCTCGTACGAACTGGTGCCGCTTGTCGCGCGCGCCGGGTCTTCTGGTTTACTTAGCCACCATTTCATAGGCTGTCGGGGTTAGGGTGTTAGTTCATGTTTTCCGAAGGGTGATGGTGTGAAAAGTGGCGCGCAATGCGGTAGGTGAAAGGAGCAGGTGTTATATGGTGTTATATGGTGTTATATGGTGTTATATAAGGTATAGCTGTTTTAGGAAGCGGGTTTCTGTGTCAGGCGTTTGTAGGCGGCCAGGATTTTCTTCCCGTCAGGGCCGAAGTCAAGGGCTCCGTTGCGCCACTCATAGATCAGCACCACAACCAGCATCAGCATGAACACACCCACGCCAGCGTAGCCATACCAGCCCAGTTCGCGGAAAGCGATGGCCCAGGACAGGATGAAAACCGTCTCCACATCAAAAATGACGAAGAGCATGGCAACCAAATAAAACTGAGAGGAAAAACGGATACGGGCAGAGCCAGCACTCAGGATACCCCCTTCGTAGGGCTCGTTTGTGGCATGGCCGGTGTGCCTTTGGCCCAGCACATAGGAGAGGCCGAGGATGATGGCCACCAGGCTAAGCACAATGCCGCCGTAGACCACCATGGGCCATAATAGGGTAGAGTTTTCGCTTGAATTGCCCAATGCTACTTCGCCTCCCTGCGAATATTTAAGTTTCCGTATATAGTAAAGGTTAATCGTAAAAATAAAAGGGTATGCTGCATCTGCCGGCTGTTAAGAACCAGCAATATAGTGTTCAAGGTTTTCGATGATAAACTGCTGGTCCTCAATGATGTATTTCACGATGTCACCGATGGAAACCAAGCCTACCAGTTTGTCGCCTTCTATAACGGGAAGGTGCCGGATGTAGCGCCGGGTCATCAGGGCCATGCACTCTTCCACTTTTGTATCCGGTGTCACCGTTATCGGGTGCTCGCTCATGATATCCCGGATATACGTGTCGCGCGACGACTTCCCTTTCAGCATGACTTTGCGGGCGTAGTCGCGTTCCGTGAAGATACCCATGAACTTGCCGTTTTCCATCACCAAAAGCGAACCCAGGTTCTTTTCAACCATCAGTTCCAGTGCATTGTACACGGTAGAGTTTGGCTCTACTGAAAAAACGTCGTTGCCTTTTTTTTGCAGAATGTGCCTTACTGTTCCCATACTGCCTCCTTTTGTTTAAATTAATGTTCGAAAAATTTAATATTGTTTGTTATACGGGCGCAAAACAAAATATGTATGATTTATCCTGAAAAAAGTATATAGCCGCATGGTATCGTATCTGCCGGTCACGCGAAGGGCTGTTCTGGACGGCATGCAGCGGGCTTGTTTTGTAATATACTGTATATGAATAACTAAGTCAAGAGTGAGGAGGCTCTGTCAGAACTTAATTTATTTTTTAAAAGGCCAATAGTGCTACATTTTATCGATAAAGTTAAGGTGGTGGCTCCTGATAAGCATTTTGCTGTTTTTGTAAGAAATAGAGTTTAGTGTTGATAATTAGTTAGAATTGTTAAACAAAAACGCCATAAACTTATGCTTCGCCAAATTAAAAAATAGAAATTGAGAATTAGAAATGAGGTATAAAATCCGTTTCTATGCATATAAAAGCTAACGCTACTTCTGGTAATTAAATTGGTTGAGTTCTACTGCGCGCTGTTTTTCAAACAGCGGCCTTGCCCTTTACCCCTTAAGGGTGCAGGTACACCCACTTACACAGATAAAGTACATAAACAGGATGAATTAGGAGGCTAAGAGTTAAACTCATTTGGTTCATCACAGTAAAATATAAAGAAGGCTTTGTACTGAACCGGTTTATCTATAGGAAGCAGGAAGCGAGATTCACCCCCCTGCCTTTGCCCTGCGAGGTGATCCGATGATTCCAAACAACACGTAGGTTTTTGCCTCTCACATCAAACAAAACCTCAGGGTAGCCCCGCCTTCCAACTCCAGAGCAATCAGGCCCCTATAACTATTTCATGCCGGGTTGGCCGGGCACAGCAGATTTACTGAAGCAGGTGCAACATGGGGTGTAGAGGCATGGATGAAGCGCTTTTGTTTGATGTGAGTTAAAAGAAAGGAGATGGTATGGCTACGCACAATGTTCCCCCTGGTTTTCAGGATATGATGCATTTCGGTTTGGTGGAGGCTTTGTTGGGCCGCCGCTCCCGCCGTTTTTTTATGGGTGCGGAGATTCCCGATGGGGTGCTCGCTTATACCTCGAAGCACAAGCCGATGCCGCTCAGCGAGCTGGAGAAACTACTGGTGGTAACGGCCTGTGGCGGCAACACGGGCTGGCACCACATGATTTACCGTGCGCAACGCTACGCGCCGCACCTCTCCAACTATGCCGGGGCGGCAGGCGGACGCACGTTCCCGTCGGCTGCGGGCTTCCATACCAGCAAGACTTTTTTTACGGATGATACTGGCGTGTACGTGCTGGATAACCGCGATGCGCCTGCCGCCGCCGACAAGTTCGAAGACGGTTCGCTGGAACTCGACGCAGTAGTGGACGCACTGAAAAGCCACGTCCGGAAGCTGCGCGATGGCCGGATGACGGTGCCGCCGGAGGTGCCCTATGTGGAGGCGCACAACACGTGGGTGGCCAACAGGGAGGGCACGCTGCTGGTAATTCCGGTGGCCGATCTTGCCCAGCACGTGCTGCTGAGTCTCTGTTATATGCTGCAGAACGGCCTTGTCCTGACCGACGACATAAACAAGCGCCCGATTCCGGGCATCGAGAAGTATAAACACCTGGTCGATATCAACAACACCTGGAGCATCACGTTTGTGGAGCAACTGTCGCTGGCGGAGGTGACGGCCGAACTGTCCACAAGCTGCTACGCCGGGGCCCTCATGCTGCAGGCGATGGGGCTGGGTGGCTGGATGTACGATGGGATCGACCTGTTCAGCGTGCTGGGCGCGAGCGGCGTGCCCGGTATAGACGGCCTCGGCTTCCGGTATGACACCGACGCGCGGTGGCCATACCCCAACCCCACAGGGCTGGCGGGCGTGATGGAAGGGTTCTGCCCACCGCATTACCCCGACATGCGCGCGGCTGTAGAGGCCGTCTGCAACAGAAAATTCGGTGAAGGCGGCCCGTTTAACGCTAGCACCCCGGGGCCCTGGAAAGACGCTGCCAAGGTGCGGGGAGCGGCCGAGGTGCACAGCGAGGAGTTCAGGGAGTGTGTGGCCCTGCAGGCACAGTATGTGTACGACACGTTCGGCAAGTTTCCGGGCACGGTTCCGTCCATGTTCCTGCTCACCTACCTGCAGGCCCACCACCTCGACCTGGATTTCTATGACAAATTTTACAAGCCTGGTGCCTACCTCAGCACCCACGCCAACCACATGAAACGCTGGCACCCAGAGGTATAAGCAATTAGCGGCACATGCCAGGGTATAGAATGCTTTTATATGAGAAGTAGCTGAAAGCGCGTTTTGGTCAAGTGAAACTACCTTGGAAGGCAGACGCTGCATGTAACATGGTATACCTTACTTCTTCATCTCTTTAGCCGCCAAAATCTCCTGGTAAGGGCCGAATTTATGCTGCTTTTCTGAGAAGGAATCGGCGTAAGGGCCAAAGGGATGGTCCATTGGTTTCTTCGAGATGTCCGGCCAGTCTTTGGTGTTGCCTTTGGGCTTGACGGGGCGGGGCAGAGAGTTTACATACGCCCCCAGGTCCCAGGACTCTTCGTCCGTGAGTTGCGGACGGTCGTAGGTGGCACCCAGCGGCATGTTGGCTTTCACGTACTTGGCGAAGTTGGATACACGGTATAAACCGGCCCCATTGTTATAGCTGTGCTCGCCCCAAAGCGGCGGGTACTGGTACTCTTTGCCATCTGCCATCAGTTGGCCCTCGCCATTCGCGCCGTGGCATACCTGGCATTTCTGGGTATACACCAGCTTTCCTTTCTCGGGGCTGGCGGCACGGTCCAGCAGCTCAATGTCAATCAGGCCGGAGCCTTTTACTTCCTCCTCTTTCTGCACATCCTTCCCCACCCACTTGATATAGGCCACCATCGCTTTCATTTCCTTTGATTCGGGCTTCAGGGCCTCGCCGTTCAGGCTGCGCTCAAAGCAGTCGTTGATGCGTTTCTCTACGCCCTCTTTGGTGCCCGATCTGGACCTGAACTTTGGATAGGTGGAAGCCACCAGCGAGTAGTTGTTGCCATAAGGTTTGGTGCCGCCGTCGAGATGGCAGTTCTGGCAATTCATACCGTTGGAGATCTGCAGCACGCTGCCCTTCGGGCCCAGATACTGGGCTGTGTGGGCCACCAACTCACGTCCGTAGCGTATCTCGTCGCCCTCCGGCGTGGCCGGCAGCGAGGCCAGGTCCGGCGCATGCCACATGTCATCGGCAGGGACATTGTTTGTGAGAGCATCGGTACTGGCTATTGCAGGTGCTGCATCTGCGGCGGCGGGCTCACTGGTGGCCAGCTGTATTTTCGGAACGGCGGCGGGGTTTACCACCAGCAGAATAACCAACCCGAGTAAGAGAATGACAGCGAAGGAGGTCAGCGCTAAAATACGGCTGATCTTGACTAAAAAGCCTCCCATGTTATGTTCCTGATTCGATTTCATATGGTACGTTTTAAAATCGTGCGAAATGTAGAAACAAGTTACGCAAGTGTGCTATGCCGTTACGTGACTTTGATCACAAAGCCTCTCATAAAATAAGAGCAACTTACAGCCATATATGGCGCTTCGGGCAAACCAATGGCTGCCAGTGCCAATGCGCTACAACTGAAAATGCCGTATGGCGATGAACAGAGAATTACTTTTTATACCTTCATGACACGTTTTAGCAGACACCCCGCTGCCAAGCGAAGGGAAACCCGCAGGCTGTTGCTTACAGCAGCTGTACTAGTGCTGCAGTTGGGAGTGGCTTTTGGCCAACCTGTCCCCGTTGATTCGGCTTTAAAAACGGAGCTGCTTATCAGCAAAGGAGATACCGCAAGGCTACCGACTTCTACTATGCCCGCACCGGACACCACACTGCCCCAAAACCTAACGTCCTTTTTAAAACAGGGGAAGTTCAGTGGGCAGGTGCGCAACTTATTTATGTTCACAGATAATGAGGCTGACTTACCAGACTATCATTCGCTGGCATTAGGTGCAGGGCTGGGCTATGAGTCTGCGAAGTTTCATGGCTTTCAGGTGGGGGTGAGCGGTTTCTTTATCTTCAATGTGTGGTCCAGCAACCTGGGCACAGACCCCGCAACAGGTTTTAGGAGCCGCTACGAAATAGGAAACTTCGACCTGCTTGACCCCGATGACCGCTATGATCTGGGGCGAATGGAGAATTTATACCTGCGCTATACCTATAAAAAGTCAGCGGTAACGCTTGGCAGGCAAAAGATCAACACGCCTTTTATCAACCCACAAGACGGACGTATGCGCCCTACCTTGATAAACGGGCTTTGGCTGGAGTATAAAGAACTGGGAAAGCTCAGTTTTAACGGTGGTTTGATCTATGGTTTTGGTCCGCGGAGTACAGCTGATTGGTTTAGCGTGGAAGAAAGCATCGGCTCTATAGCTGCGGCCAGGAATGTCTACGGCACACCCTCGCAATATATAGGAAATATCAGCAGCAAGGGGATAGCTGTCGGGAGCATAACCTACCAGCCTGCCAAAACTATAAAATCAAGCCTGTGGCACTATTATGTGGAGAACCTGTTTACCCTTTCCTTTTCTCAAACCGACGTATCGATACCAGTTTCTCAAGATAAAAAGCAAAGCGTTGTGCTGGGTTTTCAGGCGGGCTACCAACGGACCTCTGGCGATGGGGGCAATGCAGACACGCTGAAAGCCTATATGCCAAAGGGCGCCAACACCTGGCTGTTTAGCGGAAGGCTGGGGTATAAAACCGATAAAGTAGAAACGACCCTGAACTATACCCGGATTGCAGACAGGGACAGGTTCCTGTTTCCGCGGGAGTGGGGGATCGAGCCTTTTTACACCTTTCTGTCTAGAGAGCGCTTCGAGGGCGGGGCTGCCAGTATGGCCATTGCCCTAAAAACAGAGGTCAGACTAAACCCCCAATGGAAAGCGAGTGTAGGGTATGGGCTTTACGATACACCTGACGTTAAAAACGCGCGCCAAAGCAAGTATGCCATGCCCTCTTACAGCCAACTTAACCTGCTGACAAACTACGCTTTGAAAGGCTACCTGGATGGGCTGGTTTTGCAGGCGCTCTACGTGTATAAAGGCGCGCGTGGCGAGACCTACGGAGACCCTCGGTTTATCGTGAACAAGGTAGACATGTCGCACTATACCTTCGTGATGAATTACCAGTTTTAAGAGGCCATATTACCCTTGTTTATTGAGCCAACACACCACTATACTATGAAAAAACTAACCATAATACAGCTAAATGATAGCCATGCTTACCTGGAGCCACACCAGGAAATGTTTTGGGAGGGAGGCAAGAAAGTATACCGAAAAACGGGTGGCTTTGCCCGCATGGCATTGGCTAAAAACCTGAAGCCAGACGATAAGCTAAACGCTGTGGGCGGCCTGATCTGGATAAAACCGAGCATATTAATTTACCCACCCCTGCCCCTCCGAGGAGGGGCAGGGGTGGGTTCTCCCTAGCAAATAGTCTTAATTATAAAGAGAGAGCAGCCATACCTGGCTGCTCTCTCTTTATGCTGTTTCCCGTTTTTGATTGTTCACAGCGTCGGGTTTAGGTTTGGCTTCCATGTTCTCCCGAAAGGGGTATAACTGCTGCTCCATAAACGACTTCGGGTAATGTTCCACCTCGTCGAAGCCCAGTTCAATATCACGGCCATCTTCAGGCTCGTAAGCTGTTCCGAAAAGGTAATCCCAAACGCTTAGCGTGATGCCATAGTTGGCCCCGAAGCGCCGTGGCATGTGCTTGGCGTGGTGCCAGATGTGCATCTGCGGATTGTTGAACAGAAAGCGGAACGGGCCTAGCGGCACCTTAAAGTTTGAGTGGTTAAAATGGCCTACTGCTGTGGCGAAAATGTGCACCAGGAAAAAGTCCTGAATGCCAAAGCCGATCATGGCCAGCGGAATATACTCTAAGGTACGGTATACCACCGTTTCGCCCCAATGGAAACGCAGGTGAGCGGCAAAACCCATCTGCTGAACCGAGTGGTGTACCTTATGGAAATTCCACAGAAACTCAAAGCGGTGTAGCAGGCGGTGCACGTTCCATTGTATAAAATCGCGCACCACAAATAGCGTAAGCAACTGCGCCCATACCGGCCACGACTGCACCTCAAAAGCCACGAGGTTGGTTATCCCAAACAGGCTTAGGAAATCGTTAAACGCCTCGACGCCGATATTGGAGACCGCATTGAAACCAACCAGTGAGAACAGGAAAAAATTGAAGAACATGTAAAAGCCATCGAGCCAGAAATCCATACGGATCTTGGCCTGATGCTGTCGCCAGGGGGCAATAACCTCCAGCAGCCAGAAGAACAGCGACAAGCCGATCAGCCAATAGAAGTAATTGCCCCAACTCGGGTTCAGGACCTCACGCCAGAGGTAACCCCCATAGTCAGCGAAAGAGTTGATGAATATGTTTCCGTATTTTTCCATGTAATGGATAAAAGTTTAAAGGCTTTTACAGCTTGATGTAGCTATAGCCCTCTTCTTGTTTTTCGATAATCTCTACAACGCCCATCGGCACCGTGATCACACCGGGCAGCAACTGCTCTTTTTGCACATTGTGGGCACGCATCGCATTCTCGCAGGCTGCAAAAACCACGCCTTTCGCCTGCAATGCCTTCAACTCTTCGGCATTGGCGGCTTTGTTTTTCATCAGCATCTCCAAGCCGTTGCCGTGCACCACTACCTCCAGCCTGGCCTCGGGCCAGTGGTCCATCATTCTGTCCAGGTGCTGCATAATCTTGCCTTGCCGTGCGCTGTCCGCCGATACCACATCATACACCACGCGGTGCTGCTTGGCGGCTGGTGCTGTTTGGCTGCCAGCAAGCTTTGCCTTTGTTTTTGTCTGGGCAATAGTAGCCTGCGCTGCCAAAAGAAAAAGGGCTGCAAAAAAGATCAGTTTAAGTTTCATGGGTTTTTAGGTTAGGTGAGATTTATACAGTTATTCGACAGGAACACCGGCGTTTTTCAAATTCGAGAAGCCTTCGGTGGCATCGTATACCTGCTTAAAGCCGAGCTGTTGCATTTGCTGGGCTGCCTGGTGGCTCCTGCCTCCAACGGCGCAGTATACCAGGTAGGATTTCGACTTATCCAAGGCCTGCAGCCGCTGCGAGAAATCGGCGGCGCTGATGTCAACCAGCGTGGCGTTCTGCAGGTGGCCGGCGGCAAACTCCGCGGGCGTGCGCACATCCAGCACAACGATGCCCGGCTCTTGCGCCAGCAAAGCCTTCGCCTCCTGGCTGTCTACTTTTTTCGCTTTTGCCGTTTCTGCAGCCGTTTGGGTTTGTGCCGCGACTGCTACCGTAGTATCGCCGGATGAGGCGGACTCGGCACTGCAGGAGGCCAGAAGCGCGCCTGCTACCAGAACTAAGGATAATTTTTTCATATGGTTTTTTTAAAGAGGGTGTTTTAAAGTATGCTGACCGCCGACAGGCAGCAGCCAGCATACCCTTTGTTTCTATTATTTTGCCATTCCCTGCAGGAAATCCCGCACTTCCTGGGTGTCGTATTCGGCCATACCCTCCTGCTTGGCCACAATCTTGCCTTCCGGCGAGATGATGAACGTGGTGGGGATGGCGTTGCTGTAAAACTCCTGCGGCAACTGGCCGGCCGGCATGTATACCGGAAACGTGAAGCCTTTCTTGTCGATAAACTTCTTCACTTTCTCCGGGCCGCCCTCATCCACCGACAGCATCACAAAGGCGATTTTGTCGGAGCCTACCTTTTCGTAAAGCTTCTGGATGTTCGGCATCTCTGCCACGCAGGGCGGGCACCAGGTGGCCCACATATTCATGAACACCACTTTCCCTTTCAGGCTTTCGAAGTTCACGGTCTTGCCATCCAGGGTCTGCATTTTAAAACCGGCTCCAGCCATAGGCGAGGCGCTCATTTCTGACGTCTTAGCAACGTCTCCGGCAGTTTTTGCAGGCAGATTATCGGGCATGTCAGCGTTTTTTATACCTGTTGCCAGCAGCAGGCGCTGCACCTGCCCGATGGCCTCGGTATGGAGGCCGGTGAGGTATAGCATCCCAAAAATGGCCAGCGTAATAGCCCAGCCCGGTATGTCTTTGAATGAAAATCTCTTCTTATCCATCTTATAATATTTGTGCGTTTACTACTTGTTTAACTGAGGCATAGCTATACCATACCCGTGTTCCTGATGATACAGGATGCACACAGCACCAGTTGAGCAACAAGCATATGTTTGCCCATGCTACTCAGTGCGCGTACTGATTTATCGGAAATAGTTTAAGAAAACCGGGGTGGGTCAGGGTCTGTCGCCAGATCGGGGGGGAGATGGATGCGGACATCCTTCAGGAAGCGTGTTCGCTCCACCTGAATTGTGTATGAAGCGTTGTGATCCGATGCCGACAAAACAGCATATACCTGCTGCCCGCAATCAGTGGCAAAGCTGGCCGCGCCCTGCTGCTCGGAGTGGGTCTGGTGCTTGATGCACTTTTTGCGGCATGTGCGCTTTAAGGCAACTTTGCTTTTGCTGCAAGAACTGTTCAGTTCGCTCTGCCCGTTACCTCCATTGCCCCGCAAGCCACTGTTGTTTTTCGGCAACGCGAAAAGCAGCAGGAGGGTGCTCAGGAATAATAACAGGTATGGCTTCATAGGCAGATTAGGGCAATATTATTTGCAGTTTTATACTTGATCTTAGTTTGAACAACAACCCAAGGGGTATAAATCGTTTCAGCGGATTGGTTTACAGGTATAAATGTAGGCATTTTGGGGTTCTAATACTACCCGATACCGCATTCGCGGCTATGCCAGAGCAGCTTTTTGGTGCAGCACATTCGCACCTCCGAAAGCACACCCGCACCGATGGTCAGCAAGGCCGTACCCAGCAATACCGCCTGCAGGCCAAACAGGTCGCTGAACACACCGGCTATCACGGCACCGGCCACGTAGCCGAAATCACGCCAAAATCGGAAAATGCCCAGGCTCTGCGGCCGTTGGGCTGGGTGCGTGTTCTCGGCCACCACCGACAGGAAGTTAGGGTATACCAACGCAGTGCCCGCGCCCAGTATCACCAGCGCCGAAACCAGGATAGGGTAGGAGCCGGAAAAGTACAGGAGCCCGATCGCCGCGCCCTGTATCATCATGCCCAAACTCAACAGTTGTTTTTTGCATACCATATCCCCGAGCTTTCCCGTCACCAGTTGGCCCAGGCCCCATACCACCGGGTAGATACCTGCCAGGAAACCAGTCTCCGTCAGGCTATACCCCTTCGACAGCAGCAGCACAGGCAACAGGCCCCACAAGATGCCATCGTTCAGGTTATTCACAAAGCCGTTGAGCGTAACAGAGCCCAGGTTGCGGTGGCGCCAGGTCGTGTCCTTCCAAATGTTGCGCAACAGCGGGATGCTGGTTTTGGCCGCTTCGGTTTTCACGTGCGCGTGCGTATCCCGGATAAAGAAGACCGTGAGCAGCAAGCCGATGATGGAGAAGGCGATGCCCGGTGTGAAGGCATAAGACACAACGCCCGTTGTAGAGGCGATGTATCCCGCCAGGAACGACATCAGACCCACCGCCAGGTAACCGGCAAACTCGTTGATGCCCATGGCCAGGCCACGGTTCTTTTCGCCAACCAGGTCAATCTTCATCACCACAGTGGCAGACCAGGCGAGCCCTTGGTTAAGGCCCAGCAGAAGGTTGGCGGCAATTACCCACCACCAGTTACCGGCATACAGCAACAGCCACGGCACTGGCAGGGCAAAGAGCCAGCCCAGGGTTAACAACTGCTTTCGGGTATACCTGGTAGTCAGGCGGCCCATCATCAGGTTGGCAAACGATTTCGCCAGCCCAAAGGCCACGATAAACGACAGCAGCGCGGTATGGCCGCTGATGCCGAAAACAGTCTCGGCAAACTCCGGTATAACCGAGCGTTCCAGCCCAACCATCGCGCCCACAAACCCGTTGATCAGCACCAACAGCCAGAACTGTGTGGCGTTTTCCCTTAATCCAAGTTGTGTGTCCGTTGAACTCATCTTTCTGTTTCTGTCGTCAGTAATATGTACGTGCTGCCGGATAGGGTATGGCTTGGGCCAAATTGAAGCACCAAGTTATACCTACGCAACCGCCTATAAGCACAGAACCGATGGACTTTGCAGGGCCATCGGTTCCGGGTTTGTTTTCATTATTGCTTAATGCGGGAGCCTGTCGCGCAGCAGGCCATACAGGTATGTGCCTATCAAGGCGCCGCCAATGGCGATCAGAATGGCCCAGTAGCCATACCCCAGGTTCACGAACATCGGGCCCGGGCAAGCGCCTGTCAGTGCCCACCCCAATCCGAAGATGGTGCCGCCAATCAGGTAGCGCGGAACTGATTTCTCCTTCGGCGTGAAGATGATCGGGTTGCCCTGATAATCCTTCATGTTATACTTCTTGATCAGGTAAGTGGCAATGGCTCCCAGCACAACGGCTGTTCCGATGATGCCATACATGTGGAAGGCCTGGAAACGGAACATCTCCTGAATTCTGTACCACGAGATCGCCTCTGACTTACTCATCACGATGCCGAACAAAATGCCGGCTACTATAAATTTTAATCCTTTCACGGTATAAACTCTTAGTTGATGGATGTATGATTTAGCGCGCTGCTGTGCTTACAGTATGAACGGCAGCAGTAGGTGTGTCATGATCAGGCCACCGATGAAGAAACCGATAACCGCGATCAGCGACGGCAGCTGCAGGTTAGACAAACCGCTGATGGCGTGGCCCGATGTACAGCCACCTGCGTAGCGTGATCCGAAACCGATCATCAAGCCACCGATCAACATGATCAGGAAACCGTTTGCCGTGAAGAGGGCCTCCAGACTGAAGATCTCATCCGGCTGCATGCCATCCGGGGCTGCCACCCCCAGGGCGTTCAGGTCCTGGATGGTAGCCTGCGAGATCTGTACAACGTCGCCGTTAGACAGGAACTCAGAAGAGATCCATCCGCCCAGTACAGCGCCCACTACAAACAGCAGGTTCCAGGTTTGCGCGCGCCAGTCAAAATCGAAAAAATTGACTTTCTTGCCCGCGCCGCAGGCTGCGCAGATTACGCGCAGGTTAGATGAAAAGCCAAACGACTTCCCGAAAAACAGGAGGATCACCATCACAAATGCGATCAAAATTCCTGATGTGTACCAAGGCCAAGGCTGGCTAAGTAATTCTAACATTTTCCTTATTCTAAATTATTGGGAGTGTACGGTTGAAGTAGGTATGAACAGGCCACTTGCTGTTCTGTTCATACCCAGGCTTTATTTCGAAAACTATCTTGGCCAGGAGCCTACGCCGCCAACCAGGTTATGGGCTTTAAAGCCTTGGTCTGCGAGCAGCTTGCAGGCAGAGCTGCTGCGGTTGCCGCTGCGGCAAAACACGTAATACTCCTTGTCCTTGTCGAGCTTCCTGGTGGCAACCTGAAACTGGCCAGACAGGAAGTCGAGGTTTTTGGATCCGGGGATAGTGCCAGATGCAAACTCACTTGCGGTGCGCACATCCAGCAGCTCGGCCTTTGGGGACTTATCGAACTCAGCCTTGAATGTCTTCCCGTCCAGGTCAGCATAATTCTTTGGAGTTGATTTGAATATATTTAGCATGGCTATATTTCTTTAGATGGTTCCTTTACAACTTACTATACAAAGGTCCGGGTTTTCCAGCCCCAGTTCAGTGACTTAGGTCACGTAGTGGGGAATTTTGAAATTTGTAAATCTTTGATGCAATCCGTGTTTGAAAAATCATCCCCCTGCCCCCTTCTTTGTCGAGGGCCCCTACTCCCAAGGGGGACTTTTTTCTGCTATATCAGTTTCCATACATTAAGCTTTGTAGGGACGATGAATTACACATAAATCTTAGTGTGTTCTACTCGTGCAGAACGTCCCCCTTTGAAGGGGGCAGGGGGATGAATTACATTCCCAACATAGCTCTTACTTCAGCGTAGAAGGGCAAACGAAAGCCGTTTTCGGAATGGCTGTTTCGCTGATGGACTTAAAGCCACCTTCCACATTTACAACGTTGTCAAAACCTCTTGCCTTCAGGATAGAGGCGGCGATCATGGAGCGGTAGCCACCAGCGCAATGCAGGTACATATCCTCCGTCTTTGGCAACTCAGCCAGGAAGTCGTTCAGGAAGTCTAGGGGCGCATTTTCCGCTGTCTCCACGTGCTCCGACTGGAACTCGCTAGGCTTGCGCACATCCACCACCTTGATGCTGTTGTTCTGGGTATAGCGGTCCGCAAACTCTGTAGCGGCGATAGAGCTGATCGTGTCTACTTCCTTGCCTGCGTTTGCCCAGCTTTTAAAACCACCTTTCAGGTAACCGATCGCGTGGTCGTATCCCACACGGGCCAGTCGGGTTACTACTTCCTCCTCGCGGCCTTCCTCCGCCACAAACAGGATCGTCTGCTTGATGTCCGGGATCAGGGCGCCTACCCATGGGGCAAAGTTACCGTCGATACCGATGTTGATGGCGTTCGGGATAAAGCCTTTGGCAAAGTCCTCCGGCTTACGGGTGTCCAGTACCAGGGCTCCGGTCTCGTTCACGGCTGCCTCAAACGCGTCCGGCGCTAAGGCCTGCAAGCCCTGCTCCATCACGTCGTCGATGTTGGCGTAGCCTTCTTTGTTCATCTTCACGTTCAGTGGGAAGTAGCTTGGCGGCGGTGCCAAACCGGCTGTCACTTCTTTCACGAACTCCTCTGCCGTCATGTCTGCGCGCAGGGCATAGTTGGTGGCCTTCTGGTTGCCGAGTGTGTCAGACGTCTCCTTGCTCATGTTCTTGCCACAAGCCGAGCCCGCGCCGTGCGCCGGGTATACGATCACGTCATCCGCCAACGGCATGATCTTGTTGCGAAGCGAGTTGTACAAATGCGTTGCAAGCTGCTCCTGCGTCAGCTCCGATTTTGCGGCCAGGTCCGGGCGGCCCACATCCCCGATAAACAGGGTGTCGCCGGTGAAGATGGCATAGTCCTTTCCTTGCTCGTCTTTCAGCAGGTAGGTAGTCGATTCCATGGTATGGCCCGGCGTGTGCAGCACAGTGATTGTGACATCCCCGACTTTCAGCACCTCGCCGTCTTTGGCGATGTAGGAGTCAAAACTGGTCTGGGCGTTCGGCCCGTAAACGATCTGCGCATTGGCGGCTTTCGCCAGGTCGATGTGGCCTGAAACGAAGTCGGCGTGGAAGTGCGTTTCGAGCACATACTTGATCTTCACGCCGTTCTGCTCCGCTTTCTCCAGGTATGATCTGATCTCGCGAAGTGGATCAATGATGGCGGCCTCGCTGTTGCTTTCGATGTAATATGCGCCCTGTGCCAGGCAACCGGTATATAGCTGTTCTACTTTCATGGTATGTAGTGTTTTATGGTGTGAGTGCCATCGCTAATCCTTGATGACAGTACAAATATCGTAAGATAATAAGCCCGGGTCAGTGACATTGGTCACGCGGGGGTTAGGCGAAGAATATTTCCTTGGCAATGATGTAGACACCCATCGCCAGCACAAACCAGCCGAAGGAAGTCTTCAGTTTATCCGCGTGGATTTTGGTGGACAGGAAGGAGCCCAGAAAGATGCCGACCACAGAGAAGGCGGAGAAGATAGCCAGGAACATCCAGTCGATCTCGTAGTTGTAGATGTCGCCGACAAAGCCGAACAGCGATTTGGCCGCAATGATGAGCAGGGAAGTGCCTACCGCCATTTTCATGTCCAGCTTACTGAACAGTACCAGCGCCGGGATGATCAGGAAACCGCCCCCGGCCCCCACAAGTCCCGTCAGGGTACCTACCACTAGGCCTTCGGCCAATATCCCGATGTAGTTGAACTTAGGCTTTGGGTGCGGTGCCGTGGCGCTCTCGTACTCCACATCAATCGCCGTGTCGATATTATCGTCCACGCTGCCGTTTGCCTCCTTTTTCTGACGGATCATGCTGATAGACGCGAACACCATGAGCGCGGCAAAAAGCAGCATCAGCATCACGCCTTTGGTAACGGCAAAATCGCCCACGTGAAAGAGGTTTTCGGGGATGGCAGGCACCAGGTAACGGCGCGTGGTATACACCGCAATGATAGACGGTATGCCAAACACAACCGCTGTTTTGAGGCTTACGAGGCCCTTCCTGTAAAACCGGTAGCTGCCAAAAAGGCTTGTAAGCCCTACGATGAACAGGGAGTAAGCCGTGGCGATCACCGGACTCAGGCCCAGCAGGTAAACAAGCACCGGAACAGTAAGGATAGAGCCGCCACCACCAATCAAGCCCAGGGAAAGCCCGATGATGAGGGCCGCAATGTAACCGAGTATAACAATCATATGCTTTTAGTTTAATTTTCAACACTACAAAGGTACGGCAGGCGAACCCCGATCACTGTGACAATGGTCACATAGATAGGAAACACAGAATATATTTTCGGCCCGCATTTAGGATTAATTGTGGCATGTGCTGCGTCTATGCCGCGATTGGTTAACGGTTCAACCACACGCCGTGCTGCGCGTATGCTAAAAGGCACAACTTAAGCGATAACTATGAATTACAACTTCACGAAAAAAGTAGACTATACCTTTCAGGAGGCACTGGAAAAGACAAAAGAGGCACTCAAAGCCGAGGGCTTCGGCGTAATCAGCGAGATCGACCTGAAAGAGAAATTCAAGGAGAAACTGGATCTTGATTTCAGGGAATACATGATACTGGGCGCCTGCAACCCGGCCCTCGCGCACAAGGCCATTGAGCAGGAAGACAAGATCGGGACCATGCTGCCCTGCAACGTGCTGGTGCAGGAGCACGCTGGCGGAAACGTGGAGGTCACTGCCATCAACCCGATGGAGTCGATGTCGTCGGTCGGGAACGATAACCTAACGGAGGTCGCCAAAGAGGTAAGCGAGAAGCTGAAAACAGCACTCGACAAGCTGTAAACCGGCATCCATACCCATACATACAAAAAGCCCTGGCATTTGAATTTGCCAGGGCTTTTTGCTTTTAGATATTGTCCAGGTCGTGTACCTCCAGGTAGCTGCGGTGCAGGGTAATGGCCCCGGTCTGCTCCAGCTTTTTGAGCAGCCTCGAGATCACTTCGCGGGAACTGTTGAGCTCGTAGGCGATCTGCTGGTGCGAAAGGCGTATCTCGTTGCCGCTCACTTTTACATGGCGCTTCAGGTAAAAGAGCAAACGCTCGTCAAGGGCCTTAAAAGCAATGCTATCGAGTGTTTGCAGCAGTTCATCAAAGCGCTGGCGGTAGGAGGCGATCACGAAGTTGTGCCACGTTTTATACTTGGCCAGCCAGGCCTCCGAGAAGTGGGACGGGATGAGGATAATTTCTGACGCGGCCACCGCCTGGGCCTTTATCTGGCTTTTCTCGTTCTTAGCGGTACACATCATCGAGAGGGCACAGGCGTTGCCGGGCTCCAGGTAATACATCAGGAACTCGTTGCCCTCTTCATCCTCGCGGTATACCTTCAGCAGGCCGCTCAGCAGCAGTATCGTGGATTTGATGTATTGGCCCGTGCGCATGGCTTCTTCGCCTTCCTCAAGTTCTTTCAGCGTGCTCTCACTCATGATCTCTTCCAGCAGGGGTTGCTCCAGTTGCGGGAAGATTTTGTGCAGAATGTGTTCGGGAATCGTTTCCATGGACGAGGGTATAGGTATGGTAAAATGTGTGTTTAAATATACGAGGTTAAAAAAATAAAACCAGTATGGGCAAATGTATGCCCATACTGGTTTGTGTATCAGGGGTATAAAGTAATCTGTTTTTTATTTGAATGCTTGCCCTCGCTCGCCTCTGGCGAGTGTGAGATTTTCAGAGGCGTCCCGCCACGTGTGTTTTTTGCAGCGGCCAGAGGCCGAACAATGACGCACACTCGCCAGAGGCGAGCGAGAGCATGCATAGGCTAACCCGTTTCTTATTTGAAGTCGTTCACGGCTTCGCTTAGGTCCAGCACTTTGGTTTTAGGCAAGGCGGATTCCACGATGCTGCTACCAGCCGCAGAACGGTAGCCGCCAGCGCAATGCACCACCACAGGCTTGTCGTTCGGTATCTCGTTGGCGCGCTCACGCAACTCCGGCAGCGGAATGTTGATGGAGTCTTTAAAGAACTTCTGGCTCTTTACCTCCGATGCGTTGCGGATGTCCACGATGGTATACTTATCCTGATTTTCCTTGAAGTCAGCAAGGTCAATCTTTGGAGAGTCAACCGCCGCCTCGGCATCCAGCACAAAGGCTCCTTTTATCAGCGCCTCATACCCGATCTTGGCTGATTTCGCGATCACGGTTACCAGTTGCTCCTCATCGGCAGCCACTAAATAGAACTGCTCCTCAGGGCCTGCGATGCTTCCCAGCCAGGTCTCAAATTTGGCTCCCTCCTGTATGTTGATTGCGCCTTCCTGGTGGCTCTTTTTGAACGTCTGCTGGTCGCGGGTATCCACGATGATCGCGCCTGCTTCCGGTGTGAAGTTCTTCTCCAGCCGCTTCACTTTTTCGATGCTTTGCCGGTAAGCCGGAGCGCCTTTCTTGTTCAGGGCCACATCATACCCAAAGTATTTCGGCACGAACGGCTGTTCTTCGGTAATGAGCTTCACAAAAGCCTCCTCCGTCATTTGCTGCAGGGCATAGTTGCCCATTTTCTCAGCGCCGATGGTGCTGCTGTTGGCTTCGCTCAGGGCTTTTCCGCAAAGCGTTCCGGCTCCGTGCGCAGGGTATACCAACACATCGTCTGCCAGCTTCATCAGCTTGTCGCGGGTGCTGTGGTACATGTCGCGGGCCAGTTCCTCTCTTTTGGCGGTCACGTTACCGGCGCTCTCGCGCAGGTCGGGGCGGCCCACATCGCCAATAAACAGGGTGTCGCCAGTAAACACGGCCTTGTCCTTTCCGTCGTGCTCCAGCACAATGCTGATGCCGTCGGGCGAGTGGCCGGGCGTGTGCAGCGATTTCAGCTTGATCTTTCCGATCTCCAGCTCCGCGCCTTCGTCAAAAGCCTCGAACGGGTAATCTGCGCCTACCAGGCTGTGGGCGTATATCGTGGCCCCTGTCTTCTGGTGGATCTCTAAATGCGCGCTCACAAAGTCGGCATGGGGGTGCGTTTCGATCACGCCCACAATCCGGGCATTGTTTGCCTCGGCGTAAGCATAGTATGGCTGCGGGTCGCGGGCCGGGTCTATCAAAACAAGCTCGCCTGCGCACTCACTCAGAATGGCATACGAGTAATGCGCCAGGCCTTTATCTTCAAACTGTTTAATCTTCATAAATAATCAGTTTTGGTTTGTTGTCCAGTTTATAGGGCCGGATGTTGTGCCTGCCCTTGGGTGAAGCCGCGAATGTGCAGCTGCTTTATACTTACAAAAGTACGATGCTTTCGCCCCCGGTACTGTGACGTTTGTCACACAGCGGCGGCGGGGCTGATTTTATACCTTTTTTTTCGGCGGCACTACCTGCACCCAAAACGGCATCCGCCTGAAATTCCTGCCCCTTCGTCCAAAAGAGTCTCGCGCGCGCTTGGCGTAAAGCTATTCTCAGGCCGCCAAATTCCTGTTAAAGCAAATCGGGGGTATAGCGCATATAAGGCAAAAAAGAAGCAGCGTCGGAGGTATACCTCCCAAACATTTGGAATTGCTGCCATTAGTTTGATTTTTTATGTAGAAATTACGCTGTAAAGTCTACCCATTGAACTACCGGCTCCTGCGGCATTGGTTACACAAGGTCTTTGGGAAAAGGAAAGGGGCGGGAAGAAAAGCGCTCTGATCGGGGTTAGTGGCTGGAGGCACGAATCAGTTGCCTGCTAGCGAAGTTGTCGCGCAGCACCAATTCCAAAAGCTTCCTTCTCCCTTGCTGCGTGCCTTCAACAGCAGGCCAACAGCGGTTGTTAAAGTTAGCAGATTATTTTGGTCCGAGATTTAAGTTGCCGATGCTAACCGGGCTTTACAAAAGGTGTGATAATAGTAGGACGGTATAAAAGGGGTTGTGGGGAGAGCGTAAAAAAAGCGATTATAATGCGACAGAGAACAATAGCTTCAGTCTTACTCAGCGCCCTCCTCTTCAGCGGCTGCGTTCGCACGTCCTCTTTCGATAGGACGTATGTCGGGCAGAAAATTGCCGCGCAGCGCCACGGTGCGGTGGGGGAACAGGCCGAACCTGGCCTCCTCTTGCTCCCAGAGGGTGTGAACCTGCAGGACGGACTCACGCAGCAGGAAGCCGTGTCCATCGCGCTTTTCAACAACGCGCAGTTCCAGGCCGACCTGCTGAGCATCTCCATCGCGCAGGCCGATTTGATTGAAGCCGGGCAACTGCCCAACCCTCTCCTGAACGTCATCTTCCCCACCGGCACCGACGTGCTGAAGGGTACCCTGAATTTCTCGCTCGACGTGCTCTGGCAGCGCCCCCTCCGGGTGAAGGCCAGCCGCCTCGAGACCGAGCGCACGGCCGAGAACCTCGTGGCGCTGGGGCTGCGCCTGATCCGGGATGTGAAGCTGGCGTACGTGGCGTATACCTACGCCCAGCAACGTGCCGGGGTAGGGGCTGAGAGCAGCCGGCTTCGCAGCGAGATGGCCAGCATCACGCGCAAGCGCTACAACGCCGGTGACCTCAGCCAGATGGAAGCCTCCATCGCCACCGCCGACTCGTTGCGCGCGCTCGATGACCAGCTGCAGTTCGTGATGGAGGAAAGCCTGCAAGGGGCCAGGCTCTACAACCTGATGGGTATAGACAGTGCCGGGAATGCGCTGAAGCTGGCTCCCATACCGCCTCCCGCCCCGCTGATCCCGCAATTGGACACGCTCATGCCCCTGGCGCTGGCCTCCCGGCCCGAGCTGCGGGTGGCCGCCCTGGCCATAGAGGCAAAGGCGAAACTGATCGGCTGGGAGAAGGCAAAGGTGCTGAATTTCGTAGGTATTCTGAACGCGCGCCGGGAGCACGAGGGCGGACTCGCGCTCGGTCCGGGGTTTCAGCTCCCCGTGCCCGTCTTTAACCTGAACCGGGGCCGCATCATGCGGGCAAGGGCCGAGATGGAGCAAGCCGCCTACAGCTATGTGGTGGCCAAACAGCAAGTACAGCTGGAGGTGCAGGAAGCGCTGGCCCGCTACCAGGCGGCAAGGCAAACTGCAGCCCTCTGGCAACAGAACCAGGCACCTGTTCTGGCTACCGCCGGGCAGGCGCGCAAAGCCTTTGAGGCCGGGGAGGTGTCGTACTTTTTTTACCTGCAGACCGTGCTGCAAGTCACGGACGTGCAGCTGCGCATCGTCGATGCCACGGCCGCCCTCAACCGGGCAGCCGTGCAGCTGAACTATGCTATCGGACAACAAGTGATATACTAGAGCGCATGAAAGACAACGTGTTCCTATTCCTGGCGCTGGCGCTGCTGACCGCCGCCTGCAAAGACCAGCCGGAGGCCGAGAAGACAGCACCTGCTGAGGTAACCTCTCCCGTGAAAGAAGCAGCCCTGACCTCTGTTACCCTTACCCCGGAAGCAGTGAGAAACCTGGGCATCAAAACAGTGACGGTGGGCAGCGAGGCCGTGTCGGGTATGCTGGAGGTGGGCGGGAGTGTGCAGGCCGAGCCAGGGCAGGCGGCTACCATCTCGGCCCCCATGAAGGGAACGCTCGCCCTGCAAAAGGGGGCAGCCATACCCCAGACAGGAAAAGCCGTGAAGCAGGGGCAGGTGCTCTACCGCCTGACCATACTCCCCGCCGAGGGCGACCTTGCCAACAATACGCAGGAACTGGAAATGCGCCGGGTGCAGCTGGAAACAGCCCAGGCCAAGGCCGCCCGCATGGCACAGCTCCTGAAAGACGGGGCCGTGAGCGAGCGCTCGAAGCAGGAGGCAGACGCCGAGCTGGCCGTGGCCCGGAAAGCCTATCAGGATGCGTCTGGCAAGCGGGAGCTCCTGCAGGGCGGCACAGGGCCATCCGTCAACCAGTCCGTGTTTATCATCAAAGCCCCCATCAGCGGCGTGATCCAACAGGTGTACGCCAGCGCCACGCAAACCGTGGCCGCTGGCACTCCCTTGCTCGACATCGCTGGCCTCTCCCCGGTGTGGGTGCGGGTGCCGGTATACATGGGCGACCTGGAAAAAGTAGACCAGCGGCAGCCCGCGCAGGTCAGGAGCCTGGCGGGGGCGGACAAGGCGGTACGAGAGGCCATACCTGTCTCCACGCCCGTGGCCAGCGGCGGCGCAGCAGCCCTCACCGACCTGTTCTATACCTTCCCCAACACCGACAAGGCCTTTTACCCCGGCGAGAAGGTGATGGTGGCCTTGCCCACCACGGAAAGCGCGGAGGGTCTGGTGGTGCCGTACGCTGCCCTGGTGTATGATATCAACGGTGGCGAGTGGGTGTATGTGCAGACAGCGCCGCAGGTATACCAACGCCAGCGGGTGGAGGTGAGCGCCATACGTGGCCAGCAGGCAGTGCTCTCCAAAGGGGTGGAGGCAGGTATGAACGTGGTGACGGACGGCGCGGCGGAGCTGTTCGGGACCGAGTTTGGAGGTGGTAAATGATGCGCTGGCTGGTTTCCTCGTCCCTGCAGCTCCGCGTGATTGTGGTGGCGCTGATGTTTGTGCTGCTGTACGTGGGCTTCGATAGGCTCAGCAACACCCCCATGGACGTGTTCCCGGAGTTTGCCCCGCCCTACGTGGAAGTGCAGACCGAGGCTCCCGGCCTGTCCACGCCCGAGGTGGAGGCCCTGATCACCATCCCGCTGGAGAATGCGCTGAACGGCACGCCGCAAATGCAGAAGCTGCGTTCCAAGTCGGTGCTGGGGCTCTCGTCGGTGGTGTTGTATTTTGAGAAGGGGATTGACGTGATGGAGGCGCGGCAGCACGTGCAGGAGCGCCTCTCCCGGGTGGCGGGCACCCTGCCCTCGGTGGCTCGCCCGCCTGTTATGCTGTCGCCGCTCTCGTCCACCAGCCGCATCCTGAAAGTGGGCGTTTCATCGGATTCGCTCTCGCAGATGGACATGACCACCATCATCCGCTGGAATGTGCGGCCGCGCCTGATGGCCATACCCGGCGTGGCCAACGTCGCCATCTGGGGCCAGCGCGACAAGCAGTACCAGATCCTGATCAGACCTGAGCGGCTCCGGCTCCACAACATCACCATGGCCGAGGTGCAACAAGCCGCCAGCGGTGCCCTGCAGTTGGCCGGAGGCGGGTTTATGGATACCCCCAACCAGCGGCTGGCCATCGCCAGCACGCAAGGCATCGGAGGCGTTTCGGCGCTGGCCCAGGTGCCGGTCTCCACCCGAAACGGAAACATCATCCGGCTGGGCGATGTGGCCAACATCACCATCGGCACGCCCCCGCCCATCGGCGATGCCGTCATTAACGACGGCCCCGGCCTCCTGCTGATCGTGGAGAAGCAGCCCGGGGCCAACACCCTGGAAGTAACGCACAACGTAGAGGCCGCCCTCGCCGCACTGAAGCCCGGCCTGCCGGGCATGGAGCTGGATTCCACCATTTTCCGTCCGGCCAGTTTCATCGAGATGTCGCTGGAGCACCTGAATACCGCGCTGCTGCTGGGCTGTCTGCTGGTGGTGCTGGTGCTGGCGTTCTTCCTCTACGACTGGCGCACCGCGCTCATCAGCGTCACGGCGCTGCCCTGCTCGTTGGTGGGGGCGGCGCTGGTGCTGCACTATACCGGCAAAACCCTGGACACCATGGTGCTGGCGGGCCTCATCATTGCGCTGGGCGAGGTGGTGGACGATGCCATCATCGATGTGGAGAACATTGCCCGCAGGCTGCGCCTCAACCGGATGGCAGAAACCCCGGAACCTGCCTTTAAAGTAGTGCTGGAGGCCTCGATGGAAGTGCGCAGCGCCGTGATTTACGGCAGTATGATTGTGGCCCTGGTGCTGCTGCCGGTGTTTATGCTGCCCGGCCTGGCCGGTTCCTTTTTCCAGCCGCTGGCGCTCTCCTACATCACGGCCATCCTGGTGTCGCTGCTGATCGCGCTTACCCTCACGCCGGCACTCTCCCTGCTGCTTTTGCCCACTGCCCCGCTCCGCGAGAAAGAGCCGCCTGCGGCATCGTGGCTGAAGACGCGGTACAGGAGGTTGCTGCCGGCGCTGCTCGCCCGCCCGAAACGGGTGGTGGCCACGCTTGCGGTTACCTTGGCGGCTTCGGCCCTGGTGGTGCCCTTTTTGGGAGAGGAGTTCCTGCCGCACTTCAAGGAGTATGATTTCCTGATGCACTGGGTAGAGAAGCCGGGCACCTCGCTGGAAGCCATGAAGCGCGTCACGGTGGCGGTGAGCAAAGACCTGCGCGGCATAAAGGGCGTGCGCAACTTCGGGGCGCACATCGGCCGGGCCGAGGTGGCCGACGAGGTGGTGGGGCCCAACTTTACGGAGCTCTGGATCAGCGTGGACCCCGACGTGCCGGACTACGACGCCACGGTGGCTGAGATCCAGCAGACCATCGATGGCTACCCCGGCCTCTTCCGCGACGTGCTGACCTATCTCCGTGAGCGCATCAAAGAGGTGCTGACGGGCACGAGCGCCTCCATCGTCGTGCGCCTCTACGGCCCGGACCTGGACACGCTCTATGCGAAAGCCACCGAAATGGGTGCCCGTATACAAAACGTGGAGGGCGTAACGGACCTGAAAGTGCAGCAGCAGACGCTGGTGCCGCAGATACAGGTCAGGTTCCGGCCTGCCGCCGCGCTGCAGTTCGGCGTCTCGCCCGGCGATGTGACGCGGGCCGTGTCTACGCTGATGCGGGGCACCAAGGTGGGGGAGGTATACCAGGAGCAGAAGGTGTTTGACGTGGTAGTATGGGGCGAGCCGGCTATCCGGAACGATATCAACGCTTTCCGCAACCTGCTGGTGGACGTGCCGAACGGGGCGAAAGTGCCGCTGCGCGACCTGGCCGACATCCGGATCGTGCCCGCGCCCAACGAGATCACCCGCGAGAACTCCTCCCGCAAGATTGACGTGACCTGTAACGTGAAAGGCCGTGACCTGGGCAGCGTGGCCCGGGACATTGAGGCCAGCGTGGCCGCCATGGACTTTGAGGCGGGCTATCATCCCGAACTGTTGGGGGAGTATGCCGAGCAGCGGCGGTCGGCCAACACGCTCCTGAGCATCTCCCTGATCTCGCTGGTAGGCGTTTTTCTGGTGCTGTATGCCGATTTTAAGTCCTTCCGGCTGGCAGGGCTCGTGATGGGCAGCCTGCTGTTTGCCCTGACGGGCTGTGTGGTCGCCACCTTGCTGAGCGGCGGCGTGTTGTCGTTGGGCTCCATCGTCGGATTTGTGACGGTGCTGGGGATCGCGGCCCGCAACACCATCATGCTCATCAGCCACTACCGCTTCCTGGAGTTCAACGAGCAGGTGCCATTTGGCAAGGCGCTCATCATGCAGGGCGCCGAGGAGCGCATCATGCCCATCATCATGACCGCCCTTACCTCGGTGCTGGCGCTGCTCCCGATCATCCTTACCGGCAACCGCTCGGGGCAGGAGATCGAGTACCCGATGGCGGTGGTGATCGTGGGGGGCATCCTGACGTCTACACTACTGAACTTGCTGTTTATGCCTACGCTGTATTACCGCTGGGGCGGCAGAACCGTTAAAAGGTAAGGTTCGTTGGCGCATGTATACATTCGTTTTTTAGAAGCGGAATCTATACATGCGCTTCAGATTCCTTGAGGGATATTTTGCAGCCCAAGGAATGAATTTTATACATGCACGCTCGTCCCAACCGAAAAACCCTAAACCTATGTGGAAATACTATGCCCTGCTCTCTGCCTTCTTCGCGGCGCTCACAGCCATCCTGGCCAAAGTGGGGGTAAAAGGCATCAATGGAGACATCGCCACCGCCATCCGGACAGTGGTCGTGCTGGTGGTGGCCTGGGGCATTGTGGCCGTCACCGGCGACATGCGGGAGCTCAGGGCCATCAGTCGCGCCAACCTGCTGTTTCTGGTGCTGTCGGGCATCGCCACCGGCCTGTCCTGGATCTTCTACTTCAAGGCGCTCGAGACAGGGCCCGTGTCCAAAGTCGCCCCTGTCGACAAACTGAGCGTTGCCATCGCCATCGGGCTGGCTTTCCTGTTTCTGAACGAACCGGTGGAGCCCAAAGTGCTGCTGGGTGCGGCCCTGATTACGGCAGGCACGATTGTCATTATCCTGTGAGGGAGGGTATGGCTTGCCGCGTGCCGCATGCGGCCCAATGTATACCCTTTGGCTCCTCTGTCGCCGTTATGTTTTTCGAGGATAGGCGGCCCCAACTGCCGCTCAGGCGTGTAGTACGCTGATGTGCCCTTTCCCCGGCCGTTCTGCTTTCTGCTCCCGGCACCTGCCGTGCGGCTGGAGGCGCGCCGCATGCCATTGTACCCCAGGCGGTAAGAAGTAGGATGCAGGCAAGATGATTTACATATTTGCCTGTTGCGTTTTCACCGTAACGTCCGCTTTATTACCTTTAAGGTTCATTCACTGCCTGAATCCTTCCACTGGTTTCTATATGAAAAACATCCTCCTTCTCGTACCCTTTTTAGCACTGCTTTGCACAGGGGCTTTCGCCCAGGACACAGCGGCACCCGACACCCTGGCCAAGGTGCCGCCGCTGCATCTTGTCTTTCCTGCCAAAGCCGGATGGAACGTGCTGCAGGAAGGCGAGCCGCTGGAGTTTACGGTGAAGTCGGCAGGGGGCTCCGGCACGCGGCCCACCTATACCCTAAGCCAGGGAAGGGTGGAGGGCATCGCCTTCGACTCGCTGGGCCATTTCTCCTGGACACCCAGCTACAGCTTTGTGGACCGCCTGGGCGGCAGCCGGAAGGTGCAGCTGCTATTTGAGGTGCGCAACGAGAAAAACGAGAGCGTGAGCCAGGTAGTGGAGCTGGAGGTGAAGCACGTGAACCGCCCGCCGGTGGTGGGGGAGCTCAAGCCGCTGTACGTGCTCTACAACACGCAGAACACCTATACCATCGAGTCGTCGGTGGTGAAGGACGATGACGGCGACCCGGTGGCCTTTGTGGCGATCGGGGAGGGGATGCCCGAGGGAGCCAGGCTCTCGACGCAGGGCGAGTTTACCTGGAAGCCCTCGTATACCCAGTTCCGGAAGCTGCAGAACAAGCCCATCCTGCTGGAGTTTTACGTGGAAGACCAGCCGCACAAAGCCCGCACCAAAGGCGCTTTCCGGATTGAGCCGACGCAGCAGGACCTGCCCCCCAGCATCCAGATGATCCCCTCGCAGAAGCGGTTTGTGTATGAGGAGGGCGCCACGATCAACATCAAGTTCCAGCTTTACGACCCGAACGGCGAGAGCGACATCACCTCCTTCAGCTTCCTGTCCGAAAACCCGGATGTGCCGGCCAGCGCCCTGGTGCGCAACACGCCCTCACAGTATGAGTTTATCTGGAAGCCCGGCTACGACTTTGTGAAAGACCCGCTGGACTCCCTGGCTTTTGCCATCAACTTCGTGGTGATGGACAAATCCAACAAGCGCGAGGAACGGAAGGTGACCTTCTCGATACGAGACGCCGTGAACGAGGCCGAGCGCGACAAAAAGCTCTACCAGGAGTACCGCGCCCCGCTGGTGAAAGCCTGGGACCTGATTGAGCAGCTGAAGGAAGTGGAGAAAGACCTGAAGAAGAAATACAACCGGGCCCGGAAAGGCAAAAAGGGCCGCTCCCTCACTAACGCCTCCCTGGGCGCGGTCACGGGCATTTCGCCGGTGATGGTGGAGGAGCCGGCCACCTCCAAGAAAATCACCGCCATTGGCGGGACCATGGTGATGACCATCGGCACGCTGGAGGCCACGGAGGTGATCGGCCGTTCCACCAAAGACCTGATCGAGCGCCTGAACTACATCATCGAGAAACGAAACGAGCTGCAGACCAAAGGCGATATCTTTGCCCGGAAGTATGCCCTGAAATCGTCGCGCCGCAAGCCCGAGTTTCTGAAAGACGCCGATGAGCTGGTGGCCGCCATGAACCTGAAGGGGCTGGTGGTGCTGGAGCTGGACGCGGGCTGGCAGAACAAGCACAAGCCGACAGACGAGAACGTGGCCCGCACCTTCAAGGACTTCAGCCCCGAGAACAGACCGTAGCCAACCGCCGGGAGCGAAAGCCCGAAAATGCTGCTGAAGGCGGCGGCGCTTTTCGGGAGGGCGCGTATAGGGTATGGCGGAAAAGCAAACTGATCGCCGCCATACCTCAGCTATGTCGAAAAAATTTGGAGTACTGACGATCCATGGGATGGGCAACCAGAAGCCCGATTATGCCAACGACCTGCAGCATAACCTCTACCAGCAGCTCCCCGACGCCGTGATCAAAGACCTGTCGTTCAGGTCGATCTGGTATCACGGCGACTTCCAGCAGCATCAGGATACCGTGTGGGCCAACATGCGGGAGAGCGGCAACCCGATGCACCAGCGCTGGCTGCGGAAATTCTTCCTCAACTTCCTCAGCGACGCGGCCACCTCCGAGTTCAGGCCCGGAGACGAGGAGAGCCCGTACAGGCGTATCCAGCGCACCATCCTGCGGAACATCAATGCCCTGCGGGCAGAGCTGGGGGATGCGGACCGGCCTGTTGTCGTGCTCGCCCACTCGCTGGGGTGCCAGATCATCTCGAACTACATCTGGGATGCGCAACAGGGCATCGGGATCTGGCAGGGCCAGCGTCCCTCGGCCTTTCAGCAGCTGCAAACCACCCAACTGATGGTCACGTCGGGGTGCAACATCCCGCTCTTCGTGTCGGGCCTGGAAAAGGTAGAGGCGATCCGGAAGCCAAACGACCAGTTTGCATGGTATAACTTCTACGACCGCGACGACATCCTGGGGTGGCCGCTGAAGCCCCTGAGCAAGGGCTTCCCGAACGCCTATGCGGAAACCGTGACGGAAGACATCGAGATAAACACTGGCCTGACGCCTCTGAGCCACTCCGCTTACTGGGAAGACGATGATTTTGTTAAGCCAGTCGCCGGGCATATCCGCCAACTCCATACCCGGCTCTGACAGGCCATACCCCACTCCGGCCGGCAGATGAACGGCTGCCGGTTTTATACCGATGAACACACATCCGCCCGATCACGGCGCGAACTATTTTTGCCGCATGAAGTCCCAGACACTCCCAACCCTGAAAGCGCTGCTCCTACTGCTTTGTACCCTGTGCGGGACAGAACTCATTGCGCAAACCATACCCCAAAAACTCGCATCGGCCTTCGAGGCCTTTGCAAAAGACCCGCAGCTGCGAAACGGCATTGCCTCCCTGTATGTGGTGGACGCGAAAACCGGTGAGGTGGTGTTCGGGAAGAACGAGCTGCTCGGGCTTGTGCCCGCCTCCACCCAAAAGGTGATCACGAGCGCCAGTGCCTACGAACTCCTGGGCCGGGACTTCCGGTATAAAACCCGCTTTGCCTACCGCAGGGAGGGCGCGTCGGCGGCGCTCTTGGTGCTGCCCGGCGGCGACCCCACGCTTGGCAGCTGGCGCTGGCCCTCCACCAAAGAAGCCGCGGTGCTGGCTGGGCTGGCCCGCGCCACCGCAAAGCTAGGGATAAAGGCATTCGGCACGGTGCGCCTCGACAACAGCGGATGGCAGACAGAAGCCATACCCGATGGCTGGATATGGCAGGACATCGGCAACTATTACGGGGCAGGGGCAGCCAAGCTGAACTGGCGTGAGAACCAGTTCGACGTGACCCTGAAATCTGGCAGCAGCATTGGCGACCCGGTGGCCATCACGGCCGTGGTGCCCCCGGTCAGCGGCTACCGGCTCACGTCTGCCCTTACCTCGGCCGCGGCTGGCTCCGGCGACAAAGCCTACATCTACTTCCCAATCCAATCCGCTACCGGCACCATCCGGGGCACCATCCCCGTCAACCAAAGCAGGTATACCATATCGGGAGCCATGCCGGACCCGTCGGGGCAGTTTGTGAGCGCCTGGCAGGAGGCGCTGGCCGGGAGCGGCGTGCAGCTTCCGCGCAAAATCACGGAAGAGGGCGATCTGGCAGCGGAAGCCGGGAAGTATACCGTGTTTCATACCATCACCTCCCCGCCCCTCGACAGCATCGTGTACTTTTTCAACCGCGAGAGCATCAACCTGTATGGCGAAGCCCTGCTGAAAACCATGGCCCATGCACAAGCGGGCGCAGGCGCAACCGCCAAAGGGGCGGAGCTGGTCCGGGAGTTTTGGAAGCAGCGCGGAATCCCGGACACGGAGCTGTGTCTGATGGACGGCTCCGGCCTCTCCCCCCTGAACCGCGTGACGGCGCATGCCCAGGTAAGCGTGCTGCAGCATGCCCGCAAACAGCCCTGGTTCGAGGGTTTTTATACCTCCCTGCCCGTGTACAATGGTATGAGGATGAAGAGCGGCACCCTGCAGGGCGTGAAAGGGTATTGCGGCTACCACCGGGGCAAAGACGGGAGGGAGTATGCCTTTTCGTTTCTGGTAAACAACTACAACGGGCCGTCGGGCACGCTGGTGCGCAAGATGTATGGTGTGCTGGATGTGCTGAAATAAGCCCCTCGCCATACCTGCAAGGGGCTCCACACCCTGTGGTGAAATGCCCCAGGTTGTGGAGCCCCTTGCCCATTCTCAGCACCCTAGCTGATCACCGCCAGGAAGTTTATTAAGACCATAAATTCATGTATGTCAGTGCCTTATGATATATATAGGGTTTTTGGCATGGTTCTGCGAGTAGACAGGGCATCACATACCTATTACATCTATGAAACGATTTGCATTTTTTGTGGCAGCCGTTGCCGTATGGGGTTTTTCCACTCCAGAAGCCATGGCGCAGGCCGGGCAAACGCCGGTACAGCAGGGCCAGAAAGAGAAAGTGACGCAGGAGCAGCTACCGGAGCCGGTGCAGCATACCCTGAAAAGCGACACGTACCAGGCATGGACGATTGGCGACATCTACAAGGTTTCCGCAGCCGACGAGGCCGGCAAGGCTGTGTATGAGGTAACCATGACCAACGCGCAGGGCCAGACCGGCGTGGTAAGACTGAACGAGAAAGGCGCTGACGCAAGTGAAAGAACAGAAAAGTAGCACACAACTTTTAGCCAGGACAAAAGCCTCCGTACTGCGGGGGTTTTTTTGTTTGTAGCTCCCTGAAACTGATCAGGGGAGTAGAGCCCGGCAGACAGACGCCTATATATGGAAAGGCGTGCCGGTAAACTGGCTTTTTCTTTCGGGCACGAGCCCATGCGCAATTATTTTTCATCTGTAAACATCCGGAATTATGCCTTACACAACAGCGTACGAATCAGAATTTTATAGGATTGAGGTAGACCTGGAGGCAAACATACTCCGGTCTGCGTGGCTCAGGCAAATAGATGAGGTGGAGATGAAGTTCGGCGGGAGGAAACTATACGAGGTGCTGCGCGACACAGGCGTGGAGCGGGCCCTGAGCTGCGGGCAGAGCATTGGGGTGCTAAGCGCGGCGTCTAAAGACTGGCTTGCTACCGATTTTTACAAGATGCTTTCCCATACATTCCTGAAAAAGCTTGCCCGGGTGCTGCCAACCACCGTCTTCCACCGGATCGCGCTGGAGTCGGTGGTGACCAGGGCAGAGGCGCTGGGCCTCACCAATTTTATGGTGAAGAACTTTACGAACTACGAGGAAGCCCTGGCCTGGCTCAGGGCATAGCGTAAACCAGCGGGATAGTGTATGCCGGCGGCATACACTACAGGTAAGCCATACCTGGCAGGAGTCATGCTCAGCCGGGTATGGCTTCTGTCGTTTTGCAGATATCCTGACTCACTTTCTGTACAAACGCCAGCTGGTCCCGCAGCAGGCTGCCCTCCTCGTTCAGCGTGGTGGGTGTGTCTGGCGTGGGCGAGGCCGGGGCGAGTGCATCTGTTTCCATACCCTGGCCCGAGAGCCGCCGTACGCTTTGCCGCAGGGCCGCCTCCGCCTGCCCAATGGGCAGCAGCAGCTCGGGTAGGTATGGGCGGGGCTCCCCGGCCAGCAGCGCTGACGTGAGCGAGGCGATGTTAGAGGACAGGATGTGGTTGAGCACCAGGAAGGATTGGATCTTGTCTACGTTGCGTTGTTTCTGCTTCGGCTCCGACACCATGCGCTGAAAGGCGGCAGAGAGGTTGGCGGCGCTCACGTATACCTCTTTCCGGGCAAGCTTGTACTCGGTCATCCGCACCGCCTCGCCAGCCACGCAGGCGGCAAGCTGCTGCAGGTAGCTCCTGTTGGCTTGCAGCACCCGCAGCATCAGTCCGCTCAGCTTCTCCGACTCCCAGTTGGGGAACAGCAGGTAACTCGCCGTGAAGGCGATGGCCGAGCCCAGCAGCGTGTCGACGATGCGCTCCCGGGCGATGGTGAGGTTGGCTCCCCCTAGGAAGCCGAAGATAATCAGGATGAAGGGCGTCATGAACACCACGCTCAGGAAGTAGCTGATGCGCTGCAGGCTAAACGTGGCAACCATGAAGAGCACCACCAGCCCGAACTGGATCACCTGGTCCTGCACCACAGCCAGAATCAGGACGCCGAGACCGCCGCCTATCACCGTGCCCACCAGGCGCTGGTAATTGCGCTGCTTGGTCAGGCTGAAGGCGGGCTTCAGGATCACGATGATGGTGAGCAAAACCCAGTAGCTGTGGAGGCCCAGGGGCAGCGCCTTGGTGAGCAGGTAGCCGAACAGACAGACCAGCGCCACCCGCAGCGAGTGCCGGAAAATAGACGAGGAAGGGGTGAGGTTGTCGCGGAAAATCTTGAGGTCATACCCTTGCCTGGACACAAAGCGGGCATACTCCAGCACCTCCTTCCGGTCAGCGAGCACAACGGGCTGCTCCGGGGTGAAATAGCGCTGCAACCCCTCGATGCACCGGGCCATATACTGCATGTTGGCCAGTATCTTCTTCAGGACGAGGCTGGCGTTTCCGGCAGTGGGCTGTAGTTGGGCGGTGAGCTGCTCCAGCTCGCGGGTGGGGGTAAAGCGGTGCCTGAAGCGCGTGTCGGACTGTATGGCCCAGCCGATTTCGTTCAGCTCGTCGGCCAGCAGCCGCACCATCCGGCCAATGTGCTCCAGCGTGCCGGTATGCGCGAACTCATGCCGCATGGCGGAGTAGTCGTACTGTATGGCCGCGATCTGCTCGTACAGGTCCACTACGTCCACAAACGTCAGCACCAGCACATTGTCGCGGGGCGTGGCCTCTTTCGAGAGCATGCGGCCCCGCAGCAGCAGCTCCCGCACGGCATCCTGCTTTTCGCTGACCACCGTCTGCTGCATGATCACTTTCCTGTAATCGTCGTCCAGGTTGGTGGAGAGGCTGTAGAACTCGGCCTTCAGTTTGAGGAAGCGGGCCGTCTCGCGGATACACTCCCCGAGGGCGTGCTGCGCGGGGCGGTAGGGCAGGATGCGGGAGAAGGCCATGCTCAGGAGCAGGTACCAGAGGCCGCCCGCCGCCAGCATGCCCCCAAACACCAAGACGTTCTCCGGGGCCAGGCCCATCACCAGCACCAGCACCAGCAAGCCGGCGGTGCCCACCAGCGCGGCCCGGTTGCCATACACCGAGAACATGGACAGGACAAAGCACAAAACCAGGATCGCGGCGCCCATCGCCACCATGCTTGCGTGGGCATACCCGATGAGCACCGCCACCGAGAACACCACCAGGGTATAGATGAGCAGGCCGTTGCGCTTGTGCGGCACGGGCCCCGGCACATCGGTCAGGCTGCCGGCCAGGGCACCTATGGCCATGGGCAAGCCCAGCTGCAGGTGCCCCAGCTGCACGAACACCAGCGCCGGCGTGAGCACCCCCAGGGTGGTGCGCACTCCCTCCGCAAAGTACTCGCTAAAGAAAAAGCGTTTCGCCGTCCATGTTTCGCTATTCATGCATGCTTGTTTCTGAGGGGGGCAGGCTATACCTGTTCTCGGGCATGGTATAGGGCCCAAAACCTGACCTGGCGCGAAGTTAAAGAAATTCACCTGCTTTGGCCGTCTAAATTATACCTGCCGGGAGTGTGGCGGGACCGGTGGCGCAAGGCGCTGCCTGCTCAGAGCAGCAGCGTGTCGATGCGGTGGGCGGACACCACCTCCTGCGCCGCAGACCATGAAAATACCGTGAAGCGGCCGTCCTGCGAGGCGACCAGCGCCAGGGCATCGTGCTGGTCGTGGGCGAACTGCGCCGCCGACAGGTGCCGCGTGCCGCCCAGCTGTGCCGGGTGCACCACGGCGGCCGCATCACCTACGATCGGCTCGGAGATGAGGATCTGCGCGACGGGCACATTCCCCTCGGGCCGGCCGATTTTGGCCCCAAAGGCCAGCAACTCATACCGGTCGCTTATGATGGTGGCCCCGTCTACTGCCGTCAGCCCGGAAATCGCGTCTACGGTGCGCTGGACTCTGCTCTGCCACTGCGTGCTGCCAATCTCCTGCGTGCTTTGGTTCAAGAGGTCGGCCAGGCCGTTAAAGGCGGGGGCCACGGCATAGGGGATGGGGTGGATAATGGAGTGCTGCCACGCCGTAGAGCCCGCCGGCACGATGAGCAGCGACCCCCCGCGCCCGTGGTTGCGCATCGACACGGCCAGCTGGATGAGGACGTTGGCGGCATGGTCGCGGGAAGAGGGGGCGGGCGTCGTGAAGCCGAGCATCGAGGTCAGCAGGTCGGAGCTGTCGGTGGTGCTGTTGCTGTTGCCGTCCACCACTTTCACCTGCTCTCCCTTCAGCACGGCCACGTTGGCGAACTTGCCATACCTGGCGATGCGGCGGTGCTTGATCACGAGCAGGCCCGGCTCCACCACCTCCAGCACAAAGCAGATGCTGGGAATCTTGCGCGTGGTGCCCCATATATACAGGGTGCCGTCCTCGCTCCATACCCCCAGGTGGATGCCGGGGCGCTCCACGGCGGGGGCAAGCTTGGTCAGGATGTCGGGGGTGAGGGGCAGGCGCTGCTCAAAAAGCATGGGCTGCTCTGCCTGCCGGGGCGGCAGGTAGGCCAGCGATATTTTGGGCGATATCCCTTCTTCGCGCAGCAGGCTCGCCCAAAAGGCCGCGTCAACAATCGCCTCGATGGCCTGTGCCTGCGGGTGGGGTGCCAGCGCCGTCTCGCCACGCAGCTGGGCCGCGGCCAGATGGCGTGCAAAATGGTCTTCTATGGTTGCCGCCACAGCACGGGCCGCCTGGTAGGTGATTTTCTGATTCATGCTCCTGTTTACGGTTGTTTGCGCCAAACTGTACACTGCTGCTGCCCCCGGCTCCATACCCTTCCGCCAATAGCAGCGGAAGGGTATGGAGCCGGGGGCAGTGCTTCTGGAGCGCCATGCTGGAACAACCGGGCGGCTGGCTGAAAGTTTAAGGGGGGCGTGTTTCCTAAAAATGCCTTACCTTGGGAGTGGTATGGCGTGTCTCGGCCTCGCACCGCGCTGCGGCCTGCCCCAACGCGTACCCGTTAACCTATTGTGTCCCCTGCTTTTGCACCCATGAAAAAGAAACTCCTCATCAGCGACATTGCCAAGCAGCTGAACATTTCCATCACCACCGTGTCTTTTATCCTGAACGGGAAGGCGAAAGAGAAGCGCATCAGCGACAGCCTGACGGCCAGGGTGCTGAAGCTGGTGGAGGAAGTGAACTACAAGCCCAACCAACTGGCCCAGAGCCTGCGCACCGGCAAAACCAAGACCATCGGCCTGATGGTGGAGGACATCTCCAACACGTTTTTTGCCAACATTGCCCGCCTGATTGAGGAGAAAGCCTACAAGGCGGGGTACAAGATCATCTACTGCAGCACCGAGGACGACACCGCGAAAACCCGCGACCTGATCAGCATGTTCCGCGACAAGCACGTGGACGGCTACATCATCACGCCCCCGCCTGGGGTGGAGGAGGATATAAAAGAGCTGATCGCCGAAGGCTTGCCCGTCGTGCTGCTGGACCGCACCCTCCCCGGCCTCCCGACGAACTTCGTGGGCGTGGACAACCGCATGGGGTCTTACAGCGCGACCGAGCACCTGATCGGGCAAGGGTATAAAAAGATCGCGCTGGTGACCACTGAGTCCGGGCAGAGCCAGATGCTGCAGCGCCTGGAGGGGTATGAGCAGGCCATGGCGCATCATCAGTTAGCGCCTAAGCTCCTGAAGATCCCCTTTCGGGTGACGACTGAAGACATGATCCCGAAGATTATGGCCTTTCTGGACGACCTGCGCCAACGCGATGACCTGGACGCCGTGCTGTTCGCGACAAACTACCTAGCCCTGCGCGGGCTGGAGGCGATTGACAAACTGGAGCTGAGGGTGCCTGCAGACGTGGGGGTAGTGGGTTTCGACGACCACGATATTTTCAGGCTTTACAAACCATCGGTCACGGCTGTGGCGCAACCCACCGAGGCAATCGCAGACCAGGTCATCAACATGATGCTGGACCAGTTGGACACAGACGACAGGAAGCAGGCGACGACCACCCAAACGGCAGTGCTTCCCACCAGCCTGATTGTCCGCAACTCCACCACACGCAGATAAAGCGCCTTGCCCCTCGGTAAATCAGCCCAACTGTGGCCGGAGTGGTATGGCCATGTGCCCGCGGCAGCCCTGGTTTGCTCCTTCGGGTACGGGGCGCAGCCCGGGCTTTTCACTGCAGGTATGAAATTTTTGTAAGGAAAATATTTTACTTTTCGATATTACTGTTAAATTTGGATAACTAAATGATAAATTAAGATCATAGTGGCGGCAGTAGGCAGATAGTATCACGTTGATATTCGCCCTGCATGCAGCAATAAAATGCGGTCTTTTTTTAGCTGTCTCTGGGGTATAAGATGCAGAATTTTCCGCTGCACGTTGCTATTAAATGCCAGTGAGGCACAGCGCCAAAAATGAAAACTGTCCCGGATCTCCCGGGTAAGAGCATGTTTAAATTTCATTTTTGGAAGCGAAAAAGGTGAAGTCAGGTTCCTTGATGAACGTTTTGTAGCCCAAAAGATGAATTTTAAACATGCTCTAAGATTACATAGCGTCATCAAAGCAATACATCTACTCTCATTGCTTTTTTTTTAATCGGTATGCTAAAATGATTTAGCATACCTGAAATTAGGAAGCTTTATATGAGTGATTCATCGCGCTCAGGTATAAAAAAGCTAGAAAAACAGAGAAGCATGAATGCCTTGCCAACCGCCTGTGCGCGAGGCGAGGGGTATAAAAAAGGGCGGAAGAAGCTTCGCCAGGTTTATCATGAGAAAAAGAAAAAAAGGGAAATGTCTCACGAAACAATTGTAGGGGTAGACATAGGAGGCTCGCATATCACATCCGCGCTGGTAGCGCTACAAACCTCCTCCATTGTGCCCGGCACCCGGGCGCGGGCGCTGGTAAACGCGGCCGGGACAGTGCAGGAAGTGCTGGACAGTTGGTGCAGCGTCATCAAAGAGACCCTGGGCACGCTGCCGCTCGCGTCCACAAAGCTAGGTGTCTCCATGCCGGGACCCTTCGAGTATGAGGAAGGCATCTGCCTGTTCCAGAACCAGAGCAAGTACGATTGCCTGTATGGGTTGAACGTGAAATCCTTGTTGGCTGAGCAGCTGGGCATGGATCGGCAGCACATAAAACTCCAGAACGATGCAGGCTGCTTTCTGAGGGGGGAAGTGGCTGGAGGCGCTGCCAGGGCTGTTTCCTCAGCTATGGGCTTCACGCTCGGAACAGGCCTGGGCTCGGCGATGCTTGCCGACGGGGTGGCCGCCGACGCGGACCTTTGGCGTGCCCCTTTCAAGGACAGCATCGCGGAAGAGTACCTCTCCACCCGCGCGTTTGTGCAGGCGTATCAGCGGCTCTCGGGCAAGACGGTGCCCGACGTGAAGGCGCTGGCCGCGCGCTGTCCGCACGATGCCGATGCCCGTCAGGTGTTTCAGGGGTTTGCCGAGGATCTGGCCCTTTTCCTGGAGCCCTACCTGCGCCAGCATACGCCTGAGGCAGTGATCATTGGGGGGAACATCGCCAACGCGTGGGAGCTGTTTATGCCCATAACCAAACGCGCGCTGGCAGCCCGGGGACTCACGGTGCCGATATACCATGCCACGTTAGCCGAAGACGCGGCGCTGATCGGCGCAGCCAGCTCGTGGCGCGCGGCACCGGCGGCGCTGAAGCCCAGGCTCTGACGGCCCCCGCGGGAGCCAACTTCTAAAAGCGATTTTTTACTTTATGAGTATCAGCATGAAAAGACGCATACAGCACGTTGCCATTGCCCTGCTGGGGAGTTTGATGTATACCTTCGCCGCCGCCCAAACCGTGTTGGTGGACAAGGTGACAGACCCTGTGGAGTGGGTGAACCCGTTGATAGGCACCGACTCCAAGCACAGCCTCTCGAACGGCAACACCTACCCGGCCATTGCCCTGCCCTGGGGTATGAATTTCTGGATGCCGCAGACCGGCAAGATGGGCGACGGCTGGGGCTATATGTACAGCGCCGACAAAATCCGGGGATTTAAGCAGACCCACCAGCCCTCGCCCTGGATGAACGACTACGGCCAGTTCGCCATCATGCCCGTAACGGGTAAACGGAGGTTTGACCAAGAGAGCCGCGCCAGCTGGTTTTCGCACAAGTCCGAGACCGTGAAGCCCCACTACTACAGCGTATACTTGGCCGACCATGACGTGACCACTGAGATCACGCCCACCACGCGCGCCGCCGTTTTTCGCTTCACGTTCCCGCAAACCGACAGCGCTTATGTGGTGTTGGATGCCTTCGACAAAGGCTCCTATGTGAAGGTGATCCCTGATGAGAACAGAATCGTGGGGTATACCACCAAAAACAGCGGCGGAGTGCCCGACAACTTCAAAAACTACTTTATCATCCAGTTCGACAAACCTTTCAGCAGCGCGGCTACCTGGAGCGGCGACAAACTGGAACCCGGTAAACTGGAGTTGCAGGCCGACCATGCCGGGGCCGTCATCGGGTTCAAAACCACAAAAGGTGAGCAGGTGAGCGCGCGCGTCGCCTCGTCATTCATCAGCCCGGAGCAGGCGGAGCTGAACCTTCGGGAGGTAGGTATGGATGACTTTGAAGCCGTGAGGCAAAAGGCAAAGCAGGCCTGGAACGAGCAGCTCAGCCGCATCGACGTGGAGGGAGGCACCCCGGACCAGATGCAGACTTTTTACTCCAGCCTATACCGCAGCCTGCTCTTCCCCCGGAAATTCTATGAACTGGACGCAGCCGGAAAAGTGATGCACTACAGCCCTTACAACGGCAAAGTGCTGCCCGGCTACATGTATACCGACACGGGCTTCTGGGACACGTTCCGGGCGCTGTTCCCTTTCCTGAACCTGATGTACCCAACCGAGAATGCGCAGATACAGGAAGGACTGGCCAACACGTATAAAGAGGGCGGCTGGCTGCCGGAGTGGGCCAGCCCCGGTTACCGCAACGTGATGGTGGGCAACAACTCCGCCTCCGTGGTGGCCGACGCCTACCTGAAAGGCGGGCGGGGGTATGACATCAAGGCCCTGTACGAGGCGATGGTGAAAGGCGCCAACAACGAGGGCCCGCTCACCGCGGTGGGCCGTGCCGGTGCCGCCTATTATGCCAAGCTGGGCTATGTGCCTTACGACGTGAAAATCAACGAGAACGCGGCCCGCACGCTGGAGTATGCCTACGATGACTTTGCCATTTACCAGCTGGCCAAGGCGCTCAAACGCCCGAAAAAGGAAATCAACCGCTACGCCAAACGTGCCCTCAACTACCGCCACCTCTACGATTCTTCCACGGGCCTGATGCGGGGCAAGAACCAGGACGGCACCTTCCAGAAACCGTTCAACCCCTTTAAGTGGGGCGATGCGTTTACCGAGGGCAATAGCTGGCACTATAGCTGGTCGGTGTTCCATGATGTGCAGGGCCTGATTGACCTGATGGGCGGCAAGGCGAACTTCACGGCCAAGCTGGACTCGGTGTTCACGCTGCCGCCGGTGTATGACGAGAGCTATTACGGCAGCGTGATCCATGAGATACGCGAGATGCAGATCGCCAACATGGGGCAGTATGCGCACGGCAACCAGCCCATCCAGCATATGATTTACCTCTACAATTACGCTGGAGAACCCTGGAAGACGCAGCACTGGGTGCGCGAAACCATGAACCGCATGTATACCGCTGCCCCGGACGGCTACTGCGGCGACGAGGACAACGGCCAGACTTCCGCCTGGTATGTGTTCTCGGCCCTCGGGTTTTACCCCGTAACCCCCGCCACCGACCAGTATGTGCTGGGTGCGCCGCTGTTCAAAAAGGCAACGCTGCACCTGGAAAATGGCAAACAGGTAGTGATCCAGGCGCCGGAGAACAGCGCAGAGAACAGGTACATAAACGCAGCTCAGATGAATGGAAAAACATACGAGAAGAACTGGCTGAGCCACAGCGAGCTGATGAAGGGGGCAACCCTGGACTTCGAGATGGCAGCGGAGCCGAACCGGCAGCGCGGCACCCGGGCAGAGGCCTTCCCATACTCCCTCTCTAAGGAGCAGCGGTAGCAGAACTTACAAGAACAGACGATGTATATACTTTCAAAAAAACGATATATGACTAAACGCAGAATAACACCTATCCGCAGCGTGTTGCTGGCGGGTATGGCCCTGCTGTGCAGTTCGGGGGCAGCCTGGGCACAGCAAGGGGCGAACCAGCCCGAGGAGATATCCCTGAGCAGTCTGTCGGCTTTCCGGAACCCGGGCAAGAGCTGGCACCTGGCCAGCGACGTGACGGCGAAACTCGACAAGGAGAACGAGCTGGACACCAAAGACGGCACCGGCGTGCTGGTGAATGAGCCCAGCCGCAGGAACAAGGGCGCTGACCTGCTCACCAACCTCGAGCATGGCGACATCGACCTTGAGCTGGACTACATGATGGCGAAGGGGGCCAACTCGGGGATATACCTGCAAGGCCGGTATGAACTTCAGCTGGAAGACAGCTGGGGCCTGAAAAAACCGACTTCGGCCAACAACGGGGCCGTGTATGAGCGCTGGGACGAAAGCCGCCCGAACGGGCAGAAGGGGTATGAGGGGTATGCGCCCCGCCAGAACGTGAGCAAAGCGCCCGGCCTGTGGCAGCACCTGAAAGTCTCCTTCCAGGCCCCCCGCTTCGATACAAGCGGCAAGAAGGTGGAGAATGCCAGGATCTTGCGCGCCGAGCTGAACGGCGTGACCATACATGAGAACGTGGAGCTCTTTGGCCCGACACGCGGCGCGATGGGAGGCAACGAGGTGGCCATTGGGCCGCTGCGCCTGCAGGGCGACCACGGCGCTGTCGCTTTCCGGAACATCAAAATCATGAACTATGGCAAGCCGCGCCCGGAACTGGTGAACCTGCAGTATAAAGTGTACAAAGGCAAGTTCGAGGCGGAGCCCAACTACGACAGCCTGCCGCCGGAGGCCGAAGGAACCTCGGTGGTGTTGACCTCCGACATCAGCCCTTTTCCAAGCGATTTCCTGATCCGCTATACCGGCACCCTGAAAGTGGCTGAGCCCGGAGAATACACCTTTAACCTGAACGCAGGCGGCGGCGGGGGTATGATGCGGCTCAACGGCAAAGAGGTGATACCGGTTGGCGGCAGAAACCAGAGCGGCACCGTGACCCTGCCCGCAGGCGACATGCCGTTTGAGTTGATTTATGTGAAGCCGGTGGAGTGGGGCAGACCCGCGCTGGGCCTGGCCGTGGTGGGCCCCGGCATCCGGGAGTACCTGATCGGCGACCCGGTTGCCGGTGGCAACAACGCAGCGGGCCCCATCCTGGTGGCCGCCCCCGTGAACACGATCCTGCGCAGCTTCATGGACCTGCCGGTGAAAGGCAAAGACGGCAAGTCCGGTGTCCGGGTGGTGCATGCCGTGAACGTGGGCAGCGCCGACCAGGTGCACTATACCTACGACATGGACAAAGGCAACATGGTGCAGGTATGGCGGGGCGATTTCCTGGATGCCACCCCGATGTGGTATAGCCGTGGCGACGGCTCCTCGCGCCCGGTCGGCACGGTGCAGCACTTCGGGCAGCCGGCCCTGGCGCTGGCAAAGCTTGCCTCGCCGCAGGCCGCCTGGGCAGCAGACACCGCCGGCACCGGCTTCCGGACCGAGGGGTATGAGGTAGACAAAACAGACCAGCCAACTTTCATCTACCAACTTTACGGCACCACCGTGCGGGATGCCATTCGGGTGCTGGAAGGGGGCAAGGGGCTTCGCCGTGAGCTGACCGTGCAAAACCCGACCGATAACCTGTACGCCCGCCTGGCGGAAGGCAGCTCTATCGAGGCGGTTTCCAAAGACATGTACCTGGTGGACGGCAAGGCCTACTACATCCGGGTGGACGAGACCGGTGGCGCGAAACCGGTGGTGCGCGACGCCAACGGGCAGAAAGAACTGCTGGTGCCGGTGAGCGGCAAGCTAAGCTATTCCATCATTTTTTAACCTCACACGATTCAAACGCATGAAACATACAGATCGAAAATCATTCCGACAGGCCACCCTGAGCTTCCTGCTTACTGCGGCCAGCATCACGGGCATCTGTGCCGCGGCTGTGGCGCAGGAGTCGCCCATGGAAGAGGATTTCTTCCGGATTGCCGGTGTCCGATCGCCTGAAGGGGCCTTGCTCGAAGTGGGCGGCCTCACGGTGCTTCCGTCCGGCGACCTGGGCATCTCCACGCGCCGCGGCGACGTGTACATCGTGGAGAACCCCACCACCCAGCGGCCCTACTTTCGGAAGTACGCCTCCGGCCTCCACGAGATCCTGGGGCTGGCTTACAAAGACGGCTCCCTGTACGCTGCCCAGCGCGGCGAACTGACCAAACTGATCGACGTGGACGGCGACGGCCGCGCAGACAAGTATAAAACCATTTATTCCTGGCCAATTTCCGGGCACTACCACGAGTATAGCTTCGGCCCCAAAATAGCGCCGGACGGCGACTTCTTCGTGACGGGCAACGTGGCCTTTGGCGACGAGGAGTGGTGGCGCGGCGAAAGCCGGGTGCCGTGGCGCGGCTGGACGATGAAGATCAGCGAAGACGGCAAGATGGAGCCCTGGGCCACCGGTATGCGTTCTCCGGCAGGTCCGGGCATCATCGACGGCGAGCTTTTTTATACCGATAACCAGGGCGAGTGGATGGGCTCCGGCGGCCTGTGGCACGTGCCGAAAGGTGCCTTTACCGGCCACCCGGCTGGCCTGCGCTGGACCAGCATGCCCAACTCACCCGTGAAGATGACAGAGGAGCAGATGTACGCCAAACTCGACCCGCGCAAAGTGCGCGATGCAAACGGCCGCTACATCAAACCAGAGAATGTGGTGGACGAAGACTACGTGGCCATGTATGAGATGAAGGAGGCGTTCCCGGAGTTGCGCACGCCGGCGGTATGGTTGCCGCACGGCATCCTGGGCATCTCCAACTCAGAGCCCATCAAGATACCGGAGGAGAACTTCGGACCGTTTGGCGGGCAGGTGCTCGTTGGCGACCAGGGGATGAGCCTGATCTCCCGCGTGTTTCTGGAGAAAGTGAACGGCGAGTACCAGGGCGCGGCCTTCCTGTTCCGGACCGGTTTTCAGTCGGGGGTGCTGCGCATGGCCTGGGCCAAAGACGGCTCGCTGTTCGTGGGGGAGACCAACCGCGGCTGGGGCTCAGCCGGCGAGGCCAACCAGGGCCTGCAGCGCCTGGTATGGAACAACAAGGTGCCGTTTGAGATGCGCGCCGTGCGGGCCATGCCCGACGGTTTCGAGATCGAGTTTACCAAGCCCGTGGACAGGAAATCGGCCGAGGACATCGCCTCTTACAGTGTGTCGAGCTTTATCTACAAATACCACCCGGTATACGGCAGTCCGCCTGTGAACACTGAGGAGAATCCGGTGAAGGGCGTGAAGGTGTCGGACGATGGCATGAAGGCCCGCATTGTGGTGGATAACCTGCGCCGCTACTACATCCACAACATCACGCTGGGCGGCGTGCGGGCAAAAGATAATTCGTACACGCTGGTGCACCCAACGGCCTATTACACGCTCAACAACATCCCGGAAGGGCAGAAACTGTCGGTGAGCGAGCTGAGTACCAGGAACGCTGCCGCTGCACCGAAGACAAAGACCGCCGCGGCTCCCAAAAAAGCAACGGCAAACGCGCCTGCTGCGGCAAAGCCGGCAGTCAAAAAAGCGCCGGTTAAGGCAGCAGCCAGCCAAAGCGCGCCCGCTTACGAGGAGGTGAAGGGCCTGCTGGCCAAGTATACCTGCCTGGCCTGCCACAACACCGACAAAAGGCAGGTCGGCCCGGCTTACGTGGACGTGGCCAAGCGGGGGTATACCCCCGAAAAGATCGTGCAGCTGATCCATAACCCGGAGCCGAAGAACTGGCCGGACTACGCCACCGAGATGCCGCCGATGCCGCAGGTTCCGAAAGAGGACGCCCTCAAGATCGCGAAGTGGATCAACTCGCTGGCACCAAACGGCAAGGCTTCATCCAAATAGCGGCTGGCCATTCAGCGGCAATTGATTTTTCATCTCCCATACCCTGCTTTCCTGCCGGGTATGGGAGGTATGTATCGGGAGTAGCCATTTTTCAAACAAACTGCCCATGAAAAGTGAACACAAACTGCTGGCACGAACGGGCATTGGCAGTCTATACCTCAAATCCCGGCCATTTCACGCGTTCGGTAGCCAAAAGCTGCTACCCGTTTGTCTCGGGCTTTTCATTGGGTTGCAGGCATGCACTACGAACAAAACGCCGGGGCAAGCGACTGCGCCTCAAAAGCCGCAACGCCACGAAATATCCGGCAACCCCGTCTTCCCTGGTTGGTATGCCGATCCGGAAGGGGTGATCTTTGGGGAGACCTACTGGGTATACCCCACCTATTCAGCACCCTATGCTGAGCAGGTGTTTATGGACGCCTTCTCTTCCCCCGATCTGGTTCACTGGACGAAGCATAGCCGCATCATAGACACTACCCGCGTTGCATGGGCCAAAAAAGCGATGTGGGCACCCGCGATTATGGAAAAGGACGGGAAATACTACCTGTTCTTTGGGGCAAACGATATCCAGAGCGACAGCGAGCGCGGAGGCATCGGCGTGGCTGTGGCAGACAGTCCGGCCGGGCCGTTCGAGGATCATCTGGGCAAGCCGCTTGTCAGCGCGTTTCACAACGGGGCGCAGCCCATCGATCAGTTTGTGTTTCAGGATGCGGATGGGCAGTATTACCTGATCTATGGCGGATGGGGGCACTGCAACATCGCCCGACTCAATCAGGATTTTACAGGCTTTATACCCTTCGCAGACGGCACCACCTTCAGGGAAGTGACGCCGGAGGGGTATGTGGAAGGCCCTTTTATGTTCAAGAAGGGAGAAAAGTATTATTTCATGTGGTCGGAGGGCGGCTGGACGGGCCCGAATTACAGCGTCGCATATGCCATCAGCGACTCCCCGCTCGGGCCTTTCAAGCGCGTGGGCACCATCCTGCGGCAGGACCCCGAGGTGGCTACCGGCGCGGGCCACCATTCGGTTATACACAATGCCGCCCAGGACCAATGGTATATCGTCTATCACCGAAGACCCCTGCAGGAAACAGACCCGAACCACAGAGTCACCTGCATCGATCGCATGACCTTTGATGCGCAAGGGTATATAAACCCGGTTAAAATCACCAGAGAAGGGGTGGCCGGACTTCGCATAAAATAAGGTGTACTCGGTAATATCGCGGTGGTATCAAGATTTGAAACTCCTTCTTTTCATAGTTTGCTTTGCGCTCCACGCCAGGGGTAGGGGCCCTTCTTAAGCTGGGGCGCGTTTTCCCGCTCGGCACTGTGTACATTTCCTGCTTAACGGCTGCCACTGACGTGGCACCGGAAATCTACAAATAGAGGGCCCCTACCCCCGGTACCTCCCGGAAAAACTGGGAATCATTTTGCCCTGATCTAGCTAAACCATACTTCCCCAAAGCAGAAAAACTTATTCAAAAGCAGGTGAACGTAGAGCTATTCCCTAGGTCACGTTAAAATAAGGCGCTTTTGCCCTTCCCCTGCCTGCGCTTATACTAAAGCAGGCAATTGTTCTTTGAGGTTTTGATGATAAAAGCGGATGCAAGCAGCCGGTACTCGGGCTGCCGACACCCGCTTTCCAGGGCTATGCCAAAAGCGATGGCTGTTGCTCATACGTCTTCCAGAGCAGCTCCCCAAACAATGTGTTCGCCCAGGCAAACCAGGCGCGGGTGAACTTCGTCGGGTCGTCTTTGTGGAAAGACTCGTGCATGAAGCCAGTGCCCCCGTGGGTTTTCTTTAGCATGTCGATGCAGCTCCGGATCTCCTGTTTGTCTGTGCTCGTAAGGGCCTGCATCGTGATGCTCATGGGCCAGATCATGTCCAGGCCCACGTGCGGCCCGCCAATGCCTGCCGCAGCCTTGCCTTTAAAGAAGAATGGGTTGTTCTCGGACAATAGCATTTTCCGGGTGTTGAGGTAAATCGGGTCCGTGGCTTCCATGGCGCCCAGGTATGGCAACGAGAGCAGACTAGGCACGTTGGCGTCGTCCATCAGGTTATAGCTGCCAAAGCCGTTTACCTCGTAGGCATACACTTTCCCAAACTGCGGGTGATCCACGACGGCATGTTCCTGCAGGGCTTTCTCCACCTCGTTGGCCAGCGCCGTGAGCTCGCCGGCTGTTTGCGCGTCTTTGGCGATGGCCTGCATCATGGTGGCGGCCTGCCGGAGGCTCACCACGGCAAAAAAGTTAGACGGGAGCAGAAAAGGGTAGATCGTGGCGTCGTCGCTGGGCCGGAACATCGAGCAGATCAGCCCGACAGGTTTTACCGGGTAGCCATACCCACTCATCGGCACACCGTCCGTAGCCCAGGCCGTCTCCCGCTGAAACTTGTAGGGGCCCAGCCCGTCTTTGCGCTGCTGCTCCCGAAAAGTCTTCAGCGTGGCCTGTATCGCCTGCTGCCATTTCGCGTCGAAAGGCTGGGTGTCGCCGGTGATGCTCCAGTAGGCGTGCGCCAACCGGATCGGGTAGCACAGCGAGTCTATTTCCCACTTGCGCTCATGGATGCCCGGTTTCATGTCGGTCAGGTCCGAGCTCCATTCGCCCACCTTCGTGTCGTCGTTGTAAAAAGCGTTGGCGTAGGGGTCGCGCAGGATGCTATACGTCTGGCGGTTAATCACGCCAGCGATGAGCTGCCGCAGCGGGGCGTCTTTTTTGATGAACTTCAGGTAGGGCCATACCTGCGCCGAGCTGTCGCGCAGCCACATGGCGTCAATGTCGCCCGTGATCACATAAGTGTCCGGCCTGCCGTCTTTGAGCTGGTAGGTAACCGTCGTGTCGAGGGTGTTGGGGAAACTGTTTTCAAAGAGCCAGGCCAGTTCTCTGTCCTTCACATTTTTGCGGAACTCCGTGATGGCCTTCTCCACAGACTTGCTCTGAAAGTTGCGTTGGGCAACGGGTGTGCGCACAGTAGCGAAATCTGCCGCTACCGCTGTAAGCGGGTTAAGGTACACGCCAGCGCCCAACAGGGCCGTGTTTTGTAAGAAAGTTCTCCTTTTCATGTGTATTTTGTATTTGTTAGGGGTATGGTGGATTTTGATTGACAGGTGCGGGGGCTATGTCCTGAAGATAAGAAAGCTCTGGCAAAAGCAGGGTAGTGCTTCGCCAAATTAGAAATTAGGAATTAGAAATGAGGCATAAAAGCCGTTTCTATTGCTATAAAAACAAACGCTAATTCTGGTAATTACATTGGTCGAGTAATAGGCGCAGTAGTTTTTTCTCATGTCCACGCGGTGCGTGAGCTGATCCAACACACCCGGGCGAAAGACATGCCTTCTGGTCGACCTGTAATAACGCAGTCTGGCAGGCACTCCTTTAGAAGTTTAGCGCTTCGGCGGTCATTTTTTCTGTCCAGCCCGCTACTACAATTTGCCTCTAAAAAGCCTCCTGCGGCGGTTTTTACGGGGTATTGAGACTAGGATGATTGACTGCTTACTTTTTAAGGTTAAAAATAACATTTAAAACTTTGACTTCTTGAGTATCATTGTTTAATTTGAGCTAAAGAATGATAAAAACATATTACCTCTACTAAGGTCGTCTGACCTCCTGAACTACTGATAGGTTCATAAATTAAATAATTTTTTTTCACGGGATAAACATACCCTGCACTGACAATGAAATAGAACAGTAGCCATACACAATGTAAAGTGCGCTATTGATATATCATATTGGATTTTCAGGATACGGAAAAACAAATAATACCGAACAAAATTAACATTTTTTATGCTTGCTAAAACGTTTTAGTAAAATTATTTTTCATTTAAATCATCATAGAACTATGAAACACCGATTTACAAAATTGTTCAAGGGCAATTGCGTAAAAGACGGAAGGCTCGCACTGTGTGCCGGTATTCTTTCTTTTGCCATGTGTGCGGAGGCGTCTGCTGCGCAAAGCCAGGAGGCCACCTCGCTTCCGCTGCAAATGTTCTCCTCGGCGCGGATGCCCGACGCAGGGCCTGCCACAAAACCCGCCGCGAAGTATGAGATACCGGTGCGGGGCACAGTGAAAGACGACAAAGGCATGCCCCTCCCGGGCGTGACAGTTGTGGTGAAGGGTACAACCATTGGGGCCGCAACAGACATAGAGGGCAATTACAGCCTCAGCGTGCCCGACGCGCAAAGCAGCGGCACCCTGGTGTTTTCTTTTATTGGCTATGCTACACAGGAGGTCTCTATAAATGGGCGGTCGTCCATAAACATTACCATGCAGCCTGACATTAAGGCTTTAGAAGAAGTGGTGGTAGTGGGGTATGGCACGCAGAAAAAATCTGATGTGACGGGTTCAGTAGGAGTGGTTAGCTCAGAAGACCTGCTAAGAGCCCCGGTCACTAATGCGCTGCAAGGGCTTCAGGGAAGAGTAGCAGGGGTAAACGTGAAACTGAACTCAGGGTCGCCAACCAGTAGCCCGCGTGTCATTATCAGGGGAGTAGGTACCATTAACGCGTCGTCAGGGCCGCTCTATGTGGTAGACGGCGTGGTGATGGAGAACATACAGTTCCTCAACCCAAATGACTTTCAGAGTATGGAGGTGCTGAAAGACGCATCTTCCACGGCTATATATGGCGCACGTGGCGCCAACGGGGTGATCCTGATCACCACCAAAAGAGGAGCGGCTCAGGAAGGTGTGACGGTAGGGTATGATGGCTGGGTGAGCATTGGGGAGATCCGGAAGAAAATGGACTTGCTGAATGCGGATGAATGGCTGCAGGTGGTAGAGACGGGTATGGCAAACACGCCTAAGTATAGACCTGACGCCAGCCCGGTTTTCACAAGAAACGACCCACGGCTCTTTGATGCGAACGGCAACCCGCTGTACGACACCGATTGGCAGGATGAATCCACACGGACTGCAGTGTCGCACAACCATCAGGTTTCCCTTCAGTCAAGATCAGAGAAATCTTCCTTTGGCACGTTCCTGAACTACGCGAAGCTGGAAGGCATTATGCTGAACAGCTGGCTGGAAAGAGTAAGCGGCAAGATTGCCTACGATGCGACTCCTAAAAAATGGCTGTCGGTGGGCACAAACCTTTTGGTGAACTACACGAACGAAAATGAAGCGGAAGAAGGCGGCGGACATCAGATGCCGCGCCGCACGATGATTGAAATGCCACCGATTTTCCCTGTTAAGTTTCCGGATGGCACCTGGAGTAACAGCAGCATGGTGAGCGATGCATATAACCTGGAAGGTATGGCCAACCCGGTGCACGTGCTGGAAACCCAGGAACGCCTGAGGGAGCGTACGCAATTGTTTGGGAACACCTATGTTACGTTCCATATTCTGCCTGAGCTGGACCTGAGAACACAGTTCGGCTTCGACAGGCATAATAGAAGCTTCAAGGAATATTACCCAACAGACCTGCTGAATATCTCCTCTCCGTTGGGACGGGCTTACCTAGAAGACCAAAAGGTGAATTATTGGCAAGAGGAAACGTATTTGTCTTACAACAAAGAGTTTGGCAAGCACAGCCTCAACTCGGTGCTCGGGCTTAGCTGGCAGGAGCGAACCTATGAGGCCAATTGGGTGGAGGCCAGAGGCTTTGCCGATGACTTCTTTAAATACAACCGCATCCAGGCCGCCAGCCAGCCTGGCGCCCCGGAGTCCGCTTACGACAAGTGGTCGATGAACTCCTACTTCCTTCGCAGCGGCTATGCCTACAACGACAAATACCTGGTTACGCTGACCGGGCGGGTAGACGGCTCTTCCCGTTTCGGCGAGAAGAACAAGTATGGTTTCTTCCCCTCCGTTGGACTTGGATGGGTGGTATCGAACGAACCGTTTTTGCAGAATGTTGACCAGCTCAACCAGTTTAAGCTGCGGGCAAGTTTCGGCATCACCGGCAACACAGAAATCCCTACCTATCAGTCTCTGGCCACCGTTTCATCAGGCACGGTGCTCATTGGCGGCAACCGCGCCTCAGAGAGCTACCTGAACAGACTGCCAAACCCCGACCTGAAGTGGGAGAGGACCAAGCAATTCGATGCTGGCTTTAATGCCAGGATGTTCAATCACAGAGTTGAGCTGGAGTTTGATTACTACTACAGGCTCACCACCGACCTGCTGCTCGACAGGCCAGTGCCACACTCCACAGGCTACTCCGCAGTGCGGGACAACATCGGTTCGGTGTCTAACAGAGGTATAGAAATGCTCGTGACCTCCACCAACATGGAAACCAGTGACTTTAGCTGGCAGACCACCCTCAACCTGAACTACAATAAGAACGAGATTGAGAAGCTCGGGGAGAACAACGAAGACATAGAGCCGGGCCCATGGTGGGTGTCAGGAAGCCAGACCATACTGCGGGTAGGCGAGTCGCTGAGCTCGTTCTGGGGCTATGAGCGCCTTGGCACCTGGGGGACAGATGAGGCCGATGCCGCTGCCAAAGTCGGTGCCGTTCCTGGTGAGGCAAAGCGCTCCACCGAGAAATCCATATTGGGGAAAGGGCTGCCTGATTGGACAGGTAGCTTTATCAATACCTTCAAGTATAAGCAATTTGATTTTACCGCCGACCTGCAGTTCGTGTACGGGGTAGATATTCTGCAGCAGTTTTACCACTCTACCGAAGACAGGTCGGGGATTGCAAATGGCCTGCGCACAATTCTAACAGAGGGCTGGACTCCACAGAACCAGAACACACCTGTTCAGGAGATCAGAAACCAGGCATATGCAGGGCAAAACAGTGAGATTGACAGCCACTGGGTGGTGGACGGCTCCTATCTGCGTGGCAACCTGTTTTCGGTGGGCTACAATTTTGACAGTTCCTTCCTTCCGGGCCTGAAAGGGCTGAGGGTATACGGCAGCATTCAGAATGCATTTGTGGTCAACTCGGATGAGTTCCAGGGGTATGACCCTGAGGCTACATCGTGGGGGGGCAACCAGTGGGGGCAGAATATTTTCTTCTTCCAATACCCGAAGCCCCGCACCTACACGATGGGATTCAATCTTAAATTTTAATCAACGAGAAAGATATAGCCATGAAAAAGATACATGCACTTATATTTATCGCGGGGATGCTTTGCTTTTCCTGCGAGGACTTTCTGGATGAAGTTCCAAAAGATGAGCTAGCCGCCAACCAGAATTTTACGCAACCCGCGCATGCTTACAGCGCCGTGAACTCGCTATACAGAACGGGTGCCACCCAGCTGTACGACGGAGGGGTGTATAACGGGGCACAGGCCATGCTGGGCAATTATATGTCAGGCTTCTTCGATAATGAGTACAAGGGCCAGGAGGTCCATGTGCAGCATGCCCAGCAGTTGACGCTCAACGGGAATAACCTGAACGGCTACATAGGAGGTATATGGGACAACATGTACAGGGGTATATCCAGGGCCAACAACGCCATAAAGTATGTGCCTACTACACCGGGCCTGACAGACGCCGAACGGAAAAAGCTTGAGGCAGAGGCGAAGTTTTTCAGGGCATACGCCTACTTCAATCTGGTTAAGATGTTTGGGCAGGTGCCTGTGGTTACAGAGCCATACGAGTCGCTGGATAACCTCTATCTGGAAAGAAGCTCCATAAAAGAAGTCTACAACCTGATCGAAAGCGACCTGAAATTTGCCGTAAACGAAGGAGGGCTTTCGGAGAGCTCCATGGCAAACAACGGCGGACGTGTGACGCAGGGGGCTGCGGCTACTTTGCTGGCGGATGTTTACCTGACCATGAGCGGGTACCCGCTACAGGAAGACCGATATGCCGAGGCAGCCGCCCTCGCAAAAAGTGTGATCCAAAGCGGGAACTATAGCTTGACGCAGCATGATAAGGATGCGAACGGGAATGTGATACCAGAAAACAGCGCATACAACAAATTGCGCATGGGAGACGCATCAGAAAATGAGTATGTCTTCTACCACGAATTCGCCGTGAATATCTCAGGCAGCAACTATCCGCAGTGGGCATACCCGGTCTCGATGGCGCAACATGTGGCCTATGCCATCACCAACAATGCCTATGCACCCGTGAATGATTTCCTCTGGGGATACGATGCCTCCAACGACCTGAGGGCGCAGGAAAAACAATACTTCCATTCTAGCCTGACACTGAGCGATGGCGAAGTGAAAACGTTTGACACGGCCCCCTATATGTGGCACGACGACCAGGCGCTTTTTGAGACGGCCAGCTCCGGCAAAGACGCCGTCATATACAGCTATGCAGATGTGCTTTTGATTGCCGCTGAGGCGATTGCGCGCTCCCAGGGCGTAACTGCGGAGGCAGCCGACTATGTAGCCCAGGTCAAGGGACGGGCCTATTGGAAGAAAGGTGCCGATCAAATCAGCGCTGAGTTACGCGCGTTGCCGGTAGAGGAATTTGTGGAAGCGGTTTGGGGGGAGAAGTTCAGAGAGCTTGTCTTTGAATTCCGGCTCTGGTCAGATATCGTCAGGACCCACAAATTTCCGGTGACCTCCGCTAGCAGGCCAGGAGAGATAGATTTTGTGGATGTAATCGGCCACACCAACCACTGGGGCAAAGTTTTCGCCGAAAAACATCTGCTGTTTCCGCTTCCTGAATCGGAAAGGCAAAGAAACCCAAGTCTAGGGGCACAGAATCCTGGATATTAATCCTTATCCTTAATTAAAAGCGAAGCACAAGCAGAGAAATCTCCAAATGTGCTTCGCTTTTTTTATATTAGACATTGAAAAGGGTTTTTCTTAAGATTGGATAGTTTACAAACCCGGCAAAACCCAGTATGACCAAACAACCGAGTGGCGCTCACCCCGGAATTTCGTAATGCCAAGTTTGCTTACGTACCATGATACTTATATATGAAGGACCAGAAAGTTGTCGGAATAGATATTGGAGGCACCAAGGTGCACATCGGCGTGGTGCAGCGCGGGCAGGTTATAGCGGAGCTGCGGATCCCGACGGCGGCGAAGAGTTCGAAAGAGGCTATTCTGCGTGACATCTCCGACGGCATCAGGCAGGTGATCGACCCGGAAGTGGTCGGGATTGGGATTGGGGTGCCGGGGCTGGTGGATGAGAAAAAGGGCATTGTCTTCGATGTGCAGAACATCCCCTCCTGGACCGAAGTGCGCCTGAAGCAGCACCTGGAGCGTGCATTTGAACTCCCCGTCTACATAACGAACGACGCCAACACCTATGCCCTGGGAGAGAAGGTATACGGGCCCGGAAAGCCATACCAAAACATGATCGGCGTGACGCTGGGTACCGGCATCGGAACCGGCATCATTGCCAACAACAACCTGTATTCGGGGGCCTTCTCCTGCGCCGGGGAGTTTGGCGGCATGCCATACCTGGATAAAACCCTGGAGGACTATTGCAGCGGGAAATTCTTCCTGCAAGCCTACGGCACACCGGGCGACGAGATGCAGGCGCTTGCCAACACCGGAGACGCCCGGGCCATTGAGGCCTTTCAGCAGTTCGGCCACCACCTCGGCAACGCCATCAAGATCATGCTGTATGCGCTTTCGCCGGAGGCCATTTTCCTGGGAGGGTCTGTCAGCCACTGCTATCCCTTTTTCAAAGAGGCCATGCACAAAAGCGTTGCTGATTTCCCTTACAGGGTCGTGACGGATAAACTGGTGATCGAGCAGTCGGAGATAAAGCATGTCGCGGTGCTGGGGGCCGCCGCGCTTTTCAGGATGCGGCACCAGCCTGTGCCGGATTATACCTGAAAAATCTGAAACGCAGCTTCTGTATCCGACCTGTTTATACCCAATCCTATGATACGACTCCTTGGTTTAAGTTTGTTGGTGGCACTCGTGGCAGGCAATGCCAGCGCGCAGCAGTATGAACCCAACTGGGCTTCCTTGGACAAGCGCGAAACCCCAACCTGGTGGACGGACGCCAAATTCGGCATCTTCATCCATTGGGGGCCTTATGCCGTGCCAGCCTATGCGCCCGTGAATGAGGTGGAGGAGGTAGACGAGCACATGCTGCCGCAGTTCAAGGACCTCGTGACCCGCTTCAAACCGGAGCGGTATAGCCAAAGTCGGGAAAGTGCAGCTGCTGGGCACGAAGGTGGCGGTCCGGTCATTCATCTAGAACGGAAAACTCATGCTCATACCACCTGCCCTGAACCCGGGGAATATACCCTGCGACCATGCCTGGGTGTTTAAGCTGGAAAACGTTAGCTATCGAAACCTATGAAAAAACTGTACTTCCTCCCGCTGTGCCTTGCCCTGATCGCGTCCGTGCCTTCCTCGTTTGCGCAAGCCTTGCCCACCCCGACAACCCGCCAACTGGCGTGGCAACAGCTGGAGACCAACGCCTTTCTGCACTTCACCGTGAACACGTATACCGGCAAGGAGTGGGGCGACGGAACAGAAAGCCCAGCCATCTTTAACCCGGTTGATTTCGATGCCCGCCAGCTGGTGAAAACGCTGAAAGAGGCGGGTTTCAAGATGGCGATTATCACAGCCAAGCACCACGACGGGTTCTGTCTCTGGCCATCGAAGTATACCGACCACAGCGTGGCGAGCAGCCCCTGGAAGAACGGAAAAGGGGACGTGGTGAAGGAAATCGCGGATGCCTGCCGGGAGCAGGGCATCAAGTTTGGCTTCTACCTCTCGCCCTGGGACCAGCATGAGCCGAGTTACGGCACTGCCTCCTACAATGCCTTCTACAAAAACCAACTGCGCGAACTCCTGACCAACTACGGCGAGGTGGCTGAGGTATGGTTTGACGGCGCCAAAGGCGAAAACGCCAAAGACATGCACTATGACTTTGCAGGCTACTGGCAAATGGTGCGGGAGCTGCAGCCCCAGGCCGTCATGTTCTCGGATGCCGGCCCCGATGTGCGCTGGGTGGGCAACGAGTCGGGCAACGCCGGCGAAACCTGCTGGTCTACCATCGACACCACGGGTATGGCCCCCGGAAAGGCTGACCCAGCTTACCTGAACACCGGCGACCCGGAAGGCAACCTCTGGATTCCGGCGGAGACGGACGTGTCCATCCGGCCGGGCTGGTTTTACCATCCCGAGGAAGACAGCAAAGTGAAGTCCGGGAAGCAACTGGTGGACCTGTACTACAAATCCGTAGGTCGAAACAGCCTGCTGCTGCTCAACATCCCGCCAAACCCCAAAGGCGTTTTCGCGGAGCAGGACGTGAACAGCCTGCACGCCTTCCGGAGCATCCTGAATGAAACCTTCAAGACCAACCTGGCCGCTGGCAAGATCGACAAAAAGCTGACTGATAAGGCCCTCGGGACCTACATCACGCTAAACCAAAACAAGCCCCTTATACTGGATTTTAAAAAGGAAATCGCCTTCGACCGAGCCCTGTTGCAGGAGAACATTGCCGCGGGGCAGCGCAATGCCGAGGCGTTGCTTGAGTACTGGGACGGGAAAGGCTGGAAGAAGATCGAGCAGTTTACCACCATTGGGTATAAACGGCTGCTGCGCTTCCCGGAGGTGAAAACCACGAAAGTACGGGTAACCGTGCTGGAGGCCAAAGGACCTGTGCAACTGGCAGCGTTTGGCCTCTACAAAGCCTCCGAAAAAGAATAACTGTGCTTAAAAATTTGTCATCCACCATATAAAATTCTCTTTTCATGAGTTCAAGGCGAAGTTTTCTTAAAAAGTCAGCGGCCACCCTGGCCGCTTTCACCATCGTGCCCCGGTTTGTGCTGGGCGGAAAAGGCTATGTGGCACCCAGCGACCAGCTGACCAAAGGCGTGATCGGGGTTGGCTCGATGGGGCGCAACCACTTCCCGTACGGCGACACCCGCGTGGTGGCGGTATGCGACGTAGACCAAGGTCATCTGAAAAAAGCCGTTGACATGGTGGGGAAGGGGGTGAAGACCTTCACAGACTACCGGGAACTCATCAAGCTGCCGGAAGTGGATATTGTGCACATCGCCACCCCACCCCACTGGCACGGCATTATGGCCACCGACGCGGCCCGGGCCGGCAAGGACATCTGGTGCGAGAAACCCATGACGCGCACGATCGGCGAGGGCAAGCGCGTGGTAGAGGCGGTGCAGCAGCACGGGCGCATTTTCCGGCTCAACACCTGGTTCCGGTTCGAGGATATTTTCTACGGGATGGGAACGCCGGTGAAGCCGATCAAGAAACTCGTGGACAGCGGCCTGCTGGGCTGGCCCCTGAAAGTGACGGTGGGCCGCCAGACGGGCTACGACTGGAAGTTTTACTGGGTGGGCAAAACGGACCTCGCTCCGATGCCTGTGCCGCAGGAACTGGACTATAACATGTGGCTGGGCCCCGCGCCTTACAAACCCTACAACCCGCACCGCGTGCACGGCACCTTCCGCGGGTACTGGGACTATGACGGCGGCGGCCTCGGCGATATGGGGCAGCATTACATGGACCCGATCCAGTACTTCCTCGGCAAAGACGACACCAGCCCGGTTTCTGTGGAGATAGACGCCCCGCAGCAGCACACCGATGCCGTAGGCACCTGGCGACGTATTGTGTATACCTACGCCGACGGCTGCCAGATCATTCTCGACGGCGAGGGATCGGATGAAAAAGTGCCTTACATCGAAGGGCCGAAAGGCAAACTATACCCCGGTTTCCGCTCCGACATACCGGACCTGCAGCGCAAGCTGGCCGCCTTCCCGGACCCGGCACCGCAGGTAACTGACTTTGTGCAGGCCGTGAAAAACCGCCAGAAATTCGCCCTGAATGAGGAAAACGGCCACCGCTCGTGCACGCTCGTGAACATGGGCCTGGCCGCGCTGCGCCTGGGCCGCTCCCTGAAATTTGACCCCGCGACACAGGAATTCGTGGACGATGAGGGGGCCAACCGCTTGGTATACCAACCCATGCGCTCCAGCTGGACGATCGGGTAGTGTTGCGCTAAAAATCATGTACAGGAAATTTCATCAGAAACAGAATTCTTTGAGTCGAACGATATGAAAAAATCGATACTATTACTTGTTGCCCTGCTCACGGCTGGCACAATGGCCCTGGGGCAGCGCGCCAACGACCAGCGTACCCTTGCCACCCGCATTGCCGACCTGCTGGCCGAGATGCCCGCCAAAGACAAAACCCAGTTGCAGACGAGTATGGGGGAGGTGGCCTCCCTCGGAAAAGAAGGCCTCGTGGAGATGGCAACCATGCTCACCGCCCCCGGGAAGGGAGACAACGCCAGGCTGGAGTATGCGTTGGGCGGTTTCTCTTATTACGTGATGCAGCAAGAGCGGGAGGACTGGCGCAGCATGAGCGTAGCCGCCTACTGCGAGTCGCTTGGCCGGGAGACAAACCCCGAGAGCCAGGCGTTCCTTATCCGGCAGTTGCAGGTAGTGGGCAAAGCCGATGCGGTTCCGTGCCTGCAGCGCTACCTCACCGACGAGCGGCTATGCGCCCCGGCTGCCAACGCCCTCACCAGCATCAATTCGCCAAACGGCAACGAGGCCCTGTTGCAGGCGCTCTCGGATGCGTCAGGCGATTGCCGTTTGTCTTTAGTGGAGGCCCTGGGAGACACCCGCTACGAGCAGGCCGTTGCAGCCATTTCGCCATTTGCCACCAGCCCGGATGAGAAGCTGAGAAAGCTGGCCCTATATGCCCTGGCCAACATCGGTGCGCCAGCGTCGGAGGCGGTGCTGGCGAAAGCGGCAGAGGAAGACAGCTATACCTATGACAACGACAATGCGGTGGCCGCCTACCTGCTATATGCCGAACGCCTGAAGGAAAAGGGCCAGACGGAGCAGGCGGAGAAAATCGCGAAGGCGCTGCTGCAGCGTACCAGCCAGAAAACCCAGGCGCACACGCGCACTGCCGCGCTAAAACTGCTCACCGAGCTACAGGGCGAGCAAAGCACAGCGCTGCTCCTGCGCGCGGCCACGGACCAGGACCCTGCCTTCCGTGCCGCTGCCTTAAAGTTCGCCTCTCCCTACATCACCCCCGCCACCACCGACATGTGGGTGAAGACGCAAAAGAAAGCTAACCCCGAGGCGCGCGCCGCCATCCTGACCATGCTGGGCGACAACAAGGCCACCACCGCGTTGCCAGCTCTGGAGAAAGCGCTGAAAAGCAAGGACGAGGCGGTGCGACTGGCTGCCATAGGGGCTGCCGGGAAAGTGGGGCAGGAGCAGGTGCTCCCGCAGCTGTTTAAGGTAATGCGCAAGGGAGGTAAGGCCGAAACCCAGGCCGTGAAGAACGCCCTCCTGATCATGCCCGGCAACAACCTGACCAATGAGGTGGCGAATGCGCTGCCTAAAATGCCGACAGATGGCCAGGTAGCCCTGCTGGAGGTTTTGGGTGCCCGTGCCGCCCGCGATAAAATCAACCAGGTGTTCGTGTACGTCGAGCACCGCGACCCGGCCGTGCGCCTGGCTGCCCTGACCGCGCTGGAGCAAATGGTGACACAAGAGAATTTGTCGCAGCTTTATACCTTACTCAATACAACCACGCAGCCCGACGAGGTGCAGGCCGTGCAGCAGGCCGTGATCGCCGCTGTGCGCAGGTATGGCACGCAGCCGGAGCAAGAAAAAATCGTGCTGCAGCAACTGGAGAAAGCTCCGGCCGAAAAGAGACCGGGGTATTTCAATGTGCTGGCGGCCATTGGCGGGCAGCAGGCCCTGCATGCCGTCTCAGGGGCTTTCCAGACCGGAGATGCGGCCACCAAAGAGGCGGCGGTCCGTGCCTTGTCGCAGTGGGCTGACGCGAGTGCAGCCAAAGAACTCCTCCGCATCAGCCAGAACAAGGCCAACACGGCCTACCTGGACCAGGCGCTGACCGGGTATATACGGAGCGTGAGTGCATCAAAATACCCCGCCGAGCAGAAACTGCTGCTGTTGCGCGAGGGTATGGAAGTTGCCAAAACCACTGAGCAGAAGCAAGCCATCCTGAGGGAGGTAGCCAAAAACAGGACATTTCCGGCGCTGGTGTTTGCCGGCAAGTACCTCGACGATCCTGCTCTGCAGCAGGAGGCGGCCCTTGCCGTGATGAATACCGCCCTGTCGGACAAGGCGTTTCAGGGCGATGTGGTGCGCGGACACCTCAACAAGGCCATCCAGGTTTTGAAAGGCCCTGACAGCGAGTACCAGAAAGAGGCCATGCGCAAGTTCCTGGCCGAGATGCCGGAGGGGCAGGGGTTGGTGGCGCTGTTCAACGGCAAGGACCTGACCGGCTGGAAAGGCCTGGTGGCCAACCCCATAGAGCGGGCGAAGATGGATGCAAAGACCCTGACCACACAGCAGCAGGCTGCCGACGAGGAGATGCGCCGCGACTGGAAAGTGGAGAATGGCGAGATCGTGTTTGTGGGCCAGGGGTATAACAACCTCACCACAGCGAAGAAATACGGTGACTTCGAGCTGTTCGTGGACTGGAAGATTTTCGACGACGGCAAGAAGAACGGTGACGCGGGCATTTACCTGCGGGGCACGCCACAGGTGCAGATGTGGGACACCTCGCGCGTGGCCGACGGCGCGCAGGTAGGCTCCGGCGGCCTGTACAACAACAAAGTGAATGAGAGCAAGCCCCTGAAAGTAGCCGACAACCCGCTTGGCGAGTGGAACAATTTCCGCATCCGGATGCAGGGCGACCGCGTGACGGTATACCTGAACGGGGAATTGGTGACGGACAACGTGATGCTGGAGAATTACTGGGACAGAACCCAGCCTATCTTCCCGGAAGAGCAGCTGGAACTGCAGGCCCACGGCTCGCGGGTAGCGTATCGGGACATTTACATCCGTGTGATTCCGCGCCCGGAGCCATTTAAACTGAGCGCCGCTGAGAAAAAAGAGGGGTATAAGGTGCTGTTCGACGGCACCAACATGCACCACTGGCAAGGCAACACCGCCGACTACGTGATCGAGAACGGGGAGTTGGTGGTGCGTGAGCCCAAGTTCGGCAGCGGCGGCAACCTCTATACCAAAGAAGAGTACGGTGATTTCGTGTTCCGCTTCGAGTTTAAGCTAACACCCGGCGCCAACAACGGCCTCGGTATCCGGACCCCGCTGGAGGGCGACGCGGCCTACGTCGGGATGGAACTGCAGATACTGGACAACGACGCTGCCATTTATAAGAACCTGGAGGACTACCAGTACCACGGCTCCGTGTACGGCGTGATCCCGGCCAAGCGCGGCTACCTGAAACCGACCGGCGAGTGGAACTACGAAGAGGTGATTGTGAAAGGCAACAAGGTGAAAGTGATCCTGAACGGCACCACGATCGTGGACGGAGACATCGCGGAAGCCAGCAAAAACGGCACCATAGACCACAAGGAGCACCCGGGCCTGAAGCGCACCAAAGGGTACATCGGCTTTCTGGGCCACGGCTCTACCGTGTGGTTCCGGAACATCCGGGTGAAGGACCTGGGCAAAAAGTAAGATTTATACATACGCTACCTCAAAATCCCCCTGTAGGCAAAGTACTTGCCTACAGGGGGATTTTCTTTTTAGCGCGGAGGTATACTACCATCAATTGATAAGCGCATACAGCCTTTCAAGTAGTGCAGTTCCCCTCGTGGGGGTAGGGATGGGTTATTCTGTACTGGCACTTACACATGCGCAGAATCTGTTTTCTAACGGTATAAAATGAGCCATGTCAATAATACTGCGCACATTTTTTATCTCCAGCACTTACCGGAAGGCATCACTTTTACAGTTTAAAACAGTATACAGCACCCGAAAATTTATGCATCCAGCGGGCCTTGCATATGTTTAAACATGATATTTATTTTCGTCTAATTATATTGATTGATGTTGTTTATATAATTACATTGGTTTCATAATTAGTGGGTACTCACTTTTATAGAATGGTAAATCTTGTACCATGCCCTAAAACAGTGAGCCTAATGCCTGTACGCGTATCGAGAAGATCGACAAGTAATGAAAACCGGGTTCCAGCGAGCCGGGCTATTTTATCATTAAGTAGTATTTAAGAACGGGCTTTTGCCAGTTGCGGCGCCTGAAGGTGCCGCAGTGACATGCAGTGGGTGAAGGAGGTATGCAAAGGCTCAATATAAGACAAACGTTGCGGTGCATTTTCCATGGTAGAAGTAAGCGGCATTTCCCCCTTGCTTCCCTGGGACCTGCAAAGGAGAATATGCTTGGTAGTGCCAGTACCAATACCTTTTTTATTACTCACCTTAATTTGTTTGCAATGAAAAAAGTCTTCTACCCATTTAAAAGGCTGTTGATCCCGTGTATGCTGTTATGTTCCGGCCAGATTAGCTTCGGCCAGGGCACGCTGCAGGGAGGGAACAATGCCGATGATTATTCGCAACGATTCAGCAGCGCCGGCAGCTCCGGGCCTTCCCTGGCCTATTCCCCGAAAGGGGCGGCTCCGCCTGTTGCCGCATCTACCCGGACTGCTGTAAAAGAAAGGCAGTCGACACCTGTTACCGGGCGCGTGGTGGATGAAAAGGGCAGCGGCCTGCCCGGCGTGACGGTGCTCGTGAAAGGGACCACCACGGGCGTATCCACAGACGGGTCTGGTAATTACACTATCGCTGCCCCGGCAGGTGCCACACTGGTGTTCTCCTTCATCGGATACCAACCCAGGGAGGTAGCGGTGAATAACCGAAGCACAATCAACCTCTCGATGACACCTGACAGCAAGGCACTGCAGGAAGTGGTGGTGACGGGGTATAGCTCACAGGCCAAAAAGGACATCACCGGAGCGGTCGCCACCGTGTCAGCCGAAGAGTTGCTTTCCGTGCCGGCTACTAACGTGGCACAGGCCCTGCAGGGTAGGGCCGCCGGGGTAACCGTCGGCAACGACAACAGCCCGGGAGGCGGCGTGATGGTGCGTGTCAGGGGTTTTGGCACTATCAACGATAACTCGCCGCTGTACGTGATTGATGGCGTGCCGACCAAGGGGAACCTGAATACCCTCAATCCGAACGACATCGAGTCCATGCAAATCCTGAAGGACGCTTCTTCTGCCTCCATCTATGGCGCAAGGGCCGGAAACGGAGTCGTGATCATCACCACCAAAAAAGGGAAGAGCGGGGAGCCCCGGGTTACGTTCGACTCATACTATGGTGTGCAGCGGCACGGCAAGCTGCTCGATCTGCTCAACACAAACGAGCTGGCCCAACTGACCTGGGAGAGCGAACGGAACGCGGGGAAGTTGCTGAACGGCAACCCCTCCAATCCCCAGTATGGCAATGGCGCCACACCGGTTATCCCGGATTATATCTTCCCGACAGGCGCTCAGGCTGGCGACCCGAGGGTGGATCCCGCCAACTACACCAACAACATCGACGACCCGGCATTCGGCAAGACAAAGTTCCAGATTACCCCGGCCAATAAGGAAGGCACCAACTGGTTAGAGGAGATTTTCCACCCGGCTATTATTCAGAACTACCAGCTGGGTGCCAGCGGGGGAACTGATAAAGGCGTGTATGCCTTCTCGGCCAACTACTACGACCAGGAGGGTATCCTGAAAGACACCTACTACAAGCGCTATGCCGTGCGGGCCAACACCGAGTTTAGGGTGAAGAACCGGGCGCGGGTGGGAGAAAACCTGCAGGTATCGTTTGGGGAGCGCGTGGGCCAGGTGTCCGGCAACAACAGCGAGAGCAACCCGATTTCGATGGCATACCGGATGCAGCCGATTATACCGGTATATGACCTGATGGGGAACTTTGCCGGAACAAAAGGCGGTGGCTTGGGCAATGCCCGGAACCCGGTGGCGCTGCAGGCCCGAAACAAAGACAATGTGGGGCAGGAAGTGCGTCTGTTCGGTAACATCTACGCCGAGCTAGACATCCTGAAAAACCTGGTGGCCCGCACCAGCTTTGGCCTCGACTACAACACGTATAACCTCCGCAGCTTCAGCATCCGGGACGTGGAATCGGCTGAGGCTGCTCAAACCAACAGCCTGAACACCTCTAACAGCTACGATCGCGACTGGACCTGGTCCAACACCCTGGCCTATGAGCTCAACCTGTCGGAAGTGCACCGGGTGAATGTCCTGCTGGGCACCGAGGCGATCAGCTCCTACGGGGAAAACTTCTTCGGAAGCCGGAGCGGTTTTTTTGTGGATGACCTGGATTTCCGCTACCTCAATGCGGGCTCCCTGGCTCCGGCCAACGGAGGCGGGGCGTATGACTGGCGCCTGTTCTCTACCTTCGGCAAGGTGAACTACTCCTTCAGGGATAAATACCTGCTGGAGGGCACGGTGCGGCGGGATGCGTCTTCCCGGTTTGCCCCGGCCAACCGGTACGCAACCTTTCCGGCGATGAGCGCGGGGTGGCGCATCACACAGGAAGCGTTTATGCAGGGCATCACGTTTCTGGATGAATTGAAGCTGAGGGCAGGCTGGGGCCAGACCGGAAACCAGGAGATCGGTAACTATAACTTTGCCTCCACTTTCCAGTCGAACCCGGACCAATCCAACTACGACATAAACGGCACCAACACAACCGTGGTGATTGGGTATGACCGCTCCCAATTCGGAAACCCGAACGCGAAGTGGGAGACGACCACCAGCACCAACCTAGGCTTCGACGCCGCCTTTTTGCAGGGGCGCATAGACCTGGTGTTTGACTGGTATACCCGTACCACCACCGATATGCTCTTCCCGGTTGAGCTCCCCTTTACACAGGGTGTGGCCACAAACCCCTTCGTGAACATCGGGGAGATGAACAACAAAGGGGTTGACGTGGGGCTGAACTACAACGGGGCAGCGCTGGCAAACGAGCTTACCTTCACGGTGGGCGCCAACTTCTCTACCTACCGCAACATGGTGGTGAAAACGAACGGCAACCCGAACACGATTTACCAGGGTTTCGGGCTGCGCACACCTCCCGTAACGGCTACGCAGCAGGGGCAGCCCCTGTCGTCCTTTTATGGCTACATCGTGGAGGGCATCTTCCAGACGGACGATGAGGCAAAGGCGCATGCTGTGCAGCGGGGCGGCACCGACAATATCGCTGGCCGCTTTAAGTATAAAGACGTGAACAACGACGGCGTCATCAACGGCAGCGACCAAACCTTCATTGGCAGCCCCCACCCGGATTTTACCTATGGCCTGAACCTGAACGCGGAGTTTAAGAACTTCACCTTCACGGCTTTTGCCCAAGGGGTACAGGGGGTTGAGATCTTCAACTATGTGCGTTACTGGACTGATTTTCAGACCTTCCAGGGAAACCGAAGCAAGCGGATGCTTTACGACTCCTGGCAGCCAGGCAAAACAGACGCCCTGCTGCCACAGCTGCGCTCAGGGGATGCGGCCAGCAGTGTGCCATCCACTTATTTCCTGGAAAACGGCTCTTACCTGCGGATCAAGAACATCCAGCTGGGGTATAACCTGCCGCTAAGCTGGATATCGAAAGCGGGTATGGGGTCGGCTAATGTCTACATTCAGGGCCAGAACCTGTTTACGTTCACCAAATACACGGGCCTCGACCCGGAAATTAACCTGCGTGGGTATGGGGCCGGCAACGACCGCCAGTTGGGAGTGGACGAAGGGGCATATCCGGTGTCCAGAAATTTCTTGCTTGGGGTGAATGTTAGTTTTTAAGGAAAATTTAATCACATGGAAATGATGAACAAGAAGATATTTGGAATAGCGGCTTTCATTGTGGCTGGCTTACTCGGAGCCTGTGATGATGACTTTCTGACGACCGCCCCCAAAGGGGTGGTGGGGCAGCAATCCTTGGAGTCGAAGAAAGGGGTGGATGCCCTGCTAATCGGGGCTTACTCGCTACTGGACGGGGTTGGGTCGGGCAACACGGCCTGGCATAGCGCCGTGACTAACTGGGTGTATGGCGGTGTGGCATCCGATGATACCTACAAAGGCACCGATGCTGGAGACCAGCCGGAGATCACTTTTATTGAGACGTACAACTGGCTGCCAAGCAACAACCACTTCCGCGGGAAGTGGCGCAATGTGTACGACGGCATCGCGCGCAGCAACGATGTACTGCTGGTGATGGCCAATGCCAAGGACATGACCGATGCTGAAAAGGCGCAGGTTACTGCCGAGGCTCGCTTTCTGCGGGGCCATTACCACTTTGAGGCCAAGAAAATGTGGAACAAAGTGCCCTATATCGATGAGAAAACCTACGATCCGATGAACCCGGAGGGCGCGAAGGTTGCCAACAAAGAGGACATCTGGCCGAAGATAGAGGCTGACTTTAAGGCTGCCTACGATGTGTTGCCGGTAAACCAGGCACAGATTGGCCGGGCCACCAAGTATGCGGCGGCGGCTTATCTGGCCAAGGCTTATATGTTTCAGGGCAAGTATGCAGAGGCCAAACCGCTGTTGGATGAGATTATCGCCAGCGGCAGGTATAAACTGGAGCCGACGTACTACAGCAACTATAATGCCGCCACAAATAACAATGCCGAGTCAATCTTCGAGGTACAGATGTCCGTGAACGACGGCTCTCCGGGCGGTGTGAACGGGAATAACGGCAACATCCTGAACTACCCCTATACCGGGCCCTGGAACTGCTGTGGTTTCGAGCAGCCTTCTCAGAACCTGGTGAACGCGTTTAAAACCGAAGGGGGCTTGCCGCTGCTGGACACCTTTAACCAGACAGACGTGAAGAACGATGAGGGATTGGATGCCACAGCCCCTTTTACGCCCTACGATGGCCCCCTGGATCCACGCCTGGACCATACAGTGGGTCGCAGGGGCATTCCATACCTTGATTTCGGGATACACACCGGGAAACCCTGGGTGCGGGATCAGGTATATGCCGGCCCATACTCTCCGAAGAAAATGATTCCGATGAAAGGCTTCTACCATGCCACCAACCGGAACAACTCCAACAATTATCGGATGATCCGCCTGGCGCATGTCATCCTGTGGCGTGCTGAGGTGGCCGTGGCAGAGGGCGACCTGGAGAAAGCTCGGGAGCTGGTGAACCAGGTCAGGAGCAGGGCCGCTAATCCGGATGGGTTCGTGAAAATGTCCGACGGAAGCCCCGCCGCAAATTACGTGATCAATACCTATAACACGCCATTTGCAAGCAAAGAGGAGGCGCTGAAAGCTGTCCAGTTCGAGACAAGGCTGGAGTTCGGTATGGAAGGCCACCGCTTCTTCGACCTGGTGCGCTGGGGAATTGCAGACGAGGTGCTGAACACGTACGTGGCGAAAGAGCAGCAGAAGCGAATCTATCTGAAAGGGGCTACGTTCACGAAAGGGAAAAATGACTATTTCCCGATTCCGCAGCAGGAGATTATCAACAGCACGGTGGCCGGAGAGAATACGCTTGCCCAGAACCCGGGATACTAAACCGGCGTGAACTCGGGCATAGCTGTAGGTTAATTTGCTTTCAAATTAGTTTTTCTGCTTTGGGGAAGTGTGGTTTAGCTAGATCAGGGCAAAATGATTCCCAGTTTTTCCGAGAGGCACCGGGGGTAGGGGCCCTCTATTTGTATATTTCCGGTGCCACGTTAGTGGCAGCCGTTAGGCAGGAAATGTACACAGTGCCGAGCGGGAAAACGCGCCCCAGCGGGCGTGGAGCGCAAAGCAGGCTATGAAACAGGGAGTTTCGAGTTTAAAAACCGCTTGAGTTACCAAGTTTACGTTAAACCGGAAACGCAGGGTCTGACATAGGCCACGCGCATAAATAAGGCGGCCGCCAGGCGCAGAGGCATTTAGCTTCTGTGTCTGGCGGCCGCCTTGCTTTTAAAAAGACGATATCAACCCAGTTCTTCCAAAAGGCTGTTTAGGTCGAGGGCGCGCGTGTACATCTCCAGCGACCCGTCAGGTTTTCGGGGCCATACCTCCTGTGGGCGGTCCCAGTACAGTTCCACGCCGTTGCGGTCGGGGTCTTCCAGGTAAAGCGCCTCCGACACGCCATGGTCTGCGGCCCCGGAGAGCGGATACCCCGCCTCCAGCAGGCGACGGTAAATAGCTGCCAGGTCTTTGCGCGTAGGGTATAAAATAGCGGTATGGAAAAGGCCAGTGCTGCCAGCCGGAGGCGGTGCCCCGTTTTTGCTCTGCCAGGTGTTCAGGCCGATGTGGTGGTGGTAGCCGCCAGCGGAAAGAAAAGCCGCATCAGCCCCATACGTAGTCGTGACGGCAAAGCCCAATAAATCGCGGTAGAACGCTAAGGCGCGCTCCAGATTCGCCACCTTCAGGTGCACATGCCCGATCCGGGTTTGCGGGGGAGTGGAGTAGTTGGTTTCCATGACTATCTATTTAACGTGAACTTCGTGATTTGGCCCTCCCTGGAGCAGAAAATCGGGCAAACTGGAAATCAGGATGCTCGATCTGAATGGAAGTGCAGGTGGTTGGTTACTGAAAATCAGCACCTTTCTAGTAATTCCCGTGTGCACTTAACAAATTCCGCTGGCTACGTCGCAGCTGCCGCCCTCGCCCACAATTTCGTCCAGTATAGGGGCCACTTGCGAGAACACCTGATGGAACGCGTCGGCTGGCTGCGCACCACTGATCAGGTACTTATCGTTGATGATGAAGGCGGGAACGCCCGTGATGCCAGCTGCCTGTGCCCACTGTTCCATCTTCCGCACTTCGGTTTTGCCTGCCTCTCCCTCGAAGAAGCCCTCCAACTCCGCTGCCGGGATGCCGTTGTCCAACCCGATCCTGGTTAGCAGCGCAGTGTCGTTCATGTCGCTGCCTTCAGTAAAGTAACTGTAGAAAAGCGCGTTGGCAACCTGCTCCTGCACACCGCACGTGCCAGCCAGCCAGATCAGACGGTGGCCGTTAAAGGTGTTGTTCACCGCAGTCAGCTTGTCGAAGTTGAAAGTGATGCCGTCTTCGGCCCCTGCGTCCTGCAGGCGCTGGTTCATCGCGTCCAGCTGCGAGAGAATCTGCGGGCCGTAGTTGTTTTTAAAGTAGGTGATCCTGTCCATACCGGTTGCCGGGATGTTGGGGTTTAGCTCGAAAGGCTTGAAGCTGATGTCGAACTCGTATTTGTCGCCAGACTGCGCGATGGCCTTGTTGAGGCGTTGCTCACCCACGTAGCACCAGGGGCAGTTTACGTCAGATACGATATCTATTTTGATTTTCTGCTTGCTCATTTTTCTTGTTTTTAAAACTCAATTTTATACAGCCGTCATACGTAGGTTGCACCATTTGGCTTATGGTCTTGGAGTGATAACACTGTCCTGAGGGGTTTTGTTTATAAGCGCAACGATTTTAGCCGGAAGCCGCAGGCGAGGTGCCTGAAACACAATTTTACACCCACTTTTCCATTTTATACCCCAACTTTATACCTATAGACCCAGCACAAGAAGGAATTTTTTAAGCAGAAAAAGCGTAATAGATTTTATAAGCGTAAAATAAACACTTATATTGAGGCTCAAATACATAACCAACTCTTTGTAAGTCGGATCATACTGTATAAAAGTTTAATAACGCATGAAAAAAACAATCGCAGCATTTTTAGGGCTCTGTTGCACGGTCTCCGTGTATGCACAGAACACGGGTAAACTCAATGTGCCAGCCAAGCCAGAGCAGGTAATCAGCCGCCATATCTACGGACACTTTGCCGAGCATTTAGGGCGCTCTATCTATGGCGGCTTCTATGTGGGCGAAGACAACACCGCAATCCCCAACACCAACGGGGTGCGCAATGATGTGGTGGACGCCCTGAAAAAACTGAAAATCCCGAACCTGCGCTGGCCAGGCGGCTGCTTTGCCGACACCTACCACTGGAAAGACGGCATCGGGCCGAAAAGCGAGCGCCCGACGATGGTGAATACCTGGTGGGGCGGCGTGACCGAAAACAACAGCTTTGGCACGCACGACTTCCTGAACATGTGCGAGCTGCTGGACACCGAGCCATACCTGGCCGGAAACATGGGCAGCGGAGCGGTGCAGGAACTGGCCGATTGGGTGCAGTATGTGAACTTTGGAGGGGAAAGCCCCATGTCTAAACTGCGCCAGAAGAACGGGCGCGAGAAGCCCTGGGCAGTGAAGTTCTGGGGTATAGGCAACGAGGCCTGGGGCTGCGGCGGCAACATGACGGCGGAGTACTATGCCAACGAGTACCGCAAATACGCCACCTTCGTATCGGACTGGACCAATACCGGCAACCTTTTCCGGATCGCCTCCGGCGCTAACTCCGCCGATTACAATTGGACAGAGGTGCTGATGAAAAACGTGCCGAAGAACTTGATTGAAGGCGTGGCCCTGCACCACTACTCTGTGATTGAATGGGACAAAAAAGGCCCTTCCACTACGTTTAGCGAGCAGCAGTACTTCACCACCATGAAACGCGCCCTGTTTATGGAGGAACTGATTCAGAAGCACTCCGCCATTATGGATAAGTATGACCCGGAGAAGAAAATAGCCCTGGTGGTGGATGAGTGGGGCGGATGGTATGAGGTAGAGCCCGGCACCAATCCGGGTTTCCTATACCAGCAGAACACCATGCGCGACGCCATGATTGCCGGTGCCACGCTGAACATTTTCAATAACCACAGCGACCGCGTGCGCATGGCCAACCTGGCCCAGGCCATCAACGTGCTGCAGTCCGTTATCCTGACGGAGGGAGACAAGATGCTGCTGACGCCCACTTACCACGTGATGGAGATGTATAACGTGCACCAGGATGCCGCCTGGCTGCCGCTCACGGTCAAGACAGAGGATTATACGCTGGGAAGCGAGAAACTGCCCGCCGTTTCTGGCTCTGCCTCGAAAGACAAGAACGGGCTGACGCACGTGTCGCTGGTGAACATTGACGCCAACAAGGCGCAGGAAATCACCATCGACATCGACGGGGCGAAATACAAGAACGTATCTGGTAGAATTCTCTCTTCCAAGAAGGTGCAGGATTTCAACTCCTTCGACAGCCCGAACAGCATCACGCCCAAAGCCTTTAAAGACGCAAAGCTGAAAGGAGACAAACTGACGGTGAAGCTGCCCGCGTTCTCGGTGGTGGTGCTGGAGCTGAAGTAACCAGGTCGGCTGCCTTAACTTAAATGACCTATACCATGAAAAGCAACCTTTTAGCCGGTGCAGTGGCGATGGTGGCAGTGGCATTTGCCGTTGCCCCAACCGCTGCCGAGGCCTCCAAGCTTCCCGGAGACACGACCTTCAAGTCGACCTCCAACCCCATTATCACGCATAAGTATACCGCCGACCCGGCCGCGATCGTGCACAACGACAGGGTATACCTGTATGCCGGCCACGACCAGGCGCCCAACGATTTCAACTTTTACAGAATGAACGAGTGGCTGGTGTTCTCGTCGCCGGATCTGGTGAACTGGACAGAGCACCCCGTTCCGCTCAAACCCTCTGACTTTAAGTGGGCCAAAGGCGACGCCTGGGCTGCGGAGGTAATCGAGAAAAACGGCAAGTTTTACTGGTACGTCACCGTGACACACAACGACGCCAAGCCGGGGAAGGCAATCGGCGTGGCAGTGGCCGACAGTCCGATAGGGCCGTTTAAGGATGCCAGGGGCTCTGCCCTGATCACCAACGACATGACCACCGGTACCTCCATCGACTGGGATGATATTGACCCCACGGTGTTTGTCGACGATGACGGCCAAGCCTGGCTGTTCTGGGGCAATACCAAGGCCTATTATGCCAAGCTGAAGGACAATATGGTAGAGCTCGATGGCCCGATAAAGACCATCGATACCCTGCCGAACTTTACCGAGGCACCCTACGTGCACAAGCACAAGGGCAATTACTACCTCTCGTATGCCTATCAGTTTCCGGAGAAAACGGCCTATGCCATGAGCAAGCGCATCGAGGGGCCCTGGGAGTATAAGGGCATCCTGAACGAGCTGTCGGGCAACTCCAACACAAACCACCAGGCGATCATCGACTTTAAGGGCAAGTCCTACTTTATCTACCATACGGGCGGCGTCCAGCCGCATGGCGGCAGCTTCCGCAGGTCGGTCTGCATCGACGCGCTGGAGTATAACCCCGACGGAACCATGAAGCGCGTGGTCATGACCTCGGAGGGCGTGAAACCGGCCAGGTCGAAGCAGGCAGCAAAGTAAGGTATAGCGATTGATACTGTGCGGCGCAACAAGGCGGGTCCTGGTATCCGTTGGAAAATAGCAGCAGGGTATAAAAAGAGAAATTCAGAAAATCCGGGCAAGCAAGCATCTGTTTGCCTGTTTTTTTAGTAAGTTTAATAAATGTAGTATTTACATTAATTAAAGGGGCATAATCCCGCCTTATCGTAAAGGTCAGTAATTTAAGGGCGAATAAATCACTAAGGATGGAAGTGCAATTGAAAAAATACATGCGAATTGCGGCGGTCTGCCTGCTGGGTGCAGGGATGTTCTCCTGCACGAAAGACAAGGACAGTCCGGCACCGCCAACAGGACTAAATCCGCAGCCGCCCGTGGTGGCAGATTTCGACATAGACCAGTTGGGAGACACTTATGCCAACATCGCGCCGTATGAGTTCCGCTTCAAGTGGGGGCCGTACAACACCCACGACCCTTCCATCGTGAAGGGGGGAGAGTATTTTTACAGCTACAGCACCGATGCCGCCTTCGGAACCGCCGCCCCGGCGGGGATACAGGTGCGGAAGTCGAAAGACCTCGTGAACTGGCAGTATGTGGGGCAGGCCTTCGACGGCTTGCCAAAAAAAGGCAGCGATTTTATCAAGCAGCGGGGCAGCACGCCTTTTGGCTCTCTGTGGGCACCCTATGCCATGAAGGTGGGGAGCGAGTACCGGCTTTATTATTCCCTGACGGGCCCGGCGCCGCGCCTGAGCGTGATCGGGTTGGCTACTTCCTCCAGCCCGGAGGGGCCTTGGGTGGAGCGGGACCTGGTGGTCACGTCGCTGAACAACAACTCGTTGCAAACCAACGCTATCGACCCGACGGTAGTCGTGGACGCGGCCGGGGATCACTGGTTTTACTATGGCTCGGCCTGGGACGGAATTTATGTGCTGAAACTCGACGCGAGCACCGGGCTGGCCGCCACGACCGGCGACAAGGGCCGCAGGGTTGCGCAAAGGGGATCTACCAATGGTACCATCAACGGGAACATTGAGGGGGCCGAGGTGATTTACAACCCGGAGCTCAACAAGTACTACATGTTCATTTCCTACGATTGGCTGGAGACCAAATACAATGTCCGCGTGGGCCGCGCCGACTCACCGGAAGGCCCGTTTTACGATTTTAACGGCAAGAACCTGAACGACCCGGAGGACAATCTGCCGTTGATCCTGGCGCCCTATAAGTTTCAGGGCCACAGTGGCTGGCAAGGGGTTTCGCACCCCGCCGTGTTCCACGATGGCAGTCAGTATTACATGGCGCACCAGGGCAGGCCGGGCGAGAACAAATATTACATGGTGCTGCACGTGCGCAAAATACACTGGACCGAGGATGGATGGCCGGTGGTGTCGCCGGAGCGGTATGCGGCCGTAGAGCAGTCGGCTATTGCCCAGGCTGAGCTGGTGGGCGAGTGGGAACGCATTGTGCTGGGCTATACCGTTGTGCCGGGCTACGCCGAGGAGCAGGTGTCGCCTAATTTCCAGGTGGCGGCCCTGCTGCAGCTAAACGCTAACGGCACATTGAACAACGACGCCTCGAGCAGTTGGACGTATCAGGCCCCATGGCTGACGCTGGACTGGGGTACGGACCTCAAAGAGCGGGTATACGTGGAGCGTGGCCGCGACTGGGAAAATAAGGTCGCCAGCACCCTAGTCTTCACGGGGCTTAACGGCGAGGGCACTGCCATCTGGGGAAAGAAATTGAAGAAGTAACGCGGTCGCACTAGAAGATGCCGCCGCCTGGTGGGCAGCATCCCGCCTAACATAACATACCATGATGAAAAAGCTAAGGAAAGCGGGTATAGGGCATATATGGGCCATGCTACATTTGTGTGCAGTGATTGCCTTGCCGTCGTGCGCGCAGACGAAGCAGATACCGGTGCACGACCCGGTCATGATCCGGCAGGATGACAGCTACTTCCTCTTCGCTACGGGAAGTGGCATCGCGGTATGGTCCTCCAAAAACATGAAAGACTGGACCCGCGAGCCCGCCGTTTTTGCGGAAGCCCCGGTATGGGCAAGCAGTGTTGCGCCAGATTTTAAGAATCATATATGGGCGCCCGATATCACGTACCACAATGGGCAGTACTACCTATACTACAGTGTTTCCGCGTTTGGCAAAAACACGTCGGCCATCGGGGTGGCCACTAATAAAACACTCCATGCCACTGACCCTGCCTATACCTGGGTAGACCACGGGATTGTGGTGGAGTCGGTGCCCGGACGTGATATGTGGAACGCCATCGACCCAAACCTGGTGTTTGACGAGAAAGAGCAACCCTGGCTTTCCTTCGGATCGTTCTGGAGTGGCCTGAAAATAGTGAAGCTGCGGCCGGACCTCCTTTCTGTAGCCAGCGAAAACCCGGAATGGCATACCATTGTACAGCGGGAACGCACCGCCCTGGAGGAGACAAAGGCGGGTGAGGGGGCCGTGGAAGCGCCCTTCATTTTCAGGAAAGGAAACTATTACTATCTATTTGCCTCCTTTGATTATTGCTGCCGCGGCCCAGAGAGCACCTATAAAATGGTGGTGGGCCGATCTGAAAATGTCACGGGGCCTTATATGGACAAAGAGGGCAGGAAAATGGTGCACGGGGGCGGAAGTCTGCTGCTGGAGGGCAACAAAGACTGGTATGGGGTAGGGCACAACTCCGTCTACAATTTTGACGGACAGGACTACCTGGTTTTCCATGGGTATGACGCCAAAGACGAAGGGAAGTCTAAACTCAGGATCGAAAAGCTGGCCTGGGACAAGAAGGGCTGGCCCGTGGTGTCCGTTCCTGCGCCTAATGGAGGGAAAAGAAAGTAATCCACCATTTGTTTCGCGTGTGATTTACAAGTTATACACAGGGCTTTACTGGAATTATTTAACGGAAAAACTGTAAATAATTTTTTAATTGTCAATAAGACGTTTATATTTGATTAGTCACTCACTAATCACGCTTACTATTAGGATATGAGAAAGAGGTTTTTAACGGTTCTAGCCCTGTCAGCAGGTATAATTACTGGCACCAGCAACAGTTTTGCCCAGAAGAATAAAGTATTCACAGTAAAGGCCAACGAGGTGAAGGCAGAAGTGCAGCCGACCATGTGGGGGCTTTTCTTTGAAGACATCAACCTGGGCGCTGACGGCGGCATATATGCCGAACTGGTGAAAAACCGCTCTTTTGAGTTTGACACTCCTATGATGGGATGGAAGGAGCAGAAGGAGGGAAACGCGGCAGGCAGCATGCTGGTGCATAACCGCGGCGCAGAAAATCTGGGCAACCCCCGTTTCCTGCGCGTGAAGCTGAAGTCGGATGACGGCAGCCTGGGCCTCACAAACGAGGGCTTCCGCGGAATGGGCGTGAAGAAGGGCGACAAGTATAATTTCTCGGTGCTTGCCCGGCAGCAAGGTGAGAAAAGCGTTGCGCTGACCATGGAGCTGGTGGACGCGGAGGGAAAGAAAATAGGCACCGCCACCCTGACGCCGGAAGGCAAAGCCTGGAAAAAATATACCGCCAGCATCACGGCCACGGACACCGATCAGAAAGCAAAGCTGAACATATGGGCGAAAGGCGCTGGCACCCTGGACATGGACATGATTTCCCTGTTCCCGGAGAATACCTGGAAAAACCGACCGAACGGCCTCCGCGCCGACATGGTGCAGCTGCTGGCCGACATGAAGCCGGGTTTCCTTCGCTTTCCGGGGGGCTGTATTGTGGAGGGCCGCACCCTGGACGAGCGCTTCCAGTGGAAAAAAACAGTGGGGCCGGTGGAAGACCGAGAGCTACTCGTGAACCGCTGGAACACGGAGTTTAAGCACCGTCATACCCCCGACTATTACCAGACATTCGGCCTCGGCTTCTTTGAATACTTCCAGTTGTCCGAAGACCTTGGGGCAGCGCCCGTGCCGATCCTGAACGCCGGTATGGCCTGCCAGTTCAATACCGGAGAGCTCGTGCCGCTGGACCAGCTGACACCCTTCGTGCAGGACGCCCTCGACCTGATTGAGTTCGCCAACGGCCCTGCCGACTCGGAGTGGGGCAAGCTGCGGGCCAGCATGGGGCACCCGGCACCGTTCAACATGAAGTACCTGGGCGTGGGCAACGAGCAGTGGGGCGAGCAGTACATCGAGCGTTACAAGGTGTTTGAAAAAGCCCTGCAGGAGAAGCACCCCGAAATCAAGCTGATCACAACCACCGGCCCCTTCCCCGATGGAAAGGAGTTCGACTACCTAAACACGACCCTGCGTGGCATGAAAGACCACAAAGTGGACATCATTGACGAGCACTATTACCGCGCCCCGGAGTGGTTCCGCGAGAACGTGACCCGCTACGACAGCTACGACCGCAAGGGGCCGAAGATATTTGCCGGCGAGTATGCGGCGCAGTCTGTGGCAATCGCCAGCCCCGACAACAAGAACAACTGGAACGCGGCGCTCTCGGAGGCTGCCTTCATGACGGGCCTGGAGCGTAACGCCGACGTGGTGGTGATGACCTCTTACGCCCCCTTGTTTGCCCATGCCGAAGGCTGGCAGTGGACACCCGACATGATATGGGTAGACAACCTGCGGGCTTACGGCACGCCCAACTATCAGGTACAGAAGCTGTTCTCGACAAACGTAGGAACGCATGTAGTGCCCGTGCTGCTCAACAAAAAGCCTGTTACAGGCCAGGACGGCGCATTTGCCTCTGCTACTATCGACCGCAACACCAACGAGCTTATCCTGAAAGTAATCAACACCTCAGACAAGGCGATGCAAAACGAGTTTGCGGTAGAGGGCGTGAAAAAGCTGGCTGCACAGGGTACACATACCGTGCTGCGGAGCGATAACCTGAACCAGGAGAATTCTTTTGAGCACCCGGACGCCGTTAGCCCGGTGCAGAAGCAGATTTCAGTAAGCGGAAAGAGCATCAAGCTTGACCTGCAGCCCTACTCCGTGAACGTGATCCGGGTGAAATTATCGTAAGGCGGGCGCAGCGCGCTTGAACCCTATGATCTATGCCACCGGGATCTAGAGCACTGACGCCGTGGCCTGTAAGTGTCAGGGGAACACGAAATGACACCCCTGAAACAGTGGACGCATACCCGGTTCGCGCGGGGAAAGAGAAGCGGCACTGGAGGAGAAGATAACACCGGGTATAAGAAATGCCTCCTTTGCCACAGAAGAGGAGGCGAAGGCTACGAAAACAGGTCAACGCATGTCTCCTGCAAAGCAGCCGGATAGCCATTGCTGGGCTCGGGAGGACCAACCATCGCCACAAACAAGAACTATAGTGTATAGTTTGGCCTGCTCTACGGCAGGAGAGACATTGATAGCTTATTAGACACAACTACCCTCAATTTAAAACCACATGATGAGACCTTTTCGAAAATTTCAGCTTCTGGCGCCTATAGTGCTGTGCGCCGGGCTTCAGGTGCCTGCTCAGGCCCTACCGGCACTGTCGCCGCCGTTGGCTGGCAGGGCTAACACGATTATTTCGCAGCCGATGGCTAACATGGTGCTGGAGTTGGAAGCCCGCTACACGGCAAATCCTGCTGGCAGCGCAGTGGCCATCACGGTGTCCGGTAAAGTTACGGGCGAGGAAGGAACAGGCTTGCCGGGCGTGAGTGTGGCCCTGAAAGGCACAACGACGGGTACCATCACTGATGTGGGAGGAAACTATATCCTGAACGTGCCGGACGGACAGGAAAACGGAACGCTGGTATTCTCTTACATCGGGTACCTGGCCCAGGAAGTGCAGATCAGCAACCGCAGTGCCGTGGATGTGCGGCTTCAGATAGACGCCAAAACGCTGGATGAGGTAGTGGTTGTGGGGTATGGTACCCAGAAAAAATCTGATATCACGGGTTCGGTGGCGGTGATTGACGCCGCAGAGATCAAGAAAACCTCCACCAGCGACATGTCCCAGCTGCTGCAGGGTAGAGCTCCCGGCGTGGCTGTGACCAGCGACGGACAGCCAGGCGCTGTGCCGAATGTTCGGATCCGGGGCGTAAGCACGTTCGGTAACGGACAGCCGCTTTATGTGGTGGACGGTGTGCCTTTGGGCGATAATGCATCCCCGCGTGACTTCAACCCAAATGACGTAGAATCGGTGCAGGTCCTGAAAGACGCCTCATCCGCCGCTATTTACGGGTCGCGGGCAGCGAACGGTGTAGTGATCATTACCACGAAGCAGGGAAGGAAGAACACCCCGCTGAAGATAGAATACAACGGCTACTACGGCGTGGACGAGGTATGGCAGCGCATACCGGTAACCAACCGGGCGGAATACCAGATGCTGCAGAACGAGACACAGCTGAACGGTGGCCAGACAGTGGCGCCGGCAAATGACCCGAACTCTCCGAGCTTTATCAGCAACATCGATACCGACTGGCAGGAAGAAGGCCTGAAGCTGGGTAACCGCCAAAACCACAATATTGTGCTTTCGGGCGGCGGGGAGTACAACACGTACAACATCTCCTTAGACTACTTCGATAACGAAGGTACTTTTGTGGGCAATGGCCCGAGCTACGAGCGCTATTCAGGCCGTATCAACACGACTGCCGAGAAAGGCAGATTCAGCACCGGCCTGTCCATCTACTACACGCACTCCTTCGAAAACTCGCTTACCTACCGCGGCGACCTGCTGTTGGGTGGCAGACCTCCCCTGGTGGGCGACCTGATCACGGCAATCCCGACCATGCCGGTATACGACCCGAACCGCCTGGGTGGATTCGGGGGTACTTCCTCTGCCATTGAGCGCGGTATCATCCTGAATGCGATCGGTGCCAACAGCCTGATTGAGAACGATGTGACGGTAGACCGCGTTTTTAGCACCGGCTGGGGACAGTTGGATTTAGGCCACGGCTTAAAGTATAAGCTCAACCTAAACTACGACCGCACCATGATCAAGGACTATGCGTTTGTGCCAGCCTTTGACCTGGGGTACTTCTTCACCAACGATATCTCAAGGCTGAACAGAGGCAACAGGATCATTACCACAAGCCTGATCGAGAACACCCTGAACTACGACAAGACCTTTGGTCAGCACACGGTATCCTTGTTAGCGGGCCAGATGTACCAAGAAGGCTCCTTTTCAGCGATCGGCGGTTTTTCCCAGGACCTGAGTACGCCGTATTTCCCGGTACTGGACAATGGTTCCAACAAAACGGCTAGCGGCTCAGAGACGGTGAACACCCTGGCCTCATACCTGGGCAGAATAAACTACAGCTACGATGACCGTTACCTGCTGACGGCCACCATGCGTAGAGACGGTTCTTCGCGTTTTGCACCAATTAACCGGTATGGCAACTTCCCGTCTATCGCCTTAGGATGGAAACTGCACAACGAGACGTTCTTCACCATGCCCGAGTTTATCTCCGAGCTGAAGCTACGCGGCAGCTATGGCGAGTTGGGTAACCAGAACATCGGCGATTATCGCTACTATGCTACTATTAACCCGAACATCCTCTATAACTTCAATGCTAGCCCTGTTACGGGCGGACTTCAGACCTCTCTGGTGGCAGAAGACATCAAATGGGAAACTCAGACAACCAGCAACGTGGGCTTTGACGCCAGATTCTTCGGCGGGAAGATTGATTTTACGGCGGAGTACTACCGCAGCACAACCACAGACATTTTGGTGGGTGTTCCGATTCCGGCCTCTACGGGCTCAGTTGACCTGAACCCGGTGGTGAATGCGGGCAGCCTGCGCAACTCTGGTGTCGAGTTTGACCTGGGGTATCACAAAATGGAGGGCGCTTTCACGTTCGATGTCTCAGCAAACGTTTATACCCTGAAAAACAGAGTACTCTCTTTGGGTGGTAACGAGGAGCCGATTAGTGGCGCTGGCGCAAGAACGCAGGTTGGCCGTGAAGTAGGCGAGCATTACGGATGGGATGTGCAAGGCATCTTCCAGACACAGGAAGAAATCACGAACCACGCGTTCCAGAATGCCAACACGGCCCCCGGAGACCTGATCTTCCGGGATGTGAACGAAGACGGCATCATCAACGCCGACGACCGGATATACCTGGGCAGCGGCATGCCAAACATCTATTATGGTCTGAACTTCGCCGCCCAGTACAAAAATTTCGACTTTACCATGTTCGCCTCTGGTATGGGCGATTACCTGATCAACAGCAGGCTTTACAGAGACCTGGTGCACACGCAAGGTTACCAGAACTACCATGAGGACGCGCTGGACCGCTGGACCCCGACAAACACGAATACCGACATTCCGAGGTTGGTGGCCGAAGACCCGAACAACAACATGCGCGACTCAAACCGCGAAGGCTGGCTGCAGAGTGGCACGCACCTGCGCATCAACACGCTGTCGGTAGGCTACAAGCTGCCCGCCAACTTGGTGAAGGGTATGACATCGGCCAGGGTATACGCCACGGCCCAGAACCTGTACACCTTCCAGGCCTACGAAGGGTATAACCCTGACTTTACCTCCGGCACCTTTAACCCAGGCTTTGACTTCGGGTCTTTTCCGAAGCCGAGAACCATCATGCTGGGTGTGCAGCTGGGATTTTAACGGGAGCGTGAGCGCATATACTATTAAAGCATTAATCTGAAAAGTCATGAAAAAATTAAAATATATCGCCCTCATGCTGCCGTTGCTGCTGGGGTGCAACGATAACCTGGAACTTGCCAACCCAAACAGGCAGACAACCGCTGACTACTGGTCGACGGAGCAGCAGGCCTTAGCGGGCGTGAACGCCGTGTACAATGGCCTGATCCTGGACGGAACCTACATGCGCATGCTGCCCGGAGCCACCGATGGCCGCGGCGACGACATGACCGGAGACAGCCCGTGGGGCGACCTGGTGCAGATGGGCAACTTTACCATCCCGACCACCTCTGGCCCGATATCCTGGGTATGGCACGCGCACTACCAGATCATCTTCCGGGCGAACCAGGTGCTGGCCTACGTCCCTGACATTGAGATGGACGAGCAGCTGAGGCAACGGATCTACGGCCAGGCGCACTTTCTGCGTGGTTTGGCTTACTTCACGCTGGCAAACACTTACAAAGAGGTGCCCCTTATCACAACTCCCCCGGTACGCAAGGAAGAGTACTATGCCGAAACGGCTACAGAGGAGATGCTGTGGGAACAGATTATCGCTGACTTTAAGCAGGCGCAAGATCTCTTGCCAGCCACCTACCTGGGGATAAGTGGTCCGGATGCCGGTGAGGTTGGGCGTGCCACAAAAGGCGCTGCCGCTGGCATGCTGGGCAAAGCCTACCTGTACAGAAAGCAGTGGCAGCAGGCAGCCACCGAGTTCGAGAAGCTGATCAATGGCCCGCTGAACACGTATAGCCTGGTGCCGAACTACCGCGACAACTTCTCGCCGTTCACTGAGAACAACGCAGAGTCTTTGTTTGAGGTCCAGTTTGCCACCACCGACCAGGTGGGCGGCTCTGACTTCAACTGGGGCGGCGACCCGGGCGCGAACTGGAAGCAGGTTTCGGCACAGGGCGTGACCTACGGTGCCGACGGCTTCGGTTTCTCCGATTTCCTGCCCACGCGCTGGATCTACAACGAGTATAAGGCAGAGAAAACAGTCGATGGGAAACTGGACCCGCGCTTGCTTGCCACCATCGCCTCTTTTGAGCCAGAGGCAAACTCCACCACCATCTATGGCAACCCGTGGCCCTATGACGCCGCTGCCATCTATCCAAGGAAATATACAAATGATGGTTTCGGGTATCCGCACGAGTATGACATCAATTCTGGTATCAACTACCGCATACTGCGATACGCTGACATCCTGTTGATGCACGCCGAGGCCCTGAATGAGCTGAACAGAACGGCAGAGGCATACCAGTACATTCAGCAAGTGAGAAACCGTGCCAACCTGCCCGACCTGTCCGCTGTGAAGCCGGGGATGAGCCAGACGCAAATGCGCGACCAGCTTGCCCATGAGCGCGCGCTGGAGTTTGCCAGCGAAGGACAGCGCATCAATGACCTGATCCGTTGGGGCTGGTTCTACGATGCCGACAAACTGGCGCAACTGAAGGAGCACGACAATGACTTCAAGACATGGACTCCGGGGAATGAGTACCTGCCGATTCCGCAGGGGGAGTTGGACGTGAACCCGAACCTCAGGCCAAACTCAGCCAACAACTAAGGCAGAAAGTTAAGTAAGTTATACCCCCATGTGCTGTACAGGCAACTCGCTGGCAGTGTATGGGGGTTTTTTGTTTTGCACACAGAGGCCTGTACGGGTGGCAGAACGGAGGTTTTGCGCAAACTAAAGGGTATAAATGTCTGATTAACAGTACTGAAGTCACTGAGTTTTTTTATATTTATTCTCTGAAGATTCGGATCTGTTTTAAGCCTTATTTATTGTAGCGCACTAAGTTAGAAAAGGCTCAGAAGCTGTTTTAAAAGGTAATTAGGGATAAAAAAAGTGCCCACTTTGGTTAAGATAGTTATTCGACCAACTAATCA
>NZ_JAKVIR010000007.1:0-45853 GCF_022601975.1 Pontibacter sp. E15-1
TGATTAGTTGGTCGAATAACTATCTTAACCAAAGTGGGCACTTTTTTTATCCCTAATTACCTTTTAAAACAGCTTCTAAGCTAAAAAAGATACCCCAACTGGAGCCTCCGCTTTGCCTAAGCAGCATCGCGGGGGCTTTTTTATGATAACATAAAGTGCTCATTGAAAGTACACTACACCAAAGTTTTGGGGAGCGACTCCTGCGCGACATTTAGCGGATACAACTATGGAAGACAGACTTTTTAACTATACCCAGCTTAAGAAGGAGAAAGACCTGGACGTGTTGATGGAGGAGATCGGGGATGCCAGGGTGGTGATGCTTGGCGAGGCGACGCACGGCACTTCTGAATTTTATACCTGGCGCACCGCCATCTCGAAAAGGCTTATCCAGCAAAAAGGCTTTGGCTTTATAGCAGTGGAGGGAGACTGGCCGGAGTGCTACGCCGTGAACCGCCTGATAAAAGGCTATCAGGGAGAAAACAGCAAGATTGCCGATGTGCTGCAGGTGTACAAGCGCTGGCCCACCTGGATGTGGGCCAACTGGGAGGTGGCGGCCCTGATCGAGTGGATCCGCGAATACAATCATCTGAAAAGCGTGCAGGAGAAGGTGGGCTTTTACGGCCTGGATGTCTACAGCCTGTGGGAGTCGCTGGACCAGATCATGTCTTTTATGGAGAACAACAACGGGCAGGCGGCCGAGGCGGCCCGCATGGCCATCAGCTGCTTTGAGCCCTTTAACCGCGACCCGCAGGAGTATGCGCAGGCAACAGCCTTTGTGCCCACCGACTGCGAGCAGGAGGTAGTGGAGATGCTGCAGAAAGTGCAGGCCCAGCGCGTGTACCACGACGACTCGGAGCGGGAGTTTAACACGCATCAGAATGCCCTGGTGGCCGTGAATGCCGAGAGGTATTACCGGGCCATGATTCAGGGGGGGAGCAACTCCTGGAACGTGCGCGACAGCCACATGATGGAGACCCTGGATCGGCTGCTTGAGTTTCATGGGCCGGAGGCGAAGGCCATTGTGTGGGAGCACAACACGCACGTCGGAGACGCCAGCTATACCTCCATGGCCGACGACGGGATGTATAACATTGGCCAGCTGGCCCGCGAGCGGTATGGCCGGGACCAGGTGAAGCTTATCGGTTTTGGCACGTATCAGGGCACGGTGGTGGCGGGCAAGTCGTGGGGGGCGCCCATGCAAAAGATGGAGGTGCCGCCTGCCGTGGAGGGTAGTTGGGAAGACATGCTGCACCGTATGGATGACGAAGACAAGATCATCCTGGCGAAGGATTTACGCGATGTGCCTGCCCTGCAAAAGCCCATCGGGCACCGGGCCATCGGCGTGGTGTATGACCGGCGGTACGAAGCCTTCGGGAATTATGTGCCAACGCTTATACCGGATCGGTATGATGCTTTCCTCTACTTCGACGAGACGGAAGCCGTGCATCCGCTGCGCATGAAAACACGCAACGGCAAAGAGCCGGATTTATACCCCTGGAACTTCTAGCGCAGCGTCAAACCACCTCGTGCGGAACACGCGCGCCTTAAAAGCCTCATACTGCCGCTTGCCTTCGCGATGCGGTTGTTTTAGAGGGTAATTAGGAATAAAAAAGCGCCCTCCTTGTTTAAGATTGTTATTTGACCAACTAATCAAAATCTCGGTAAGCACCACGCAAGAGAAACAAAAAAGGAAAAGTTTTCTAAACGAGATCAGCCAAAACGGCTGGAAAAAGCTAAAACAAGCCGTGCCTGTTATCAGATCGGCAAACAAGGGCGCAGGCGTCCCGCAGCAAACACAAAAGAAGTCATAAACACGGTCTTTTACGTGGTGAAAAGTGGTTACATCTTGTCGCACAATTTTCCCTGCTGGCAAACTGTTTATGGCTATTTCAACCACTGGAGCAGGGACGGGGCCTAGGAGTCTCTATCAATTGATTTCTGATCAAGAAAATCCGAACTCAGGCCGTCCGTCGTGCTCGCCATATGGCTGGCATCGGGGCTACGACGCGGGAAAGCGGCTAAATAGCCACATGTACTTAATTATCACTTATATGCAAGGGATGTGCTGGCCGTCTGGGTATATACCGCTAGAGTGTTTGAGAAGAGGGGCAAGTCCCTGCTACGCTACCTGCGCCTCTTTGTTAAGAAGCTATGAGGCAGATGCTGGCAGGTGCTGCTGCGAAGCGACAGCAAGAAAGACTTTAAGGTAATGCCTAGGAGGTGGGTAGCGTAAAGGACATTTGCCTGGATGATACACGCAAGACGTCTGAGCAAAGGCTATGAGAAAAACAGAATAAACGCCCAAAGCATGCTCTAATTAACTATGATAGCAGTGAAGTTAAAAAGTTTTTTCAATAGGTTTTAAAGTAGCTTCTCAAATTTTTAAGCCAATTTATGTATCATAGCCCTATTAGTTTAAGAAATACTCACAAATAGGTATTGTTAGCTAAGTTATAACTTATCATCTTTATTTCGTACTAAAATAAAGACGATACTATGAAAGCAATTATATTCCTCTGCCTAATCTGCCTAGTTCCGGTTATAACTAATGCACAATTTTCTATACAATCTTATGTTCCAGATACAGTAAAAATAGAAGGACTCGCAGAAGTTTCATTTGTTGGAACCGGAGATATACAACTTGCCTTAAGTGAAGGTAAAGATATATCTGCAAGAACAGGGTTAGGAGGAACTTTATGGAGAATATGGCCAGATAATCTAGGCGGTGGGGAACTTCAACTCGATTTTATAATCAATGTAGCATCAACAGTAGATACATCTTTTGCTATAACTAGCAATAACGTCATAACAAATAATAGAACATTTGGAAATTACATTCTTGCTCCAGTGCCTTCAGGACGTGCAACTGATTTGAATTTTGTTTTTTACTTTAAAGAAAATTCCATTACCACTAGAGATGGAGAAAATTTGGGAGATAAGTTGAAAAATGTTTGGAAGAGGAGGTTATATATAGATGGCTTACAGATGAATGCTTTCGCTGCAAGTCAATTTTGGGCATACGATTCTACGTATTTAGGATCTAGCTCAGAAATATTATCAATTAAAAGGCATTTAGATGTCGCTGTAGTTGGTTGGAAAGCAGGTATATTTCATGAGTTTATTCCTCAATATGATAGGAGAAAAAGCGGAATTTCTGTTAGAGTTGGAGTAAGTTATATTGGTAGAAGCATTCAAAGTGATGCAGGAAACAAAAATGGAATTGGTCGTTTTACACGTGAGAAATATCTTCTTAATGACAGGACAACTTATCACGGGATAGAATACTCATTAACGGCAAAGTTCGGAAATATTAGAGCACAGGCAGTATTACCAAGAATGCAGGCATATAACAATCATGTTCCTGGCCTTTCAGGCACTCAGTTTATCACATCCATTAGCTTTGTCGGTGGATTTCCACTGCCCCTACGACTGAAGCCAACGCCATAGTAGCTCATTATCCAGTAATTAGCCCACTACCTAAATAATAATATCATAGAATTTTTCTAAAGACTGCCCTTCAAACCATGGATAAGTCTGATGATATCACCAAATACAATTGTATACTTGGGGGTACTATTATGTAACTAATCTATTATAGTACTCCCAAGTATCACTTATTTAAATTTTCTAAATTCTGATAGACTGTTATAAAACCTATACAAGCGGGAAAATTGGATTCTGGAAACTAATTAAACACTGTGGAAATGGCCTTTAGGACTATAGTCTATATTTCTAAAATAGCTCTTACAGAAGTTTTAAAACAGCTTCTAAATGTTTGCGCTGTTCCAGCCACGCTGTTTCATGTAAAGTTATCCCGCCATACCTGCTAACACAACCTGTACGCTCTTCCCCCTGAGTGCCAGCTCGGTGCGAGCATAGCCTGGGTTCAGGAGCCACAACTGTAGTTGCGCATCGCAGGCAGGCAACCATTTGCCTAAATTGTTGTGTTTAACCCATGAAGCGCTACTATGCGCAGGGCAGCTCGCTTGCGCGAAAATATTTTCGGCCCGGTATAAAGCAGGCTGCGCCGCGAAAACTACCATAATCGCATTATATTGGTTAGCTTTATCTTTGATTCAGGCATATGATTTCTTCGCTCAACCGAAAACATATGCTCACAATATGATCTAGCTAAAGAAGGGCAGGATTTTAAATGAAAAATTTAATCATGATACTCATGTGCATGCTGCTGGCATGTGCTGCTACCCTGGCACAGGGCAGAAACGAGGGCATCCCTTACATCACCAACTATACCCAAAAAGAATACAAATCCTCGCCGCAGAACTGGGCCGCGGTGCAGGACCACCGGGGTGTCCTTTACTTCGGGAATAACTTTGGGGTGCTGGAGTTTGACGGGAATCATTGGCGCACCATCAGCCTGGCCAACCGCACCATCGTGCGCTCGCTCGCGGTAGACAAAAAGGGCCGCGTGTATGTGGGCGGACAGGACGATTTTGGCTACTTGCAACCCGACGCGTCCGGGCGCATGTCGTATCAATCGCTCAAACCCCGGATCGAGAAAAAGTACCGCGATTTCGACGACATCTGGAAAATCTATATCTCCGAAGAAGATGTTTTCTTTTGTTCCGTGTTGGCCGTGTACCGTTTGCGCGACAATGAGATTACGGTATACGAGGCACCCGCCGCCCCCAGTGGTTTCCCTTTTGTAGTGCAGAAAAAACTGCTGGTGCCTGTGCCTGGCCAAGGGATTTACGAGCTCCGGAACGAGCGCTTTATGCTGATTCCGGGAAGTGAGGCGCTTGCCACAAAGGTTGTCGTGGCCATGCTGCCTTACAGCGGCGGCAAAACGTTGATCATGACGGAGGAGAACGGGGTTTACCTGTATGATGGCTACAGTAGCTTTGAGCCGGCGGGTTGGCCAACGGAAGACTTCCTGATCCGAAATAAAATCAATACGGCCATACCCCTGGGCGAGGAGTACGCCATCGGGACTTCGCACAACGGCCTCCTGATTGTTGATAAAGAAGGCAGGCCGCGCCAGCACCTGAACCGCGAGAAAGGGTTGCAAAACAGCACCGTCCGGAGTATCTACCAGGATCAGGGGGGGAACCTGTGGCTGGCGCTGAACAATGGCATCGACTACGTGGAGATAAACTCGGCATTCACGCTTTTCAACGCCAAGAACGGCCTGCCTGGCACAGGATACGCCTCGCTGCTGGACGGGGACATCCTTTACCTGGGCACGAACGACGGCCTGTTTTATAAACCGTGGTCGGATGCCGAGAATCCGCTGAACCCCTCTTCTTTCCGGCAGGTCGAAAACTCCCAGGGGCAGGTATACAACCTGCAGAAAATCAACGGGCAGCTGCTGATGTCGCACCACAGCGGGCCTTATACCATTGAAAATAACAAGGCCCGGAAACTGTCTGACCATCGCGGGGCCTGGATCTTTGTGCCTCTGGCATCGCGGCCAGACTACGTGTTGTGCGGCACCTATTCGGGTTTGCTGCTTTATAAAGTTGTGGATGGGCGGCTCATCTTTCAGCACAGAATGAGCGGTTTCGACGAATCATCCAGGATAGTGGAGGAGGACAAGGAGGGCCATATATGGGTGGCGCACGGGTATAAAGGGGTGTATAAACTCAAGCTTTCCGCCAATCTTGACACAGTGGAGCAGTTGCGTTTTTATGACCAGCGCGCGGGGTTTCCGTCTAACCTGTTCATCAACGTGTTTAAGGTAGACGGCGAGCTGGTTTTTACCGGGGAGCAGGGGGTATACCGGTATGATCAGGGCAAGGACCGCTTTGTGAGGCACGAGGAGCTGAGCAAGTTTTTTGCTGAGGGCACGCACGTCAGAAAGCTGATTGAAGACAGAGAGGGCAATGTCTGGTTTTCGGCCGGAGAAGAAATGGGCGTGCTCAAGAAGCGAAGCAACGGCAGCTATGAGGTCGAGAAAATACCGTTTAACAAGCTGGAGGGCAAGCTGATTGGAGGCTTTGAGCACATTATGCACTACAACCAGCAGAATGTGCTGATCGGCACCGACGAGGGCTTCGTGCATTTCCATCCGTCGTACCTGCAGGCCAAAAACTTTAACAGGAGCTTCCATACCCTGCTCCGCCGCGTCGAAATAACGGCCCAGGCCCAGGACTCCCTGCTCTCCGGCGGAACCTTTGCCCGCGAGGGGGAAGCCGTGCTCGATCAGTCAGAAAGCGAGGTGCCAGCGCTGCCCTATACCCTTAACTCCCTGAAGTTTACCTTTTCGGCCATCTTTTACGAAGACATCGACAAGGTGCAATACCAATACAACCTGGAGGGGTTTGAGACGAAGTGGTCGCCGTGGACGGCCTCCCTGCAGAAGGAATACACCAACCTGCCCGAGGGGCGCTATACCTTTCACGTAAGGGCGAAAAACGTGTATGGGAATGAGAGCGAAGAGGCCACGTATACCTTTGTCATAGTGCCGCCCTGGTACCGCTCGGTGTGGGCGTATATCGGTTACTTCGTGCTGGGCATGCTGCTGCTGCTGCTGCTAAAGCACCTGATGGACCGGCACATAAACGCCACAGAGGCAAGGCTGCAGGAAGAGAAAGAAAAGGAGATTAAGCTGAAAGAGGCGCAGCATATGGAGGAGGTGCTGCAGGCTGAGAAAGAGATCATCAGGCTGAACAACGAGAAACTGGAGAGTGAGCTGGTGCACAAGAACAAGGAACTGACCAGCTCCGCCGTGCACGTGATGCAAAACATGGAGGCCGTGCACAAGGTGAGAGACCAGCTGCAGGAGACGATCGATCAGATCAGCTGCAAGGACACGCAGAAGCAGGTGAAGAAGCTGCTGAAGTCGGTGGACGAGGAAATCAAGTTTGAGAACAACTGGGAGCAGTTTGAGTTGCATTTCGACCAGGTGCACCAGGATTTCCTGAAGCGCCTTCGGGAGGACTACCCGGAGCTAACGCACCGTGACCTGAAGCTGTGCGCTTACCTGCGGCTGAACCTAACCAGCAAAGAGATTGCCTCGCTGCTCAAGCTGTCGTTGCGGGGTATAGAAACGAGCAGGTACCGCATCCGGAAAAAAATAAACCTGAGCCAGGAGGAAAACCTGACAGAGTTTATGCTCAACTACTGAGGCGTTAAACAAGGAGAGGCAGGCCATACAGCCTGCCTCTCTCTTTTAGGGTTAGGGTAATAGTATAGGGGTGCTTCAGGCTACCGGCAGCAAATGGCTTCTGCTCGGGGTGTTTAGCCGCACTTGCTCGGATAGGGTAGACTGAGTGTTGGAATTCAAGAGCATCGGTTACAGCGTATTGGTTTCGGTGAGATTGAATTTCTGCGTTTGGTCTGCTATCTGTACCTCAAAGGCACCTGCCTCCACCAGCCTTTTGCCATCCCGGGCGGTATAAGCCAGATCATCGGGCGTAAGCGTGAACGACACCGTTCGGGTTTCGCCAGGCTTCAGCGTGATTTTCTCGAACCGGCGCAGGCGACGCACATCCGGGGTGATGCCGCTGGCATATAGGTCGGAGGTGAACAGCTGGATCGTCTCTTTGCCTTCCCGCTGGCCGGTGTTCTGCACGGTTACGCTTACCGTCAGTTTCTCGTTGGGGCCAATCTCGGGCTTGCTCAGCTTCAGGCCGCTGTATTTAAACGTGGTATAGCTCAGGCCATGGCCGAACTCATACTGTGGGCTGTAATCGGCCTCGTAGTTATAAACGCCGGCTGCCTTGCCCTGCTCCGCGGCGGGCTTGTGAATATAGGGCACAATTGCGTTGGGGTAGCGCGGGTAGTTGTAAGGCAGCTTGCCGGAAGGGTTCACGTCGCCGAACAACACGTCGGCCAGCGCGTTTCCACCGAAGTTGCCCGGCTGGTAAATCTGCACAATGGCCTGGGCATTTGGCTCGATGCGGCTGATGATGCGCGGGCGGCCCTCGTTGAGCACCAGCACCACAGGCTTCCCGGTGGCAAGCAGTTTGGTGGTAAGCTCAGTCTGCAGGTCAGAGAGGTATAAGTCGTTGAGGTTGCCGGGGGTTTCTGTGGAGGTGTTCTCTCCGATACACAGAATCACGACATCCACGTTTTGGGCCGCCGCTAATGCTTCTGCCATCTGATCTGCAGTCTCTTCGTAGTATTTGCCCTCCATCTTATAGCTCACGCCCGGCACATAGGTCACGTTTTGGTTGCCGACTTCCTGCTGCACCGCCTCCAGAATGGTGTTATACCTGGCGGCAAACGCGTCCGTTTTTTCACCTTGCCAGGAGTAGGTCCAGGCTCCGTTGAGGGTGCGCATGTTGTTGGCATTTGGGCCTGTTACCAGTACCTTTGCCGTTTTCTTCAGCGGAAGCACGCCATTCTGGTTCTTGAGGAGGGTAATCGATTCGGCTGCCATCTGGTATGCGGCGTCTTCAAACTCCTTGCTGCCAAACTTAGGGTAGTCTTTGGGGTTGGTGGTGGGCCGCTCAAACAGGTTGAGGGCGTACTTCACACGCAGGACACGGCGCACCGCGTCATTTATCCGCTCTTCCTTTACTTTACCCTCTTTCACCAGCTCCACCAGTCCATCGCAGAAAGGCTCATACTGGTATGGGATCATCGACATATCGATACCGGCGTTAATGGCCAGCATGATGGCTTCCTTCATGTCGCTGGCCACGCGGTCGCGGTTATGGAGGTACTCAATATCACCCCAGTCCGTTACCACAAGGCCTTTAAAGCCCAGTTCTTCCTTCAGCAACTTAGTCAGGATGTCGTGGTTGGAATGCACCGGAACGCCGTTCACGATACCGGAGTTGATCATGATGGTATGCGCGCCTGCGTCTATGGCCGCCTTGAAAGACGGCAGGTGATACTCGCGCAGCTCCACGTCGGAGATGGTGGTTGGGGTGCGGTCCTTGCCGGAGGTCGGAACCTGGTATCCCAGGAAGTGCTTCATGCAGGAGGCCACATGCTCGGGGTGCCCGATGTTGTTGTGCACGCCTTCGTAGCCGTCGATCATCTGCACGCCCAGTTCTGTCGTTAAGTAAGGGTCTTCGCCAAAGGACTCGAACTGGCGCGGAAACCGGGGATCTGGTGCCAGGTCCAGCACCGGGGAGAAGTTCCAGGGTATGGAACTGGCGCGGGTCTCGTACGCCGTGATCTCAGCGCCGCGCTTCACCAGCGCACGGTTGCGGCTGGCAGCCTGGTTTATCTGCTGCGGAAACATGGTGGCCCCCACGGTATAGGTCGCCCCGTGAATCTCATCCACCCCGTATATGACAGGTATACCCAGGCGGGTGTCTTTCATGGCTACCTGCTGTATCTCGCTGATAAGGCTATACCACTTTTGTGGCGTGAGGGCAGTGTTGTTGGCGGTATTCAGCACAGAGCCGATTTTATAGTCAACCAGTGCCCTTTTCAGGGCCTCTTTGTCCAGTTGCAGGGGCTCGAAGCTCGTGTAACGGTTCTCGCCCTTGCCCACCACGTCCAAGGTAATCTGCGCCATCTGGCCCACTTTCTCCTCCAGCGTCATTTTCTGCAGAAGCGCTTCTACCTTTTTGTTTAATTCGGCCTCGTTGTAGGGGGCCTCTGCTTTGACGGTGCCTGTTTTTGATTTTTGTGCCTGCACATTGGAGAAGCACGTGAGGGCGATACAGGCTGCCCAGGCTATAGTTCTTATTCTCATTTTTATTGGTTCTGGTTAATATCTGTGCGGTATCGCTACTCAATCATTTTGTACACGCGCACATAGTCTATTTGCATGCTTTGCGGGAACACGTTCGGATCCACGCCTTCTGCGCCTCCCCAGTTGCCGCCAACCGCAATGTTGAGTAGCAGGTGGAAGCGCTTGTTGAACGGCCAGGAGGCATAGCCCTTTCCGTCGTTGATGAACTCAAACACCTGCTGGTCGTCTATGGAGCCTCTCACCGCGTATGGGGTCCAGTCGACGCGGTAGAGGTGGAACTCGGTGCTGGCCGTGGGAATTACTTTGCTGTTTCCCTTTTGGGTGTTTTTGCTGTGGTTATAGGCTTCGGTATGCACGGTGATGTGGACCTTGTTCTGGTCGTAGCCCACGTGCTCCATGATGTCAATCTCGCCAGATTTGGGCCAGTCGCCGTATGCCCAATCGGTAGGCAGCATCCAGATGGCGGGCCAGGTGCCCCGGCCGGTGGGCAGTTTGGCTTTGATCTCAAACCTGCCATACAAAAAGTCGCCTTTGCCCTTGGTCACCAGCCTGGCCGAGGAGTACGCGTTGCCGTTCGTGTTCTCTTTTCGGGCCGTGATGACCAGTGTCCCGTCCGCCACGCTCGCATTGTCCGGGCTATTGGAGTAGTACTGCAGTTCGTTGTTGCCCCAGCCCGTTCCGCCGATATCATACCCCCATTTTTCAGGGTCGGGTGCGCCCGTGTAACTGAATTCATCGGCCCAGATGGGCGTGCTCTCAAATTTCCAGTTCTGGTCTGTGGGGGCCTGGGGTTTGGTGATGATGGGCATCGGCGTTTCGCTTTGTGAGCAGGAGCTGCAGACAGACAAGGCAAAAATCGCCGCCAGCGAGGCAAGGGGTTTTGTGATACTGATGAAAAGCATAAGAAAGGACGTTTAGCGCAGGTGAAACGCCTGTTCCACTGCATGTTTTGAATACTCAGATAAAGCGCGTGCTCTTAAAAAAAGCCAGGGCACAACACCCTGGCTTCCCAAACAGCTATTTCACAAGTTCGATGTCGTCGAGGAAGAAGATACCCGGAATGAAGTTGCCCTCGCCTCCTATCTGGATTACGATCCGGTCGAGGTCTTTCCGGTTCACCACATCGGCGGCTCCGAAGTCAAAGGTCAGTTCCACCCATTTGTCGAGCTCATTCACCTGCTGCTTCACTTCCACCTGGTTTGTCCAGGGCTGTGCAGAGGAGGCGTCCTGCAGCTTGACAGACACTTGCTTCAGCAGGTTCTTGTTCGCCCAGTCTTCGCCGGCTGCCGTCGTAAAGTCGTTGTAGCTGGGTATAAATACCTTGAGCTTGATCACGTGGCGCTCGCGCAGGTCCAGCTTGTGGGCGAACTCGGTGTACATGTTGGCGAACTCAAAGGCCTGGCCTTCCTGCTTGATGTACATCGCCACCTTGGCCGACTGGTTGACCGGGATGGGAGCGGGGTTGTCGTAGCTTTCGTTCAGGGTCAGGTTATCCCGCTTCCACACCACATTCCCGTCGGTGTCAAACGTGTCGTAGATATCCGTGCTCTTGTATGGTTTTTCAACTACCGGACGGCTATACCCCTTCGGCACCAGGCGCAACCACCAGCCGTTCGCCGCGTTTGCAGCGTCAGCACCCTTCAGGTACAGCTCGTTCTCTGTCAGTTTTAGGATCTCGTAGCGCGACACGCCCGTGTAATATCCAACAAACCCTTGCTTGGACAGGGAAAGGTATTTCTTGCCGTTCTCTTCCACGATGCTCCAGGTCATGTCGGTAGGAGGGGTATAGGACAAGGTAAAGTCATCGCCCTGTTTGGTGCCACCTAAGCCCGCGGCGTTCGCCCCGTTCACAAACGTGTTTCCGTTGTTCTTATAGGTATAGGCAAAGCCGTTCAGGTTGAAAACCATCTCGTCATCGTACAAGCCCTCGCCGGCCTTGTCGTTTGGCGCGGCCGACCACCACTCCGGCGTTGCGGCGCCGATAGGTCCCACACCCATATGGCCTGCCTCGTCTTTCTCGATCACCCATGTTTTGCCGGTCGCGTTGCTGGCACCGCCCGTCAGGAAGTTATAGTCTTCCCGGTCCAGCATCGAAAAGTTGGTGTTGTCTATGTGGATGGTTTTGGTGTTGGAGGTATAGCCCCCGCTGGTAAACACGGTCAGCTTCACGGTGTAGTCGCCTTCAACGGCAAAGGCTCCTTCCGCAGTCTGCCCTTCTGCTGTAGACCCGTTCCCGAAGTCCCAGATTGCCTTAAAAGCGCCGGGAGTCTCGTTATTGAAAGTGATGATGTTCGGGTTGTCCGTATTTGGGGTTGCCGAGAACGCCACCATCTCTGCGGTAGGGGCGGGGGCCAGCTCCGCGTCTGATTCGTCCGGCGAGCAGGCTGTGAACATACTTGTCAGCAGCGCCACAGCCAGCAGGGAATAAACTCTGGATATAGATGTCTTATACTTCATGGTTATTTCTTTAAGAGGATTGCCTAATGGTTAGCGGTACTCGGGGTTTTGCTCCAGCTTGGTGTTGTTCAGCTCCGACTGCGGGATTGGCAGCACTTCGTGCTTGCCGGCTTTAAACCCGAATGGGGCAAGCACGGTGGCGGCTCTGCCGGTGCGCACCAGGTCATACCAGCGGTGACCTTCTGTGGCTAGTTCCAGGCGGCGCTCGGTGTACACGTTTTCCAGTGTGGCGGCTACGGGGGCAAGGCCTACGCGGGCGCGCACGGCGTTGAGCAAGGCAGCCGCCCTGTTCAGGTCACCGCCGCCCTGGATCAGGGCCTCGGCCTCCATCAGGTAGGTGTCTGCCAGGCGAATCTCGATGTAGTCGTTCGGCCAGTTGAGCAGGGGCTCGCCTCCTCCTGTGCTTTTCCAGTCAGCCTTCGGCGCAAACTTCTCTACAAAATAGCCGGTGTTCTGATAGCCTTTCTCGTAGGTAGCCGCTCCCGCGTTCTCCAGGCTGTCCAGGTTCGCGACGGTGTATTTATACCGTGGGTCGCCTTTCAGGGCATTTACCAGGTCCAGCGTCAGCGGGTTGAAGCCCCAGCCTGCCACATAGGTGGCGCCTGAGTAGCCTCTCGGGCCCATCATGGTAACGGCCACGTTGCCCTCCACATTCGGGAAACTGCCCCAATGGCCATTCGCCACTGACGTATGCACAATCTCAAAGATAGACTCGCTGTTGAACTTGTTTGCCGGGCTGAAGATGGCTCCGAAATTGTCCAGCAGTTTATACCCATACTGGCTCGATCCGCCCGGCGTGCCGTTCACGTCTGCCAGTTGCGCGGCCGCCGCGCTCCACTCTTTCTGGAACAGGTGTACTTTCCCCAGAAGCGCCTTGGCGGCTCCTTGCGTCGCGCGGCCGCCTTCGCTGGCTGCAGATACCGTTTGCGGCAAGCCCGGGATCGCCTCAGTCAGGTCTTTCTCAATCTGGGCGTATACCTCCTCGGGGCTCGCCTGCGTCACGCTGTAAATTGCCTCCGTAGAGAGCGAGCTCGTGATGAGAGGCACGTTTCTGAAGAGGCGAACCAGGTCAAAGTAGTAGTAGGCGCGCAGGAACTTCGCTTCGGCCATATACCGGGCTTGCGTCGCGTTGTCGAGGCCGGGGATGCCTGCCTGCACTTTCTCCAGGATCGTGTTGGCCCTGGACACACCCGTGAAGTTCCGGTTCCAGTATTCGCTCTGAGGCCCAATGGCAGGGTCCAGGGTATAGTTGTTCCATACCTGCCAGGTGTTCATGTCAGAAGAGCCGCCGCCACCGGCGTAGGCATCGTCTGAGGCGGCATTGATGCCCGCAATGTTATGGAACGTGCCGCCGGCCTCCCAGCCCAAAGGGTCGTAGGCGGCCACCATACCGGCAAAAGCCTCCTGTGGGTTGCTGTAGTAATTCGATTCCAGCACGGTGCCCCGAGGGTCTACCTCCAGAAAATCCTTCTCGCAGGCACTCAGCGCCGGTAAGCCCAGCGCCATGATCGCAGCGTATTTTATATAGCTCTTTTTCATCTTGTCTCTGTTTGTCTAATTAAAATCCAATGTTTACGCCAACCATGAAGGAGCGGGCCTGCGGATAGAATGCCCGGTCGATACCGAAAATGTTTCCGCCGATCTCCGGGTCATACCCGCTGTATTTTGTGAAGGTCAGCAGATTGTTGCTGCTCACGTACACGCGGGCTTTCTGCATCGCCAGCTTAGAGGATAGCGTGCCTGGCAGCGTGTAGCCAACCTGCAGCGTCTTGATGCGGAAGTAGTCACCATCTTCCAGGAAGAAGTCAGAAGGGTAAGTGAAGTTGCGGTTCGTGTCTTCGGTTGTCAGCCTCGGGTAGTCGTTAGAAGTACCCTCGCCAGTCCAGCGGCCAAGGGCGGATTGCTGCCAGTTAGCCGTGGGGATGTCGAGGCGGCGCAGGCCCTGGAAGATCTGGTTGCCAGCCACACCCTGCCCGAAGATCATCAGGTCAAAGTTCTTGTAGGCGGCATTCAGCGTGAGGCCATACGTCCAGTCGGGGAGTGGCTTGCCGATAAAGGTGCGGTCATCTGCGTTGATCTGGCCGTCACCGTTCAGGTCTGCCCAACGGAAGTCGCCTGGCTGGGCGTTTGGCTGGATAGCCTCGCCATTAGCACCTTTGTAGTTAGCTACCTCTGCCTCGTTCTGGAAGATGCCCATCGTGCGGAAGCCGTAGAAAGCGCCGTATGACTGGCCAACGGCCACGCGCGTAAGTGGGTAAGCAATGTTCTGGATGCTTTCGCCGCCCTCCAGAAAGTCTTTGCCATCGCCTAAAAAGGTGATCTCGTTTTGCAGGTAAGACACATTGCCGTTTATACCGAAGCTAACATCCCCAATTGTCTTGCGGTAGCCCAGTTCAAGCTCCACGCCACGGTTCTCCATGTCGGCCACGTTGCCCCACGGTCTGCCGGTGGCCCCCACGTAGCCTGGCAGGTCAATCTGCTGCAGGATGCCCGTGGTTTTCTTGTTATACCAGTCGAAGGTCAGGTTCCAGTCGTTGAAGAGGGTTGTCTCGAAGCCAACGTTTGTCTGGGTGGTTTCTTCCCAGCGCAGGTCTGGGTTTGCAGGCGCGTCGGGGCTGTATCCAATCAGGTAGTTGTCGTTCCCGAAGGTATAGTTTCGGTTGGCGCCCACAGTGGAGATGTAGCGGAAATTACCCAGAGCATCGTTACCAACCACTCCGTAGGAGCCGCGCACTTTCAGGAAGTTCACTGCTTCGTTGGTCGGCCAGAAGTCTTCTCTGGAAGCCACCCAGCCGATAGAGGCCGAAGGGAAGTAGCCATACTTGTTGTTGGTGCCGAACCGGGAAGAGCCGTCGCGGCGGATGATACCCGTGAACAGGTATTTCTCGTCGTAGTTGTACACCACGCGCCCGAATAGGGAGCTTACGGTATGCTCAATTCCCTCATAGGCGTCGGCGGTTCTGCTTGCGGTTGGCACTTTCAGGTTAAAGGATGCCTCATCGAACGAATTAGCCGGGATGTTGGAGAAAGAGATAAACATGCCGCTGGTATTGCCGTCTTTGTAGGCTCCCTGGCCTGCCAGCACCGTGAAGTTATGCTTCTGGATAGTGCGGGTATAAGAGAGGATGTTCTCGATGTTGTAGTCAAAGGCCTTGCTTCGGTCGCGGTTAAAAGCCGTTTGCTGGCTTATGGAAGAGGCATTGAGGTAATAGATCGGCCGGAAGCTCTCGCCTCCCCAGTAGGCAAGCTTGGTGCCTACCGTAGATCTGAGTTTCAGGCCCTCGATCGGCTCCAGTTCCGCGAAAACGTTCCCCACAATGTTGTCAGACCAGCCGTAGTTTCCGAGCTGCGTCTGCACATAGGCCAGGGGGTTGGTCATTTCCTGCTGCACGGTCGTGGAAATCCCGTAAGGGTAGCCCTGCGGGTTGCGCAGTGTCGGCTGCGCGTTATAAATGCTGTTCGGGTCGTTGAGGATGGCCTCATCCGTGATCAGCGCTGGCGTGGTAGGGTCCAGGTTGATCGCGGAGCTAAGCGGCCCACCGAACTCTGTGTTCGGGTTCAGGCTGCCCTGGCTTTTGATGTGCGAGTAACCCAGGTTCTGACCAACCGTCAGCCATTTTGCTACTTTATGGGTAGAGTTCAGGCGGATGTTGTGGCGCTTGTAGTTCGAGATCTCGCTGGTCACGATGCCTTCCTGATCCAGGTAGCCATAGGAGCTGAAGAACGTGGACTTTTCGTTGCCACCGCTGATGCTGAACTCATGGTTTTGGATGCGGGCATTGTCGTTAAAGACATACTCCTGCCAGTCAGTGCCTTCACCGAGTGCGCGCGGGTTTTCATACACGATGTTTCCGCCGCCAGCAACAGAAGCCTCGTTACGCAGCGTGGCATATTCCATGGCATTCAGCATATCCAGCTTTCGCGCCGGACCCTGCACACCGTAGTAGCCGTTGTAGTTCACGCTCATTACGCCAGCCTTTCCGCGCTTGGTCGAAACCAGTATAACGCCGTTTGCGGCTCGGGCACCATAAATAGCGGCAGAGGCAGCATCTTTCAACACCTCAATCGACGCGATATCGGCCTGGTTCAGGTAGTCGATGCCACCATTCACCACCACACCGTCCACTACATAAAGTGGGTCATTGCTGTTAAGCGTGGTTATACCCCTTACCCGTACCGTAGCGGCTGATCCCGGTGCTCCTGAGTTAGAGGCAACTGTAACGCCTGTGGTACGGCCCTGCAAAGCCTGCTCCACCCGCGTGATTTGCTGGTTCTCCAGGTCAGAGGCCTTCACACTGCTGATCGCTCCCGTCACAACGCTTTTCTTCTGGGTACCATACCCTACCACCACCACTTCATCCAGGGTTTTGGTGTCGGGCTTCAGCGAGATGTTTAGGGTAGCGCGGTTATTAATCGGCACCTCCTGCGCAAGGTACCCGATGAAGGAGAACACCAGTGTGCCGTTGCCCTCCGGCACGGGCAGCGAAAAGTTTCCAGCTATATCTGTGGTGGTTCCTTTAGTCGTGCCTTTCAGCACCACCGTTACCCCCGGTAACTCAGCCCCATTCTCGTCTGTTACTTTACCTGTTATAGTGGCCGCTTGCGCGGTCTGTACGCGCAGTGGCCGTAGCGTACTGTAACCGCCCGCAACCGCGCCTGTGTGCAGGCAGGCAGTTAGGGTAATGCAGCCCAATGCTGTGTAAAAATGTTTTCTCATCATGGCGTTTTGGTTAGGTAATCTTTTGGTGTGACTTGAAGCGAAACGTGATTAGTCAATTACTTTTAAGGGCGAGGTCTCCCGCTTGCCATGTATAAAAATGAATTGATTCTAGCTGACAAATGGGTGGTGGTTTCCCGAAAAAGTAATTCTTCAATATTAGGCAGCGTTGCACGGCTCACAAAAGAAGTACCTACAGCATGACTACTTAGGGGCTACGTCATGACTACTTCAGCAGGAAAGAATACAGCTATAATGGGCTGGTAATCAGTTTTATATACTGATATAGGTGTAATGAGGCAGCTTCGGGGGTATGGATGCCAGGCCTAGCTGCAGAGCGAGAAGGGAAGTGGTGAGTAGGCGCTGAATTGAGGATAAAAATGATGTTAGGACATGGGCGTCCAGGCGTAACCCCTACCAAACCAGCAACATTATACCCATCAAACTGAAGCATCACCCCTGTCTATAGAGGTGTGTAGTTGGTCGCCGTTGTGCATTTGCACGGCGGTAAAAAGCAAAGCTGTAAACTATTTTGATATATCCTGAAGCTTATCCGCGCACCACCAGATAGCCGATGTAGCTGAAGTAGATCAGCAGGAAGAAGACGCCTTTCCAGCGGTCGATGGTGTTTTTGCGGGGGAGGGGCATCGCCAAAATGAGGAGCGTGCTGGCGAAGATCATCATCACGATGTCGGAGTTGCTCACCACATCAAACGGAAGCGGGCGGATCAGGGCGCTGACACCCAGAATCCAGAGGAGGTTGAAGATGTTGGAGCCCACCACATTGCCCACCGCAATGTCGATGTTGCGGCGGAATGCGGCCGTGGCAGAGGTGACCAGCTCGGGGAGCGACGTGCCAATAGCTACAACGGTAAGGCCGATGAACGACTCACTCATGCCAAATGACTGCGCAATGTGTACCGCCCCATCCACTACCCATTTGCCCCCCAGGAACAGGCCGCCCGCGCCCAGCACAATCATCAGCACCGATTTTCTGATGGGCATCACGGGTTCATCGGACTGCTGCGCCAGCACTTCTTCTTTGTTGGTTTTCGCGATATGGTAAATGTAGACCATAAACAAGACGAAGAAGAACAGGAGCACGATTCCATCCACGCGGCTGATGTATAGCTCGGTGCGGTTATAGAGCAGGGTGGCGTTGGCCAGAAAGCCCACCAGCAGCGTAGCGATGAGTGAGAAGGGAAGCTCGTTCAGGATGGTGTTCTTGTTGATCGGCAGCGGGCAGATAATGGCAGTTACCCCCAAAATGAGCAGCAGGTTGGCCACATTGCTGCCGAACACGTTGCCGATGGCCAGCTCAGACTGTCCCTGCAGGCTCGACAGCACGTTGATGATCAGTTCGGGCAGCGAGGTGCCAAACGACACCACCGTGAGCCCCACCACCATGTCTGACAGGCCAAAGCTCCTGGCCACAGACGAGGCCCCGGCCACAAGCACATCCGCGCCCTTGATGAGCAAGACAAATCCGATAGCGAAGAGGAAGTATAGCAGCATGGCTGGCGAGGTATGGTATGTCCGGCTTTGTCAGAAGTAATACGACCGGATGCGATGGAGAATGCTTAAAAAAAGATGGCTGCCCCTATAGCCTGAAGCCATGGGCAGCCATCGGTATAACTTATGCGGCAGCCTACGCCATGTTGTGGTATACGGCTTGCACATCGTCGTCTTCCTCGAAGCGCTCGATCAGGCCCAGCACTTCTTCTTCCTGCTCTTCTGTCAGCTCGGTTCGGGTGGTCGGGATGCGCTGCACATCGGCACTAATCACCTCCAGGCCTTTTTCCTCCAGCCCCTTCTGCATGTTGCCAAACTCCGTGAAAGGCGTCTCGATGATGATTTCCTCCTCGTGCTCATAGATCTCCTCGGCGCCAAAGTCGATCAGCTCCAGCTCCAGTTCCTCCAGGTTCACGCCTTCGGCGGCTATTTTAAAGATACCCTTACGGTCGAACATGAAATCCAGGGAGCCGGTTTTGCCCAGGGAGCCTCCGCCTTTGGAGAAATGCATGCGCACGTTGGCTACGGTGCGGTTCAGGTTGTCTGTGGCGCACTCAATCACCACCGCAATGCCGTGGGGGGCATACCCTTCGTATACAATCTCCTCGTAATCTTTCTCTTCTTTGGATGAAGCCCGCTTGATGGCCGCCTCAATGCGGTCTTTCGGCATGTTCACGCCCTTCGCGTTTTGGATCGCGGTGCGCAAACGTGAGTTGGTGTCTGGGCTGGGTCCGCTTTCTTTCACCGCCATCACAATCTCTTTGCCGAGGCGCGTGAAAGCCTTCGACATTTTGTCCCAACGCTTGAACTTGCGGGCCTTTCTGAATTCAAATGCTCTTCCCATGGTATGAGTTACGTGTTGTTATACAAAGTTAGGCAGCTTCCCTGAAAATTGGTAGTTTTTTGATCGTTGGATTGCCCAAATGCTTGCTGAGGTATATGGCGCTAACTTTTGAAAGGGTATAAGATGCTATTGGTTTGATATCGAAATGTATTTGAAAGTTTCATCAGAGGCCATCTCAGCAGTCAATAATGAGCACCCACTACCGCCTGACGGGCTGCGGATGAAAGTCTGAGATGCGCAGTTGCTGCTCGCAAAAACCATATTCGTGCAGTATGTTGGAGCCCACGATGATGAGGCGGTCTGCCTGGTTTAGGGCCACATGCTCCTGATACCAGGCCACACCGTCCTGATCGAGGTTGGTGGTAGGCTCATCAAGCAGCAACAGCGCCGTGTCTGAGTAGATGGCCAGCCCGAGCTTTAGCCGCTGCTTCATACCGGAGGAAAAATCCTTCACAAACTTATTGCTGGATTTCTGCAGGCCCATACGGTCGATCAGGGCGGTATGGGAGAGGCCCTGTCGCAACGGTTTGAAGCGGGTATGGAAGGCAATGAGCTCCGTGAGGGTGAAGTCCTCGACGAGCTCCAGGTAGGGTGCCGTAAGCGAGAGGTGGCGGTATACCTCGTCAGGGGCTATTGTTTGCCCGCCAGCCGTGTAGGCTATTTCGCCCTCGCTGTGCAGGTTGTGCCCGGCAATTATCGTGAGAAGTGTGGATTTTCCGGAGCCGTTGTGCCCCAGTATGGCATAAGATGAGCCTGAGTCGAAGGTATAAGACAGGCCCCGGAAAATCCACTCGTAGTTGTAGCGTTTACCTAAATTGCTTAGGCTAATTTGCATCTTTTGTGAAATAGCTCTTGATGATACCGCGGCCGGAGTTGCGCACAAAATTCAGGATCTCGTCGCGCTCTTTGCTTGGTGCCAGCTCTATCTCGATTTTATCAAGGGCCTCGGTATAGTTCAGCCCGCTCATGAAGATCAGGCGGTATACATGCTGAATGTCGTTTATCTGCTCGCTGGTAAAGCCCCTGCGGCGCAGCCCGATAGAGTTGATGCCGGCATAGGTAAGCGGCTCGCGGGCAGCTTTTACGTAGGGCGGCACGTCCTTGCGGATCAAAGAGCCACCCGACACCATGGCGTGCGCCCCGATCCTGACGAACTGGTGCGCTGCGCTGGAACCGCCGATGATGGCGTATTCGCCCATCTCCACGTGCCCGCCCAACTGCACAGCGTTTACCAGGATGCAGTTGTTGCCAATGATGCAGTCGTGCGCAATGTGGGCATACGACATCACGAGGCAATTGCTCCCGATCACGGTTTTCATCTTGTCGATCGTGCCGCGGCTCACGGTCACGCACTCCCGGATTACGGTATTGTCGCCAATGACGGCAATGGTGTCTTCGCCGGCAAACTTCAGGTCCTGCGGCACAGAGGAAATAACGGCCCCCGGGAAAATCTTGCAGTTCTTACCGATGCGGGCCCCCTCCATGATGGTCACGTTGGGTCCGATCCAGGTGCCCTCGCCAATCTCCACGTTTTTGTAGATCGTGGAAAAGGGCTCCACCACCACGTTCTGCGCGATCTTAGCCTCTGGGTGTATATATGCTAATGGCTGGTTCATGCGTCTTTTTTTACTATGCTTGCCGACATTTCAGCTTCCATCACCAGTTGTCCCGCTACAAAAGCCTGACCGCTCATTTTGGCAATTCCGCGCTTTATAGGCGCCAGCAACTCACATTTAAAAATGATTGTGTCTCCGGGGATGACCTTGCGCTTGAAGCGGCACTTGTCTATCCCCAGGAAGTAAGTCCAGTAGTCCTCCGGATTTTCTACCGTGCTCAGCACAAGAATCCCGCCAGTCTGGGCCATGGCCTCTATCTGAATCACGCCGGGCAACACCGGGTTACCCGGGAAGTGCCCCTGAAAGAACGGTTCATTCAAGGTTATATTTTTCACACCTGTAACAGTCGTCTCATCCAGGTGGATTATCTTGTCGATCAGCAGAAAAGGATAGCGGTGTGGCAGGGTAGCGGCAATCTGGTTGATGTCCATCACCGGCTTCTTCTTCGGGTCGTAGGTAGGCACGTTTTTAATGCTGGCGTCCCGGATCATCTTTTTCACCTTCTTGGCGAAAGCCACATTGGCCGCGTGGCCAGGGCGGGCCGCCAGGATCTGGCCTTTAATTGGCCTGCCGATCAGGGCCAGGTCGCCCATCAGGTCCAGCAACTTGTGGCGGGCAGGCTCATTTCTGAAGCGCAGGTCGGTGTTGTTCAGCACCCCCTCCGCTTTTACCTGTACCTTCGGCTTCTTGAGCAGGTCCGACAGGTAGGCCAGTTCCTCCTCCTTCACCACGCGGTCCACGATCACGATGGCATTGTCCAGGTCGCCGCCCTTGATCAGATTTTGCTTGTAAAGCGCCTCCAGCTCGTGCAGGAACACAAACGTGCGGCACGGGGCGATTTCGCCCTCAAACTGCTCCATGTTGGTGATAGACGCGTGCTGGCTTCCCAGCACAGGCGAGTTGTAATCCACCATGGCGGTCAGGCGGTAGTCGTCCAGGGGCAGGGCCACGATCTCCACGCCCCGGCTCTCATCCTTGTAGGTGATGCCCGAGGTGATTTCGAAGTAGTTGCGCAGCGCGTTCTGCTCTTCCAGCCCCACGCTTTGCAGCGCCTTCACAAACTCAATGGAAGACCCGTCCATGATGGGAGGCTCCGGGCCGTCCAGCTCGATTAGCACATTGTCCAGCTGGAGGCCGACCAGCGCGGCCAGGGTATGCTCCACGGTGTTCACGCGCGCGCCGTTCTGCTCAATGGTGGTTCCCCGCGACAGGTCTACCACATTGTCCACATCGGCGGCGACAATGGGTTGGCCAGGCAGGTCAATGCGCTGAAACTTAAAGCCATGGTTCACAGGGGCAGGCCTGAAGGTCATGTTTGACACTACACCTGTATGCAACCCAATGCCCGATATGGTTACCGGTGCTTTTATGGTATGCTGTTTATCGTTCATGCACGTATCTTAGTCGTGTAAAGTGCTTGCTGCGGAATAACAAGAGCGGCAGCAAAATGCTGCCGTCATTTATAATAAAGCAGGGAAGGGGTATGAAACCCTTTGCCGTTGCAAACTTAAGATTTTATATAAGCTATTGCCACTTTTTATTCGGAAAGTAGCGCCTGTGTAGGACGGGGTGTTCAGTCCTCGCTTTTTGCTTTGAGGAGCTCGACCTCACGCTGCAGCTCCGGCAATTTGCGGAATACCGTCATGGCACGCAGGTTTTGCTTGTAGTCGAAGGCAGGGGAGCCCTGAATGATGGTGCCTGTCTCCTTCACCGATTTCGAAACGCCCGACTGCGCCCCCACTGTGGTTTTGTTGGCGATGGAAATATGCCCCACTATACCCACCTGGCCCGCGATCACGCAGTTGTCGCCAATTTTGGTGGACCCGGAGATGCCTGTCTGGGAGGCGATCACCGTGTTCTGGCCCACTTCCACATTGTGCGCAATCTGCACCAGGTTGTCTATCTTGGTGCCTTTCCGGATGCGGGTGGCGCCCATGGTCGCACAGTCTATCGTGGCGTTGGCACCGATAGACACCTCGTCTTCCAGCACCACGTTTCCGATCTGCGGGATGGCTTTGTAGGTGCCGTCAGGCTGCGGCGCGAAACCAAAGCCATCGCTGCCCAGCACCGCTCCCGCGTGAATGGTGCAGTTGCTTCCTACCTCCGTGTTGGTATACAGCTTTGCCCCCGCAAAAATAGTCGTGTTGTCGCCTATCCGCACATTGTCGCCGATGTATACCTGCGGGAAGATGCGCACATTCTGGCCGATCCGGCAGTTGTTGCCGATATAGGAAAAGGCGCCCCGGTAGTGGTTCTCGCCAATCTGGCTCTCCGCGCCCATGTGGCAGGGTTCCTCCACGCCTGTTTTGGAGGCAAGCAGCGCTGTGTGGTAGTAGTGCAACAGGGTAGAAAAGCTGGAATAGGGGTCGGACACGCGTATGAGCGCCGCGGAAACAGGTTTCTTCACTTCCAGTTTGTCCGATACAATCACTGCGCTGCCCTGCGTAGAATACAAGAAAGGCTCATACTTGGGGTTCGAGAGGAAAGCAAGCGCGCCTGCCTGGGCCTCTTCTATCTTTGCTAAGGTGCTGACCTTTATCTGGTTGTCTCCTTCCACCGTGCCCTGCAGCAGGTCAGCTATCTGTTGAACAGTAAATTCCATGTTGTAAAATTAGGGCAAAAACTCAAAAACGCTACTGCTTAGGGAGTGCAAATTTGCAAAAAGCGGAATCGGGTTTAACAGCAAGACCCCATTTAGCTATATAGGGTTGCACAGGCACACAGTCCGTGGCTATACACGTTAACATAATTTGGTATGGTGGGTATGGAAAGGGGTTTTCCTTACAGCACCGCCACCTCCTTGGGGTAGCACACGTAGTACTTTTCCACTTTATTGCTGAGGGCACGGATATTTGGCAAGTCCGACGCTTCGGCCACATCCATCACATAGCCCGATTTCGTCAGCATGTCGATGGCCTGGCCCTCGCTGTCATAGGCGTTGTTGCCGATTTTGCCGGAGATCATCAGGTACTTCACTTCTTCCTCGCTGATGCCAAATTTCTCCTGCACCAGTTCGCTGATGCCCAGCAGCATCTCTGCCTCAATAGGTTTGGTGGAAATGATGACTTTGAAAAGCCGCCGGTTCAGGATGCTGGTTGCCAGGAAGGACAGCACTTTGTCTGGGTGGGCGGCCCACATTTTTATACCTCCCCATACATCATGGTCGTCCAAGCTGACGAAGCGCTCCAGAATCGTGTTGTCGGTCTTAAAGTCCTGCATGGTGAGGTCGGAGGCGAGGAAAAACCGGAGACAGGGGCTGGCTGGCACCTCCACGCCCTGTTGCAGCAGTTCGCGGGCACGCTGCACCACGCGCAGCACCATGTTCTCGGCACTGATCACAGTTTTGTGCAGGTATACCTGCCAGTACATCAGGCGGCGGCTCACCAAAAAGTTCTCGATGCTGTAAATGCCCTTTTCCTCCACCACCAGCTTGTCGTTGGCTACGTCCAGCATTTTGATGATGCGGTCGGCGCCAATCTTGCCCTCGTATACCCCTGTATAAAAGCTGTCGCGGTTCAGGTAATCCAGGCGGTCCACGTCCAGCTGGCTCGACACCAGTTGGTGGAAAAACCGCCGCTCGTAGGTGTCGGTGAATATAGCGATGGCCAGGCGCAGTTTCCCGCCAAAAGCCTCGTCAAGCAGGTGCATAATATGCAGCGAGAGGTCCTCGTGGTGGGCGTTTTTGAAAATGGCCGTCTCCAGCGCATGCGAAAATGGGCCGTGCCCGATGTCGTGCAACAGGATGGCAATCAGCGACGCCTCGAATTCTTTGTCGTTTATTTCGTTATTTTTACTTTTCAGTGTGAGAAGCGCCGTGTTCATGAGGTGCATGGCACCCAGGGCATGGTGAAAACGCGTGTGGAGCGCCCCCGGGTATACCATCTCCGTAAGCCCTAGCTGCTTGATGCGGCGCAGGCGCTGAAAGTAGGGGTGGTTGATGATATCGAAGATCAGGTCGGAGGGCACGGTAATAAAACCGTAGACGGGGTCGTTGAGTATTTTCTTTTTATTCACTGAAAGTAGGATTGATTGTTGGTTGCTAATGGTTGATTGTTGCCAACATACCAGAAGGAGCTGTTATTTGCTGTTTTCTACTGCAACTTATACAAGGAACGTCTTTGCGTTACCCTTTTTCCCGTAAATGATAAATATACATTTGTAACAATCCAATTATCAAACCATAGCGCGTTTAACAACTAACAAACTAACAATTAGCAACTAATTATAAAACTATGCAAAGATACGATATTTTATGGGCCGATGATGAGATAGATTTGCTCAAGCCGCACATCCTTTTCTTGGAGGACCGAGGCTACAACATCACGCCCGTAAACAGTGGCACCGACGCGATTGAGGTGTTTCAGGAGCGGACATTCGACCTGGTTTTTCTGGACGAGAACATGCCCGGCATCAGTGGCCTCGAAACACTGACCGAGCTAAAGAACATCCGGCCCACCGTTCCCGTGATCATGATCACGAAGAGCGAGGAAGAACACATTATGGAGGAGGCCATCGGCTCGCGCATCACCGATTACCTGATCAAGCCCCTGAACCCGAACCAGATTCTGCTGTCGGTGAAAAAGGTGCTGGACAACAAGCGGCTGGTTTCTGAAAAAACAAACATGAGCTACCAGCGCGATTTCCGGACGCTGGGGATGGCTTTTGGCGAGCGCCTGAGCCCGCAGGAATGGACGGACATCTACAAAAAGCTGGTATACTGGGAGCTGGAGATAGACGAGACGGAAAACAAGAGTATGGCCGACGTGATAAACATGCAAAAGGACGAGGCCAACTCCAACTTCGCCAAGTTTATCATGGAGAACTACGAAGACTGGATCAATGGTGATGAGGATGCTCCGCTCATGTCGCACCAGCTGTTCCGGGAGCGGGTGTTCCCGCTGATGAAAGAGTCGGACAAGCCCGTGTTCTTTCTGTTGATCGACAACCTGCGCTACGACCAGTGGAAGGTGCTGGAGCCGCTTATCTCGGAGTATTTCACCGTGGATCAGGAGGAGATGTTTTACTCCATACTGCCCACCACCACCGCCTATGCCCGTAACGCCATCTTCTCGGGCATGCTGCCTACCGAGATCGCCAAAAAATATCCCAACATGTGGGTGGGCGACGACGAGGATGAAGGCAAGAACCTGCACGAGGCCGACTTTCTGGATATACAATTCCAGCAGAACCGCATGACCGACAAGCACAGCTACCACAAAATAACAAACCCCGCTGCCGGCAAAGACCTGCTCGCCAAGTTCAACAACCTGGAGAACAACAAGCTGAACGTGATCGTCTATAACTTCGTGGACATGCTTTCGCACGCCCGGACAGACAGCAACATGGTGCGCGAACTGGCCCCCGACGAGTCGGCCTACCGTTCTATCACCAAATCGTGGTTCATGCACTCGCCTCTGTTTGAGACACTTAAGATGATTGCAGAGAAAAAAGGGCGCCTGATCATCACCACCGACCACGGCACCATTAGGGTGAAACGCCCCTTTAAAATCATCGGCGACCGCAACACCAACACCAATCTGCGCTACAAGCACGGTAAAAACCTGGGGTACACCGACAAGGACGTGTTTACGGTGCGCAAACCGGAACGATTTTTCTTGCCAAAGGCCAATGTTTCCACTACGTTTGTGTTCGCGATAGGGGACTACTTCTTTGCGTATCCGAACAACTATAATTACTACGTGAACTTCTACAAAGACACCTTCCAGCATGGGGGTATCTCACTGGAGGAAGTCATTATACCGTTTATCACGCTTTCTCCGAAGAATGGATAACACCGGAATACAAAGGGCACGCTTTAAGATGTCGTCGTTGGCTGATGTGCCAGCGGCGGCTTCTGTGCTTTTAGAGGCGGCCCACCAGGCGCAGATCGTGCTCTTTGAAGGGGAGATGGGCGCCGGCAAGACCACCCTGATCAAAGAGATTTGTTTGCAGCTGGGTGTGCGGGAGAATGTCAGCAGCCCTACCTTTGCGCTGGTGAATGAGTACGAGGCGGCTGAAGGGAACCTTATTTATCATTTTGATTTTTACAGGATACGAGAGGAGCGGGAGGCGCTGGACATCGGGGCCCCCGAGTATTTCGAGTCGGGCAGGCTGTGCCTGATCGAGTGGCCCTCGATGATCCCGAACTTGTTGCCCGAGCACTACCTGCTTGTGACGCTGCAGGCAGATGCCGAGAACCAGGCGCGTACCATGACCATAAACCAAGTATAGTATGACGGAGAAGTTAGCCGTGGATTTAGCGAAGTTAGCGACAAGCAGGGCCCTATACCCAAAAGAGTCGATGCTGGCATTAGAAGAGAGGCGCCGCAGCTTGTTTATCGGCATACCCAAAGAGTCGTCGTTTCAGGAGAACCGCATTGGCCTGACGCCTGACGCCGTAAAGCAGCTCACCGACCAGGGCCACCGCATCTGGGTGGAGGCGGGAGCCGGGAGTCCCTCCAAATACTCCGATCATGAGTACTCTGAGGCGGGAGCCAAAATCGTGTATACCACCCAGGAGATTTATGAGGCGAACATCATCCTCAAGATCGCGCCCCCAACCTATGATGAGGTCGAGTACCTGCGGGCGGGCCAGACGCTGATCTCGGCGCTGCAGTTCGGCAACCTGACGGCAGATTATATCAACGCCCTGCTCCAGAAAAAAATCAACGCGATATCCTTTGAGCTTATCCGGGACAAGTCGGATGCCAAGCCCGTGGTGCGTGCCATGAGCGAGATTGCAGGCAGCACGGTCATGCTGGTGGCAGCCGAGTACCTAAGCAGCAGCAGCGACGGCAAAGGCGTCATCCTGGGAGGTATAACCGGGGTGCCGCCCAGCAAGGTCGTGATCCTGGGGGCAGGCACGGTGGCCGAGCACGCCGCCCGCGCCGCCTTTGGCCTCGGGGCCGAGGTGAAAGTATTTGACAACCATATCTACAAGCTGCGCCGCCTGAAGCAGAACGTGGGCACGCAGCTGTTCACGTCTACGCTGGACAAGGCGGTGCTATACCATGAGATAAAGCAGGCCGACGTGGTGATTGGCGCTCTGGTGGCCGAGGAAGGGCAGATCACCTGCATGGTGGAAGAGAGCGTGATCGCGCAGATGAACCCGGGCTCAATCATCATTGATGTGTGCATCGACCAGGGGGGATGTTTCGAGACCTCGGAGGTCACGTCTCACTCCCGGCCGGTCTACCGCAAGTATGATGTCATCCATTATTGCGTTCCCAACATCCCGTCGCGGGTACCGCGCACGGCCTCGCAGGCGCTCAGCAATATCTTCACCCCCATTTTCACGGAGTTCTCCAAATACGGCGGCATCAACGAGGTGCTGTTCATGAACGAGCACTACCGGAGCGGGGTATACATCTACAAAGGGAGCCTTACGAGCAGCAGCATAGCCAAAAAGTTTGGGATGCGCTACAAGGAGCTCGGGCTGATGATTGCGGTGCGAAATTAGTTGCTAAACGCCAGCGACGTAACACCAGAGGGGTATAAACAGGGGCGCTCGCTTTAACGGGCGCTCCTGTTTATACCCCTCTGATGATTTATACCTCTATCTTGGGCCATCGATTCCGAGGCAGAGAGGAGGATTTATATATGATTCCGCAACAGCAGCACTTTCCAGGCCTCCTGCACCTGGTTGTCTTCCAATAGCTTTTTCCCCAGTTTTTCCAGTTCCATATGCAACAGTTCCGGGTCGTTCTGGTGCTTAGTCAGGGTATATCCCACCAAAGGGTCTGTTTTGAAGGCAACTACCTCCTGGGTGTCGGGCATTTTTTCGGTGTTGCCGAGGCGCGCCAGGTTGTTGCCGGTGAGGATGCTGCTTTGCCGTATGAAATCTGGCAGTTGATCCACGCCCATTCCTTTGCCGCGGATGGGCTTTGGCAGCTTAAAAAGCGACTCTTTGCTGGCACGCAGGTAATAGTCGCCGCCCATACGGGCGACAGCGTCTAGTTTAAAGGGATCCACTTTGCCGTGCTCGTCCAGGATATGCTCGCTCACATGCATCAGCAAAACCTCGCAAAGCACCAGGTTGCCTGCCCCGCCCTCTGTGCCGAGCTTTATCACGTCGGTTACCTTGCACTCGAAGGCGGCGGGGGCCTCCTGTACGCGGGGCGGAGCAACGCGTGCAGAACGCACCGGGGTAAGCCCCGATTTGATGAACTCGTTTATACCCTGATCATACTCCGTGCTGGCCAGCGACATCTGCTCTACCATCGGGTAATTGCCAATGTTGATCACAACCTCCTTTGTGGCCAGAATATTCTGCAGCGTATGTTTACTGCTGTTGTCGCGCATGCGGCTCAGCGGAGAAAAAATAAGTACCGGGGGATTGGCGCTGAACAGGTTGAAGAAGCTGAAAGGGCTCAGGTTCACGTTTCCCGCGTCGTCTACGGTACTGGCAAAGGCAATGGGCCGGGGCGCGACAACGCCAGACATCAGCGCATATAGCTCGGATGCCTGTTCCTGCTGTGGATCTATGGTTTTCATGGTTCGAGACGCTACAAAGTTTCTGTTCGGTGACGGACAATTGGGTTACTAAATACGGGTAAAGATATAAAAACAAAGAAAGGAAGCACCACGGTTGGCCATACCCGTCAAAAATGCAGAAGAGCCTTTGTGTCAAACACACTGACAGTCAGCGGTGATTAGGAAGGAAGTGCCTGATAACAGAGGGTATAGGGATGGCCGGAGATCAAGTTTGCACGCTTCCCTAATTGAGAAGACAACCCTCTAGTGCATATTTGAGTAACAAGCGTTGCAACATAAATTACCAGTTTTAACGTTAGGAGTATTTGTATAAGAAATATGCACAAAACAATTGACCTGAAAACGTAATGATAAGGCTAACAACTGGTGCCGCATAATTAAATCTTGCTAAGGTTTCTGTATACCTGGTTTTAAATCAATAACTTGCGTTTTGAAAAATTAACACAGTAAATTAAATTAATCTGACATATATACTTTTTGTAATGTATTCCGTAAGATAGGGGAGTCTCAAGGAATTTGTTAAAAAAATAATTTAAAAAACACTATTAAAGCACAAGATACCTATAGATAAAATTATCTTCAGGGCTGTCTTATAAACCATCGCATGAAAAAGAATTTATTCTACCTACTATCCCTTTTCACCCTGTTTTCTTGCAACAATAGGAACCTGGCTTACTTTAGTGACCTTCCAGAGGCTACGGTTTACAAAGAGAACATCACCAACGCCTCAGAACCTTCCATCCAATCCAATGACATACTGGGCATAACCGTCAGCAGTTCCAATGCTGAATCGAATGTGCTCTTCAACACGGCGGGAGGCAAATCCGTTGGTCAGGCCCTGGCCGGTAGTATGACTTACGACCAAAACACCGGGGACGCAGGTTATCTGGTGGACCCGAACGGCTACATCGACTTTCCGGTACTCGGCAGGATCAAGCTGGGCGGGCTGACCAAGCAGGAGGCCAAAGCCAAAATGATCGGGGAACTCAACAAGTATGTAAAAGACCCCGCCGTCAACATCAGGTTCCTGAACTTCAGGGTAACTGTTATCGGCGAGGTAAAGAACCCCTCCACGTTTACCATACCCTCCGAGAAAATCAACGTACTGGAAGCCCTCGGCCTGGCCGGCGACATGACTCCTTACGGAAAGCGGGACAATGTGCTGCTCATCAGAGAGGAGAAAGGGGAGCGGAGCCTGACGCGCATTAACCTCAACTCAAAAGAAGTGCTGAACTCTCCTAACTTTTACCTGCATCAGAACGATGTAGTGTATGTGGAGCCAAACAGCAACAAGGCGGCGCAGGCTACAAACAACACCCGATACCTCACGCTCGCTCTGACCATCATTTCGGCAACTAGCCTTATCATTTACAGATTATTTTAATTTCTTAGTGGGCATGGACAATAGAGATATATCCTCATTCGAGTCAGATCAGGTTGACCTCAAAGGTATCTTATCCAGATACTTGAAATACTGGTATGTGTTTGCCATCACCATCGCGCTGTGCGTGGCAGGGGCCTATGTATACCTGCTTTACGCAACTCCGCAGTACTACATTAGCAGCACCATGATGCTGAAAAGCGAGAAGAGCGATCCGAGCTCTTTCGACCTGACAGGCTTTACCGGGCTGGATGTGCTGCAGACAAACAAGCATGTGGAAGATGAAATCCAGGTGCTGAAGGCAAACAGCATTATGGAGCGCACGCTTGAGGAACTCTCTTTGTACACTACTTATTTTGTAGAGGACGAGGTGAAGCTGGTGGAGATTTACGGCGAGGACCTTCCGGTTCGGGTGATGGTGAGCAAGCTGGAGGAAAGCGCGTACAGTAACCCGGTAACCATACATGTGAAGAACCCAAGCAGCTATGAGTTGGAAGATGCTGACGGGAGCCTAACCACGCATAAGTTCGGGCAGGAGGTGAAGCGGCCATACGGCACGTTTACGGTGATTATGGGAGCGGCCGCGTCCAACCCCGACGCGCCAAAAGACATCCAGGTGAAGTTCAACAACCTGGTAAACCTGGCCATTGTCTATAGCGGAAGCTTGGAAATTGGCCCGGTGAACAAAGAGGCCAGCGTGCTTCGGATTTCGCTGGTGGATCCTGTTCCGGAGAAAGGAAAGGACATCATCAACAAGCTGATTGAAGTGTACAACAAGGAGGATGAGGAAGAGAAAAACCTGATCGCCTCCAATGCCATAGAGTTTATAGACGAGCGCCTGAAGCTGCTGACAGCCGAGCTGACTGATGTCGAGAAAAATGTAGAGAAGTACAAGCAGAAAAATGAGGTGACTGACATCGGCACGCAGGCGCAGATGTACCTCGAAAAAGCAAACGATTACAACCGCCAGATCAGCAACTGGGATATTCAGATTGATGTGCTCCAGTCGATTGAGAAGTACCTGAGCAACAAGCAGACTCAGGACGAGCTGGTGCCCAGTACCCTTAACATCCAGGACGCGACCTTGCTAGGCCTTATTGCCAAGTTTAACGAGCTGCAGCTGGAGCGGCAACGCATGCTGCGCACCACGCAGCCCGGAAACCCGATTGTGCAGGGTATGAACGATCAGCTGGCAAACCTGCGGGTGAATATCCTGGAGAACCTTCGGAATATAAAGAATAGTCTGGTTATTACCCGCAACCAGCTCCAGTCTAACTACGCGCAGTTTGAGTCGCGGGTACAAAAAGTGCCCTCAATTGAGCGCGACCTTTTGGAGATTAACCGCCAGCAAGGCACCAAAGAGCAGTTATACCTCTACCTGCTGCAAAAGCGTGAGGAATCAGCCTTATCATTAGTGGCTACCGTGTCTAACTCGCGGGTTATCGACGCGGCCACTGCCGATAAGCACCCAGTGCTGCCTAAAACAAATCTGGTGTATGTATTGGCCGTGCTGCTTGGCTTGGGCCTTCCCTTTGCCGGTATTTACCTGAAAGATGCCCTCAACGATAAAATCCAGGAGCTCCGGGATGTCGAGTATGCCACCTCCACGCCGGTGCTTGGCGAAATCACTTACAAGAAAACGCGCAGCGCCCTTGTAGTGACGCAGGATAGCAGAACCACCGTAGCCGAGCAGTTCCGCCAGATCCGGGCCAACCTGCAGTTCGCCTTTATTGGCAAAGAGAACAAAGTAATCCTCGTGACGTCAAGCATGAGTGGGGAGGGCAAGTCGTTCTTCAGCCTCAACCTTGGCGCAAGCTTGGTGCTTACCGGCAAACGGGTGGTGGTTCTGGGCTTCGACTTAAGAAAGCCTACCTTAACGCAGAAGCTGGACCTGCCAAACGATGAGGGCATCACCAATTACCTGGTGTCTGATTCCGTTACCATGGGCGATATTATCAAGCCATCGGGCGTCATGCAGGACCTTTTTGTAATCGGCTCCGGGCCAACCCCGCTCAACCCGGCGGAGCTGATGCTGCTGCCTAAAGTGGGCAAGCTCATCGGGGAACTGAAGGAGGCGTTTGATCATATAATAATTGATACCTCACCCGTAGGCCAGGTAGCGGATGCCCTTGCCCTGGCACCGTACATCAATTCCAGTATCTATCTGGTAAAGAACAATTACACCTACAAAAAACAGATAAAGATCGTCGACGACATCTATAAGAACCAGAAGTTCAAGCATGCGATGATTGTGGTGAATGGGGCAAAGATAGAAGCTGGGTATGGGTATGGGTATGGGTATAAGGAAACAGCATCGCCCAAGCGAACCCGCAGCCCTAAAGTTGAGGTATAAATCTTACGCTTTAGCACTGGGCCAGTCTGATAAACCGCTGGTAATCGGACTGGCACAGTGCTATTTGTGAATGCAGGTGCCTCACTGCGGATTTCATTAAAATATTTACTGCCATTTAATACTAATGGGACTTCAAAATACGAAAGGGAAGATAGTTATTGGCGTTTTTTGGAACGTGCTGCAATTGGTGGTGAATAAAACCTTCTCTTTTGCTATAAAGCTTGTTTTGGCAAAACTCCTGTTCCCTGAGCAGTTCGGCTTGGTAGGTATGGCGGCCGTTTTTACAAGCTTTGTGCAGGTTTTCAACGAGTTGGGCATTGGGGCCGCCCTGGTGCAACGCAGAGAAGAGAACCTGCGCGAGGCCCATTTCCATACCGCTTTTTGGACAGGGGTTGTATGGTCGGTAGGCATATTTCTGCTCATCGCGTTTGTGGTTGCCCCTTTGGCGGCGCGGTTCTACAATGAGCCCATGTTACGCAGTCTTATTCCCGTCCTGAGTATTGGCGTGTTATCCAGCCCGATTAACCTGGTGCACAAAGCCCAACTCACCAAGCAGATGGATTTTAAGAAGCTAGCTTTTATCGGGAATGCCTCCACGATTTTCTCAGGTGTAGTAGCCCTGTTTCTTGCATACCAGGGCGCGGGTGTCTGGTCATTGGTGTTCAATTCCGTGGCTTCATTCCTCATTGCCATGCCGCTTTACTTCAGGGCGACAAAGTGGGTGCCAAAGCTGATATGGGAAAAAGAGGCTTTTAACGACATTTTTGGCTTCGGCATATATACCACCGGTACAAGCGTGCTGAACAATGTGCTGGCAAACTTAGACTATCTGCTCATCGGAAAGCTCCTTAGCGCCAGTGCGCTGGGTATCTATACCTTCGCTTTTGTACTCACCGACACATTCAGGAACCAATTCACGGTGATGATGAACAAAGTGATGTATCCTGTATATGGCAAGCATCAGGACGATCCAGCGCTGTTGAAGAAATATTATCTCAAGGTAGTTACCTACAATAGTTTGGTTATTTACCCATTCATGGTGCTGTTAATAACACTAGGGGAGCCGCTTATCCTGAATTTTTTTGGCAGTAAGTGGCAGGAATCTATAGTGCCCATGAAGATTTTAGCCCTTTCAGTTATGATCCATATGCTTGTCAGCGGGCATTCATCCCTGTTAAGAGGGCAAGGTATGCCAAAACTGGAAATGAAATTACAATTTTTTAAGGCAATCTTTTTGTATGTCCCGCTAATCACTTTGGGGGTGTATAGCTACGGGATCGTTGGCGTGGCGTGGGCTTGCGTTGCTTATAAAGTGCTTGAAGTGATCTTAATACAGTATTACCTGAAAAAAGTAGTAGGAATTTTTCCTAGAGACCTTATCACACACATAAAAGCGCCGCTAATAGCCAGTATTGTGTCCTTTGGAATCACCTTTCTGCTTTATCGTGAGGGAGTTCATTACGCCGTCTGTGCTGTCGTCATGATACTATCCTACGGAGGGGTCGTTGCCCTGTTAATGCACTCAGAACTGATGCTTCAGTTTAAGGAGTTGAAAAGCGGAAGAGCAAAAAAGCAGGTAGCATAGGTCGTATACCCTGCCTCTATGTGATTATTTGGTTGAACAAACATGTAGTTGGTTTTCCTTTTAAAAAGCGGATACCTTCAACGACATATCTAAAGTGAACTTCGTGAAAAACAGGATGACAGAAGAGCAAAACGACAAAGCGCCCTTGGTTTCAGTTGTTATCCCTTGCTATAACTGCGAGGAGTTTATCCAGAAGGCCGTGACAAGTGCGCTGGAGCAAACGTACGCAAACATCGAGCTCATCCTCGTCGACAACAACTCTACTGATGGCACTTCTGCCATTTTGAAGCGCCTTGAGCAAGAGCACTCAGGCAAAATACACAGTTACGCTGAGGTAGTGAACGGAGCCTGCGCAGCACGCAACCATGGCCTATACAAAGCTGCGGGCGATTGGATTCAGTTTTTAGATGCCGACGACGAACTGTTGCCCGACAAGGTTGAGGGCCAGCTGCAAATCGCTTTGGCCGCCAAAACTGATGTTGTGGTCAGTGATTATTGCAAAGTTGGCGCGAAGCAAAAATCAGCGTCACCTAAAAAAGTTGTGGTAGAGGATGATCCGTGGTTAGGGCTTATCAACTCCGCGCTCGGCGTGACCAGCGCCCTTCTATGGAGAAAAGAGAACCTGCTTGCGGTAAACGGCTGGGACGCTACGCTAAGCTCTTCGCAGGAGTATGATCTTCTGTTCCGGTTATTAACACAGGGTGCCAAGGTAAGTATTGACCATCGCGCCAGAACGATCATATATGGTCGGCCGGAATCGGTGTCACGGACTGGAAGCGCAGATAAGCTACAGCAGGTGCTCTTGAACAGGTATGACCTGCGGCGCAGAATATATGATTTCCTGAGCGAAAAAGAGATGCTGCAGCCAGTTTATAAAAAACAGCTTGACGCCTACCTGTACTACCACTTGCTGCTGATCAGTGAAATGAATATGCCCTACTTTAAGGAGCAGGTGAAAAGCAATGAGTTCGGGGATATTGGAATTGTGGACAAATTGAAGGTCTTTTCAGAGTTTATCAGGCACAGCTCTAAACGCAAATACGGGTACTCCAACAAGCTTCTCAAACTGGCGGAGTGGCAGTACTTCTTTTGCAAGAATTTATACCTTCTGAGATTTTAGTCTTTCAGAAATTTTAGGAAATCAGGCGCTTAGCGAAGGCTCAAGCACAAAGCAGTTTTTATATCAGCATTAGGAAAAACTGATGTTCAGCTAGTTTTAATTACAAATCAAATTCAACTCTATGACCTACCAGCCATTTGTTTCAGTTATCATACCAACTTATCATGATTGGGCGAGGTTGTCTCTCTGTATTAACGCACTAAACAACCAGACATACCCAAACGATAAGTACGAGGTGATCATGATCAACAACGATCCTCGTGATGAGGCGCCGGCGGGGTACACCCTGCCAGCTAACTTTAAGCTGATAAGTGAAGGCAAGCCCGGTTCGTATGCCGCCAGAAACGCTGGGCTGGCCTTGGCTAAAGGGGAACTGATAGGCTTTACAGATTCCGATTGTATCCCGCACCCTACATGGATCGAGAACGCAGTAAGCATGTTCGGAACCGGTGAGGTTGACAGAATCGCTGGAAAAATTGAGCTGATCTACAAGGATGTCAATGACAAAACCTGGGTCGAGTTATACGAAAGTATTTATAGTTTCAACCAAAAGAAGGCCGTGGCAGTGCTTAAGGCATCTGTTACGGCAAACCTGTTTAGTAGAAAGGCGCTGTTTGACAAAGTGGGCGGGTTCGACGCCTCAAAAAAATCCGGCGAGGATATCGGCTGGAACAGGAGAGCGAACGCGGCGGGGTTTAACCTGGTATATGGTGATAAAGTGGTTATTAACCACCCGGCCAGAAGCACTTTCAAAGAGTTCAGAAACCAGAAACTCAGGGAGTTTGGGGGTAAAAAAGAGTTTAAGCTCAACTCATTAAAAGGAATTGTAAAGAATGCCTTGTTTATACCCTACCTCTTTTACAACCTCGTTATTTCAAAAACAATTGTCCTCTTCTCGCAGGTAAAGCAATTATCTGTGCTGGAAAAGGTTAAAGTGGCCGGAGTGCATCTTTATTTATACCTTATTATTGTACCAGAATTTATTAGATTACTTTTCGGAGGCGAAAGAGTAAGATAAAACCTAAGCAAAAAAGCATGAGAATTTTAAAGGTTCTATTTAGCAGTGACAAAGGGGGCGTGCTAGCCTACGAAATCCAATTTATCCAGGAGTTTAAGAAAAGAGGGATACAGGTGGATGCCGTTATTATTGGAGAAGAAGCGCAGGGGGAGGAGTATAAGAAGATCTGTGATAGATGTTACACCGTCCCAAATCTCGACGCACAGTTTATTGGATCCCCAGTCCACATCATGAACTCTTTGGTAAAGGCATACTCTTTTGGCGCTAAATACTCGAAGTATCTGATCAACAACAGTATAGACCCGAAAGCGAAGTATGACGCTGTGTTTTACTGCAGGCCTAATGTAATCCACCTGGCCGGGCTGCTGGCGAGGCATTTTAACTGCATAGGGCTATGGCACTTACCAAACACTGTTACACGAAAATTAGCAAGAAGCTATTATAAATACTTCTGTGAGAAATATAATATCGTGTCTGTAGGCAACAGCGCCTACACACAGGCTACACTAGGCCCCCAGTGCAAACACGTGGTATATATGGGGTATGACGAAGACCGGGTGCAACCCAGTGCGGAAAACTTCCGGTCGGAGTTGGGTATCGCGGAGGGCGCGCCGGTATATGGCATTGCGGCACGGTTGCACAAGGCTAAAGCCCAGGATATAGTGGTAGAAGCCTTCGTAAACTCCGACATTCCTGCTAAAGGTGGGCACTTGATAGTAGCTGGTGGCCCGCTGAATTCTGAATTTGCAAAGAAAGTCCAGCTCTCAGCGAAGGACCTTGCCGGAAAGCAGGTTCACTTTTTAGGAAATGTGTCTGAGCTCCCCAAATTTTACTCCACTTTAGATGTTGCCGTGAATGGCCGGAGGAATGTGGAGCCTTTTGGCATCAGTGTGGCAGAGGCCCTTGGCGCTGGGAGGCCCGTAGTTGCGTATTATCTGGGCGGGCCCTCCGAGATGATCCAACATGGTGAAAACGGCTGGTTGGTAAAGACCCCAACAGTTGAGGACTTTAGAGCTACCTTCAACGAGTCGATAGGGGACATGCCTAAGTGGCGCAAAATGAGTGCCAGTGCTAGAGCGTGCGCGCATACGTATAGTGTGAAGGAAAACACTGACCGGCTTCTGGATATTGTGGCCAGGCAAGAGATCCTGACTCATTAACGTGGCCACTCATAATACAGAAGCGCATATATGTTAGTAAGTAAATTCAAAGTCTATACAGTAGCTTTTTTTACAGCAGCCTTCTTTTCTTATTCAGGTTATTACGTGTTGCTAATGCTCGTCAGTAACTTGATTGGATTGAGTTATTCGCAGTTTTTTACAATCCCGGTGCGAATACTGATTATGCTGCTGCTTTTTTTGTGCTTCATGCTGATCGGGGGGAGGAAGCAGGTCAATAGGCCAGTACTCTTCTCTTTTATACTATTTTCCGGACTATACATATACAGAATAGCCGCGGAGACTTTGGAAGGCGTTCAAAACCACATGAGCACAGGGACTTTCCTTTTATATTTCTTGTCGTTCTGTTTCCTGCCCTTTATCTTTTTGCTGTGCAAGAAGGAGTTGCCAGCCGACATCAAATTTTTCAAGTGGGCAATTCTTCTGTCAGGGTTGCTCTTAGCCTTGATGTCCTTTTTCTTCTACAAAGACATTATTGGAACGGTTGGCCGGATCTCCTTAGCGATATCCAAAGACGAAAACTATATATCCCCGCTTGCGTTGTCCTATTCCGGCTCGCTTACAATGGGGGTGGCCCTCTTGCTGCTTTTCACAGGTAAAAACTCTAAGTTCGATAAATTGGTGCTTATCGGCATTGCCGGTGTTTCCTGCATTCCCTTCTTCTTAGGCGCCTCGCGCGGGTCTGTGTTGGCCCTTGCCGTTCCCTTTGTGATGTTTATCTTCTTCCAGAAGAGCAAGCTGACAAGCATTTACTTATTAATTGTCTTTATTTTGCTTTCCGCGGGGGTTGTTGCCCTAAGCGAGCAATTCGGCAGTGCTGTAATCGACAGGTTTGTGGGTATTGAGGCGGATGTGGACTCCGGGAGTTCTTCTGCCTCCCGAATTAACATTTGGGACTATGCACTCAATCATTTTTTTGACAACCCATTATTCGGGAAGTATCTGGAGGTGCCTGAGACCAACTTTCATCCTCACAACATATTTATAGAGGTGCTTATGGCGACAGGTATTTTTGGGTTTATACCTTTCCTGTATCTGATTGGCAAAACGATGCAGTATACGCTGTATATTTTCAAGCACAAACCTGAAGTTGCCTGGGTGTCCGTTATTTTCCTGCAGAGCCTAATTCATTATAGCTTCAGTGGGGCGATTTATGGCGCCAGCTGGATGTGGTTTTCAATGGCAATTATCTTGTCCATGAACCTTAAGCCCACTCCACGTCAGCATGCTGATTTGCAGATACCAAATCACAGGCCTTCGAAAGCTGTTGTATAGTATGGCCTGTACGGCTTTGATGGCCTAGATATACGGATCAGCTTGGTTTTGCCTAGCGTCTCGGCATATTAGGTTTGGGCTGCTTTTGTTCTCATACCCTATAAAGCAATCACCTACTGAGTGTACCTAAACGACCAGATAGCAGCGTCTGCCCAAAGTCATTTGGCTGCTTAATATGTAACAACCAGCGGCCTTAGGCCTGTAATAATATTGACTGTATCCCATAATCAGTCAAGCCTTTTGCAGTCGAGCGTGTTCGTACAGTTGTGATAAAAATCACCTGCCTGATTCCTTCGGAAATTCACCTTATACCGAGCAGACGATCTTCACTTCTAAACTGGAGCGGTAAAACGGAGATGATCCATTACTATTGGTATGAATTCAGATATATCCCGAAAGTTCTTTCCCTGTAACCTATTTACAAATGAATACCATTAGCAATCGATGGGCGGTACGCAAATCTGTTTGATAATGCGAGCACAAGAAAGTGCCATAAAAAGGGAAGCCGACTTTATAAGTCGGCTTCCCTTTTTATGGCACTTTAAAAAACGTTGCCTTATGGTGTTACCCGATAAGTGCTGTTTAACTATTCTTTAATGATGCGCTGTGAGCTACGGCCTTTTGGTGTTACTACCTCCAGTATGTAAAGGCCCTGCTTCAAGTTGTTGATATCTACTACTGTCTTTATACCTTCAGCGGCCGCCTTTTCAGCTTGTGTTAATACGACCTGACCATTGAAGTCATAGATTTTTATAGACACATCTCCTTCGCCAGTTTCAGTTGCCTCGATGTTGAAGAAAGATGTTGCCGGGTTTGGATAAGCAGTAACTCCATCCACGGAGCTAAAAGAAGAAGAAGCTTCGGATGCTGCAGTAGCCTTGCTTAAAGAAGATGCAGTAAGGCTGTTAGACACAGTAAAGTTGATGCTATACGTTGTGCCGGCTGTACCAGATGCGCGTGATTCAGAGTACGGAGTCGCTTTCAGGGTATAACTTCCGGTTGCTGGAGTCCAGGCATAATAATCTCCTTTGGTATCATCCGCAAAAAGTGCATATGGAGCGATACCTTCTACCGCTGTTTTGCTTTGAGCACCACTAAGCACCATTTTCACACTTGCCATTTTCACAGATCCATTATTAAACCTGATGTTTAGGTTTTTGGTAGGCAAAGTAGCCAGGTTAAGGTTAGCTCCGCTGGCTAGCGTAATGATATCAGTGTCTGTGTCAGCGTTTATTAGGGTGAAGCTCTCGCCATTTGCCCCAATCGAAGCAGCCGCACTGCTGCTAACCACCACAAAGTTAACGGTATAGGATGTTCCGGCAGTTCCAGAGCCCTTAGAGCCAGAGTAAGGTGTCACTTTCAGCGTGTAAGTGCCAGTAGCCGGCACCCAGGCGCCATTGTCACCCATCAGGTCATATGGTGCCGATGACTCAACTGCAGATTTGGTTGCAGTGCCTGACAGGGCAAATTTAACGCTGCCCACGTTTGATATATTGGCGCGGATGTTAAGGTTTTTGGTAGCTAGTTTGCCTAGGTCAATCGTTGCTCCGTCGTTCAATGCGATCATCTCTGTTTTAGTATCGGCATTGTATACAGACAATGAGATCCCGGATGGGCTAGGCGCGGTAGAGGTTGATTTAGACGTTACGTTAAAATTAACGGTAAGCGCAGTGCCGGCAGTTCCGCTACCATTTGATTCGGTGTAAGGCGTAGCTTTCAAGGTGTAGCTTCCTTCAGCGGGTGTCCAGGAACCGCTGCCACCCAAAAAGTCGTAAGGTGCCCCTGACTCTGTGTTAGACTTGCTGGAAGCTCCGCTAAGTGAGAACACTACGCTACCCACGGTTGCTGGGTTTGTGTTTGCTCTGATATTGATGTTTTTAGACGGCAGAGTAGAAAGGTCAAGTGTTGCGCCACTTTCAATAGTTTTGATGTCTTGCTTCGTATCTGCGTTGAACAGCGTATAGCTCACTACTTGCTGCGTTGATGGTGCCGGGGTGGTAACTTTTCCTTCGTTGAGCACATCTTTAATGTGCTGCGCATAGTTCACAAGCATCGCATCGTAAGTTGCCTCATTGTAAACTTTCCCTTTCAGGTGTCCGTTGATGCCCTCGATGTTATCCAGTCTTCCAGATACGTTGTCCCACCAGAAGGCTCCGCTTGCTTTGTAGCCGTCGTAAGAGAAAGTAGAGATTAGTTTTACGTAAGAAGCAAGCACCTCTTTCTGCATGATCTCACGACCATAGTTCTTGTCGTTGAAGTGGATTCTGTGCCAGAAAACAGGCAACACTGGTTTGTTAAGCCTCTTACCGTATTTCAACGCTGATGTCAGGTTTTCACGGATGTAGCGAAGGTTACGTTCGTGTCCAACTGACTCATCGGCGTAAAGGTTATAAACAGAAGGGCTGAGGAAATCTACCTTCGATAAAATTTTGTCATATTTCCCATCAGGGTTGTAGTTCTCAAACTGCCATGTGTTCCAGGTACGGAAGGTAATGCCATACATCGTAACCTTAACATTTGGCCTATAAGCCTTAACTGTGTTTATCAGCAGGAGCATCTTTGCTTCAGCAGACTTGAATCGGCTATCTGTAGCAGGGTAGTTCCGAAGGTCAGAATAAGGATCCTCCTCCCAGTCAAGCACTAGCCATCCGCTGCTGCTTGAGCTTGGGTAGTACTTATCAAGGAATCCTTTGACTTTAGAGGTGTTGATCTCAGTGTACTCCGGATAGTCAGCAAAAGATGATGCTGTCATTACCTGCACATTGTCACGTGTGTACCCACTACTTTTAAAGTAGTCTTCCAATGTGTTACCATTGAAGCGGGTCTCAATCATATAAATATTGAAATTGGGTGCCACCTGTGCATAAGAATGAATGGAGAAAGCAAGGCAAGCAAAGAGAAAGAATAAAATTTTCTTCATGACTGGTAAATAATTGTTGTTTTTGAGGATTTTCTTAAACTATATAGATTTTTGTCGAGAGTTAGTGGCTGTCACAGGGACTGCTCTCTTTGATGTGCCAATCTTTCCGATCAGCATTGCAAATATACTGGCCGTGGTAGCCCAGATGCTGGCAGACGGCTAAAGAAACATCCTCGGCTAAAAGTTGATTTCTCATAAACGTTCAATAGTTAAATTTTATAAACCTGTTTCGAATCAAAACTATGCAAAAAAACGTAGTTCCAAACAACACTTGCTAAATTCTTTAAAAGTTTATATAACCTAATTGAATTCTATAAAAAAAATACATTTAAGATATTGCACTTAATGGCTGTATGAAAAAATATAGTCTCAGGAATAGTAATTGAGAATAAAATAGTGTGATAAGTTTTGAGTTGCTGAAATATTTGGTATCCAGTAAATTGAAGCGTTTTGTCTTCAGGTTTGGGTACCTAGATCAGTTTAAGGGGGGATTGGGATACATTAAAATCTTTGCACTAGTTTTTTGGAGATTCTTAGAAGTAGCTGTTTAGTATTCAAGAAAGCGTATTCTTGATATTTTTTACTAAAAAACAGAAATAGCCAGGCGAATCAAGCTGAAAAAAACTTAGTAAAACCTTATTTAGCTAAATATTGCAAATAAATAAAATAGCTCATTAATTCAATTTGCATTTTAAAATATTGTTCAATCTTAATTCTGCAATGTTTAAATTAAAAAATGTGTCTCTCGCAAAGCACCATAAGTAACTTGCATTTACTGTTTTATTGGTTTGGCCCTATAAGTAGTTAATCTATAGTATATGTTGCTTCCGAGAGGATTTGTTATAGTATAGAACATCGTGTGATTTTCAAAGAAATACCCTTGCTCATGAATCCATCTACAGATAGAGTTGAGAAAGAAGGAATAGCTACACTGTTCATAAATACTCTTTTCGATTCTGAGGTAAAGCCCTATGGTTTGTATTTCAAGATTCAATCGACTCTAAGACCCAATATGACATAATCATACCAGTTCTGTAACCTTTTTTAAATGTATTGATAGTCAGTTAATTAAGATGTATTTTAGTTTTCTTAAATTGTATGAATCACACTTTGGTGTAGAAATATTCCACACTTTGTAGAGCTTTTACACTGTTTGCATACCCACTTTTTAGTATTTGTCCCAATCTAATGGTTTACTCATGTTTATTTTCAGGATCTGGGGATAGATAAGCAGACCTAAAAAATGTCTTCAGATGTACTTCACAAAATAGAGCAGATGTGTTGAATCATACCTGGCCAAGGAGTGCGCTACCCTAACTAAGCGGGTGTTGTTTGAAACAGTTAAGTGACTTTTAATGATCGAGTCCTTTGAAAGGTGGCACTGTGATAGAGAGGCAGGGATTTAAGTTAATCGCCAAACAAAACTACATAAAATATCACCTTACATAAGTATTGCTGGGAATGAAGCGGAAAGGATTCGGCGTGTTGAAATTTGGAAAGTAAAGTTAGCAGGAAACCCTTTTTGCAAATAATAAGCATATATTTTAAAGATAATGTGCCAAAGTTTGATATTGTAATATGTTGATTATTTGCGTTTTGTGACTTGAGCGAATAAGGAGTAAATAACAAGAGCTGAAAAGTGTAATTTATTTTAATAATCTATGAAACAATTGGCTTTATAAACGTATATGAGGTTTTCGTCGTTCAAGGAGTATATATCTTACGGTCTTTTAGAAGTATAAAAGCGCGATTACAAAAGGCTTTTATAGGCTTCTTTGGGTATATCTATATATTATTTAATGTATATATAGTTTCAAAGGTTCCTGTTCCGATAAGCGGATTGCATTGAACACTACATGTAGTTTCAATGCCTTTGACATTAGAAAAGAGAGGTTAGCGCTTGGCCAAAACTTAATTCATGACCTTTTTATACTGATTGTAACAGAAATTTGAGTCTCATAACAATGTAGTAGCCTACTCAATGGAAAAAAAATTTACACGCGCATCTAGTTTTGCAACAGCGTTTTCTGCTCTGGAAAAGTTTCTACTCCTATTGGTGTGTGGGCTCCTTTCTGGTTTTTATGCATCCTCATCCGGGCTCCCATTAAATTCCGAACCGGGTAACAGACATAAGTATGCCCATGTTGTGCCGGTCAAAAATGACCTGGCCTTGCATCAATCGGTTTTATTTAATGCAGATGCTACTACCAGAAATCCTGATATCAGAAATGTATCCGCTAGCGGGCCTTTGAACGCTGTTGGCATGCCCAGCCATAATTCTGCCACTAATTTTGGAGACAAACAGGTTCTTTATAATCAAATCGCAAGTAAGCTTGCGGCTGCATCTTTTACAGATATTGATTGGACATACGCTGCCCGGCAGCCTTATACTGTCACTGAGTCGCAAGGCAAAGTAGTGAACGGGAAACTCTATACCTTCGGCGGGTTTGATAGCCAAAAGTCAACCTTCACTCCAACAAGCCGCGCCTATTCTTATGACCCAATAGCGAATAATTGGACGGCTATTGCACCCATGCCCCCGATGAACGGGACTAACTATGGTGGCGTAACGCACGCAGGTTTTGCCACAGATGGTACGGACATATACTTTGCAGGTGGGTATACGTCTAACTCTTCAGGAACAGGGCAGATTTTTGGAACGAAAGAAGTATGGAAATACATCGTGTCAGAAAACAGGTATGAACGATTGCCTGATCTGCCCATCGTGGTTTCGGGAGGGCAATTAGAGTTTTTAGACGGCGGACTTCATCATATTGGAGGCACCAATGCTTCCCGCACGGCAGACCTCGGAAACCACTATGTGTTACAACTGAATAATTTAACTGGCGGTTGGAAGACGCTGGAACCGCTTCCTATGCCCCGTCACCACGCTGGATCAGCCGTGTATCAGAACAAGATATACTTTATCGGTGGACAAATGGGGCACGACAGCAAGTTAGTAACCTCTAAGCTTGTGCATCGATATGACCCGGTGATAAAAGAGTGGCAACAAATGGCAGAACTGCCCGTGCCTTCAGGGGCGAACGGAAGGGGTCATATTTCCTCTGCCGCAATTGTGGTTGGTGAGCGAATTCTGGTGCTAGGTGGTGAAACAGTGCATGTTACTGGTGTGACAAATATGGTTTCGGCTTATACACCTGCTACCAATTCCTGGGAAAACCTTACGCCTTTGCCACGGGGGCGCTACTCGGGGGTTGCAGCGTATCTCAATAGTAAAATCTATTACACAGGAGGGTCAAATTCGAGTATCACGTATAAAGGTACCCCAACCAACACATCCACTCCACAGCAGTTAACCAGTTTCACGCTCACAAACGCAGACACCAAAGAGGATATTCAGACTCTAAGTGATGGTGCCGTCCTGAATCTGGCGACGCTCCCTACAAAGAACCTGAATATTAGGGCCAACACAAATCCATCCATTGTAGGGAGTGTGGTCTTTGACTTGAGCGGAGCCGAGGTAAAGAACGTTACCGAGTCTATGGCTACGTATGATCTGATGGGGGATGACGGTGCCTGGACACCATCTGTTGGTAAGTATACCCTTAAGGGAACACCTTATACAAGTTCAGGGGGTGGCGGTACCGTCGGCCAATCCTTGACGGTGTCTTTTTCGGTAATAGAGCAAAATACAAACCCGGATCCTGGGCAACCATTGATTTTGAATATACAGGCGAGCAGCGGCAAGAGCTACGTTCTGGCTGACCTTGCCGTGGGGGTTGCCCATTACACGGACCGGGCCTACAC
>NZ_JAKVIR010000007.1:45953-192898 GCF_022601975.1 Pontibacter sp. E15-1
GCCTACGACCCGCGCGGGGGCGTGCTCCCGTCCTGGCTCTCGGGCTGGCAGAAGCTTGCTGAGCAGGTGGGCGTGGATGACTCCAAGATCAGCAACATGGACCTCTACAGTAAGAGCTTTGGGGCGGGCCGCGTGAGCCTGGGGGGCAACTTGCAGGCACCGGCCTCGGGTTCCGAGACCAACTACTTCGTCATCGCCAAAAGAGACGTGAAGCCTATCCAGGCCCTGTCGTTTTCACCGCAAACCCTAGCGTATACCGTTGTGCAAGGAGCTACGGTAGTTACTAAAACTACGGAGTTGGCTGCTAGCAACGGGTCTCCGTCCGTCGTCCTCAGTAAAAGTGAAGCATCGTGGCTCACCTTGCCCGCTTCCAACTTAGGCACGCTCTCGTTTGGCCCTTCGCAAATAAACTCAAATCTTGCTCCCGGCGTTTACAAAGCAACAGTTACGGCCACGGCAACGGATTACACAACGGCATCCCTCCAAATTGACCTAACTGTAACTAGCGCGACGAGCACATCTCAAGACGCTAAAATCAATTTTGAGCTTTCCAGTTCCAATACCCCAACCGACCATGTGAAGGATGCCGGACTACCGTTTGATGCCGGAAGGCGCTACGGTTGGGTAGACCCCACGACAAAAGAGCCAAGCGACCTCTCCAATAACATGCGCGAACGCTCTGGCTCGGAAGACATACTGCTTCGGACATTTAGCCAGATGCAGGCCAGCAACAGTGGCCAGGTACCCGGATCCTGGGAGTATGTGGTGCCAAATGGGGTTTACAATGTGACCGTGAGTGTAGGAGACCCAAATTACTTTGACAGCAAGCACCAAATAAACGTTGAGGGAAAGGCTGCTATCACAAATTTTGTCCCTTCTCAGCAGCAGGCATTTCAGTCGGCCACGGTTGCCGTGGAGGTAAAGGATGGGAAGTTGACCATCGACGCCGTGGGAGGCACCAACACCAAGCTGAACTATGTGGTGATCAGCCCGACTACGGCTGGTGTGGATATCATCTCACCAGTGGCGTCTGTTTCATTCACAGGTACGGAGCAATCGGCCAATGTTTATAAAAATGAGGTGTCGATTGCCATAAACGCTTCTGACAAAGGCGGCTCAGGGCTTGCCACGGTACAGTATAGCCTCAATGGCGGCACATACACAACCTATGCATCCCCAGTGCGCATTACCGAGCAGGGTAGCTATACCATTCGGGCAAAAGCCACGGACAACAGCGGCAACCAGACAATAACACAGTTGTATAGTTTTAGTATCGTCACCTCCAGCAAGAACAACAATTACATGTTTGTCGAGAACATGGACAAGTTTCCTGGAACAGACCAGCTGACTTTCTCCCGAATTCAAATTCCTTGGAGGCGCGAGAACAGTGACGGCAGCTTTACGCCTTACAACTCCAACCACGACAAAGTCAAGTTACGAATCCATAACAAAGGCACAGGGGCGCTGGTGATCAACAACCTTGTCCTTTCAAACCCAAGTGCCTGGAAGATTGCCCAGTTGAATGGTATAGACTTCGACAAGGCTACTGATCTGCCGCTGTCTGTCAGCTCGAAATCATATGCCGAGCTTACAGTAGAGTTTATCGCGGTAGATCAGGCTACGCGAGTGAAAGTGTTGCAGGATATGCTGGCTATTTACTCAAACGATGACCTGACTCCTTACAAAGAGATTCAACTACGCGGTTTATGGCAGAAACAAGGGGAAGACAAGGCAGAACCACATGCCCAGGAAATCGTGAATGCCTTTGGGTTTGGCACCAAGATTGGCTTCAATGCCTCCGATGGAGCCTCTGACGGTGACTACATTATGCCTAACTCAGATGAAATCATGTCGGCATTCTTCCTGAGAGTGGACCCAAGCAAGCCTGTATCTGTGTTGCAGATGGCTGCTTATCACGGCTGCTGCTCAGACGTGGAAACGTTCCAGTGGTATAATAAGAACAGCACCTCCAGTACTGTGTTGTTTACTCACGAGAACCTCGACGGTCAGTCGCTGCTTCCACGAAGAAACGGTTCTTCAAAAATAGCCCAGGGAACATTTACTCCAACGGCTTCATCCAGCAACCCAACGGCCGCATTCGGTTTGAGGGTGCAGCGATCTTATTCTGACAGAACCCGCAATTACCAGGGCAAAATAGGCCTCCGGATTTGGAAGGCCGTTGACGCCAGCGGTAAAGTAATCCCGAACGCTTATCTGGTGGGTATGGATTACCTCACGTCTCCCTATGTGAACTACGATTACCAGGACAACATCTACTTCATCAGCAATGTGAAGCCTGAAACGGGCTCTGCCCATTATTCTGAGCTAGCGGCCATACCATCGGCAGCAAACTTCGGAACTGTGATGGCGGGAAGCACTAAGTCTCTTTCTGTCAGCCTGAAAAATATGGGCCAAACCTACGAGAGCGGCAACGACCCAAGCATCCAGATAAGCAGTGTGGAAATTGTGGGACCTAACGCGAACGAGTTTACCGTGACACAACCGGCAACGACTCTGCTCGGACCTCAGGGAACCGTTAACTTAGCAGTTAGCTTCAAAGGGGTAAGTGCCGGGATCAAGAACGCGGCGGTGCTGGTGCACTACAGTAACGCTTCCTCTCCGTTGCGCATCCCACTCTATGGAACCGTGAACACCACAAGTACGACTGTTGCTATCCTTAAGCGGGTGAAAGGCGCTGCTGATACTGACGTGTCGATAGGTGGCAATGTATGGGAGGCAGACAAGGATTACCGTTTCGGTAGCATAAAGCTTGACAAGCAAGTAGTGGAGACCCCGATTGCGGCCACCGATGAAGATGTACTCTACCAGACGTATCTGTCTGCAGCCAGCGATTTGAGCGAAACGCGCTACGCTATCCCAATTGCGAATGGGAACTACATGCTGCGTATGCATTTCGTCGAAAATTACTTCACTGAGCCTGGCACAAGAGTCTTTGACATTAAAATCGAAAACGAGGTTAAACTCTCCAGCTTCGATATTTACAGCGAAGTAGGGTATAGAGCAGCTTTGGTAAAAGACTTTGAGGTGAACGTGACCGACGGAACCCTTAACCTGAACTTCAACCCTACCGTGAACCGCTTGGCAATCGCAGGCTTGGAGATTTTCAAAGTGACGCCGACTTCAACGATTACCTCAGCAATGGGTGCGTTTTCAGAAAACAGTTCTGCGAAAGACCAAAAGCAAACCTCGCTACAGCTCTACCCTAACCCTACACAGGGAGGCAAGGTGTATATGGGCGTGGCTAACTTCGGGCCAAAAGAAACCTTGCTGATCTCCGTGCATGATGTACTTGGGCGTGTTGTTTCTACCTTGGAAGCGGTAACTGACCAAGAGGGCAATGCACATGTTGAGCTACTCTCCGGGAACAAACCACTTGAGAGAGGTCTGTATATCGTGAAAGCGAAGGCTGCCGGTGGCAAAGCGCAAGCAAAGCTACTTATACAGTAAATAACCTAATAAAAAAAGGAAGCACTGCTATCTGCAGTGCTTCCTTTTTTTATGCAAAATATTTTTTAGTGTTGCAACAAGCTTAAGTTGCTCAAACAGATGATTTATTTAATGAAACGTAAAGACCTGTAAGCCTTTATCTCGTATGTATAATTACATATTCAGATCAAATTAATCAAAATTAATCTTAAAGTAATACCGGGTTTAAACAAGCTTCTTATGTCCGATAATCTAAATAAACAGCGGGTGAATAAAAGCTTACGTGAGTTCAGTTACAGTAAGTCTTATATAATTGCTGCCAAGGCTCAAGAGCCGTTTTTTTATAAATTATAGTATCTTATAACTAACCCTCCTCGAAGTTAATACATAGCTCACGCTAAGTACTGCTACCTACCATGAAAACTACTTTTACTCACAAATTCCGCACAGCGGTTTTGCTTAACCGTATGTGCCTCATATTATTACTTACCATATACCTCTGCCTCACAAGCCATGTGTATGGTATAAACTTAACGAAGGGAGTTTCCTCCCTTGATGCAGTTCCCCCAGGCATCGCCGCCAATACAGGTGGTGTTGCACGTGCTAATTTCCAGCGAGCCGGTGAGCCATGTTCTCCTGAGAGCATGCTCCCATGCGACCAGCTAAAAGTGGCGGTGCCCTTTGTGTTGGATTTTGAGGCAAGTGAGGTGGGTATCCCGGATATTAATGGATTGGGTACCGGTTTTACGCTCGTAAGCCCTTATTCCGGCACGCGCCTCGCAGCAGATGGGAAAGTGAGTGACCTCAGCATACCTGGGTATGAATCCTCGAAAATAAAGCTAAACAGCGGCCATCTGGAGTTAACTACCAACAAGGGAATTGCTTACCGCGACCAGAACAATCAACTTAACGCCTTGGGGGTCAAGGTGGACAGCCGAGAAATTTTGCAGGTAGAGACCACTGTGCTGAATCCGTTCTATGGCACCAAAGCAGAGCAGGCCGGACTGTGGTTTGGGGTAGATGACAAAACATACATCAAGCTCACCATCATCGGAAACAAAGTAGAACTGCGCCGCGAGATACATGATATAACAGCAGGCGTAGGGTCAACCGACCAACGTATCACAAACTTCGTCAGTGGGCTTGACCGGGCATCGGTGCAGCTAAGGTTGGTGATTGACCCAGTTAATGAAACCGTGGAAGGCTACTATGCAGTGAATGGGGCATCGTTTATTAATGTTGGGCAAACCTACGAAACCGCCAGCCTAGGCATAGCCGGTATGGGACTAACCAACAATACCGCCAATACCGGAATTTACGCCACACACAGGAACGGCTCGCAGCCAGTCCTATATACTTTCTCTGATTTTGCCATATCGTCCCCGACGCCTTTACCACCATCAAACCGTGATCCGGTGGTAGTGGAGGCCCCGAAAGATCAGGTGCTTCAACCCGGGAAGTCTTTTTCGTTCTCAGCGGGGGCCTACGCAGACCCCGATCCCTGGGATGCATTAGTGTATACGGCATCCTTGGCTGATGAAAGCCCGTTGCCGAACTGGTTAACATTTGATGCCGTCAAAGCTGTTTTCAGCGGAACCGCTCCCACACAAAGTAAAGTGCTGTATGTGAAGGTAAGAGCTACAGACAAAAAAGGAGCTTCGGTAACCGCTACGTTTAAAGTGATGGTGCCAGAGGCTGGGGCTGCGCTGGTCTCCAACATTCAGGCCAGCAGCGGCAGTAGCTATGCCCAGGCCCAGCTGGCCGTAGGCGCAACCCACTACACCGACCGCGCCTATACTATCACCAGCGTTCCCTCGCTGCTGAGTGGGGCCATCCTGGTACGCACGGCCAACGACGACAAGCGCAGCACCGCCTCCGCTTTGCTGGGCTTCGACCTCTCGGGCCCGGCCACCCTCTACGTGGCCTACGACCCGCGCAGCAGCGCCTTGCCCGCCTGGCTGTCGGGCTGGCAGAAACTGGCCGAGCGGGTGGGCGTCAATGACCCCAAGATCAGCCATATGGAGCTCTATAGCAAGGCTTTCCCCGCCGGGGCCGTGAGCCTGGGGGGCAACCTGCAGGCCCCCGCTGTGGGTGCCCAGAACAACTACTTTGTGCTGGCAAAGGCCGTAGACCAGGCCGCCCAGTATACCCTGGCGGTGAGCGCCGGGGCCGGTGGCAGCATGTCCAAGAGCCCCGACCAGCCGACCTACGCCTCCGGGGCGCAGGTAACCCTGACGGCCATCCCGGCCCAGGGCTACGTGTTCGTTGGCTGGGGCGGCGACGCGTCGGGCACCACAAACCCGCTGTCCGTGACCATGAACCGCGACAAGTCCATCTCGGCCTCCTTCGCCCTGGCCCCGCAGCCGGGGGCGCTGGTGAGCAACATCCAGGCCAGCAGCGGCAGTAGCTATGCCCAGTCCCAGCTGGCCGTGGGGGTAGCCCACTACACCGACCGCACCTATACCATCTCCAGCGTGCCTGCGCTGCTGAGTGGGGCCATCCTGGTGCGCACGGCCAACGACGACAAGCGCAGCACCGCCTCCGCTTTGCTGGGCTTCGACCTCTCGGGCCCGGCCACCCTCTACGTGGCCTACGACCCGCGCAGCAGCGCCCTGCCCGCCTGGCTGTCTGGCTGGCAGAAGCTGGCCGAGCGTGTGGGCGTCGATGACCCCAAGATTAGCCACATGGAGCTCTACAGCAAGGCTTTCCCCGCCGGGGCCGTGAGCCTGGGGGGCAACCTGCAGAGCCCCGCCGTAGGTGCCCAGAACAACTACTTTGTGCTGGCAAAGGCCGCCTCCAGCGGAAGCCAAATTCCGGTGGCGAACGCGGGACCAGACAAACAAATCACCCTTCCCACCAACAGTGTGCTTCTGGAGGGCTCAGGGAGTGATGCTGACGGCACGATTCAGGAGTACAGGTGGCGACAGATAAGCGGCCCCTCTACGGCAGCCTTTAGCACCAAGGCGGTTGCGCAGCCCACAGTTCAGAACCTGATAGCAGGGAACTATGTGTTCGGACTCATCGTGGTAGACAACGCGGGAAACCTGAGCCCTGAAGATGCAGTGACTGTATCCGTTGCGCCTGCACCGTCGAATTCCGCCTGCCTGCCAATCAGTATGTTCCCGTGTAAACAGCTGCGTGTAAGCCTGCCCTTAAACCTTAGCTTCGACGGGCCTGTCTCAAACACTGTGGCTGATAAAAAAGGTGCCGGTACAGGTTTTACAATGATCGACGCGCCCTCTGAACCCCGAACCCCTGAGGATAGCACGCCCTCTTACCCTGGCATTCCGGGATATGAGCCCGCCAATCTATCGCTAAATGCCGGGGCGCTGGAGCTGACGACCAATAAAGGCATTGCGTATGCAGGCAACAATAATCAACTCAACACCTTGGGAGTAGAGGTGGCCACGATGGGAGAGCTCCTCATAGAGACAGCCCTTGTCAACCCCTATGTAGGGACGGCCTCGCAGCAGGCGGGACTGTGGCTTGGCTTGGGCGATAAAACATATGTGAAGTTAGCGGTGGTGAACTCCAAGATAGAATTGCGCCGAGAACTGAATGATGCCTCCAACGGTAGTGGAGATGGCCGTCTCTCTGGAACGATAAGCGGATTAGCCAGCAAGCGCTTAAACCTGCGCATGACCATGAACCCAGGCACACAAGTAGTGGAGGGTTTCTACTCTATTGATGACGGAGCAACCTATAAAACAATCGGGACGGTCAGCGTATCAGGCATGGGAATCACAAACGGCTATGCTTATACCGGGATTTTTGCAACGCACCGCAATGGCACAAGCCCCGTCGTGTATACATTCGATGATTTCTCTGTCGAGACTGTGCGCCCCTATGTGACGGCCGTGCGGCCAGCAAACGGAGCAGTTAATTTACCCTTAGACCAATCCGTGTCGGTGGATCTCGCGTTTCCGAGTGGTCAGTCTATTAACGGCAATACGGTAAACACGAGCACGGTGAAGCTTTACACGGTGGAGATAGGCGGAGGCAAGGAAGTAGCGGGCACCGTGGTAAACGCAACCGCTGCCGGAGATGCCATCACGCTTTCGGCCCCGCTCAAGCCCAACATGACGTATGAGTTTGTGATCACGGATATGGTGAAAGACGGCAACGGGTATGCCATGGTGCCTTTTGTATCCCGCTTTACCACAACCAGCAGCGTGCCCGAAACCCCCACTGACTTATCGGGGGTGTCTTTCACGGAACAGACCCTGATTGACAAAACTTTTGGCACCGTAGGCTTTACCAGTTTGGCTATCGGGCCCGACCACCGGCTGTATGCCGCTTCCTCTGACGGTAGGATTGAGCGGTGGGATCTTAACGCGGATGGCACCCTTGATAACCACATCACGATAAGCCCTTTTGGGGCGGAGAAGCGCTTGCTTATCGGCCTACGCTTCGACCCGGCTGCTTCCGCATCAAATCTCACTGTGTGGGTCAGCCATTCATCAGGCTTGTTTAACAACCCGCCGGCATGGTCTGGTAAGATCTCGAAGATAAACCTGGGCAATCCATACAGTCCACAGGTAACCGATTATGTGATTAACTTACCCCGTTCTTATAAAGACCATGCAACCAATGGCATAGACTTTGGGCCCGATGGCGCGCTGTATTTTACGCAAGGCAGCAACACCGCCATGGGAGATCCGGATGCCGCCTGGGGGAACCGTAAAGAAGAGCTCCTGACAGCGGCCGTGCTCCGGCTGGATATAGCCAGGGCGCAGCAGATCGGCATACCACTAGATGCTAAAACGGGAGAAGGCGGCACTTATAACCCCTCTAGCCCCGAAGCGCCTCTCACGGTTTACGCCTCAGGGGTACGGAATGCCTATGATCTGGTGTGGCACTCGAACAAAGAGCTGTATGTGCCTACCAACGGATCAGCCGCTGGGGGGAACACACCCGCGCTTCTTTCCGGCACGAAGTGGTCGAACGGGCAGGCATTCCCGGGGCCTGATGTGGCTTCTGTGAATGATGTGCGCGTTTCACAGAACGACTACTTGTTCAGAGTCGCGAAAGGAGGCTATTACGGACACCCCAACACCCTCCGCAACGAATACATCATGAATGGGGGCAACCCCACAAACCGCCAGGATCCCGGAGAGGTTGTCTGGACTGTGAACAATGTGGAGTATGGATACCCTGTGGGCACGCCCGTCGAACCCAATTACCGTGGCTGGGCGTACGACTTTGGCTTGAACATCTCGCCAAATGGCGTAATTGAGTATAAAAGCAATGCCTTCGGAGGAAAACTGAAAGGGAAGCTGTTGGTTTGCCGTTTTAGCGGGGGCGACGACGTGATTGTGCTGGAGCCTGGCGTTTCCAATAAAGACATTATCCGGGCAACCGAAGGAATCAAAATCCCCGGGTTCCGGCGCCCATTCGCAAACCCGTTGGATATTATCGAAGATGTTAAGAACGGAAACCTGTATTTATCTGAGTATCACGACGGGAATGGCGGCGGACAGCCGCGCATCACGCTTTTGAAAGCAGACCAGCCGGCCATGGCCGCTACGGGCGTTTCACAGGCAAGAAGCGGTGCGTCCGTGCCCGGCAGGCTTAGCGTATACCCCAACCCAACGTCAGATGGCAAAGTGTTCGTGAGTGTCCAGCAATTCGGGATGAAGGAGCCAGTGCGCATTTCAGTTCTGGATACCTCGGGCCGGGTGGTGCATACCGAATCGCTGCTGACCGATGCCGGGGGAGCCGGTAAAGTTGAACTGCGTCTTGACAAAGCGACCCCACATGGTGTATACATTATCAAGGCTACTTCCTCCGCTGCAATGGAAGTAGGCAAATTGCTCATACAATAAAAAGGCAGGGCCAGAGCGCTCACAAGGCTACCGCAGGTGTATCTTGCGGTAGCCTTGTGAGCGCTCTGGCTTCTTTAGCTGTGGCATATCGCCCGATATGCATCTGGTGCGCTCAGAAAAAGACATACCTGCCGTTGGTGGAAGGCAATTTTTAAGCAAGCTGACGTTGACATAGACAGCGCTGTCGCGCATTTCGGATAAAAAAATATATTTTATAAAACCTATATAAAATTTTAACGTTCCTGATATAAATTATAAGAATACACAGCTTTGATTAAAACAGTAATATTAATTTTACATCTGGCTTTAGGCCTTCTGCTCACCTCATCTTGTTCTGGACAGGCAAACCGATCTTTTTCCATATATGCATACCCTAGTAGGTTTGATGCAGGGGCAGAAGCATACTTTGCAGAAAATGGGTTCATAACACAGAACATTGACATTATGACGCAAGGCAGCATTGTATATGCAAAAGATCCTACCAACTTCGATTCTGCCCGTATCAAGCGCTTTCTGGACAAAAGGTTTCCGGATGTGGCGGGCGAGGGCATGCTGGTGCTCGATTGGGAGGCTGGGCCATACCTCGACCTGCGGAACCACGCTGCCACAGACAGCGACTTTCAACTGGCTGAGCAAAAAATGATAGCCTTGCTGCGTGAGATTAGAAGACAACGGCCAAACCTAAAGCTCTCTTTTTACGGCATACCTTACCGTGCTTGGAACACATGGCAACACGAGAACTATAATCCGACAGGGAAATACGATAACCTGCTCGCTAAGCTTGATTTTATAACGCCCTCCATGTACATGGTGCATGCCGATGAAGAGGTAGGGCATGAGCGAAACCTCAAATATTTGCGGCAGAATCTGGAGACAGCCCTCTATTATGGGAAAAAATTCAACATACCCGTTACTCCATTTGTCTGGCACCGTATACACTCCGGCAATGGCCAATACGGAGGGGAGATCATCCAAAAGGAGGTTTTTGCATCTTATATCAAATATATCTCGGCTTATACATGGGATGGGCATAAGGCCGCCGGCGTCTATTGGTGGGATAATGTAAGCAACCGGCTCAAGAAACTGGAGGGTATAGATAGACACCTGAAAGGAGAGGTGCACGATGCAGCCTCCTACGACGCCATGCTGGTGGGGTATGCCAGGGAAGTGAAGCAAGCGCTTCGATAAGTCCGCATCATGGCGCATCCAAACACAGGGTATATGCTTGCTGCTCAAAATACACAGTTGAAATCTAAGCCGTCCAACTCATGAAAGTATTGTTCATTCAACCCGGATGCAGGGAGTATAGAGTGAAGTTGTTTGAGGAGTTGTCCCAATCTATCGGGGGGGTAGACCTTCTGCATTTCGGCCCAAGAAAATTCAATGGCAACCAGACAGTTTCAGAGAACGAGGGACGCAAGCTGAAAATTTCCAAATTCCATTGGATCAGGGGGCTGCACCGGCACGTGAAAGACTATGATGCCGTAGTCGGGATGTTTGACCCGCACTGGCTCAACGTTTTCCTGCTGCCCATTTTCTTTAACAAAAAAATAATCTTCTGGGGGCACGGCAAAGGAAAATCCGGTATGCTCAATATAGTTAGGCGGACGCTGGGGAAAAGGGCAAAAGCCGTGATTACCTACGATGAGAAGGGAAAGGCCGAATTGGTAAAGCTCGGCATTGATACGCAGAAAGTGTTTATCGCCAACAACACGCAGCACGTGCCCAATAGCAGTGATACTTCTGCGCTGCCAAAAAACAGTTTTATCTATGTTGGCAGAATCCAGGCCCGAAAAAAAGTGGAGGACCTGCTGGAAGCTTTCGCGATGGCCAAAAGCCAGTTGCCCGCCGGAACCCGGATTACGGTGATCGGGGATGGAGACCATCTGAAGAGCTTGAAAGCAAAGGCCCAGGAATTGCAGATTGCCAGTTCTGTAGACTTTGTGGCGGGAACGACCGATGCGGAGGAACTTAAGGCTCATTTTTCCAAAGCCTATGCCTATGTTTCCCCGGGCCACGTCGGGTTGGGAGTGCTTCATAGTTTTGCCTACGGAGTGCCGGTCGTTACCTACAAAGGCGACCATCATGCCCCGGAGTACCATAACATCGACAACGAGATTTCTGGCTTGCTCACTGAGCCCAAAGTAGCTGAACTGGCTCAGGCACTGGTGAAAATAACAACAGGTGGTATGTATAGGCAAATGGGCCACACTGCCTATGGGCACTATGCCGAGAAGCGAAAGATATCTCAGATGGTTGACGCTTTTAAAGAAGCGATCTATTACACGCATACCTCCTGAAAGCGAGGTATGGCGATGCAACTAAAACAAGGAGGCATATTACCTGCAAACACAATAGGGGCCACAAGTCAGGCAGCTTATTTGTGGCGAAGGGCATCGTAATAAGCGAAGCATACAAAACAGATTAAAATGAACGTATTTCTTTCTTCAGGATCATTTTTCCCAGCGCAAACTGGCGGGCCAAGCAACTCCCTGTACTGGCATGCCAAGGCGCTTGTGGAAAACGACGTGGCAGTAACCATCCTGACGACAAACAGGGGTATCACTGAACAAAGCCCCGTTCCGTCCGACAAATGGACAAACATGGGGTTTGGGGATGTCAGGTACTGCAGCAGCAGGTATAAGGCTTTCGTCAACTCCATAAACGCCACGAAGCGTTCTGATATCATCCACCTTTCAAGCTTGTTTTACTTTCCTTCGTTCCTGCTGGCGATATACCTGTATCTGCAGGGCCGTAACTGGATCTGGTCGCCAAGGGGGGAATGCTCTGCCGACGCTTTGCGCTATTCGTCTATAAAAAAGAAGCTAATCCTGAAGTTGATTAATAGATTAAAGGGCAGGGTAGTCTTTCACTCCACCTCTCCGAAGGAGACAGAGGAGATTATGGCTGTGTTTGGCAAGGTGAAAGTGCTTGAGTTCCCGAACTACTGCTCTCTGGAAGACAGGCTAGCCGTCGACACCAAGAAGCAAATCCTTTTTATGGGGAGGATACACCCAATCAAGGCGATAGAGAATCTGATACAGGCCGTTGCTATGTCCGAAGAGTTCAATACGAAGGGGTATAGCCTCAAGATCGTGGGCAAATGCGCGCCCGAAAACGCGGGGTATCTCAACAGCCTGAAGGAACTGGTGGAAAAGAGCGGCCTGCGCGACAAGGTACATTTTGCCGGCCATTTAACTGGCAAGGAAAAGAGCAACGCATATGCCGAGTCTTATTGCCTGGTACTGCCCTCACACACCGAGAATTTTGGCAATGTCATTATAGAGGCCCTCAATTTCGGCACCCCTGTAATCGCCTCAAAAAACACGCCCTGGGGCATTCTTGAGGAAAGCGATGCAGGATACCATGTCTCTAACCAGGTGAGCGAACTCGCCGATGCTTTGAACAGAATAATAAGCTTGCCACAAAACCAGTATCAGGCGATGCGGGAAAATGCCTTCAACCTTTGCGAGCAGCATTTTTCGATCAACAACAACATAGATAAATGGATTGACGCCTATAAGGGCAATTTTAAAGGTGCGTAAGAGTTCTTAGAAAGAAACGATATTTAGTATAACTTATGAAACAAATCATACAGTCGTTTAAGACCGGCGAGACGACTTTAGCCGATATACCTGCCCCACAAGTAAGAAAAGGCTATGTGCTGATCCAGACGAGTTGCTCGCTGGTATCGTTAGGGACAGAGCGCATGCTAGTGGAGTTTGGGAAGGCAAACCTGTTGGAGAAAGCGCGTCAGCAACCAGACAAAGTGAAGCAGGTGCTGGACAAGGTGAAGTCTGATGGCCTCATGCCCACGCTGGAGACTGTGTTTAATAAACTGGAGCAGCCACTGCAGTTAGGCTACTGCAACGTGGGCAGGGTCATCGCCGTGGGTGAGGGCGTCAGCGAATTCAAGGTAGGCGACCGCGTTGCCTCAAACGGGTCGCACGCCGAAGTGGTGTGCATCCCGAAGAACCTGGTGGCCGCCATACCCGACAATGTGAGCGACGAAGAGGCGGCCTTTACCGTGATCGGCTCTATCGGCCTGCAGGGAATCCGGTTGCTGAACCCGACATTCGGAGAGACCATTGTGGTGACGGGACTGGGCTTGATCGGACTCGTGACAGCAGAAGTCCTGAAGGCGAACGGCTGTAAAGTGATAGGCGTTGACCTGGATGACCAGAAGCTCGCCATTGCCAAGGCAAAGGGGATCATACCGGTCAATCCGCGCACCACCGATGTAGTGAAGTTTATCGAGAACGAGACTAACGGGGTAGGGGCAGACGGCGTGATCATCACGGCATCTGCCAAGTCTAACGACATTATCTCGCAGGCAGCGCAAATGAGCCGCAAACGCGGCCGCATTGTGCTGGTAGGCGTTATTGGGCTCAATATCAGCCGCGCAGAGTTCTACGAGAAAGAACTGACCTTCCAGGTTTCCTGCTCCTACGGGCCAGGCCGGTATGATGAGAGCTATGAGCAGCGGGGGCAGGACTACCCGCTGGCCTTTGTGCGCTGGACCGAGAAAAGAAACTTCGAAACCATACTGCACGCCATTTCCAGCGGTAATCTCGAGGTAAAATCGCTGATAACAGAGAAAATCCCGATCCAGGAATACGACAAGATTTATGGGGAGATAGGCAAGAGCCGTGCGATAGCGTCTATCCTTACCTACCCCGGAAGCGGAGAGGTGGATTTGAGTGCCACTGTGCTGCTTGGCGACAGAAGTTTCGCCGGGGCAAAGGGTGTGGTGGGCATCATCGGGGCCGGTAACTTTACCAAGATGACCATGTTGCCTGCGATGAAAGACACCGGGGCGAACTTTAAGTACATTGCTAGCGCCGGAGGCGTAACAGGCACCGCACTGGCCAAGAAACACGGCTTCACGCACAGCACCACCGATTACAAAGAGATGCTGAAAGACGCGGAGGTGGACCTTGTGATGATTACCACGCGCCATGGGCTGCATGCTGCTATGGTACAGGAAAGCCTTGAGGCAGGCAAGCACGTGTTTGTGGAGAAACCGCTGGCCCTGACGCAGAAGCAACTGCAGGATGTGGTGGCCGCCTACCAGAAACACGCCGCGCAGAAAAACCTGACGCTCTCAGTGGGCTTTAACAGAAGGTTCTCGCCGCATATCCGCAAGATGAAGGAACTCATCGGCAACGCACAGGATCCGATAAACATCGTGGCCACCATGAACGCCGGGTATATCCCTGACAATGTTTGGGTGCACGACATGCAGTCGGGTGGCGGGCGCATTATCGGGGAGGCCTGCCATTACCTTGACCTGATGGTATACCTTACGGGGAGCAAAATTAAGTCTGTATGTATGAATGCCCTCGGGAAGAACCCTGCGGAGAACACCGATAACGCCAGTATCCTGGTGCAGTTCGAGAACGGTTCCAACGGCGTGGTCAACTATTTTGCGAACGGGCACAAGAGCTATTCCAAGGAGCGCGTGGAGTTGTACTCGCAGGGTCGCACCCTGATTATGGACAACTTCCGCAAAACGGAGGGCTACGGTTTCAGGGGCTTCTCGAAGCTGAAAACCGGCCAGGACAAAGGCCACCGCTACCAGTTTACGAAATTGGTTGAGGCCCTGAAAAACGGCGGCGAGCCGCTTATACCGTTTGACGAGATCGTGAACGTGTCGTTGGCAAGCATTGCCGCGATCCAGAGCCTGAAGACCGGAGGGTGGGCCAACGTGGCATTAGACACCCAGCCTGCCGCAACTCCTGTGTCGGAAGCCTTGAAAGAAACCCTGGCAGTCTGATCAATTCGCGCTTGCTATACCTAATGTATCATCCTTAAAACCTATTCTTATGCTTGTAACGATCATTGCCGGTGCCCGACCCAACTTCATGAAAATTGCCCCTATCATCGAGGCGATTAAGAAAGCAGGTGACCAGGGCCACGCTATATCTTACAGACTGGTGCACACGGGCCAGCACTACGATAAAAAAATGTCAGGCGACTTTTTTGAGCAACTGGGTATCCCGGAGCCGGACACGAACCTGGAGGCTGGCGGCGGAACACAAGCCGAGCAAACGGCAGCCATAATGGTTCGCTTCGAGCAGGAGTTATTGAGCCATCGCCCGGACCTCGTGCTTGTGGTCGGTGACGTTACCTCTACCATGGCCTGCGCGATCACTGCGCAAAAGCTGTGTGTGCCCGTTGCGCATGTCGAGGCCGGCATACGCTCCGGCGACTGGAGTATGCCCGAGGAGATAAACCGCATGGTGACGGACAGTATCAGCAACTATTTTTTCACCACCTCGGAGGTGGCCAACCAAAATCTGCTGCAGGCAGGTATTGGCCGGGACAGGATTTTCTTCGTCGGCAACACGATGATCGACACCCTGCTGAAGCAGCAGCCCAAGTTCCGGGCACCGCAGTTCTGGGACGAGCTGGGATTGAAGAAAAAAGAATACCTGGTGATGACCCTGCACCGACCCTCCAACGTGGACGAGCCGGAGCAGCTTGCCAGACTGCTGGATGTGCTGGAGAAAGGCACCGAGCAGCTGCCCGTTATTTTCCCTGTGCACCCGCGCACCCGCAACAACATGGAAAAATTTGGCATCACGACTAACCATGTGAAAGCCGTGGAGCCGCTAAGCTACCTGGAGTTCAATTACCTGGTGCAGCATGCTAAGGGTGTGATCACCGACTCTGGCGGCATCACGGAGGAAACTACAGTGATGGGAGTGCCTTGCATGACGCTCCGCACCTCCACGGAAAGGCCGGAGACGTGCACAATAGGCACCAACGAACTACTCGGGACAGATTCTGAGGCACTGAAAGACGCTCTGGAAGTGCTTTTTGCAGGCAATTGGAAAAAAGGCGGTATCCCGGAGCTCTGGGACGGCAAAACAGCGGGCCGCATTGTGGAGGCTCTGTTGCGCCTGCACCAACCTGAAAAAGCCGCTTTGGCATAACCCGATTAGGTCTGATGGTTTAACTGGCGTGTAAGCAATTGTTGAAGCGCCAGAGCCAGGTACCGGATAATCGCAGCGCCGGGGTATGCGGGTATACCGCACCACTTGCAGCAAAAAAATCACAGTTTCGCACAAATCAGTACAATGGTAAATATCGGTACAGGGGTAGTACATCTTCTTAAGAACATGGGGCCGCGTTATGTGGCCTACAGGGTACGGCACGAACTTGAGAAGAAGGCGGGTGTTTTGAAGCGTAGGTTCCCGGAGAACCAGCCGCTGAAGACATTCGTGCCTCTGGTGCAGTGGCGCGCAGATGCAGGCACGTTCCTTTTCTCAGACAGAAAGGATATCAGGCTGAAGAAGAAACCGACGCCCCAGCTGAAGCAGAAGGCTGCTGCCATACTGGAGGGCAGGCTGACTTTTTTCAGCTCACTGGAGATTGACCTTGGCAAAGATTACGATTGGCTGACAAACCCGGACTCGGGCTTTACTTACGACAACACGCGGCACTGGTCCCAGATCAGCGACCTGAGCTCTACGGCCGGAGACATAAAGTATGTATGGGAGAAGTCCAGGTTCAGTTACCTGCATACCATCCTGCGCTACGACTACCATTTTGAGCAGGACAGCGCCGAATGGGTGTTCGCGGAGTTGGACAGCTGGATCAGGGCAAACCCCATCAACTGCGGCCCGAACTACAGGTGCTCTCAGGAAATCTCGTTGCGTTTGTTCAACTGGAGCTATGCCCTGCATTTTTACCGGCACTCTCCGGCCCTGACAGAAGACAGATGGCGTGACTATCAGCATTATATATACTGGCAGCTGCACCATGTATACCATCACATCGATTTCTCGCGGATAGCCGTGCGCAACAACCACGCGATCACGGAGACATCGCTGCTTTGCCTCTCTGCGTTTCTATTTCCATACATACCGCAAACAAAGCAGTGGGCAAAGGAAGGGCGCCGCTGGCTGGAAGAGGAAATCAGCTACCAGATATACGAAGACGGCACTTTCCTGCAGAACAGCATGAACTACCACCGTGTGGTGGTGCAAGTGCTGACGCTGGTGCTGGCCCTAACTGAAAAAAACGGAAATCCTTTGGCAGGGAGCGCCTACGAGGCCGCTTATAAGTCTGTGAATTTTCTGCTGCAGTGCCAGCAACTCACCACCGGCAAGCTTCCTAACCTTGGTGCAAACGACGGGGCGCTTTTCTTCCAGTTTACAGACAGCGACTACAATGACTACAGGCCACAGCTGAACTCGCTCCACCTGCTGCTGACCGGGGAGAACCTGTACAGTGGCACGGGGGTATGGGAGGAGGATGCCGCCTGGTATGGCATCCGGCCACAAAAAGCAACGCGTTTTGCGGTGTTAAACCAAACCCAGGGTTTCGTGTCGTTTCCGGTGGGTGGGTATTACCTGATCCGCGACAACGAGAGCCTGAGCCTGATCCGATGCGCCAAATTCAGGAACAGGCCCAGCCACGCCGATAATCTGCACTTGGATGTATGGGTGGGGGAGAAGAACCTGCTACACGACGCGGGGAGTTATAAATACAACACGTCCAAGGACCTGAAGCGCTATTTCAAGGGCACGCAATCGCACAACACCGTAATCGTGGACGATCTGGATCAGATGCTGATGGGAGAGCGGTTTATCTGGTACCATTGGTCAGAGGCAGAAGACGTTAAGCTTACAGAAAACGACGAGTATTATACCTTCGAGGGCACCATCAGGGCTTTCGGCCACCTTGCCAGGAACGTGCGCCATACCCGTACCGTCCAAAAGAAAAAAGGGGCCAACACCTGGCTCGTGACGGACGAGGTAAAGGGCCTGCCGCCGCAACACATGATCAAGCAGCTGTGGCATACCGCTTACCCCGAACAGGCAGACCTGCGGGTACTGACCAACGAAGCCGACCGAACCACCGAAACCGGCTGGCGCTCGACGCACTACGGCACCAAAGAGGCCTGCACCCAAGTTGCGGTAACCACAGAGAACAGGCATATACAAACCCTAGTACAAACAACATAGCTTTATGAGGATACTTTATTTTCATCAGTACTTTAAAACCCGGGAAGGGTCGGGGGGAACACGCTCCTACGAGATGGCCAAGTACTTTGTGGAACAGGGACACCAGGTAACCATGGTGTATGGCCTGTCTGACAAGATCAAGTCGCCCCTCTCCGGGCCCTACGTGAACGGCAAAAGGCGCGGTAGCGTAGAGGGCATCGACCTAATCGAGTTTAACCTGAACTACTCCAACCGGCTCAACTTTTTGCAGCGGGCAATGGTTTTTCTCTCATTCTCTTTCAAGAGCATCAAAGTGGCGCTTCAGGAGGATTTCGATATCGCCTTTGCGACATCCACACCCCTGACGGCCGGTATACCCGGCATCTTCATGAAGATGCTTGGCAAGAAGAAGCGCTTCGTGTTTGAGGTGCGCGACCTGTGGCCAGAACTGCCTCGGGAGATGGGCGTGATCACGAACAAGCTGACCTTGTGGGCCATGGGTGTGCTGGAGCGCATGTCTTACAACAAGGCAGACGCTTGCGTGGCCCTCTCGCCTGGCATACAGGAGGGAATCCGGGCAAAGCTGAATGACAAGAGCAAACCGGTATACCTGGTGCCAAACGGCTGCGACCTTGACTTTCTGGTGCCTGGCCGGGAGCCGAAGACGAAAATACCGATGGTGCGTGAAGACGACTTTGTGGCCATCTTCACGGGTGCGCATGGCATTGCCAACGGCTTGGATGCCGCGTTGGATGCCGCTCAGGTGCTCAAGCAAAAGGGGTATGGCGATAAGATAAAGCTGGTTTTTGTGGGAGACGGCATGCAGAAAGACCGTTTGATGCAACGCGCCAAGGGACAGCAACTCCATAACTGCATTTTCCTGGATCCGGTATCCAAACAACACCTGATTACGTACCTGCATGCTGCCGATGTGGGACTGATGTTGCTGGCAAACATAAAGGCGTTTTACTATGGCACCTCTCCCAATAAGTTCTTCGACTATATATCGATGGGGATGCCGATACTGAACAACTACCCCGGCTGGCTGGCAGGTATGATCCAGGAGAACAACTGCGGGGTTGTCGTGCCGCCAAACGATGCCGAGGCCTTTGCCAATGCGTTGATTGAGATGTACCACAACAAGGAAAAACTTCCTGAGATGGGAGAAAATGCCCGGATGCTGGCTGAAAGAGAATTTGACAGAAAGAAATTGGCAAAAGAACTGCTGGAGGCGCTGGTTATGGATAAGCACGAATCCTTGAAAAAAGACGAACTGGTAGAATGCTAAAATCACTCTTTGATAAAGTTGTTGCCGGCATGCTGCTACTCGTGCTGTTGCCCTTGTTTGGGGTGGTGTCGGTGATGGTGGCCGTATTTATGGGATCCCCTGTGCTCTACAGCCAAAAGCGGCCAGGGCTGCATGGCAAAGTGTTCCGCATGTATAAGTTTCGGTCGATGACCGACGCCAGAGACGCGCAGGGGAACCTGTTGCCGAACAAAGACCGTTTAACTCCTTTCGGCAAGTTCCTGCGGAAAAGCAGCCTGGACGAGTTGCCGGGCCTGCTGAATGTGCTGAAAGGGGACATGAGCCTGGTGGGCCCAAGGCCGCTGCTGGTCGAGTATTTGCCGCTGTATTCGGCAGCACAGGCGAGGCGGCATGAGGTAAAACCCGGTATCACGGGGTGGGCACAGGTAAACGGCCGCAACGCCATCAGTTGGGAGCAGAAGTTTGCATACGATGTTTGGTATGTCGAACACCAATCCTTTAAGCTCGATCTCGAGATTCTGTATAAGACATTCCTGAAAGTGATGAAGAGCGAGGGCGTGAATTCGACGGAGAGCGTGACCATGCCGCCTTTCAAAGGCAATAGCCGGTTAGAGCAGGAAAAAGCCGCTCCGATCAACTAAAATCAGCCCTGACCCCAAACACCAAACGTTGTGTGGGGCTGGATGCTGTACAAATACAGTTACAGATATAGTTTTATGAAAAAATTACTCATAATCGGGTGTGGCAATGTCGGCGGGTTTATCGCCAACAACCTGGAGGAGTTTACAGGAGAGCGCTATGCGATAGAGGGTTTTCTGGACGATGACGCGCAGAAATGCGGGAAAGTGCTCTTTGGTTATCCGGTTCTCGGGAGCATCGACAAGATTAGCGAGTATGCCGCGGAAGTGGCGGTGGTGGTTTGCGTATCAAATCCCAGAATCCGGAAAAACATCCTCGACAAATTAAGCGCTTTCTCTACTATAAGTTTCCCGTCGTTCGTTTCCAGCCATGTATGGATCTCCAACAACATCCGGATTGGCAAAGGCGTGATTATATACCCTGGGGTAGCCATAAACTACAACACCAGTGTGGCTGATTTTTCGATCCTCAACATGAACTGTGCAATCGGTCACGACTGTCGTATCGGGAGATGCGCCACGCTGGCACCGGGAGTATCATTGGGCGGTTTCACTGTTTTAGAGAACTGTGTGGAAATGGGTATAAACGCCGCCACCGTGCAGGGCTCCCGGGTAGGGGAGAACAGTATAGTAGGTGGCATGGGTATGGTAACCCAGGAAATTCCGGCAAACTGCACAGCAGTTGGGGTTCCTGCGAAGCCTGTGAAATACCATAGTGATTATGTGGCTCTGAAGAGCGTAGGTTAAGCTTGAGTTTTAGAAGGTATGGCGCGTTGTATTTGCCGAAGGCGAATAATTTGCGTGTGACAGAAGGTTACGGCAAGTCGCACCATACGTAGCTTAGGCCTGAAGCAACCATTAAAAGATATTATACTTTTCGGCAATCCGGCTTTTGTTGCTTTATTTAGCAGGATCTACTTAGTGTAGCATCTGTTAACGGGTTTTATGAAAAGAATAGCTGTTTTTGGTGCCGGAGGGTTCGGTAAAGAGGTTGCCATGCTCATTGAACAAATCAACGCATCAGCCCCTGCCTGGCAGTTGATCGGATTCTTTGACGATGGCGTAGCCAAAAACGCAATCGTTAACGGGTATCCCAGCCTGGGTGGCGTGGCAGAGGTAAATAAGTTAGAAGAAACCACCGGCTTGCTGCTTGCAATCGGAGACCCCGGCATCAAAATGCGTATACATGCGCAAATAAGCAACCCGAAGGTATATTATCCTGTGCTGGTGCATCCCAATGTGCTGATGGGAAACAGTCAGTACCTGGACATCGGTGAAGGAAGCATCATAACTGCCGGAAACCTGCTTACAGTAAATATTAGGCTGGGGCGGCACGTGATCCTGAACCTGGCCTGCACTGTCGGCCACGATGCCATACTTGAAGATTATACCTCTGTCATGCCGGGTGTAAACATCTCGGGAGGAGTTAAAATAGGAAAAGGAGTTTACATTGGCACTGGCGCTAAATTAATCAACCACACAGAGGTGGGGAGTCATACCATCATAGGGGCTGGGGCCGTGGTCGTCAAATCATTGCCCGCCCATTGTACGGCTGTGGGCGTGCCCGCAAGGCCGATAAAGTTTCACGCATAACACAGGAAAGAATGGATCAGAAAATATGGCTGTCCTCCCCGCACATGGGCGAGAATGAGTTTAACTTTGTAAAAGAGGCGTTCGACACCAACTGGATCGCGCCGCTGGGCCCAAACGTAGACGGGTTTGAGAATGACCTGGCAACATACCTGGGGCAGGGCACGCATGTGGCCGCCCTCAGCTCGGGCACCGCGGCCCTGCACCTTGCCCTGATATTGCTCGGCATACAGGCAGGAGATGAGGTGTTGTGCCAGTCCATGACTTTTTCGGCCTCAGCAAACCCTATTGCCTACCAGGGAGCCACGCCCATATTCGTGGACAGCGAAGCCCAAACCTGGAACATGTCTCCCGATTTTCTGGAGGCGGCCATTCAGGATCGGATTCGGAAAGGCACCAAGCCAAAGGCCATTATCGTGGTGCACCTGTATGGCATGCCCGCCGACATGGACCGCATCATGGCGGTGGCAGACAAGCATGCGATACCAGTTGTTGAAGATGCAGCCGAGGCCCTGGGGTCGATGTATAAAGGCCGTGCTTTGGGCACCTTTGGCGCCTTGAGTATCCTTTCCTTTAACGGCAACAAAATCATCACCACCTCAGGTGGTGGGGCACTTGTGTCTGCCAACGAGGAATGGATCAAGCAAGCCCGCTTTCTGGCCACACAGGCCCGCGACGCCGCCCCTCATTATCAGCATTCCCACATTGGGTATAACTACCGTATGAGTAACGTATGTGCAGGCATAGGCCGTGGCCAGATGGAAGTGCTTCCGTTAAGGGTGCAGCAACGCCGAAAGAACTTTGAGAGGTATAAAGAGGCATTCCGACTGTTGCCAGACGTGCAGTTGCAGCAGGAGCCAAATGAAGACTACTACTCCAACAGGTGGCTAAGCGCGATTCTCGTCAACGACCACAATGGCGCTACCGTAGACCGGGAAACGCTCCGGCTGGCCCTGGAGAAGAAAAACATTGAGGCAAGGCCTCTCTGGAAGCCTATGCACTTACAGCCCGTGTTTGCCGGAACGCCTTTCTATGGTGACGGTACGTGTGAGCGTCTTTTCGAAAAAGGCCTTTGCTTGCCTTCCGGCTCAAATCTGTCGGAGGTGGACCTAAGCAGGGTAATGCAGGCATTGCAAGAATGCCTGAACCCAGGGGTAGTAGCCTAGCGTGTGGGGGCCTGTTCTCGATCAGGCGCTAAATAGCCTTCATAGCCATTAAACTGCTTTGATACCCAGTAGCGAACTGCGTCCCAATGTGTGTGAGCTATTTTCTCTTTTAAACTTAGCCTTGGGTAATCAGGCTAAGTTTATTTTGTAACCATCCTCATCATATCCCAGGTTATTTTACTCATTTGTGTTAAAGTGTATTCTTTTGGATGCATGCAACGTATAAGGTGCGTTGCGCGCATCTGTGGAGCGGTATGGAACCCTGTTAAATGGCTTGAAACTAATAAGTTTCAGTGCAGTTTATGCTTTTGCCAAAACCAAAACAAGGAAACAGGTTGACAGTGGTAATATATGTAAAATAAAATATAATGAATTATATATATAATTAGTCTTTTCTATGCACGTTTAGACATAATGAGACGTTTTTTTTTTAAGCATTGAGTAAAAAATGATGCCCGTAGAGGCTAAAAAGGCCCATTTTATTATATACTTATAATTTAAATATATAATATTAAAAAAAATATGACATTTTCTAATTGTTGGCGTATATAGAAAACCAATTAAAAATAGTCATAAGAATTATAAATCTTGTTATGTTTTTGCGAAGGCAAAACAAAATGATTTAAGCGAAATAGTATGAAAATTTTTCTACTGAAAAACTCCCTTCCCAACTGGATAATCCTGCTCATCGATCAAGTGATTGCAAGTTGGTCTTTTGCCCTGTCTTATTTCCTTATCTGGCAATTCGAATTCAATCAAATCCTTAAAGGTCATTTTCTGATTTTTATCTGTTTGTATGGCGTCGTGTCTGTCGGTATTTTTTACTTTATGCGGCTGCATACCGGACTGATTCGCTATTCCAGTATGGTTGATATTTACCGCATATTCGTGGCGGTTCTGTCATCCAGCGTGCTATATGGGGCCGTTGTCGCGTTGGCTGTTGCGCCTATCTATAACATCGAGTCCAACAACATATACCTTGTGCTGCTGGTAAACTTCTTCATCTCATCATCGCTGCTCATCATGCTAAGAATAGGCACTAAAAGTCTGTTTTTTTTTGTGAAGCGAAATACTAAAGACAAGAAAGAATGTGTGCTTATCTATGGCGCAAACAGCAGCTCCATTCTGGTAAAGGAAGCTTTGGAGTCTAGTGGAATGGGGAAATTCGTTATCGCCGGATTTATAGACGAAGATCGCTCCAAAGGAAACAAAAGCATCCACCAGATTCGGATCTACCATACCAGCGAAATAGAGAAGCTGCACCGCAAGGCGCAGGTGAACAAACTGATCATGATGAGTGAGGACCTGCAGGCCGGGGCCAGAAAGCAACTGATCGACAAGTGCCTCGAGCTGAACATAAAAGTACTGACCGTGCCGCCAACCGCACAGTGGATGTCCGGGCAGTTGAAGCTGAACCAGCTGAAGAACCTGAAGATCGAGGACTTGCTGCAGCGGCCAATGATTAACCTGGAAAATCTGAAGGTAGCCAACGACTTGAAAGGCAAGCGCGTGCTGGTAACCGGGGGAGCCGGATCCATTGGCTCTGAAATTGTGCGGCAGGTGCTGAGCTGTGGCCCTGAGATGGTGGTGATCTGCGATCAGGCGGAGTCTCCCCTGCACCAGATGCAACTGGAGATGGAAGAGAAGTTTCCATCTGTAGAAATCAAAATCTGCATCGGCGATATCCGTGACTTCGACAGGATGTATAAACTCTTCAAAGCATACAGCCCTCAGGTGGTCTATCATGCCGCCGCCTACAAGCATGTGCCTATGATGGAAAACAACCCTTCGGAGGCGATCCTGACAAACATTCTCGGTACAAAAAACCTCGCGGATCTGGCTATCAGCTGTGATGTTGAGAAATTTGTGATGCTCTCCACAGATAAGGCTGTCAACCCGACCAATGTAATGGGTGCCTCCAAGCGAATCGCTGAGATTTATATTCAGTCGCTTAACAGCGTCAATCTGATAGATGCCGATATGCGCGGATTGAATGCTGCCACTATGCCTAAAACCAAATTTATAACCACCCGCTTCGGGAATGTATTGGGCTCAAATGGTTCCGTTATACCGCACTTCCGTGCCCAGTTGGAGAAAGGCGGCCCCATAACGGTGACACACCCTGAAATCACGCGTTACTTCATGACGATCCCGGAGGCCGTGCAGCTGGTGCTGGAGGCAGGTACCATGGGGAATGGCGGCGAGATATTCGTTTTCGACATGGGCCAGCCGGTTAAAATCATTGACCTTGCCCACAAGATGGTGAAACTGGCCGGACTAACGCCCGGTGTTGATATAGAGATTGTATTCTCAGGCCTACGGCCAGGGGAGAAACTGTACGAAGAGCTTCTCAACAAGGAAGAACTCACCATTCCCACGCATCACCATAAGATCAAAATCTCAAAGGTGAGAAAGTATAAATATGCGCAAGTGGAGCTGGACGTGAAAGAGTTGCTTAGCCTCAACAAGAGCAACGACGATTACCGCTTCGTGAAAAAGATGAAAGAAATGGTGCCGGAGTACATCAGCAAAAACTCCAGATTTGAGGAGCTTGATGCTGCCATGCACTACAAAGGCCTTTAATCACACCAGCGAAAGCCTGTTATTACAGAATTCTCCCTTTCAGAAAGCTTCTGTCCGCTCTGTTTTAGCACTGCGGGCAGAGGCTTTTTTCTATACCCCCCAAGTCTATACCTCACAAAAACAGCGGAAAAACCTTAATGCTGTATAGCTGGCAACACCTGACCCCTCACTTCGCCAAAGCCTACCCGGATGCCGTTGAGTTCGCAATGGCCCCGCATAATCACGGTATCATAATCCTGGATGAACTGGCGCTCCGAGCCATCTGGCAATTGCAGCGGTTGTGTGCCGCGCCATGTCAGTTCCAGCATTGAGCCATAGGCCTCCTGCCGCGCCCCGCTGACTGTGCCCGAGGCATAGAGGTCACCGACCATTATATTGCAGCCATTGCTGCTCTGGTGGGCCAACTGCTGTGCCATACTCCAGTACATGTGTTTAAAGTTTGTGTGGCTGATGGTGCTGGCCGCTTTGTGCTGTGGCTGGAGCAGAACCTCCAGGTGGATGTCGTAATTCCGGTTTCCGAGGGCTTCGAGGTTAGGCAGCGGCTTGGGGATTTGCTCCGGCCCCTTCACCCGGAATGGTTCCAGCGCATCCAGGGTGACGACCCAGGGAGAAACAGAAGAAGCGAAGCTTTTCGCCAGGAATGGCCCCAACGGCACGTATTCCCATGTCTGTATGTCCCGTGCCGACCAGTCATTGAACAATACAAGCCCGAAGATATACTCCTCTGCCTCGTAGGGCGTGATGCTTTGCCCCAAAGGCGTTTCCTTGCCAGTGATGAAGGCTACCTCAAGCTCAAAGTCTAGTTGCTGGGAAGGTCCGAAGGTCGGGGTATCCTGATCTGCTGCCTTTGTCTGCCCTTTGGGCCTGTGGATAGGTGTGCCCGATACCACGATGGAGGAGGCTCTGCCATGATAGCCGACAGGCAGGTGTTTCCAGTTAGGTAGGAGCGCGGTCTCCGGGTCGCGGAACATGGTGCCCACGTTGGTGGCATGCTCCAGGCTACTGTAAAAATCGGTATAGTTCGGTACTTTTACGGGCATATGCATCGTGGCCTCGCTCTGCAGCACCAGGCATTCCCGAATCAACTCACTGTCCCCGCTGATCTCCTCATTGTTGTTGCGCAGCAACTCCGACACCCGGTTGCGAACCGCCCGCCAGACAGGTTTTCCCATCGCGATAAAGTCGTTCAGGACAGGGCGGTGAAACACGTTTGGGTCGAAGTCAATCAGCTCGAAGAAGTTGTGTCGGCCCAGCACGCACAGATCCAGGATATACTCCCCGATGGCCACCCCCACGCGCGGGTCCCTGTCTGGGGTGCTGAAAATGCCGAATGGCAGGTTTTGGATAGGGAAGTCACTTTCGGGGGCTATCTCTATCCAGGAATGGAGATGCGGATCATTCGCTCGTATCATGTTGTCCGTGCAAGAGGTTCAGTATGTAAATATAGTTTTTTTGCCCGGATGGGAAAGGCTTTTATGGGGTTTAAGTCCACTTGAAAAGGCCTGACAAAGCGGAGGTATGGATCAGGCGAAAAAAAAAGCGGGTATGGCTTTACACCACACCCGCTTCAACAAAGGTTTTTTACCGAATCTATACCGAAAGCGGCATCATGTTCACGGCTTCCACAGATTTGATCTCCGGCACCGCTTTCAGCACCGACTGCTCTACGCCAGCTTTCAGTGTCATGGTAGACATGGGGCAGGAGCCGCAGGCGCCCAGCAATTCTAGTTTCAGCACCATATCGTCTGTTATCTCCAGCACTTTTACATTGCCTCCGTCTGCTTCGAGGTATGGCCTGATCTGGTCGAGGGCACCTTCTACACGGAGCATGAAATCTTGATCTACGTTTATGGCTGCCATTATCTTTTAGCTTTTAATTTCAACAGGTTTTGTTTTGGACAGCGAGGCATTCCGGACGGATACCTGCTGCGCCACGGCTTGCGCCAGCTCTTTGAAAACACCCGAAGCCGGGGAATCGTTCTGCAAAACTACGGGAGTTCCCTCGTCCCCGCTCTCGCGGATGCCTTGCACAAGCGGTATCTGGCCCAAAAGCGCGACTTCGTATTTCTCTGCCAGCGCCTTTCCTCCGCCCTCACCGAAGATATAATATTTGTTATCGGGGAGCTCTGCAGGTGTAAAGTAAGCCATATTCTCCACTACACCAAGCACCGGCACGTTTATCTGCGGTTGCCGGAACATCTGCAGCCCTCTCACGGCATCCGCCAGGGCCACTTTCTGCGGCGTCGTCACGATAACGGCGCCGGTTACCGGCAGGGCCTGTACCATGGTCAGGTGTATGTCGGAGGTGCCCGGAGGCAGGTCCAGCAGCAGGTAATCCAGCTCGCCCCACTCTACGTCCGATATAAACTGCCGCAGGGCAGAGCTGGCCATCGGGCCGCGCCATACCACGGCACCGTCCGCAGGTGTCAGGAAACCGATCGACATCATCTTGACGCCATACTTTTCTACGGGCACGATATAGTTTTTTCCGTTGTCGCCCTGAATCATTTGTGGGCGCTCCTGCTCCACGCCAAACATGGTGGGGATAGACGGGCCGGAGATATCAGCATCGATCAAACCGACGCGGGCACCGGCCTGCGCCAGGGCAATGGCCAGGTTGGAGGTAACAGTAGACTTGCCGACACCGCCTTTGCCAGACGCCACGGCAATGATGTTCTTCACACCGCCCAGCACCTCGGACGTATCGCCGCGGCCTGAGGTCACGCGCGAAGTCATGTTCACGGTCACGTCAGCCTCTTTGTCTACCATGGTATGGATAGCAGTGACGCAGGCGTTCCGGATCAGGTCTTTCAGCGGGCAGGCGGGCGTGGTCAGGATGACGGTGAAGCTCACGCTTTTGCCGTTTACCTGCACGTCCTCCACCATGTTCAGGGTGACAAGGTCTTTCCCCAGATCAGGCTCCTCTACATAGCTGAGCGCTTTTAGTACATCTTCTTTTGTGATCGCCATATATTAAACTGCTTAGCAATTTGCCCCGCAAAGATACGAACAAAAACCGCTATTCATAAGCGAAGGGCTTTAGAGTGCAACAAGCGGGGAGCGGTATAAGTTTTATACCAGGCAATAGGAGCGTAATTAGGCTGTGGGCGAAGTGGTATAAAACAGGGTAGCGCCTTTCCATCAGCCGAGGGGGATGTATGAATTCCCTTCTTAAAACGAAATCTATACCTGCTCTTTTCGACGCGCACGCTTCGCCTTTGCCCTCGGTTTGCCGTAGCTTAGGTATAAATGGACATGCCATGGAACAGACAAAAATAGAAATACAGCAGGGCGACATCACCAAACTGGATGTGGACGCGATTGTGAATGCGGCAAACAGCAGTTTGCTGGGCGGCGGCGGTGTGGACGGCGCCATTCACCGGGCGGGCGGACCCGCTATTCTGGCGGAGTGTAAGAAGATCGTGGCGCGGCAGGGCAGTTGTCCCACCGGCGAAGCCGTCATCACGACAGGCGGGAAGCTGCCTGCAAGGTATGTCATCCATACCGTCGGGCCGGTGTGGCACGGCGGCGAGCAGGATGAGCCGCAGCAGCTGGCCAACTGCTACCGCAACAGCCTGCGCATCGCCACAGAAAAGCAGCTTAAAAGTATCGCCTTCCCCAACATCAGCACGGGCGTGTATGGCTACCCGAAGGAGAAAGCCGCCAAGGTGGCCGTGCAGGCGGTAAATGATTTTATCCGGGACAACGATACCAGCCTGCGGCAGGTTATTTTTGTATGTTTCGACGCCGAGAACCTGCGCCTGTATGAGAAAATTTTGAAAGGTTGAGTACGGCGATAAAGCGCATATTTCTGTGGCTTTAACCATCCTGCAGCGCTATGGCCTTCTGTAGCCAACAGCGTTTTAGCTATGTAGCCATCTTTCAACCCAACAATTAACAACCGGCAACTAGCAATCAACCAGCAGCAATCCCGTATCTTTGCTCTCCGCTAACATCGTTTGCCCATGTCACTGATCCCGAAAGAAGTTGTTGACCAGGTGTTGGTTCAAGCCGACATCACGGAGGTAGTCGGCGATTTTGTGTCGCTCAAGAAAAAGGGGCAGAACATGTGGGCCTGCTGCCCTTTCCACCACGAAAAGTCGCCTTCTTTCTCCGTTTCGCCGTCCAAGGGCATCTACAAGTGCTTTGGCTGCGGCAAGGCGGGCAACTCGGTGCAGTTTATCATGGATGTGGAGGGCACCAGCTTTCCGGAGGCAATCAAGTACCTGGCCAAGAAGTACAGCATCGAAGTGCCGGAAGATAACCCGAACCCGGAGTACGCCAGGGAGCAGAGCGAGCGCGACAGCCTTTTCATCGTTTCGGACTATGCCAACAAGCATTTTCAGCAAAACCTGCATACCCACGAGCAGGGCGGCATCGGGCAGTCTTACCTGAAGCAGCGGGGGATGAGCGAAAAGACCATCCGCAAGTTTGAGCTCGGCTACAGCGTGGACGAGTGGACAGACCTGACGGATGCGGCTCTCAAGGCAGGCTACCAGCAGAAATACCTCGAGGCCACCGGGCTGACCATTGCCAAGGAAGACGGCAAGAAGTACGACCGTTTCCGGGGCCGCGTCATGTTCCCGATCCATAACGTGTCGGGGCGCGTGGTGGGCTTTGGTGCCCGCACGCTCAAGACCAACGACAAGAAAAGCCCGAAATACCTCAACTCGCCCGAGTCGGACATTTACCACAAGAGCAACGTGCTGTATGGCCTGTTCCAGGCCAAGCAGGCAATCCGGATGCAGGACATGTGCTATATGGTGGAGGGCTACCTCGATGTGCTGTCGCTGCACCAGGGCGGCATCGAGAACGTGGTGGCCTCGTCGGGCACCTCGCTCACCGAGGGGCAGATCAAGCTCATTGCCCGCTATACCGAGAACATCACGGTGCTTTATGATGGCGACGCCGCCGGTATAAAAGCCTCGCTGCGCGGGATCGACTTGATTCTGGAGAGCGGCCTGAACGTGGATATCGTGACGTTCCCGGAAGGGGAGGACCCGGACTCATACATCCAGAAAGTGGGCGACACGGCGTTTAAAGCCTACATACAGGAGCACGCGCAGGATTTTATATCCTTCAAAACCAGCCTATACGCCGCCGAGGCCAAAGGCAGCCCGGTAAAAAAGGCGGAGGCGATTAAAGAGGTGGTTGCCTCTATTGCTAAAATCCCGGATGCCATTAAACGCACCGTCTTCTTCCGCAGCTGTAGCCTCATTTTCGACATCGACGAGCAGGTGCTGATTTCGGAGTATAACAAGATGCAGCTGCAGGAACGCCAGCAGCCGCAGCGCGGGGGCAGTGGGCAGGAGTTTTTCCCGACGGCGCCGATAGCCGAGCCAGAGCCCGAAAAGCCGGTGTCGGACCTGGACATGCTGAAACGGTATGAGCGCGAGATCGTGCGCATGCTGCTCAATTACCCCGATCGCGTGCTGGAAGACGGCCTGAACACATGCCAGTATATGCTGGAGCAGCTGGAGGATGTGGAGTTCCGGACGCCGCTGTACGCCCGCCTGATGGAGCTGATCAAGGACAAGCTGTGTGATGGCACCCTGGCCACCGCCGACGACTTTGTGCACCACCCCGATCAGGAAATACGCACCGAGGCCACCAACCTGCTCTCTGACCCCCACGAGCTGAGCCATAACTGGGAAACGCACCACATTTTCGTGCCTAGCGAGACGGACCTGCTGCCGTACGGGGCCGAGCGCGCCGTGCTGCGCCTGAAGTGGCGTAATGTGGAGCTGATGATCAAGGGCGAGATGGAAAAGCTGCGCCTCGTCACCGATCCGCAGGAACAGATCCAGCAGCTCACCTTCATCCGAAACCTCAAAACCCTGCACTGCCAGCTCGGCGACATGCTGGGCATCGTGGTGAACAGGTAGTTTCCGCAGCGAACTTCCAGGGTTATGAAATTCCTGCGGGGGCGTTGCCCGCAGGGCTATACCTTTCCGCAATTCCAGCCTCAACTAAATCCGCCTCAAAACTGTTGTTTAAATAAAAAAAGGGAATGCGCTTTAAACTTTTTAATTTTACTGCGCTTTACTAACAGACCAACCGCCGGGCTGCACAGGCAACTCAGGCATAAAATACATAGCATGGAATCCAATACAACAAATGAGGACAGGCCTTTAGACGCCATTGCCGCCGCCATTGAGGATATCCGCCAGGGCAAGGTGGTGATTGTAGTTGACGATGACGACCGTGAGAACGAAGGCGACTTTATCTGCGCTGCCGAAAAGGTCACTCCTGAGATTGTGAACTTCATGGCCACGCACGGCCGGGGCCTCATCTGCACCCCACTTACAGAGGAGCGTTGCGACGAACTCGGGCTTGAGCTGATGGTGGGGCGCAACACGGCCCTGCACGCCACGCCGTTCACCGTGTCTGTCGACCTGATCGGGCACGGCTGCACGACCGGCATCTCCGCCTCCGACCGGGCCAAAACCATACAGGCGCTGGTAGATCCCGTCACAGACCCGCACGCGCTGGGCAGACCAGGCCATATTTTTCCGCTGAAAGCGAAGAAAGAAGGCGTGCTGCGCCGTTCGGGCCATACCGAGGCGGCTGTGGACCTGGCACGACTGGCGGGATTGTCGCCGGCCGGGGTGCTGGTAGAGATTATGAACGAGGACGGCACCATGGCGCGCCTGCCCGATCTGTTTAAAGTGGCAGACCGCTTTAACCTGAAGCTGATCTCCATCAAAGACCTGATCAAGTTCAGGCTGCAGAAAGAGAGCCTGATAGACCGCGAGATTGCCGTGCAGATGCCGACAGACTTCGGCAACTTCGACCTATATGCCTTTACGCAGCGCAGTTCGGGTGCCAAGCACCTGGCCCTGGTGAAAGGGACCTGGGAGGAAGGCGAGCCGGTTCTGGTGCGGGTGCACTCTTCCTGCGTTACGGGCGATATTTTCGGGTCGTGCCGCTGCGACTGTGGGCCCCAACTGCATGAGGCCATGCGCATGATCGAGGCAGAGGGCAAGGGCGTGGTGGTATACATGAACCAGGAAGGCCGCGGCATTGGCCTGATCAATAAGCTGAAAGCCTACAAGCTGCAGGAGCAGGGCCGCGACACGGTGGAGGCGAATCTGGAACTGGGCTTTGCCATGGACGAACGCGACTATGGCGTGGGCGCACAGATTCTGCGTGACCTGGGTGTGACGAAAATGCGCCTGATCTCCAACAACCCGAAAAAACGCTCGGGCCTCATGGGGTATGGCCTCGAGATTGTGGACACGGTGTCGATTGAGATTTCGCCGAACGAGCACAACCACCGCTACCTGACCACAAAGCGCGACAAATTGGGCCACGATATCATGAAAGACGTGACCGTGAAGCACCAGGCAAACACCATCCGGCACCAATCGAACCTGAACCAGCAGTAAGGTTCTTCCTTCGGGCAGGTATAAATTTTGCGCTCAAAAACGAAATTTATACCTGCTTATATACGCGGGCTTTGCCACAAGCTTGCCCGAGCCTTTACAGCCCTTTGCCAGCAGCTAACTGCTCCTGGCAAAGGGCTTTTTTGCTTTAGAGCATGTTTAAATTTCGTTTTTGGAAGCGAGAATTGTTCAGCAAGGGTTCTGGCGAAGCGTTTTTTGAGCCGCATAGCAGCGCTATGGGGTGATAAAAAGGCGAAGTCAGGTTCCTTTATGAACAATTTGCAGCCCAAAAGATGAATTTTAAACATGCTCTTAGTGCAACTCCCATTAGTGGCATGATGACGGCGTGACTCTGGCAGGTTCGTCTGTCTGCAGGATTTATACCCGTATCAAACAGATTTTGCGCATATATAAGAGCTTGTGCAGTAGTGGTAACCAATCCCTAACCCTTACAAAGAGAGTCCATACCCACAGGAGGATAATTTCACTTCCTGAACCGTAAGTTTATACCTGCTTGTCGATTGAGAATGGTTGTATCACAGCTTCGTGAAAAATCAGCATAACACACCCTGTACAGGATAGTGCGGGCGTGAAGAGGTTAAACCGCTGATGGACAATTTCCTATGAAATAGATGCTCGCTATTGTTCTAAAGGTATAAACTTTTGTATATAAGAAACTTTAGCAGGTTAAATCCTTAAAAATAGATAAAGAAGATGTAGAACACATAACGCTATTTTGTGATGAGAGGGAATTTAGGAGTTGGAGCGCGTTTTATAAGCGCAGTAGTGTTGATTTTTTATATGTCTCTTCCGCTGCAGGCGCAGCACCAGGATAATCGGGACGAAACGTCGTGGTGGCCAGGAAGCAAGGTGGTGCTTTGGAGCGGAGACACCGTTTCTGGCTCACTAACCCTTTACCGATCACAGGACCTGATCTATGTGCAGCAACCCGACGGCAGCAGTAACTTTTACACGCCGGTGCATGTGCAGTATTTTATTACCAGGGAACAGCTCAGCGGCAAAACCACCCTGTTCCGGACGCTGTCCTGGGACATGGGCCGCGACCATTCTGATTTTAAAAAGCCAGCTTTTTTTGAGCAGCTAAACGAGGGCAGTTACACGCTGATGCGCCGGGAAATGCCGTTGATTCGGAACCCGAACGCGATTGACCAGCCGAATCAGCAGCATAGCTTCAGTACCGTCAGTACATACACGCAGGACAATACGCCATTAGGGTATGCCCCAAACCGATACTACATGCTGCTCCCCAACGGGGAAGTGGTGACGCTGCGCAACCTGCGGAAAGACCTGCACCGGCTGTTCGGCAAAAAGTCGAGGAAGGTGAAGAGCTTCGTGAAAAAGCACAACCTGGACTATGAGTATCCCCACAGGCTGGTGGCCATCGTCAACTACTACAACTCACTCTAAGTGCTACAGGTCGCGGAGTTTCAGGGTATAGTAACTGAGCAGACAGAACAGCACGATGTACCCGATAGCGGGCAGCGCGGCCCAGGCCGGCGAGAGCATCTGGGTAGGCGCAGTCAGCTGGTCGAGCAGGTCCTGTCCGGGCATCGGGGTAAGGCTTCCGAGCACTTTCATGGGCAGGTACTCGTCAACGGTGTCGGGTAGGCGCAGCTGGATGATCGGCTCCACGATTTTGGAGTAGATGATGAACGCCACGATGGCCAAACCGCTTTTCCTGATCACAAACCCAAAGAGCATGGCCAGCGTCATGTAGCCCACTGCTTGCACAAAGTAGTAGGAGAGCGCATCCATCTGCCCGAAAATAGCGCTGAAGGAGCTGTCGGGGCTGTATATCAGGCCGAAGTAGAGGCCCAGCACCAACAGCAGCAACGTGCCAAAGACCGCGAGCGCCAGCGCCACGTAAAACTTTGCCAGCACCAGTTCCATACGCGAGAGGCCGTCGATCACCTGCTGCCGCAGGGTCCGGAAGGTATACTCATCAGTCACCAGCACAATCAGGAGTATGCCGAAGAGCAGGTTGAAAAAGCTGGCGATATAGGTCAGACGGTGCCAGAGTTCCGGAAGGTGGTACATGTCCTCGCCCAGTTCCTTGCCGTTGATGGTGACTTTGCTGCTGGCATACAGGATCAGGAGGAACACAGAGACGAAGATCGCCAGGATGACCCATACCGTGCGGTAGGACATATATTTGTGCAGCTCAATGCGGAGTAAGTTCATCAGGATGGTTGTTTTATGATTTCCAGAAACTGCGCCTCCAGGCTCTTGCGCTTTACCGAGAGCTGCGACAGGACGATGTCAGCCGCAAACATGGCCTTGTTCACATCCGCGCTGCCATACCCCTCTTTCAGCGTGAGGTATACCACATCGCGCTCCGGGGTATAGGTTTCTACGAAGGGCAGTTGGGGCAGCACCCGCAGTATCTCCGCCATATCTGTTGCGCTCACGATGATCTGGTCTTTGGCAGAGAGGATGGTGCTGACGGGGCCTTCGGCACGCAACGCCCCTTTTTGCAACACCGCCACGTGCGTGCAGACTTTCTCCACCTCATCCAGCAGGTGGCTGGCCAGGATTATTGTTTTGCCTTCGGCGGCTATCTTCAGGATCAGCTCGCGCACCTCCGCGATGCCCTCCGGGTCCAGGCCGTTCGTGGGCTCGTCCAGCACCAGCACCTCCGGGTCGTTTAGCAGGGCGGCGGCTATGGCCAGGCGCTGCTTCATCCCCAACGAGAACCCCTTGAAAGTGGTATGCATCCGGAGCTCCAGCCCGACCAGCTTCAGCACGGCATTTATTTTCTGTGGGCTAACCCCCTTTATATCTGCCACAATCTGCATGTTTTTGCGGGCGCTGAGGTAGGGGTAAAAGTTAGGGGTCTCGAGCAGGGCGCCTACCCGCCGCTTGGTGTCGCGGCTGATGGGCTGCCCGAACCACGTGAAACTGCCCGAGCTGGGGCGGATCACATCCAGCACCATGCCCAGTGTGGTGGTTTTGCCACTGCCGTTTGGGCCCAGCAAGCCGTAAATGCTCCCTTCCCCCACCTGTATCGATAGCTGGTCCACGGCCTGGATGGAGCCGTAGCGCTTGGAGAGATGCTTGATGTCCAGTATGTCTGCCACGAGTGTTGGTTAAGTGTGCCGCCGTTTAGCTGTCCGAATATAGGGAACAGGCGATGGAAATAAAAACTTTATCTCCGGAGGCGCGCCCACGTACTGCGTAAGAGCCTATTTATATTTCGTTTTTGGCAGCGAAATGTAAACTTGCTTTAAACTATGGAACAGAACGACAATTTATACATCGGCACATCCGGGTGGAGCTACCGCTGGCCGGACGTGCTATACCCCGAGGGGATGAAATCGGCGGAGCGCCTGGCATACTACGCCACCCGCTTCAACACGACCGAGCTCAACAGCAGCTTTTACCATTTTACGATGGCCAAAACCATCGCGAAGTGGCTGGCAGAAACCCCTGGCTCCTTTCGGTTTGCAGCCAAAATGCATCAGGAGGTAACCCATAAGCGGCGCTTGGTAGATGTGGAAGAACCGCTGGAGAAGTTCATGTCGCGCTTTCTGGCGATGGAGGGCAGGCTGGGGCCGGTGCTGATCCAACTGCCCGGCAGCCTGCACTTTGACTTTGGGGTGGCCGCAGATTTTTTCGGGATGCTCCGGACGAGATACCCTGACCCTGTGTTTGCCCTGGAGGTACGGCACGCCTCTTGGTTTACGGAAGAGGCGCAGAACCTGCTTCGGGAGCACGCCATCACGTGGGTGATCCTCAGCGCCGGCAAGCGGTTCCCAAGCCTCGAAACCACGACCACCGACACGGTATACCTGCGCCTGCACGGCGACGAAAAGCTGTATGCCTCCGCCTATACCGACGAGCAGCTGGAGCGCTACGCCCTGATGGTGCACGACTGGCTCCTGGACGGCCGGGAGGTATGGGTGTTTTTCAACAACACGATAGTGGGCAATGCCGTTTTAAACGCGGAGCGGCTACGGGAACTGGTGGCTGCACTGTAACAGCGACTCCTGATTTTAAGCGGTATGCCTTAAGGCTGCTTCTGGAATATGGCTTACCTTTGCAGCCAGGCGGAGAGGGTATAAAACAGTTTGCTAGCCGACGTATACGCCCAAACCAGCTTTACTTGCCCGAAGGCCCGCTGTATGAGAGCGCATTTCTTCTTCGACGGCTTCCGGCGGGCACATTTTCAAACTTTCATACCGGGCAACACCCCTTGTTAAAAGACATATGAACCATACAACCGACGCCATTATATTCGACCTCGACGGCACACTTTGGGACTGCACCCCCGCCATTGCCGAGGCCTGGAACGCCGCCATCGACCAGTTTGATTTTGTTGACCACAAGCTGACAGCCGACGATGTGCGCGGGGTGGCCGGCATGCCGCACGACGAAATTTACGAGAAGCTCTTCCCGGAACTGAGCCAGCAGCAGCGCCAAACCCTGCAAGAACTCAGCGACCGCCTGCAGATGGAAAACCTGCGGGAAAAAGGAGGCAAACTGTACGAGGGGGTGGAGGCAACGCTGGAGAAGCTCCAGAAAAAGTACAAGCTTTTTATCGTGAGCAACTGCCAGCTGGGCTACATCGACGATTTTCTGGCGTTTCACGGGTTGCAGCGCTTCTTCACCGACCATGCCTGTTACGGGGATAACCACAGGCCGAAAGGGGAGAACATAGAGGCTGTGATCAAACGGAATAACCTGAAAGCCGCCGTGTATGTGGGCGACACAGCGGGTGATTTCGAGGCCAGTCAGGCAGCGGGCGTGCCGTTTATATATGCCCGTTACGGCTTCGGGGAGGTGCCCGCGACCGAGCGGTACATCGACCGGTTTGCTGACCTGCTGACCCTGTTTTAACCCGTATGGCTATACCGGCAGACCAACACCGCGTCTCCCTACTCAATACCCTGATCCGCTATCTGGCCAGACGGGATTTGCGCGACCTAACGGCTGAGGCGCTGCAGACGGATTGCCACCTGCAGCAGGTCGATTTGTTGATTTTGCTCGGCAACAGCAGCCTCTTCGTAGCGGAGCAGGCTGCCCGGGCATACCGCTTTGGGCTGGCAAAGGAGATGATGATCTGTGGCGGTATCGGGCATTCCACGCACTTTCTGGAGGCGAACATCAGGCAGCACCCACGCTACAACGACGTGGCTGTAGGGGGCAGGCCCGAGGCAGACATGCTGCAGGACTTGCTGGCAAAGCATCTGCAGGTATCGCCAGAAACTATCCTGCTGGAGAACCACTCCACGAACTGCGGGGACAATGCCCGGCAAGCCCTCCGTGTGCTGAAGAAACTTCAGAAAACCCCGGAATCCATACTGCTGCTGCAGGACCCCGTGCTGCAGCGCCGATCGCAGGCCTCGTTTGAGAAGGTATGGCAATACGCTGGGGCTCGGTTTATCAGCTATGCGGCTTTTGTCCCGCTGCTGCAAAGTAAGGAGGGGATGCTTGCTTACGCCACTGCCGCACACCGTGAATTCTGTGACCTGGACAGATTGCTCTCTCTGGTGTTAGGGGAAATACCGAGGCTGCGCAACGATGCCGCGGGCTATGGGCCAAAAGGCAAGGGCTACATCACGGCCATACCCATTCCGGCGGAAGTGGAGGCAGCCCACGCCGAACTTGCCTCCCTGTATCCGATGCACGTCCGGGTATAACGGGGCGGTATGGGGCGGCAAGTGCGCCCGAAATGTGCGGTATACCGCGCGGGCGCGCCAGCTGCATTACGCTGATTTCAAGATAAATGAGTAACTTCCGGCGCATTTGCCCATGCAGGATGGCGACGAGTAGCCGGAAAGCAAGCCTGCACGTGAGCTAATAGCGCTAAAACAGAAATCGTTTATTTATATGAAAAAACTATCCAGAAGACTGTTCCTTGGCAACAGTGCCAAATTCTCTATCGCCGGGTTCTTCGGCCTGATGCCCGCCACTGACAGGGGCAAGCACAGCAAAAAAGGCAAGTTGGTGCATCACGTCTTCTTCTGGCTTAAAAACCCGGCATCCGCCGCCGACAAAGCCAAGCTCATTGAGGGGCTCAGCACGCTGAAGGCCATTAAAGCCGTCCAAATGCTACGCATCGGCGAGCCCGCCTCCACAAACCGCGACGTGATCGATCGGGGCTATCAGGTTTCGGAGCTGATGTTTTTTGACAGCCTGGAAGATCAAGAGGTATACCAGAAGCACCCCATCCACCTGAAGTTCGTGGAGAACTATGCGCACCTCTGGGAGAAGGTAGTCGTGTACGACTCCGTGGATGTATAAGACCACATGCGCTGGCGTCGCGCCGTAACCGGGACGCCGGTAAGCGAAAAGGCTGCAAAGCCACCCAGGCGGTGGATTTGCAGCCTTTTTCGGTCTTGTAACTGCAAGCCGACTTTCAAGGGGTAAAGGCGAAGCCATACCCCTCTTGCCATGCCTACAGCGGCAGCTTCACCTCCTGCATCAGCCTGCCCACAGGGTATAGGTTGTGCGTGGGTTCGTAGTGCGGGGAATTTCTGTAGACAAAGTCCAGCTGCGCGCGCGCGTTTTGGGCGAAGTCCGGGTCCTGCTTTTTGCGGGCCTCAAGCTGCTGGCGCAACTGTGGGTTCTGCCTCAGGATGCTGGCGGCCAGGTCCTCGAACACGTAGCTGGAGAAGTATTCTTTCTGCATCAGAATCGAGTCGAAGAAGTTCCAGTTGAAGTAGGAGTCCACGGCCTGCGGCTCCAGCACCTCCACCACAAAGCGGTTGGCGGGCTGGTTGAGGTATACCACGTAGTCTCCGGCGAGGAACTGGCGCGGCATGCGGCGGGTTTCCACCTGCACCTCGGCATGCAAATAATGGCCCTCGTAAGGGCGCTGGCCGGTTTTATAGTCTGTGATGTAATAGCTGTCGAGTGTCAGGATCGTATCCTTTTGCAGTTGCCGCAGCTGCACTTTATCTGTTTTCAGCCGATCAATCACCTCGCCCCAGGCCTGCGGTATGACATAGGCCACCGGCTTTTCCACGGTCACGGTTGGCACAAACGTATCGTAGTAATTGATCATTTTGCTGTATGGCGCGGCGCGGTCGTAATAAAGGCGGTCGAGGCCGCTCACCTCGCTGGGCTTATACCTGGCCGCATACCCCAAAAACGGAATCTGGCTGACCTGCGTGGTGTCCAGCTGCCAGTTGAGCGGAAACGTTTTTTGTTGCAGCGTCTGCTCTTTTGCCCGCGCCCGCAGCGCGCCGATCTCTTTTGCGTCGCGGTGCACGGTTTCGATCATGTTCTCCATCAGTTTGTAAGTGGCCTGCACCCGCTGGCCAAACGGTTTCAGCATGTGCGTCTCGGGCACGAAGCCGAGGGTGTTGTACAGGGCGGTGTAGCCGGTGGCATAGCGCGGCGACTCCATAAAGCCAATGATGCCATCATCGGGGGTGTCGCCGGCATGGTTCATATAGGGCACCATCGGGAACTTGTCCTTTTTCATGCCGGCATAGAGCGCAGGTACCATTTTACCGGAGAGGTAGCTGGCCAGCGTCGGGTTCAGCTTGTTGTGCTGCGTCGCGATCAGCGTCATCACGTGCTGGTAATCCGCCCCGTTGGAGGTATGGTTGTCCATGAACACATCCGGGTCCCACTCCCTGAAAATCTCATGAAAGGTCCGGGCATTTCGGGAATCGGTTTTGATGAAGTCGCGGTTCAGGTCGAGGTTGCGGGCGTTGCCCCGGAAGCCGTAGCTTTCCGGCCCGTTCTGGTTGGTGCGGGTATGGCTGTTACGGTTCAGGGCCCCGCCGATGTTATACACCGGGATAATCGCCAGCACCACGTCGTCCAGTTGCCTGCGGCGTTTTTTATCCTGCAGGTAGTCGCGCACGAGCAGCATTGTGGCGTCTATACCCTCAGGCTCGCCGGGATGTATGCCGTTCTGAATGAGCAAGATGCGCTTGTCTTTCTGGTGGAGCGAGGCAGGGTCGAAATCTTTATCAGTAGAGACAACCACCAGATGCAGCGGACGGCCCGCGTCCGTCATACCCATAGGCATCATCTTCACTTCTTCGTAGGCAGCATCCAGCCGTTCATACCACTCGATGGCCTCGGCGTATGTGGCGGTCTGGTTGCCGTTCCCTTTTTCGTAGGGTGTTTTCAGGTCGGGTTTGCTTTGGCCGGGGCTGTCAGATGCCAGCAGAAAGGAAAGCAGGAGTGTCAGGAGCATGGGTATGGGTATAGATAGGTTAGATGTGCAAATATAGGAATTCTGGGTTGGGTTTTGAAGGAAGCAGTACCCCGTATAAATCGGGGCAGGGGATGGTATGGGAGGGCAAAAAAAAAGCCCTGGCTCAAGACCAGGGCTGTATGCTGCGGTTGCAGGGTAAGAGCATGTTTAAATTTCGCTTCCAAAAACGAAATTTAAACATGCTCAAAGTTTAGACCACAATCCGGTTAAACCTGCTGCGGTACTTATCGCTCGGGAAAAGCTTTCTGTCGAGGCTATAGCCACCGGGGCCGATGAAGAGAAACGCAAAAAACAGAATAGCAGCCTCCAGCGCATGCGAGTAGGCGTTAAAAGGGTCGCCGCCGGTAACGTGGCGCAACGTGGCCACCACCATCGTGATGAAGAGCAGGAGGCAGACAGGGCGCCAGAAGAGGCCAAGCGCCAGCAGCAACCCACCGGCAGCCTCCGAAAACCCGGCCATAAACCCCCAGAAGGCAGGGGCGAAATCAATCCCGACCACCTCCATCGACTTGCCGAGGTTTTCCCAAAGCTCGATGCCGCCAGCCAGTTTGGGCCAGCCATGCAGGATGAACATAGTGCCAATGCCGATACGCAGCAGCAGCAAACCGAATGCTCTGTAAGAGTAGTCTGAACGGAATAATGCCATAGAAGCAATAATACGTAATTGTGTTCAATATCGCAAGATACTAATATAATAGCACGCGTTTTACCAGCGTATTGGCAGGGATATTCTCTGGCGTATACTTGCCGCGTTCTTTATAATCCTGGGGCAACTGGGTGTGGTCCAGCACAAAGCTCATCCCCAGCTCTTCTGACACTGCCACAAAATTGCCTCCCTCAAAAGCCACCACCCCGATGGGGTATGCCGCTTTCACCTCGCTGTATTTCGAGCCTACGCCAATCCCTTTGGAGGTTTTGAAATCTGGGCCGAGCACGCTGATGCGCCATACCGTGCACCTCGGCTCACAGTGCTGTTCTACCAGCAGGCCCTTTTTCTGGCTGTCAGTGCGCAGCAGGTAGGCGGTGGAGGCGGTGCCCTCCATTTGCAGGAGGGTGTCCGTCACCACGGTGCCGAGGGCCACTTGCTGGCGCACTTCCTCCAGCGGCATCCCCAACCGGACGTCCCCTACGCGGCCTTTTTCTATGATCAGCAGGGCGGGGTCAGGGGCGGGCTGCACCTCCAGTTCAGTGGCAGCGGCAGCTTCCTCCTGTGCACGGCTCTCTGTGGCGGCCTCGTCGTTTTGGGAGAGGCAGGCGGCCATGCTCACTCCCAGTAATATGGCATAAATGATATTTCGTAGCAGCGTCATCTCTCAGTCAAATCTTTATTGAGTATAAACCTTGTAGCGTAGAAGCAGGTTGTAGTATATTAGCACGAATTGAGGATTCGTTTATTTTATCATACATCAACTTAAAATTATTAAGATGGCTAAACCATTGATTCTGGTCTCAAACGACGATGGCATTACCGCACCGGGCATCCGGACGCTTGTGAAGGTCGCCATGAAGATAGGGGAGGTTGTGGTGGTGGCGCCGGATGGGCCGCAGTCGGGCATGGGGCACGCCATCACGATTGGCAACACGCTGCGCCTGGACAGATCCATCGCCCTCGAGGACCTGAACGTGGAGGCGTATGAGTGCTCTGGCACACCCGCCGACTGCGTGAAACTGGCCAAGCACCACGTGCTGAAAGAGCGCACCCCCGACCTAGTGGTGAGCGGCATTAACCATGGCTCCAACTCCAGCATCAGCGTGCTGTACTCCGGCACCATGTCGGCGGCCATCGAGGCGGCCATCGAGGGGCTTCCCTCCATCGGGTTCTCCCTCTGCGACTATGGGCATGAGGCCGACTTTTCGCATACCGAGGAGTTTGTGGAGCTGATTATCCGGCAGGCCCTGCAGCACCGCATACCCGAGAACACGGCCCTGAACGTGAACCTGCCCAAGAAGAGCGAACAGCCGATAAAAGGCATTAAGGTATGCCGGCAGGCCCATGCCAAGTGGCAGGAGGAGTTTGACGAGCGCCTGGACCCGCGGAACCGAAAGTACTACTGGATGACGGGCAGCTTCGTGAACTTCGACAAGGGTGAGGACACTGATGAGTGGGCGCTGGTGAACAACTACGTGTCTATTGTACCCTGCCAGTTCGATATGACCGCGCACCACGCTATCGCCATGCTAAACGAGAACTGGGATTTTTAAAGGTCTTTTTTCTGCTGCAAATAAAGTATAAAGTCCCGTTTGCGGAGGCCCTTTTTCAGGTGTGCGCAAACGGGACTTTTGGTTGAAGTGGACCTGGTGGCTCTAGAACAAAGGTATAACAGCCAAATAGAGGCCATGCTATTTGATGGTGTAGCGCACCGGCAGGGTATACCTCACTGGCACCGGTTTGCCATCCTGCCGCCCCGGTGTCCAGTTGCCGCTGGTGAGTTTCACAACCCGGGCGGCTTCCTGGTCTGTCTCTGGGCTCAGACTTTTCACAGTCTGTATGTCGGATACGCTGCCATCCGTGTTGATGACAAACGAAAGGACAGTGATTCCTTCCACGCCTGCCTTCTTCGCCGCCTTCGGGTAGTTGATGTTGCTTCCCAGAAATGCCAGCATCGCATTCTCTCCACCTTTGAAAACGGGAATCTGCTCCACATACGTGTAGGGTTTGGCGGAGGCGTCATGCTTGTCTGCAACGGTTTCCTGTTTCTGTACTTCCATCACAGGGTCTTGTTCGGTAGAGCAGGAGGTCGCCATCAAGAGGGTAATAAGCACTGCATGGGTTGCGATAAGCTTTTTCATAACGGTTTTTTCTAGGTTTGAGAATGAAATTTTCAGGCAATACGATATTCGGCCAGGTTTTATACCGGGCTAAAAACTACTAGAAAAGGCTATTTTATCTTGAGGTAAAGCGGATGGGCAGGGTATACCGGACAGGAACCGCTTTGCCGCTCTGCCTGCCGGGCTCCCATTTCCCGTTCATCAGCTCCACCACCCGGATAACCTCTTCGTCGGTGCCCATACCCAGTTTTTTTATAATTTGGACGTCAGTTAAGCGGCCATCTTCCTGCACCACAAAACTTGCCACAACAATACCTTCAAGTTTCGCTTCCGAAGCCGCTTCAGGGTATTTTATCGCGGTGCCCAAAAACTCCAGCATCTTTCCTTCCCCGCCCTTAAACTGCGGCATCTGCTCCACATAGGTATAAGGCTTAGGCCTAAAGCCATTTGGCATGTCCTCGTTGGGCAAGGGTATAGCAACCGGCATATTGGCTGTGGTGTCTCCTTTCAGGATGGGCATTTTGCCTGACTGAGCAGGTACTGGTTTTAAGGTGCGTTGCGTAAAGGAATTCCCGGCTACTGGCCGTGACGAGAGCGTGAACAGCAGCGCTGCAACCAGCGGCAGCACGAGGAGCGGCTTTCCCCAGTTCGGCTGTTTTCCGTGCAGCTGGAGCATGTGCAGGCGCTGGAGTACCTGCGGCTTCTGAAAGTGACTGCCTATGGGGAGCCCCATGTTGAGGAGCACCTCTTTGGAGAGAAGCAACCGGTAGGGTTGGGCCTGATGCTGTTCCAGTACGCGGGCATCGGCCTGAAACTCGTGCAGGTTTCGGAGTTCCTGTTTCAGCAGCCACACAATCGGGTTGAACCACAGGACAATGGATAGGAGCTCATACCACAGAATATCGTAGGTATGGCCCAGGCGCGCGTGGGCAAGCTCATGCGTCAGCACCTGTTGCCTTTCAGCCGCGCTCAGCGGACCTTGCTCCCCTAAAAAGACGGTGCGCAGAAAGGCGAAGGAGGCATAGGGCCGCTCAAGCTGTAAGATCTGAACCGCATCCGGGGTCTGCTCCCGGTATGTTGCCTGGGCTTTCAGGCGATGGATCTGCCAGAGTTGTCTCAGCAGTTTTACCGTCAGCAGGAAAGCCACCGCCAGGTATAGGCCTAACGCCACGTGGGAGAGGGCCGGAAATATACCCACAGTCGTTTGGCTGCCTGCGGTTATAGTCACCCCCGCCAACTGTATGGCTTGGAGCGTTTTTTCTATTCCGGTATCGGGCTGGAACAAGCTGGGCCACCGGAGCAGCGGCAGCACTAGCGCCACCAGCGGTGCCAGCAGCAGGTATAGCCTGTTAAACCGGAAGTCGGTTTCGTGGCGCAACAGCGCAACGTAGAACCCATAGAGCGCAAGCAGCCCCAGGCCTGATTTAAGTATGAGATTGAGCAGGGTCTCCATCTGGCGTGTCTTTTGGGTTTGAGTCGATGTCCTCTTTCACCTGTTGCAGCAGCTGGTCGAGTTGCTGCACGTTCAGGTTGTTGTCCTGGGCGAAGAACGAGACAAGCTTCTCGAACGATCCGCCAAAATAGCCGCTCATGAAGTTCTTCAGGAAGTCGCGCTTATACGTGTCCTGGGCCACCAGCGGGTAGTACTGGTGCGACTTGCCAAACGCCTCGTGGCCCACAAAGCCCTTGCTCTCCAGAATGCGCACGATGGTGGAGACGGTGTTGTAGGCTGGCTTCGGTGTGGGCAACTCCTCCAGTATATCCCGGACAAATGCCCGCTCCAGCTTCCAGAGCACCTGCATAATCTCCTCCTCGGCCTTGGTCAGTTCTTTCATGCGTATGTGCTTAAAAATTTTGCTCTGTGAATGTATAACTAATTACTTAGTTTAACAACTAAAAGTTTAGTTATTTATGGGAAAATAAAAGGGCTCTCTTGTAGAGCCCTTTTAGATGGGGGATTTTAGTTTATACTAGTACCCTGGGTTTTGAGTGAGTCCTGGGTTTACCTCTATCTGCTGTAACGGAATCGGCCATAAGTTTCGGAAAGTCTCTCCGGTATCTTCACAGAATTCTAATAAATCACAGGTCAGATTATAGCGTTTTAGGTCCATAAAGCGGAGGCCTTCTCCTACAAATTCAAGCCGTCGCTGCTCAAGTATTTCCTGAAGCGCTTCAGCATTTGAGATGTCTTCTACCGTCATCAAGCCCGCTCTTTCACGAATAATGTTGATGTCGGAAAGTACGCTGCTGCTAGCTGCTTCAGATCCGCTCGCCATTCTCGCATTAGCTTCTGCCCTGATCAGGAACATTTCAGCCAAACGAATTACAATAACGTTGTCGGCGTTATTGGATACGTCATCGTATTTTATGAGCCTGCGTCGATTTCGCTGTATGGTCGTAGTTGCTTCAAAACGTTCGTCACCTTCATTGGCTGATGCCTCTAAGGCGGCATAAGCGTTTGCGCTGACATAAAAACGTTGCCCGGATGAGGTAGGGTCGGAAGCTGTGCCTAAACCGTTAGCGTCATTCATTGTAAAGTCTAATTCAAAAATTGACTCATCGTTTCCTTCGTTAGTAAATAACGTGGCAAAATCATCTAACAGTTCGAATTGCCCACTTTCTATTACCTTTGTCGCTTTTGCTGCAGCCTCTGCATAGTTACCTCGCTGCAGGTAAACACGGGCCAGCAAGGCTACTGGTGCATATTCACTGGCACGCTGAATCTGGGTGATGCCTTCTAGCTTAGTTTCCGCATCCTGCAAATCAGCAATAATGGCTTCGTACACCTGTGCTTCTGTTGCACGAGGCAATAACTGAATTTCCTCGATGCTGGTAGTGGGTGTTGTTACGACAGGAACCCCTCCGTAAACCTTCAACAAATCGAAATGAGCCAACCCACGGATAAATTTCATTTCACCGATAATCTGGTTACGTTGCTCATCAGAGATATTGGTTAAGCGTTGCGCATCCCGGATCACGATATTAGCTCGGTTGATAGCGGTATAGATACTGCTCCACGTATTAGCAATTTGCAGGTTAGATGAATTAATCCGCTTGCTGGCTACTTCTCTATCGGTCGTAAAAGTGCCAGAGAAAGAGATGTCGTCTGCATATAAGCCTTGATACAACAGATAGCGTAGTCCATAATAGTTGGTGGACTGCAAGGCGCTATACGCTCCAAGGGTTGATCTATCTAGTGTGATAAAATCAACTACGGAACCCTCTGCCTCAATGGCAGTAGTTGGCTCAACGTCAAGCACATCTTCGCAGCTTACAAAAGTGAACAGACCGAGTGCTGCTAATAATATTTTAGAATATTTTTTCATATTGTTTCTATCCTTTTTCTCTTATAAACCAACGTTAATACCAAAAGTGATTGTCCGTGTTTGCGGGAAGGTATAAAAGTCTACGCCTAAGGTCGTATTGGATGTGCCAGCGTAATTTACCTCCGGGTCAAACCCTGGATAGTCGGTAAAAGTGAGTAGGTTTTGCGCTTGTGCGTAAACGCGCAAGCTTCTTAGTTTAACTCGCTCTGTGAACGTATTTGGCAGTGTATATCCCAGCACTACGTTTTTGACACGGGTATAAGAACCATCATATATAAAGCGGGATGAGTTACTGCGGTTGTTATCGTTTAGATCATCCACAGTGGCCCTTGGGATGTCTGTCTGATCACCTTCCTGCTGCCAGCGGCCGGTGACTAAGCTAAGCATGTTGTCATCTAAAAAGTCGTTGCCAAGATGCTGCTGATACTGATGCGCTGGGTTTGCAATCTGATTGCCAACAGAAAACTGCAAGAATATGCTCAGATCGAACCCATTATAGCGGAACGTATTGGTAAAACCGCCAACGTAATCAGGCTGTGCGTTTCCGATGATAGTCAGGTCATCATCGGTAATGATACCGTCTGGTTGTCCATTAGGCCCACTAACATCGCGAAAGTTTACATCGCCTGCCTGAGCTCCTTGTGCCTGCCTGGAGGCTGGGATTTCATCTGTTGTGCTGTAAATACCGTCAGCTTGGTAGCCGTAGAAGGTACCTATTGGTTCCCCCTCCCTCAATACTAGCGAGTTGCCACCAAAACCGTAGAAAATATCCTGACCTTGGTAAAGCTCTGTAACCTTGTTGCGGTTAAACGAGATGTTAAAGTCGGAGGTCCAGTTAAAGCCTGTCTTCCCTCTGTCAATATTAACTGTGTTCAAGGCAAGTTCAAAGCCTTTGTTCTCCGTGGCTCCGATATTGGACTGGTAACTTGCGAAACCATTTTGCGTGGCGACAGGACGGGCAAACAACAAATCTTCTGTCTTTTTGATATAATAATCAACAGCCAGGTTCACTCTATTATTTAGAACACCGATATCAGCGCCTATATTTAGCTGGTTTGTTGTTTCCCACTTCAAGTCTGGGTTTGGAATTTGTGAGAGGGCAATCCCTGGGTCATCCTGATAGTTTGCTCCGGTTACCAATGCTTGGTAGCTAAAATTACCGATTTCCTGATTGCCTGTTATGCCATAAGAGGCACGTAGCTTGAACTCACTAAGTAGATCAAGGTTCGCCATAAAGTCTTCTTCCATAACTCTCCAGCCCAATGAAACAGAAGGGAAGTAGCCAAAGCGGTTATTTACACCAAATCTGGATGAACCGTCTGCTCGGAAGTTTACCCCTAACAGGTACTTTTCTTTAAAGCTGTAATTTACGCGACCAAAATAAGAGAGTAAAACACTTTCCGTCAGGGCACTTGAACCTTCGTTGACACGGGCGGCGCTAGCTATATAGCGGAAGCGCTCTCCAGGAAAACCTTGGCCAGTGACGAAAGATGAGCTAATGTTATTTTCCTCCTTGCTTGTGCCAATCACAGCGGAAACGTTGTGCATATCATTAAACAACTTGTTGTAGCTAAGCGTGGACTCAAGAAGAAGCTTGGTGGCTGTTGTTGTAGCATTCGTTCCTTCACCGCCTACAGCCGTTGTGAAAGAACCTGGATAATTAGTTGGCGTGTACCGACGTTCATCTACGTTGAGGGCATCATAGCCACCTTTCACTTGCAAGTCAAGACCGGTGGCAAGCGTATATCGAGCAAAAATATTGCCCAAGGCCCGAAGGTTTGTCGTGACGTCGTCATTTTCGGTACCTTCTGCCACTGGGTTTGTGTAAAAATAGTTCGGGCGGGTATAGCCACCATCTTCATAGTACACAGGCCAGATAGGAGAGGCTGCCAGAGAATTGGCAAAAGGACCGTAAAGCGTATTGTCACTCACAATACGGTTGTTCTCAGAGCGACTCAACTGTATACTGGTGCCGATTGAAAGTTTATCGTTCACGGTATGATCCAGATTCAGGCGGGTAGAATAGCGCTTGTACTCACTCCCGATGATAATCCCTTCCTGATCAAAGTAGTTTCCGGACAGATAGTATCGTGTTTTTGCATCGCCTCCGCTGAGAGACAGCTCGTAATTTTTGATGTTGGCATCCCTGGTCACCTCATCAACCCAATCAGTGTTGGCTTGGTCAAAATCCAGTTCTCCATAATAGAAGTCAATAAAATCCGCAAATGTGGCATCAGGGGCCAGGTAGGCATCATTTACGTAGGCCTCTAACATAATTTCCTTATACTGGTCGGCTTTCAGGAAATCAGGCTTTTTCCACATGCGTTGTGTACCAGTGTAGGCATTAAAGTTGATTTGAGTCTTCCGATCAGCGCCTCGTTTGGTAGTGATTAAAACTACGCCGTTTGCGGCACGTGAGCCATATATGGCGGCGGCGGATGCATCCTTTAAAATGTCAATGGACTCAATGTCGTTTGGATTCAGGTCTGCAATAGCATTTACGCTCTGTCCACCATAGCCAAGTTGAGAGTAGTCTCCCGTAGTCAGGGGCACACCGTCCACAACATACAGCGGCTGGTTATTTGCAGAAATAGAGGTTGCTCCGCGTACGCGCACACTTATGCCAGCACCTGGCGTGCCTGAGTTCTGGGAGATTTGCACCCCCGCGGCCCGGCCTTGCATCGCCTGGTCTACACTTACTACCGGTATATTCTGTAAATCTTCGGCAGTAACCTTTGCCGTGGCACCGGTTACCTCACGACGCTCCTGCGTACCATACCCCACCACCACTACTTCTTCCAACAGTTTCTGGTCAGAGGCGAGTTGCACGTTTACGGTGGCGCGGTTGCTTACCGGCACTTCCTGGGTCAGCATGCCCACAAAGCGGAAAACCAGTGTGGCGTTTGGGTTCACGTTTAGCTGGTACTCCCCGTTGACGCCGGTGGTCACCCCATTGGTGGTGCCTTTTTCAAGCACTGTCACGCCGGGCAAGGCCGCACCGTCAGCGGCGGCAGTCACGCGGCCTGAAACAGTTTGAACCTGCGCTAACACGCTGTTCAGGAGCGTGAAAACCATCAGGAAACTCAACAGTAAAATCTTTCTCATATTGGTTTAGGTTTAGTGTGTGAAATGTGTAATTATTAATTGTGGAAATTGGGATACTCGTATTTAAATGCTGTTACAGTGATAGCGCTTCGGATTCGTTGCTGAAATAGCAAGCAACCGAGCCGAAACATGAAATTACGCTAATTTGCTTAATCGTTCAAACACATATAGCGCCTATTTGCGAGATACTGCGGTTATGGGCATTACTGACAAGAGCATTATACTCTATTGCCTGTCAGATGTTCTTGTAGAATAGGGGTTTATGTGTTCTCTTTTGTGAGTAGGTGTACCGACAGAAAATTATTTCCGCCATCCACGGCGATGCGCCATCCCATGCGTTTCAACTCCCACCGGATAAAATTGTTCAGGAGCCCATGCGCCACCAGCACGGTGGTGTCGTGCTCCGACGCGTCCTGCACCAGCAGCTCGGCGCAGATGCGGGCCCTGCGCTTCGCCTCCTTAAAGGTTTCGATGCCCTTGCTGTTAAAGCCCAGGAACCACAGCACCCGGGATGCGAGTAGCCATAGCCTTATGGGTAGCCGGAGTAGCGGCAGCGAAAAGATCTTGCGCTCAAACTCCCTGAAGTTGTGGTTGACTTTCAGGACGACCTGCTCCCCGAATATAGCCTTGGCCGTAAGCTGCGACCGGACAAGCGTGCTGCAGTAAACCGATTTTATCTCGCGGTAGGGTATGGCTTCGTGCTCCAGTACAAACTCCTCTACCTCGGCAGTGTCGTAGGCGGCAATGTACTGGCGCGCAGACGCAGTGTTGAAATAGCCCACCTTCGGAACGATAGGGCGAGCATGGCGGATCAGAAAGATCTTTTTCTGCACGATGGTGCTTGCAGTCGATTGTTTTTCCAAGGGGGGAGTGCTTTTCAAATTTACCAACAGATGTTTTGCCTGACACCCATCATACGGCAAAACCAGCCATCAGACTGTGAACTGAATACACCAGTACTCGACCAATTTAATTACCAGAAGTAGCGTTTGTCTTTATATGTATAGAAACAGCTTTTATGCATTATTTCTACTTCTTAATTTCTAATTTTTAATTTGGCGAAGCACCAGGTCTGTACTATTATGTATGGATAAGTATACCATACCGACATAAAGCGGCTGGCCGCAGGCAAAGATGCAATTGCTGCAGGCGGTTAAGCGGGCAGATCGCCGAAAACGGTCTTTTTGATTTGGTCCCATTCCGGGCGCAGGATGCTGTAGTATACCGTGTCGCGGCGGCGGCCATCGTGCATCAGGGTATGGCTGCGCAGAATGCCCTCCTCTATGGCCCCGATCTTGCGCATAGCCTTCCGGGAACGGGCGTTCAGCGCGTCACCCTTCAGCTCTACCCGCTCCAGGTGCAGTTCCTCGAAGGCATAGCGCAGCAGCAGAAACTTGCAGTGCCTGTTCAGGCCACTGCCCCTGAACTCCCGGCTCAACCACGTCCAGCCAATCTCCACGCGTTTGTCTGCCACTGAGATGTTGCCATAGCTGGTGCTGCCGGCCAGTTGGCCCGTCGCTTTATCCACGATCATAAAGGTATAGCGCGTGCCTTTCTGGTAACCTTCCGTAACGGTGCGCACCCATTCGGCCAGTTCCTGCTCGTTGCTGATGCGGGTGACCATATAGCGCCAAATTTCCTCATCAAAAGCAATGGTTCGGAGCTCGGGAATGTCTGCCGGTTGGAAAGGGCGCAACAGCACGCGGCTATCCTCTAAAAGGGGTATGGTTTCAAAGTCCATCGGTAAGTCAGTGAAGTGTAGAGAAGTTTGACTCAAATCTAAAAAAGCATTCGCATACTGCCCAACGGTTGGGTATAACTGTCCGGGATATACTTCATACTGAGCATGTATAATAACACAGGGTATAAACCAATATGATTTTATGAAACATTTGGAAGGAGCACAACCCTCTTTCCATGTCCTACGTTCTAGCTAATCATTATAGGTTTTGATTAATTATTTAAAAGAATTATCCTATAGTTGGTTTGGCGCGCACGAATCGCCCTGCCTTAGAATATGGCGGCACCTATACCGGCAGTAAACCACGATGGCAGAAGCTTTGGCCTGAAACAGCCATTTGGGAACTGCATACGCTGCCTGATGCTACATACATTTACAGAAGAGACACCCATTATACACTCATGGAAGCACATCACCTAGCAAGAATCCTGATGACAACAGACACCATAGGCGGTGTCTGGAATTACTCACTCGAACTCATTCGCGCCCTTGCGCCCTTCGGCACACACTTCGATCTGGCCGTGATGGGCGCGCCGCTCACCGACGACCAGCGCCGTCAGGCACAAGAGTTGACTAACCTGACCCTACATGAAAGCACGTACAAGCTGGAGTGGATGGAGAACCCCTGGGAGGATGTGGAGGCTGCCGGAGAGTGGCTGCTTGCGCTTAAGAGCAAGGTAAGGCCCGACTTGGTGCACCTGAACGGGATGGTACACGGGGCTCTGGCCTGGGGCGTCCCGGTTGTAGTGGCCGTGCACTCCTGCGTGCTGTCGTGGTGGCGTGCCGTAAAAGGCGAGGAGGCTCCTCAGGCCTGGGACAAGTATAAGCAACTGGTGACGCGCGGTTTGCAGGCTGCCGATTTGGTGGTGGCCCCAACACTGGCGATGATGAACCAGGCGCAAGCACTGTACGGACCGTTTAAGGCCCAGACCGTGATTTACAACGGCCGCGCCCAGAATAATTACCAGTTCGGCAAAAAAGAGCCTTTTGTATTTAGCATGGGCCGCGTTTGGGACGAAGCGAAAAACATCTCGATGCTGGCGCATATTGCCTCCGAGCTCTCCTGGCCGGTATATATCGCTGGGGACGACAAGCACCCTGCCACCGGCGAGCCCGTCGAACTGGAGAATGTTCACTTCCTGGGTCAGCTGACAGAGAAAGAAGTTGCGGACTGGCTTTCGAGGGCCTCGATCTATGCGCTGCCAGCCAAGTATGAGCCATTCGGCCTTACCATACTGGAGGCAGCCATGTCGGGATGCGCGTTGGTGGTGGGCAAAACAGACAGCCAGGCAGAGATTTGGGGAAATGCGGCCCGCTACGTGGACCCCGGCAACGCAGACAAGTTGCGTGACACGCTCCAGAACCTGATTCAGGATGAGTTTGTGCGCAACGTGATGGGCTGCCGCGCCGTGAAACGCTCCCACGGCTACACCGCCGACCCGATGGGCCAGGATTACGACCATGTATACCGCCAACTGATGCAACTCTCGCTGGCAGTAAGTTAGGCCTGCTCAGAACAGGGGGTGGCTGGCCGTTTTCAGGCCAGATTAGGTAAAGAAAGCACCGCTTTTGGCTGGAAAACACTGGTACTCAGCTACCGGGTTAAACAATGTGTAAATTTGGAGTTTTTATTACACAGAAAGACAAATGAAACAGGAAAAGCTGCGTATAAAATGGCATTCCTGATATAAGACCGGCGTACTCCTACACTACATTTTCCGTAAGATGCTGCGCATGAATGTAAATCAATAAAACACAGCAGAAGCATGAACATAGTTATACTGGGTTTATCGAATACGTCGGGCAGGGGAGACGGCCATACCGCCCTCTACCAGCCCCTGATGCGCGAACTGAGTCAGAAGGGCCATCATATCCTTTTTCTGAAGCGTGAAAGGCCTGGCTACGGCGTTGTGGACGAGTCCCTGAACACTGGCTTCTGCGAAACTGGGCACTATTATTCTCTCAAAGACCTGCAGCTGTTTACGGAGCAGGTGCACGAGGCAGACATGGTCATCCTCGGCTCGTCTGTGCCAGAGGGCGTGCAGGTGGCGGAGTGGGTGCTGCGAAACGCGCGGGGCGTAAAGGCCTTCTACGACCTCGATACCCCTGTTACACTGGCCAGGCTAAATAGCAGGGCATGCGACTACCTGAACCCCGACCTTATCCCGCAATTTGACCTATACCTTTCGGTTATGGGAGGGCCCGCGCTTGAGGTGCTGGAGCGGCAGTATGGCTCCCCGATGGCACGTGCCCTGTATCGATCCGTAGACGCCACGCTGTTTTACCCTGAGTTCCGGGAGAAAATCTGGGATCTGGGTTACCTCGCGGATTTTACCGAAAGCCACCAGCCACTCGTGGATAAACTGATGCTGGAAGCTGCCAGCGACTGGTCAAAAGGCCGGTTTGTGGTGGCAGGGGCGCAGTACCCACCGGACATGCCATGGCCGACGAACACAAAGTATACCCAACAGCTGCAGACAGCAGACCACCGCAAGTTCTACAACAGCCTGCGCTTTGCCCTACACATCACCGGGCCCGAGGCGTTGCCGGGAACCTACGCCCCAAGCGCCAGCCTATTGGAGGCGGCTGCCTGTGGCACCCCGATTATCGCGAACTACTGGGAGGGCCTGGAGGATGTCCTGGCAATAGACTCCGAGATACTGGTGTCCCGCTCATCCAAAGAAACGATACAGTACCTGCGAGAAATATCGAAATCTGAGCGCAAGCTCATCGGGGAGCGGGCGCGCAAGAAAATACTCTCCCGCCATACCCCCGCACGGCGGGCAAAAGAGCTCATCGGCTATGCCGAGGAATTCCTGACACTCGACGGTGAGCCCGGCGCGTACAACCTTGAAGTCGTGGTATAAACACGACGCCACACGGAACCGAGTACGTAACTGTGGATGACATACCCGCACTGATGCCATGAAAGGCAACGCCTGCTATACCCTAGCAGGCGTTGCCTTTTGTAGGGGTATCGTTAACTTGCGTGCAACCTAAACGAGCAATGGAGAACAACAAGCATACACCCACTCCCTGGAAAGTGTTAAAAACTGAGATGGTGGTGGACGAGAAATGGTATAAACTGCGGCGCGACCACGTGGCGCTGCCCAACGGGCTGGAACTGGACGATTATTACGTGAGCGTGCGGCCGGATGTGGTGCTCACCTTCCCACTGACCGCGGACAATCAGGTGATATTTGTGCGGCAGTACAAACACGCAGCCAGCGACATTTTTATCGAGTTGCCCGGCGGCGTGATTGACGCGCACGAGACCGAGCCCGCCGAGGCGGCCAAACGCGAACTGCTGGAAGAAACAGGTTATACCACCAGCGAAGTTGAGTTCCTACTGGAGGTAACCGACAACCCTACAAAGGACACCAATAAAATCTACTTTTTTCTGGCCCGCAACGTGCACAAAGTGGCTGAGCAGGACCTGGACGATTCGGAGGCGATTGAGGTGCTGAAAGTACCCCTGCACGAGGTAGGGCAAATGGTTATGGACGGGCGCTTGCATGTGTCTGGCACGGTAGCCTTGTGCCTGCTGGCGCTTCGGAAACTGGGGGTATAAAATAGCACCTCCAGCAGCAGGAGAGGCACTTTATCCGCTTCAAAATTCCCTTTCTCAGCTAATGCTGTAAAACAAATCGGTGCCGGGGTAAAGCAAGCGCACGAGGTGCCCAGTCGTTTCACGAAGGGAGCTGTGCGCGTTCTTCTAAACCCGTATTTTTATCAGACCCATAGGGAACGAACCATAAAAACCTAATGTTATGTTTGTACATTAAATGTATATACATTAAATTTGCATGTATAAAACACGTACAAAGTATACACACAGGGCAGTGCTTGCGCCTGCCTTTATACCTATTTAAAAGCGATGACAGATACTAAAAATAAGATAGCAGTGCATAATTTGATCACGACACGAAGAAGCCCGCGTGCCTTCAGGGAAAAAGCGGTGACGGAGGAGCAGTTGGAGTCACTTTTTCAGGCTGCCCGCTGGGCTCCCTCGTCTATGAACGAGCAGCCATGGCGCTTTATCTATGCCGCCAAAGAGGACCAGGAGGCCTTCTCGCGCTTGTTTGGGTGCCTTGTTGAGGGAAACAGCTGGGCCAAAAACGCTTCGGCGCTTTTCGTGACGGTGGCGAAAAAAAGCTACGACCTCAACGGGAAACCCAACAGCCACGCCTGGCACGACGTGGGCCTGGCCACTGGCAACCTGCTGCTGCAGGCAACCGAGCTTGGGCTGCACATTCACCTGATGGGAGGCTTCAACGCTGCAAAGGCGCAGCAAGACCTGGGCATACCGGAGGGGTATGAGCCCGTGGCCATGGGTGCCATTGGCTTTGCCGGAGACCCCGATACGTTGCCTGACCCACTAAAAGAGCGGGAACTGGCCCCGCGTACCCGAAAGCCGCTGCAAGAGCTCGTGTTTAAGGGCAAATGGCAGGGATAAAACAGCTTATGGCGAACGGCGGGGCGGTCTGATTTCGTAGAAAGCTCCTTCATTAATAAAGATAAAAACACTAAAGACATGAGCAAGAAAGTAATGCATAAAGCGGCAACGCGCGGCCACGCCAACCATGGCTGGCTCAACTCGCACCATTCTTTCAGTTTCGCGAGCTATCATAACCCAGAGCGCATGGGCTTTGGCCTATTGCGTGTCCTGAATGACGATGAGGTGGCTGCGGGCATGGGCTTTGGGGCGCATCCCCACGACAACATGGAGATCGTTTCGATACCGCTGGAAGGCGAACTGGCCCACAAGGACAGCACCGGCAACAGCAAAATCATCCAGACGAACGAAGTGCAGATCATGTCGGCCGGAACTGGCCTGACGCACTCAGAGTTCAACCACTCCAAAACGGATCCTGTGAAGTTCCTGCAGATCTGGGTGTTCCCGAAAGAGCGTAACATCGAGCCGCGCTACGAGCAGAAGGCTTTCAGGCCGGAAGACCGCGTGAACCAACTGCAAACGGTGGTATCACCAGACAAAAATGGCGATGCGATCTGGATCAATCAGGATGCCTGGTTTACGCTCGGAAGCCTGAAGGAGGGTTTCTCGGAAGAGTATAAAGTGCATAAGCCGGGCAACGGCGTGTATGCCTTTGTGCTGGAAGGGGAAGTGGAGATAGACGGAGAGAAGCTGGGCAGACGCGATGGCCTGGGCATTTCTGAGACAGAAGCCTTCCAGATTAAAGCCTCCGGCGACGCAGAGCTGTTGCTGATGGAAGTACCCATGCAGTAAGCAAATCCCCTCAGACAGTGAAAACTCTGGTGCCTGTTTAAGATAAGAAGCAGTAATCTAACGTTAACTTAAGAATAGCTGCACGTTCACCTGCTTTCACAATAAGTTTTCCTGCTTTGGAGAAGTATAGTTTAGCTAGATGAGGGCAAAATGATTCCCAGTTTTTCTGGGAGGCGCCGGGGGTAGGGGCCCTCTATTTGTAGATTTCCGGTGCCGAACGGAGTGAGGCATTGCGCAGCGCAGCGAGCAAAGGGACACGACACAGTGCCGAGCGGGAAAACGCGCCCCAGCTTAAGTAGGGCCCCTACCCCAGGCGTGGAGCGCAAAGCAAGCTATGCAATAAGGCTGTTCAAGTTTTGAAATAACCGCTATACTCCCGATTTCACGTTAATTTTAGAGACAGCAATCGCCCCGGCCAGCAAGCCGGGGCGATTGCGTTAGCGGAGGTAGCGCATCACGGCAAAGGGCAGCGGGGCCCACAGAGCGGTGGGTATACCTGCCGCTTTCAGGCCTTTGCTCACCCAGTTGTTGCAGTTGTGCAGGATGTAGAATTTGCCGTTTGCCTCATAAAAAGTGTCCTGACCGGTATAGCCTGATCCGGAAATATGCCTGTAGGCTCCGTTCTCTTTCTGAAAGGAAGCATCGATATACGCTACTAACTGCTGATACTGTTCCGGCGAGAGCAGCACGGGCTGTTGTTGCCTGGTGGGTATAAGTTTGCTTGAAACATAGGCGACGTGCATGGCAGCGGGCGTGGGCCAGAGGGAGGCGCTGAGCGCCACTCCCGGCGTGAGGTCGCGCCACGACGGAGTTTGCATGAAAAAGCGGCGGTCGCCCCAGCCAAAAGCCAGGTAGGTGTAGCTGCTGTCGGCGGCGGGGAAGTGCTCAAGCGGCACCTTTTGGCGCCAGTCCATATAGGGAGTTGCCACAGGTACCACAAAATCGGTATGCACCCCGTTGGAGGTGACGAAAATCTCTACCCGCTCATCCTCAGTATGGGCCTGGGCAAAACCATTGTTTACGGGTATGCTGCCCAGAACCGCCGCGCACAGTAGAAAAAGCGCCACCGTGCCCACCACGCTCACCGCCATACCCCCAACCAGACAGCCTACCTTTCGCTTGATCGTTCGCATATTCGCTACATACGTAACGCAGGGGCAAAGGCCTGAACAAGTGAACGCGTGCCATACCGCCGGGCTGGCTTGCCTTATTCAGCAATTTTGCAGAGATTGTGCCTTGATTCAGTTCCAATCCAACTACTTTTTAACAAACAATCCTATGATCAACTCGCTAAAGCGAAGTTTCGCTTTGCTATTGCTGCTGCTGTGTGTGCAGGTGGCCACGGCGCAGGGCCAGTTGCAGTCGCCGGCGCAGTTTCTGGGCTACCCGCTGGGCAAGCAGTTCACTACCCACAACCGCATCCTGGACTATGTGCAGTATCTGGCGGCGCAATCGCCTGACCGGATGAAGGTGCAGGAGTATGGCCATACCTACGAGGGGCGCCCCCTGGTGCTGGCCACCGTAGCCTCAAAAGAGAATTTGCCGCGCCTGGAGCAGATCCGGGAGAATAACCTCCGGCAGGCGGGCCTGCAAAGCGGACAGGTGCAGGGTGAGCAGCCCGCCGTGGTATGGCTCAGCTACAACATCCACGGAAATGAGTCGGTGAGCTCGGAGGCGGTGATGCAGGTGCTGTATGACCTGCTGAATCCGGCAAACGCCCAGGCAGGGAAATGGCTGCAGAACACCGTGGTGATGCTGGACCCCTGCGTGAACCCCGATGGGCGCGAGCGCTACGTGCAGTGGTATAAGCAGGCCTCGAACCGGGCAGGAAACGCCTCGCCCTATGCCTGGGAGCATTATGAGCCGTGGCCGGGCGGCAGACCAAACCACTACTACTTCGACCTGAACCGCGACTGGGCCTGGCAAACGCAGGTGGAGTCGAAGCAGCGCATGCAGGTATACAACAGCTGGCTGCCGCAGGTGCACGCCGACTTCCATGAGATGGGCACCGAGTCGCCATACTACTTCTCGCCGGCGGCCAAGCCTTTCCACGAGAGCATTACGCCGTGGCAGCGTCAGTTCCAGAACACCATCGGTGAGTATAACCGGGAGGCCTTCGACAAAAACAACTGGCTGTACTTCACCCGCGAGAACTTCGACCTGTTTTACCCCAGCTACGGCGACACCTACCCCACCTACAACGGCGCCATCGGGATGACCTACGAGCAGGGCGGATCGGGCAGGGCAGGGCTGGCCTATACCAAGCAGGACGGCGACACCCTCACCCTGACAGACCGCATCACACACCACGTGGCGGCCAGCATGGCCACCATCCAGGCCACCTCTGAAAAGGCGGAGCCACTGAAGCAGGAGTTCCGGAAGTACTACGACAACAACCTCAGAAACCCCGCAGGAGACTACAAGGCCTTTGTGCTGAAGGCAGACAACCAGAACGCGGGCAACCTGAAAGCGCTGACGAGCTACCTCGACCAGCAGGGCATCCGGTATGGCTACGCAGGCAAAAGCAACTCCGTGAAAGGGTATAACTACAGCAACGGCAAGACAGAAAGCGTGCGCCTGGCACCGCAGGATGTCGTGATTAGCATGTACCAGCCGAAGTCCACACTCCTGAAAGTGCTCTTCGAGCCAAACGCCCGCCTCGAGGATTCGCTGACGTATGACATTACTTCCTGGGCAATGCCTTACGCCTACGGGGTGCAGGCCTACGCCACCAAATCCAAGCTGGAGCCAACGCAAAGAGCAGACACGCCTCCGATTGTAAAATTAGAAATCGAGCGCCCCTACGCCTACCTGGCCCGCTGGACAAGTCTGCAGGACCTGAAGTTCCTGACTGCGCTGATGCAGGAGGGTATAAAAGTGCGCCAGGCCGAGAAAGCCTTCGAGACCGACGGCCAGCAGTTTGCCCCCGGCACCCTCATCATTACCCGCACCGGCAACACCGCCCTGGGTGAGAAGTTGGACGAGACGGTGCGCCAGTTGGCAAATGAGCATCAGGTTAGCCTGCGCGCCACCACCACGGGTTTTGTGAGCAGCGGGGCCGATTTCGGCTCAGGGAGTGTGCGCTATCTTAAAATGCCGAAGGTGGCACTGCTCTCCGGAGAGGGCGTTTCGCCGTACGGCTTTGGGGAGGTATGGCATTACTTTGAGCAGCAGATCGGCTATCCGGTCACGGTGCTCAACACTTCTTACTTCAGCAGTGTGCCCCTGCACGAGTTTGACGTGCTGATTCTGCCGGCGGGTTCCTACAGCCGCACGCTCAATGAGGAGACGCTGGAAAAAGTGAAGGACTGGGTGCAGGCAGGCGGAAAGCTGATTGCCATGGAAAGTGCAGCCGGATATCTGGCAGGGAAAACCGGCTTCAACCTGAAGAAAAAAACGGAGGAGGAAGAAAGCAAAGACAAGGAAAAATCAAAAGACGAAGACCCCTACAAGCACCTGCGCACTTACGCCAACCGCGAGCGCGAGTCTCTGCAGGAAGAAGTGCAGGGCAGTATTTTCAAAGTCGATCTGGACAACACGCACCCGCTGGCCTTTGGCTACGGCCCCACGTACTTTGCCCTGATTCGCTCTTCCGACACCTTCAGCTTCCTGGAAAAAGGCTGGAACGTGGGCGTGCTCAAGAAGAACAACTATACTACCGGCTTTGTAGGCACCAGTTCCAAAACCAAGCTGCAGGACGCCCTGATTCTGGGCACGCAGGAACTGGGGCGCGGGCAGGTGGTATACCTGGCAGACAATCCACTGTTCCGTGGTTTCTGGCAAAGCGGCAAGTTGCTGTTCGGCAATGCCGTGTTCCTGGTGGGGCAGCAGTAAAGAAAAGGAAGATCAGCTTAAAAGCCTCTTGACGAAAGTCTAGAGGCTTTTTTATGTGGGTTCAACTGCTTTAGAACTAACGTGAACTCAGAATATCTGCTCATTCGGACTTCCCAGTCCGAATGCCACCTGACGGGGATTTCCTAATCCCCGCTATTAGGTATAACGCCCCGCCAATTATGCCTCCTAAAGAATAAAGCTAAACCTAAAGCCCTGGCTTTGCCGGTAATTTAACTTCGAAATCATCCCGAAAAGGTTTACTCACAAAAAGGGGTATGGAGGGGTATACATGCAGCCGCGGCTAATCACCAGCTGCTGAACCCAAGCCATACCCTCAAAATCCTGGAGTGCGCTTACAGCGTGTAAAGTATAGGTGCAATGCCGAAAGATGGTTACCTTCGCAGCAAAGCATTCGCAATTACTATGAGTTTACCTATAGGTTATCCGGCCCCCGAAGAGTACCAGGGCTATGTTGGCGCTTATGTGCAGCAAGCACAAACAGAAGATCTGATTGAGGGGCTCACCGCCAGCTACGTCTTTATTATGGGCATGCTGCAGGGCCTGTCGGAGGAGCAACTGCTGCACCGTTATGCCGAAGGCAAGTGGAGTATAAAAGAGGTAATGGTGCACCTGATGGATGCCGAGCGCATTTTTGCCTACCGCGCTCTCCGCTTTGCCCGCCAGGACAAAACCGAGCTGCCCGGTTTCGATGAGAACAGTTTCGCAGTCTCCTCCAAGGCCGATGCCCGTGAGATTAACAGCATTCTGGCAGAGTACACGGCCGTGCGCACCGCCACCATCGAGCTCTTCAAAAGTTTTACCGGCGAGGATCTAACGCAAACCGGCACCGCCAGCGGCCTCACACTCAGCGTGCGTGCCCTGGGTTTCGTGACTTTGGGCCACGAAGTGCATCACCTCAAGATTATCCGGGAGCGCTACCTGGCGCAAAGCCAAGAGCCCGCACACTAAACGCAGGCGTTGGGGTATGGCTGCTGGATGTATGAATTAGGTGAATATTGTTAGTGATAAACAGGTGTCTGCTGTTAAAATATGCTAATGTAAACAACAATCAGAAACGCTGAGAAGCTACCCGAGACCAGGCTGCCCTAAAACCTAGCCCCTGGAAACAAAAGCCGAAGTTATACCTGTTGCTCGCTGTTGGCCTGGCTGCCGCTATTGCCTTTGTCCGCTACGGTATCTTTAAAAACCATCGCGCTGCTGATTGGGCAGTTCATTACAAAGGCATCGGCACGGGCTCGTCTCCCCGCATGGCAGACTTGAATGACGACGGAGTGCTGGACATTGTTTTAGGGGCGGGAGGCGCTGAGAATGCACCCAGCGACACAGCTGTGATTGCCCTGGACGGCACTAATGGCGACATGCTCTGGCATGTTCCGGGGCGCAACCAGGTGGTGGGCTCCGCGCTTTTTTACGATATCACCGACGATGGCGTGCCGGATGTATACATCGGTGGCCGCACAGCCGAGCTGGTCGTGATTGATGGGGCTAGTGGTGAGGTGCTGTGGCGGTTTTTCCCGGCTGACCATACTCTGAATCCTGCTGACTCGGGCATCTATAATTTCTACAACCCCCAGCTTGTTTCAGACCAGGACCAGGATGGAAAACAAGACCTGCTCATCTCGAACGGCGGGGACTATACCATCAAACCTTTTGACCCCAGGCGGCCACCGGGCAAGCTGTTGGTAGTGAGCAGCCGCACCGGCAAAACCCTGTCGGAAGCCAGGATGCCCGATGGCAGAGAGATCTATATGTCGGTGGTGAAGGTGCGCCTGAAGCCTGACGGAGAAGAGGAGGTTATTTTCGGCACGGGCGGCGAGACCATTGGCGGACATCTTTACCGGGTATCGCTGCAGGATGTGTTGAGTGGGGATCTATCCGAGGCGACAGTGCTGGCCACAGGCAAAAACAAAGGTTTCGTGGCGCCGCCTGCGCTGGCCGACATCACCGGAGACGGTATCTATGATGTGATCGCGAATGCCGTGGACGGGCGCACCATCGCCATCGCCGGGGCAACCGATTCGCTGCTGTGGAGCGTGGCGTTGCCGGGCACCGAAATATACTCCGGCCCAGCTATCGGGTATTTTAATGCGGATGAGGTGCCCGACGTGTTCACCAACTACAGCATCGGCACATGGCCCATGATCAGGCGGTCTACCCAGCGGATGATAGACGGGCAAACCGGCCAGGTGCTGTTTTCAGATACGCTTGGCATTTTTTCCTGCGCCTCTCCGGTTGTGGCCGACTTCAACGAGGATGGAGCGGACGATGTGCTGTTTGTGGTCAACAACCTCGTGCGCCTCCACAAATACGATTACGATAAGAAGCATATCAACCAGCTGACGGTCTTCAATTTCCGGAACAATACCCATTACACGATAGGCGATACCTTGCCCGGCAGCAACCTGGCCAGCACCCCCTGGCTCGGAGACCTGGACGACGATGGAAAGCTGGACATCGTATCGACTTCGGTAGACCTGGACGGACAGAAAAACGATATTGACCGGCCTACCAACCTCCGGGTGTTCCATGTCAAAACTCCATACTTCATAAAAAATGAAATCAGGTGGGGGAGCTATATGGGAAGTAATTACGACGGGGTTTTCAGAACAGAGCAAAAGTCAACCATGGTAGGGAGGGAGTGAGGCCTCATGCCGTTGGTTTTAAGGAAGCGTTAGGCGTGTAATTACTTGAGATTAGTATTGGCTATATATAACTGAAGTGATTTTCCGGCTTCAGTTGAGTTACAATGGCAAAGTTGCTTATCTTATCCCCCAAAGTATATAACACACTCCCGCACCCGATGCACCTAACCCGAAGAAACGTTGGCCTCGTGCTGGCCCCCTTGCTTGCGCTGCTGGTATGGGCAATCACGCCGATGCTGGCCTATGAGGCCCGCACCGTCGCCATCATCATGACTTTTTGCCTCGTTTTCTGGATGACCGAGGTGATCCCGCTGTCGATGACGGCGTTTCTGGGGGTGCTGCTGGCGGTAATGGTGGGCGTGGCCGATATCAACACCGCCTTCCAAAACCTGGGCCATCCCATCATACTGCTGTTTATCGGGAGCTTCCTGCTGGCCCGCTCCATGACGCGCCATGGCCTCGACAAACGCATCGCCTTGTTTATCCTGTCGCGGGCGTTCTTCCAGAAAAGCTTGTTCCGGCTTTTTCTGGGCTTCTCCTCTGTCTCTTTTGTGCTGTCGATGTGGGTGAGCAACTCTGTGACGGTGGCCATGCTGCTGCCGCTCTTGCTGGGGGTGTCGCAGTTAGTCAACACGCCGGAGCAAACCCGGAACCCGAGCACGTTTTTCCTGCTGGGCATTGCCTACAGCGCCTCCATTGGCGGCATCAGTACCATCATCGGCTCGCCCCCCAACCTGATCGGCGTGAATTATCTGGAGCAACAGGGCATCACCATCGACTTTCTGCAGTGGATGCTGCTGGCCTTGCCCATCTCGCTGAGCATGTATGGGTTCATGGTGTTGTACATGCGCTACTTCCTGAAGAAATGCGCTTATAGCCAGCAGGCGGTGCAAGCCTACGTGGCGGCCCAGCACGCGCAGCACCAACGGCTGCGGCAAGGCGAAAAAGTGACGATGGGCGTTTTTGTGCTGGCGGTGTTGCTTTGGCTGTCGCCCGGCGTTTTCAACTTGCTGGGTATGGAGGAGGCCTATGCGTTTATGAGCGCCTACTTTGCCGAGAGCACGGTGGCCATTCTGGCGGCCCTGCTGCTGTTCCTGATCCCGCCGGGGCAGGAAAACGGGGGACAGGGCACACTCACCGCCGCCGATCTGGTAAAAATCGACTGGGACACGATTCTGCTGTTCGGTGGGGGTATGGCCCTGGGCCAGTTGGTGGTTTCGTCTGGTTTGGCTGATGTGATTGGCCGCAGCATTACCGCCCTGGTTGATCCTGAAAAAAGAGTCTTGTTAGTGTTTATGCTTGTCGGCATCGTGCTGCTCCTCACCGAGGTGAGCTCGAACACAGCGATTGCCATCACCTTTGTTCCCATTATCATAGGCGTGCTCCAGGGGCTTGACCTGCCGCTGCTATACCCCGTGCTGGGGGTGGTGGTGGCGTGCAGCCTTGCGTTTATGCTGCCTGTGGCCACACCACCCAACGCCATTGTGTATGGCAGCAAGCAAGTGCCAATCGGGACGATGGTGCGGACAGGCATTGTGTTGAATCTTATCGGAGTGGTTGTTACGACGTTTTGGGTAATACGCTACATGACCGGATAAGGCGCCCTGGCATCGCCTACCACTCCATTTTGCCTCTATAACGTCTACACTGCCATACCTTTCGCAATGAAAAACCGCAAAACCTACCGCCTTGTTGTCATGGTCGCCTGCTTTCTGTTTGCTGGCCTAAATCTGTTGAAAATCATTCAGGGAGCCTATACCACGATAGATGTATTCCTGTTTGTGACGTTCCTGCTTTTTGGGGGAATCTACGCGTATCTGCTCCGGAAAGACAGACAAGGCTAGGGAGGAGGTATAAAAGAAAAACCTAAGTATCTCTACTGTTCCTTCTGAACAATCAGATACTTAGGTTTTCAACTTTTAGCCAAAGGTATCCGGTTATACGCCGTCCCGGCAAATGTGTTCAAAAAAAATCAAGGAATGGCGTCTCTTTTTGTTTTTTTGTGTAATTATTAATCTATACAAATGCGGTTAAAAGTATTTTACGTATATAATTTGTGATTAAGCATATCATTTCAGCGCAAAGAGATTCATTCACCCCATACAAGGATTTCTGACACTCCACGTTAGTTAGTAAACTTCGAGTAAATGCCGTATTCGATCAATAGTCATAATAAATCTAAGCTACCCACCAATTTTTAGAATAGCGGATTGAAATTAATTCTTTTGAATAATACTATTCAAAGATGATTGATTTGTGAATATGCTATTTTCTTATCCCGTCTTAGTCAGGTATATTTTAATGATGCGTCTTAGTCTGCCCAAATGAAACAACTTACTTTAAAAGCCATCAGAAACAAATTAAAGCGGCACTACAATGAGCTGCTAGGTATAACTCCAGTTTTGTGTGGTCCATTTGAGCAGCGTATAAAGTGCAGGCACCTGGCCTACTGGAAACACGCTGATGCAGAAACTATTCGCAATACCAGCATGTCAGCTCTGGACCCAATCGAAAATTGGATGGATGTGCCTCACTGGCAACGGAAACTCAGCAATAAGCACAATGCCCGTGAATTTGCGGTGATGCATGCCTGTATGGTATCAGAATTATACTGGAAAGGGAGAGATTTGGAGCTTCTGGATTTTACTGTGTTACCTGAGAATTTTGTCATAAGGCCGACCATAGGCCATTCTTCAGGTCTGGTTTTCTTGATGCGCAAGGGAGTAAACCTGATGGACAAAAAAAGCTATACGACCGAAGCCATAAAAGAGATATTGAAGAAGGCGCTCGAAAAAAATCGATACCTCGAGTTCCTGGTAGAGGAATTCCTGACGGATGAAAAGGGGCAGTACCGCATTCCAGACGACTATAAGTTCTACACTTTCAATGGAGAGATTGCCATCATACAGGTGATTAACAGGCTGGGGCCGCGTGAAGGGTTTGACAGTTGCTATGACGCCGCGTGGAACCAAATGCCGGATATCAGCGCGCACTATCCCCCGGCTGCCAGGCAACTACCGCCCCAATGCTTGCCGGAAATGATAGCACAAGTCAAAAAGTTGAGCAAAGCCTACGGGGTGTTTGTTCGGGTAGATTTTTATGCCACGCCAAGAGGGGCAGTGTTCGGTGAGTTTACACCAACTCCTGGTTTAGGGAAGTCATTTACGCCCATGGCCGAACAGCTATTTATAGACAATTGGGGTAAGCACTGCGCAGGCACAATTTAAGATCCGTTACATCGGGTCCACGTCGGCCACTACACGTATGCCCTTGAAGTCGGGGAGGAGCTTGAGGTTGAAGATGGCCTGCGCCACTTGCCCTTTGGCGGCTTTCAGGTTGGTGTTCTCGCGGGGCAGTTTGATATGGATCTCCTGCAGGAACAGGTTCCGGATTTTGAAGATATACGGCACCTCCGGCCCCAGCACCTGCTGCTTGCCCAGACGATCGCTCAGATCTTTGGCCAGCACGATGGCGGCGTTCTCAGAAACGCGCTCCTCGGTGTGTTTTACCGTCACCTTAATCATCCGCACGAACGGGGGGTAGCCGAACCGCAGACGCTCCTCAATCTCGTGCGTGTACAAACTCTGGTAGTCGTTGTGGCGCACTTTCTCGAAGATCGGCTGCAGCGGGTCGCGGGTCTGGATAATGACGGTGCCCGGCTTGCTCTTCCGGCCGGCGCGGCCACTCACTTGCACAAAGAGTTGGTAAGCCCGCTCATGCGCCCGGTAGTCCGGAAAGTTTATGATGGTGTCGGCGTTCAGGATGCCCACCAGGCTCACGTGCTCAAAGTCAAGTCCCTTAGTCACCATCTGGGTGCCCACCAGCACGTTGGTGCGTCCGCTCTCAAAATCCGCGATAATCTGTTGGTAGCTGTTCTTCTTCTTGGTGGTGTCCAGGTCCATGCGCTGCACCTCTGCGCTGGGCAGCATCAGCTTCAGTTCATCCTCCACCTTCTCAGTGCCGAAACCCATGCTCTTGAGCGTGGTGGCACCGCAGGCGGGGCAGTCGTTGGGCATGTGCTCGTGGTAGCCACAGTAATGGCAGCGCAATTCCCTGTTGTATTTATGGTAGGAGAGGCTCACGGCGCAGTACTTGCACTTGGGTATCCAGGAGCACTCATCGCAGGAGATGAAGGGGGCATAGCCGCGTCGGTTCTGAAACAGGATAACCTGCTCCTGGCGTTGCAACCTTTCCTCGATCGCGGTTAGCAGTTGGCTGGAGAAGTGGCTGTGCATGGCCTTGCGCTGCTGCTCCCGGCGCGTATCCACCAGCTGGATGTCGGGGAGTTGGGCCTCGCCAAAGCGCTTGCTCATCGTCACTAGCCCCCAGCGGCCGGTTTTGCAGTTATAGTAGCTTTCGACGGAGGGTGTGGCGGAGCCCAGCAGCGTTTTTGCGCCCTGCAGGTTGGCCATCACCAGCGATGTTTCGCGGGCATTGTAGCGCGGGGCCGGGTCATACTGTTTGTAGCTGGCCTCGTGCTCCTCGTCCACAATCACGAGCGAGAGGGTATGGAAGGGCAGGAAAACCGCCGACCGCACCCCCACCACCACCTGAAACTTGCCCGACAGCACGCCTTGCCACACCTCCGCCCGCTCGTTGTCCGAGAACTTAGAGTGGTATACCCCCAGCTTGTCGCCAAACACCTTCATCAGGCGCGTCACGATCTGGGCGGTGAGCGCGATCTCGGGCAGCAGGTATAGCACCTGACCGCCGCCTTCCAGCGCATGCTTGATCAGGTCGATGTATACCTCGGTTTTGCCGCTGCCCGTTACGCCGTGCAGCAGCACCGTGTCTTTCTCCTTAAACAGCCCCAGAATCTCGTCCTTGGCCTGCAACTGGTGCTCCGACAGGGCCATCGGCAGCTGCTGTGGCTCGTTGTCCACGGGGAAGCGCGACACTACCTGATCAAACTGCTCGAGCACGCCCTTTTTGATGAGCGTGTTGATGGACGAGGCGGACAGGTGCGGGCTGCTGGTTAATAGATTTTTCTCGATGCCTCTGGCATTCAGGTGAACGTCCTGGTGCACCGGTACTTTCTGCAGGTAGTTCAGCAGGATGTCGAGCTGCTTTGGTTGGGGGGCGAGTTGGTTGAAAAGCTCTTCCAGCATACCCTCTTCGCGCACAAAATGCTCCGACAGGCGCACCTTCTTCACCACCTTGGGCGAGAACTTGTCGCTCACCTGCTCATATATAATGATGGCGTCTTTCTGGATCAGCGACTTAATGAACTTGTGGTAGCTCTTGAGTTGGAGCAGGTTGCTGACATCAGTAAAGGTGAGCGCCTGGTTTTGCTGCAGCGCAAAGATGATTTTCTCTTCCTGCGGCGCAAACGTGATCTCGTCTTCTTCGGGGTTGTAGTGCGGGTGCAGCTGTATCCGCGACTCGCTGCTGAGCTTGAGGGCCGAGGGCAGGGCCGCGTTGATCACCTCCCCCAGGGTACACATGTAATAATCCGCGATCCACTTGAACAGCTTCAGCTGCGGGGCGGTCACGATGGGGGTATCGTCCAGCACATCCAGCACGTACTTGGCCTGGTAGTCGGCGGGGGCGTTTTCGTGGATGTCGGCCACAATGCAGCTCAGCACCCTTTTCCCTCCGAACTGCACAATTACCCGCACGCCCACCAGCACCTCGTCGTTCATCTCGAAGGGGACGCGGTAGGTATACAGCTTGGGCAGCGGCAGCGGCAGGATCACGTCGGCAAACAACGTAACGCGGTCGGTGGCCGGCTCGGGGGGGTAATTAAAGTTTAAAAGCTCAGACAAGGGTGTTTCTACTTTAGTAATGACAAAGGTCGTAAAAAAAGGGCGATGTTGGTAATCTGAAGCGGCGCATGTTCAGGCGTTGTTTGTATACCGGGCAGAGGTGCATTTCACGGATAAAAAGCTTACCTTAATCTCTGGAAACAGGAAGGCGCTGTGCGTGTTGCGGCAGCGCCATACCCCTTTCCCCAGACAAGCTAACAAACGACAAAAGCGATATGTTAAAAAAGACATTTTTCCTGATGAGCCTGCTGTTTCTTTGTGGCGCAGCGGCCTTTGCCCAGAAAAGCAGCCTGCGCGTAGCGACGTATAACATCCGCTACGACAATGTGAGCGACACCGTGAATGCCTGGGGCAAGCGCCTGCCTGTGCTGGCCGACCAGATCCGGTTTCAGGAGTTCGATATTTTCGGGACGCAGGAAGTGCTGCTGCACCAACTGCAGGGGATGGCCAAGGCACTGACAGGGTATAAGCACATTGGGGTAGGGCGCGACGATGGCAAGGAGAAGGGCGAGTTTGCCGCTGTTTTCTACCGTGCCGATAAGTTCGATTTGCTGAAGCAGGGAAATTTCTGGCTCTCCGAAACACCCGACAAGCCGGGCAAAGGCTGGGACGCTGATTTCCCGCGCGTTTGCACGTGGGGGCAGTTTAAAGCGAAGGACACTGGCCTCAGCTTTTATTTTTTCAACGTCCACTTCGACCACATGGGCGAGCAGGCGCGCCGGGAGAGCGTGAAACTGATGCTGCAAAAGATCAAACAGATTGCCGGTACCGCACCCGCCATCTTTGTCGGCGATTTTAACTTCAGCCAGAAAGACGAGAAGTATACCACCCTCAGCACCTCTGGCCTCCTGCAGGACGCCTACCAACTGGCCGATGTGCGTTTTGCGCCCCGTGGCACCTTCAACGGCTTTGAGGCTACCCGCAAAACCGATGAGCGCATCGACCACATCTGGCTCACTTCCGGCTTCAAGGTAAGCCGCTACGGCATCCTGACCTCCACCTACAGCAACGGAAAATTCCCCTCAGACCACTTTCCGGTGATGGCAGAGGTGGTTTATGAGAAGTAGCATGAGGACACAAGACACAAGACACAAGTATCAAGACACAAGATAAAGAGTGTGAGGTTTGTGAAGTTGATGAAAGGATTATTTGAAGTAATTTGTAGAAACCCACCCCTGCACCTCTTAAGAGGGGAATTTGGTTCATGAGAAAACGCTTGCCATCGCGCGCGTCTCGCGCGTGTAAGGGATAATTGGGCCTCTGGCCCATTCGAGTCACAGACTCGACATCAATTTGAGACACCCCGAAAGCTTTCGGGACGCCAGTAAGATAGGCTATTGGAGACTGATAACTGCATTTTCATCCCCCTACCCCCTTCAAAGGGGGACAATCGGCATGAGTGGAAAAGTATAGCGGCCGCAGCTATGACCTATGAAACAATCCCAGTAAGAATTAAAAACAGCAAACTCCCCACCTGGGGGTAGGGGCCCTCTATCGGACAAGGAGGGGCTAGAGGTGGTTTGACCCGGTAAACCAAACTTATACCTTCCGAAGCAACAAAGTCAGAATACGCGGAATCTCGGCCCTGTCGTTATTGTCAAAAAACTCGTTAATGTCTACCACCGCAAGGCCGTGTTGCTTTGCCGCCTGCACAAAATCAGAGATGTGGTGGGTATAGCAGGTGACAATTTGCAGCCCTTTCTCGGTATCAAACCGAGCTTTGCTGCCGCTATACTGCTTAAAAGGATGCAATTCCCCGAGGTATACATAACCGCCCGGCACCAAGGCTTTTGCAACTTCCTTAAAAACGGCTTCCAGATTTTCGATGTGCTCCAGCACAAGGCTAAAGCTGACAAGATCATAGTGCTCTGCTCCAAATGCCCAAGGCTGGGTGATATCGGCCTGCACAAACAAAACCCGCTCAGAAGTGATTTTCTCCCTGGCCTTTGCCAGCATCTCCACAGAAAAATCCACGGCGGACACGTGCGCTGCCTGTTCCAGAAGCCATTCGGTGTTCTTCCCGGTGCCGCAGCCAATTTCCAGGCAATTCCGGAAGGGGATTTCTGCTAAAACGGTGCGTAAGGCTTTTGCCTCCAGATCTCGTGTTCTGTTCAGGTTGGTGTCGTACTGGGCAGCCCAGATGTCGTAAGCGTGTTTAGGGTCCATAGTGGGAGGTAGTGTTTAACGGACTGGGTTATAAGGGAGGCGTAGCTTGCTTATAGGTGTTAATTTGAGTATTCTTCTATGACCAAAGGTTCAAGGTATTTCTCTATTCTTTAAATACGCTCAATGAATTCCAGTACATTCCCATTTGCCCTCTTTTATTCATGACTTTTCTATCAATCTTTTCAGGGAATGCGTCTGGTTTCGCACCTTCTACAAATTCATTTAGATTCATGAACTTTGGAAATCGTTGAAATACATAATCCCAAGCCGCATAGTAGTTAAGCATCCAATGAAATTCAGAATCAAGGTTGCTATTCCCAATTTTTGCATCAATAAGGCTAATTATTCTTAATTCTGCCTGTTCATCAACTTCATTAACTCCAGTTAAGTAGTTAGGTTCGGTTAGGGCATACCATTGAATAAAAAGCCCTCGCTTTAATGCCTCGGAATTCTCTTTTGCCAGTAGTGAGTACTGCAGATGTACTTGTTTATAGGAGGCGAAAACCTCAATTAACTTTTTATCAGAATCAATCGTCATTTCTTGGTAGTATAAGTCCATGACGATAGAGTAAAGATTGTTTTCTGTCTGAGCTAATTCTTCTAAAGTCATTTCTATATTTTAAACTTACCCCTATCGTGTTCATGCTATAATGTGGACGAGGCATAGCCGAAACCTAAATTATGCACCTTGTTGGTGGTTAGTTGATATTATTCGTTCTTACCGTAGCTGTCGTGAATTACTTTATTGTCATAGTAGAGGTGATTTCCTTTGGCACCACTTCTTACCTTATCTATGAAATACTTATAAAAATAGTCCTCAAGCTGATTTGAATTTAAGGATTCTAGCTTATGCATGTCCTTCTGGTCTACCCCACTAAATAACCCTCCTGTTACATAGCTGCTAATCACACTGTCCAGTAGTATCACCACTTTATCAGAGGTAATATTTGTTATGCTTGCAAGCGCTGTAACATCTGCCTTTAATTCCGGCAGGTAGAAATATAGATAAAAGAGCGAGTCATTAAGATTTTGATGCAGTGCATTGCTGTAGCCATGTGCGGGACTAATCCGATTGAAGAATTCTTCTTTGCTCATATCAAGAACAAATGACCTGTCGGTGTCTGCTTCTAACTTTACCTCCTGTCTTGGAAGTGTAGTTGCGGTAAAAGAGAACAACGAGGCAATTGCCAGAATGGCTACTACTGGGCTTTTAAAACTAAAACTTTGATAACTTATAGAAGTAAAATACCTGTAAGAAAGTGGAAGAATCAGAAGTGTAAAGAGGTCAGAGTAGTCGATTGTCCTATGAAAACCAATGCCGATGCTGTTTCCAAAATCTATCAAAGACTGTGAAAAAGAAGACTTCCAACCTATAAAAGCAAATGCAGTCGCCCAATATATTATTTTTCTGTATTGCGGCTTTACTGAGGAGAAGAAATAAGGGAAAATGAAAAGTCCAGCGACATCCGAAAGTTTGCCTGTCAATTCATTAGAAAACGAGTACTTCAGGTAAAAGTCGTTAAGTAACAGGGTAACTAAACCTACTACAAAAAGAGGAGCCTTTATATTTCCTATTTGTGTGTCTCTTTTCATAGAGTCAATTACTACTCAACGGACTTTGCTAAATTGTGGCGTAGCTAAAGTTTAGGTGTGGTTATGGGTTGTTATTATTCAATTCTTATCTCTTCAGAAACCTGCTCTATTAAATCAGCGCAGTTTAAAACGAATTGACCATCTACCTCTACAAATGTAGAAACTTCTGAAACATCTCCTTCCTCAAAGAAATTCTCTCCCGGCATTTTTATCCTAAAAGGTAATGACCCAGATTTTGCAACAAGTATATCATAGCTCTTTCCTTTGCCATGTTTAAGTACATTGATAGCATAATAGAAGTCTATGAAGCGGTCGTGGAGTTCATCTTTGCCTTTTTGAATAAGTATCTTTTTTGCCTCTTCAAAACCATTGCGGCATGATAACTCTTCTTGCAATATTGATTCAAATATTGAAAACATACCAGTAGCTAATATTACTTTTTGTAATTGAATCATCTGTAGATTCTTAACAGCAATACTTGATGCCCCTGTTTGTAATTCATTTAATATTTTAGAATTCGCTTCTTCCAATGCATTCAATGTAAATGCTGTACTTCTATATATTAAGTCGTCAAAGTTGTGCATATTTTTAATTGGCCATAACGGACTTGTGTAGCCGAGCATAAAGGCTACACTTGGTTGGGTATAGTTATATTTTCACAAGTGATTTCTTATCCAGCACCTTCCAATCCCTCTTTTCCTTTACAAGTAGTAAAGTCCAAGACTCTCCACATAAGATGTAGTGACATATATGGTTGATGGTGATAAATGCTTTTTTGCCGTCTGCTGTAAATACTGGCTTCCCGATGGAATAGTAGACAAAACCACTTCTTGACTTATACTCCTTATTTTGATTGTCTTTATCTATTCGAGTTGTTATTTGGTTGATGGAATCTTGAGTAATAAGCGCAACACCTTCAAGCAATTCTCTTCTGATACTATTTTGCTCTTCATTCTGCCCATCCAAGTATAACTTATCTGCTTGGGTTAACCTGTTCTTATTTTTAGCTTTTTTGTCCACAAAGAAGTCGCTATACCTTGTCTTCGTAAACTTGTCTATGACAAGGTAGCTTCTCTTTTCATTATCAAGAACAGGCACAGAATCAAGAACTAAAGCAGCCTTCACTACTTCATACACTTTTGGTTCATTGGGTACAGTTTGGCTATAAGCAATTTGTTTGCTAATAAAACTTAATAGCAGCATTGCAGTTGAAACTATGCCAATTGAACCTTTCATTCCTTTATTACTTATTTTACCCCTAACTACCTCGAAAGCGTAAACATACGCTTTTAGTACCTATATCCGCAGCTCCCCAAAGCCAGAAAATCAACTCAGGGCTACTACTTTTGGAACATCCAGCCCACGAATTCCTTGTTTTTATTCTCTCCGATGCGGTAAGCTTTGTCGCGCCTGTTACTGCTAAGTAAGCCGTTCCTAATCGTGGTTTTACGGAACCTCGTAGTTCTCTACTTCACCTGCGAGGTATCCACCCGCGTTGGGGTATCTTCTCCGTTTACCACACCTGCCGAGCCCAGCGCGATGGCTTTGATCATGTTGGTGAGGTGGGCCATGTCCAGTTGCGACAGTTCGTCTTTCACGGTATGGTAGGTCTTGTCCTGGTCTATCTGCACCGACGAGATGGTATGGGCGGGCACACCCAGGCGGGCTAGCGTGGCGTTGTCGGAGCGGTAGAAGAGGTTCTGCTCGGGGTATGGATCGGGGTGGATGCTGTAGGGCGTGCCTTGCAGGCGCTTTTGCACCAGGGTGCCCAGGTCGGAGCGCTCGAAGCCGGTGAGGTAGGCGCTGTTCGGCCCGAATTTAGAGGGCTTGCCCACCATCTCGATGTTGAACATGGCCACGATCTGGTCGGGGTTGAGTTGCTCCGAGAAGTACTTCGAGCCATACCCCCCGATCTCCTCCGCCGCGAAGGCCACAAACAACAGCGAGCGCTCAGGCTGCGGTTGCCGCTTGTAATAATCGGCCAGTAGCAGCATGGCTGTCGTTCCGGCGGCGTTATCGTCGGCCCCGTTGGCAATGCTGTCGCCGGCCACAGGTTGCTGGATACCGATATGGTCGTAATGGCCCGAGAACACCACGAACTCGTCCTTGCGTTTGCCCTCGATCATACCGCCCACGTTGGTTAGCTGTAACTGCTCGATCCTGTTCTCCATCTCAAGTGTATACTTCCGGGCATGGGGCATGTCGGTGAGTATAAAGACTTTGCTACCGCCCTGGCCGAGTTGCTTTTTCACGCTGCCGCTGCCCAGGTACTGCTGGTAGCGGCTAAACAGTTCTTCGTGCTTTGGGTGCACCAACACCAGCACATCCTCGGTCTCCTTATTCAGTTCCCCGAGCACCGTCCTGAAATCGGCCAGCTCCCCAACCGTCACGACCTTGCGATCCTGCTTGTTTTTCCACTCCAGCTCCTGCGCGTCGGTGATGGCAAACATGTGGGTTGCGGGTATCTTTTTGCGGTTCAGCTTTACTTCTTTTTCCTGAGGCAAAACGCGGTACATCGTAAACGTCTGCCGGAAACCGTTTTCGCCAGGCAGCGGCTGCAGGCCGATGCGCTGAAATTCCTGCTGGATAAAATCGGCCGCTTTCTCAATGCCGGGCGTGAACGAGGCGCGGCCCTGCATGTCGTCGGCGCTGAGGGTCTGGACGATGCGCGTTACCTCGGGTTGCGTAATGGGGGAGAGGTCCTGGGCCAAGGCCGCCATGCCGGAGCCACAGGCAAGCAGCAACAGGGCAATTGTTTTTTTCATGGGAAAATGCGTTAGAAAGATTACCGAAAGCTGAGCTGGCAAAGGCACGTTTTACACCCTGTGCAAACGTGGCTTCGTAACTCAAATATATTCAAATCTATGAACAATCGTGCACAGATAAACTGGCTGAAGTGGCTGCAGTATACCCTGCTGATTGCGGTGCTGCTTTACTTCGGCCGCACGCTGTTTATACCCCTGAGCTTTGCCCTCCTCATCAGCTTTGTGCTATACCCCATCTGCCGTTGGCTGGAGCGGAAAAAACTGCCGCGCTGGAGTGCGATAACAGTTTGCCTGCTGCTGTTGCTCGTGCTGGTGGGCGCTCCCGTTTTTGTGCTGATGCGGCAGGTGGTGCGCTTTACGGAGGAGTGGCCGCTGCTGCAGCAGAAACTGCTCCGCACCTGGGCCGACCTGAGCGAATACCTCTCCCAGCACCTTGGCTTTGATGCCGAGCGCCAACTGAACTGGACCGAGAAGGTGGCGGCCAACGCCACGAACATGGCCTTCAGTATGGTGCAGGATATTCTCTATACCTCGGCGGTGTCGGTGGTGCTGTTGGTCCTGATCCCGTTGTATGTGGCCCTTATCCTGTATAACCGCGAGCAACTTGCCAAGGCACTGTATGCCCTCTTTCCGGCGGGCGAACACAAGAAAGTGCAGCAGGTCCTGCACGAAACCATCACGACTTACTATAATTTCATCAAAGGCATGTTTATCGTGTATGTGGTGGTGGCGATTCTGAACTCGGTGGGTTTGCTGTTGCTGGGCATCCCGCACGCGCTCTTCTTTGGGGTTATCGCCTCCATTCTCACGTTTATACCCTACGTGGGCATCACCATCGGGGCCGTCCTGCCAATGGCCGTGGCCTGGATCACCTACGACTCCGTGTGGTACCCGTTTGGGGTGGTGCTGGTGTTCACGGGGGTGCAGTACCTGGAGGCGAATATTATTTTTCCGTGGGCGGTGAGTTACCGGCTGCAGGTGAACATGCTGTTCACGCTGCTGGCCATCGTGGCGGGCGGTATTCTGTGGGGCGCTTCCGGTATGATCCTGTTCATTCCTTTCCTGGCCATCCTCAAGCTGGTGGCCGACAAGTATACCTCCATGCGGCCCATCTCGCTGCTACTAGGCAATAAGTAAAACGCTCTTTTCTGATAGCAGGATTGTTCCTGGGTATAGGGCAACTTCAATCGGAACGGCAGAAAACTCCCATCCTTGCATAAGGAGAGGCAGGGGATGGTTAGACTCCTCACTGCGAGTTGTTCCGTAACGAGAAATATCACCCTAAAACAGGTAGTCTACTCCGCCAAAAACTCCGGCTGCAGGAGGCTGTATACCTCCAGGTCGTGGAAACGCCCGTTCAGGTACTCGCCGTCCCGTTGCACGCCCTCCAGCGTAAAGCCCAGTTTCTGCGGGATGTTGCTGCTCCGGAGGTTGCCCACGCCGGTCTTTATCTGGATGCGGTGAAGGCCCATTTTGCCGAAGGCGTGCTGCAGCAGGGCCTTGCAGGAACGGCGCATCAGGCCAAGCCCCTGCAAATCGCCCGAAAGCCAGTAGCCCATCTCCGCCGCGCGGTTAACCATGTCAATCCCCTTAAAGCCGACAATGCCTGCGATATCCTGCTGGTAGAGGATCACATACACCTCCTCCGAATCGTTTTTGCGGTCTGTCACGGCCCGCAGGTAGGCCTTGGTGTCCAGCGCCGACACGCTGAAATCGACGAAGGGAAGCCACTCGCGCAGGTAAGACCGGTGGGTGTCGATGAGTTGATACAGGCTGAAGGCGTCGTCTGGGGAGGCCAGCCGCAGGTACAGGTCGTCCGCGACGGCTATTTGTGAACTCGGAAAGCTTATTCTCATAGGGTGGGTATAACTGAACTCCTAAAGTAAGAAGCTACGCCCAAAGATTGCAACAGAATTGACTGAAAATGAGCGATGGACCGTAGTTTTGAGGGAAACGCAGGGTATGGGTGGTGAAAATCAGTGCAATTAACCCGCTATCAGCCGTTTTTAAGAAAACCGTATACCGCCTGCCATGCTCTGGTGAACAAACAGGACATACCTACGCGCAAACGCTTATACCCCTTGCGCACCATGCTACAGGTTTTGCTTTCTGAGCTCGGAGACGGCATGGGTGGCGGCACGCGCCGTGAGCGCCATGTATAAAATAGACGGGCTCTGATTGCCAGTGCTCGTCATGCAGGCTCCGTCTGTCACGAACACGTTTTTGCAGTGGTGCAGCTGGTTCCATTCGTTCAGCAGCGAATTTGCAGGGTCTTTGCCCATCCGCACGCCGCCCATCTCGTGAATGTCCAGCCCGGGGGCCTGCTTGTTGTCGTAGGTATGGATGTCGGTGCAGCCAGCCTTTTCCAGCATCTCGCGGCTCTGTGTCAGAAAATCCTGCACCATCTTCTCGTCGTTGGCATCATACCCCACCGAGGTCACGAGCAACGGGATGCCCCACTGGTCTTTCTGGTCGGGGCTCAGGCGCACGTGGTTGCTTTCCTTCAGGATGGTTTCGCCCTGCATGTACATGTTCACACGCCACGTGCCCGGTTGGGTTAGCTGCTCTTTGTAGGCCGCCCCAATGGTTGGCCCTGTTGTTTCAGGGTTTGCGCGCGGCCGGTAAGCACTCAGAAAGGTGGTATAGCCGCCCACAAAGTCGGTGTCCTGCTCGTGCAGGTTGCGGAAGTTGGCCAGTATCGGCTCGGTGGGGTTGCGCACAAAATAGTACTTGTCCTCATACCCCTCCATGGCCGCGTTCGCGGAGCCCCTGTAGATATGAAAGCCCACATGCTTGCCCAGCAGGCCGCTGTCGTTGCCGAGCCCGTTGGGGAAGCGGTTGCTGGTGGAGTGAAGCAGGATCAGGTTGCTGTTCAGGGCCGAGGCGTTCACAAAAATGGTTTTCGCAAAGTACTCGGTGGCCTCGTTTGTATTGGTGTCAATCACGCGTACGCCGGTCGCCTTGCCTTTCGCTTCGTCATAGATAAGCGAGTGCACCACCGAAAAGGGCCGGATGGTGAGGTTGCCCGTTTTCGCGGCCCAGGGCAGGGTAGAGGACACGGAGCTGAAGTAGCCGCCATACGGGCAGCCTCGCATGCACAGGTTTCGGGAGAGGCACCTGCCCCGGCCCTGCTGCAAATGGATATCCTGAGGCTGCGACAGGTGCGCCCAGCGGCCCTGCACCAGGTAGCGGTTGCCGTAATGCTCCAGAAAGCGCTTTTGCAACGCCTGCTCCACACAGTTCAGGTCGAAGGGCGGCAGGAACTCCCCATCGGGCATGGCCTCGATGCCGTCGTTGTTGCCGCATACGCCTATAAATTTCTCCACGTGGGCGTACCAGGGGGCCACATCGGCATACCGGATGGGCCAGTCGAGGCCATACCCCAGGCGTACGGGGCCACTGAACTCGAAGTCGCTCCACCGCTGGCAGGCCCGCCCCCAGGTCAGCGACTTGCCGCCCACTTGGTAGCCCCTGATCCAGTCGAAAGGCTTTTCCTGCACGTAGGGGTGGTCTTTGTCCTGGATGAAGAAGTGTGCGGTGTCCTCGCCAAAGCCTGCCGCCTTGCTGATCAGCGGGTTTTCCTGCAGGAAATCGGCGGTCATCCGGCCACGGTGCTCCAGCTCCCACGGGGCCTTGTCGGCGGTGGGGTAATCTTTGAGGTGCTCTACATTGCGGCCGCGCTCCAGCACAAGCGTTCGCAGGCCCTGCTCGCAGAGCTCTTTGGCCGCCCAGCCCCCGCTTATTCCCGACCCGATCACGATGGCGTCGTAGGTATGGCCAGCCCTGGCCGGGCCGTTTATGTTGAAGTTAGCCGTGTCTTTTTGCATCATCCCTCCTGATTTTCAATACACTTCGTATCCTTTCATCAAAGTACATAAATTTTGAGAATATCCCTTCAAATCCTGGCCACTTTGCACGTGATGGGGTATGGCTTAGAGTCGGAGAGTACATTTTCTTAAAAAAGAGGAAGGCTTTGCCAGCCGAGAGCTATCTTTGATAACGGCTGACGCAGCCACAAACCCGAACTGCCATGGAACCCACGATACTGATTATACCAGGCCTCGGAAGCTCCGGCCCGCAGCACTGGCAAACCCTTTGGGGGCAGCAGCACCCTGAATTCGTGCGGGTGGAACAGCTGGACTGGGAAACCCCTGCCTGTAACGACTGGGTTGCGACCCTGGACGAGGCCGTGCGCCAGCACCCTCCCGGGCAGGTGGTGCTGGTGGCCCACAGCCTGGCCTGCATCGCGGGGGCCTTTTGGGCAAGGCAGCACAAGCGCCCCATTCGGGCGGCGTTGCTGGTGGCCCCCGCTGATACCGAGGCCGCGGGCTTCCCGGGCGGCACCAGCGGGTTTGCGCCGATCCCGATGGAAAAACTGCCGTTCAAAAGCCTGGTGGTGGCCAGCACCAACGACCCATACATCACGGACACCCGTGCCCGTGCGCTTGCCGCAGCCTGGGGAAGCGATTTTGTGTCTGTTGGGGAGGCGGGGCATATCAACAGCGATGCCGGTTTAGGAGGTTGGGCGCAGGGGTTGAGCTTTCTGGAAAGGATACGTTAACAGCGGCTTTCTATAATATGCCGTTATTTTAACGTGAAGTCGGTAATATCGCGGTGGTATCTAGATTTGAAACTCCTTCTTTTCATAGCCTGCTTTGCGCTCCACGCCTAGGGTAGGGGCCCTATTTAAGCTGGGGCGCGTTTTTCCGCTCGGCGCTGTGTACATTTCCTGCCTAACGGCTGCCACTGACGTGGCACCGGAAATCTACAAATAGAGGGCCCCTACCCCCGGCGCCTCCCGGAAAAACTGGGAATCATTTTGCTTTGTTCTGACATTAGAATACCCTCAATGGCTATAAACTTCATTTTGAAGTTATTCAACCTAAAGTAATTCTCGAGTTCACTTTATTTTATGCCTTTAAAACCAATCTTTGCTGAAGTCTGGTTAGTGAGGCGACAGTATTACAGGTTTTGACTACGCTCACTTTTTAAGTTTATAGTAAGGCTATAGGCAGTTTTCTCGAGTTGATAGCACTTGCTATTTTTAGAAAATGCTGTTGCCGATGAGTTAGCAGGCAAGAGAGGATGCTCCAGCATCAACCAATCCCAGCCTTTATTCAATTGCATCTCGAAGGCACACCAAACGGTAGGTTGGTTCACAATTATCCTGTGTCCGCTTCACCCTTCAATTTGTCCGCTTCGGGCATATACCTCCTCAAAAAAAGCCATCTCTTGCCAACCTTTGCTACCGGCAGTATGTAAGGCGGCACTTGTTCCTGGCTCTTTCCAATACTTATTCGCTTCAGCAGCTGCTTTTCATACATCAAAAGCGAACAATGAAAAGAACCTATGCTATAGCTTTAAACAGGCCAAGTCGGCTCTGGCTGTTACTGACAGGGCTCACGCTGGTCCTCGCCTCCTGCGACGACCCCGGCGACGTTGGCCTGGAAGTGCTGGACGAGGACATTTCGGCCTACTATACCGATACCGTGACGGTGGACGTGTCCACGGTGCTGCTCGATTCGGTGGTGACGTCGGGCACTGGTGCGCTGCTGGTGGGGCAGTATACCGATGCCATTGTGGGTATAACCGCCGCAAGCGCCTATGTTCAGGTAGGGCTTGGCGAGAGCTGGACTTTGCCCCAGGACGCCCTTTTCGATTCACTCCGTTTGGTTCTGCCTTATTCCGGGTACAGCTATGGGGATACCACGCAGGCCCTGCATCTGGAGGTATACAGCCTGAGCGAAAACATCAGCCCGGTGGACCTGCCCCCCTATGTTGGTTCCGAGGAAGCACTCTCTTACTTTTATACCGGCACGGGGCTGTACAATACAAGCCGCACTGCCACGAAGACCGCTCCCCTCAGCACCTATACCTTCCGGCCGAGGCCTACCAGCAACGACAGTGTGTTTGTGCCGCTGCCCGAGGCTATGGGGCAGGAATGGCTGCGGCTGAAAGCGGAAAGCGATACGAAACTCGCCAGTTCCAACGAGTTTCTGGACTACTTCAAAGGAATCAGGCTGAACACGACGGATGCTCCCGGGGCGGTGGTCGGGTTTACTGCGGCAGGAAGCGTGCTGCGCCTTTACTATTCCACTGCCTCCGGTGAAACGGCGCAGCATCTCTACCACGACTTCCCGGTTACCACGGGTTCCACACAATACAACCAACTCGGCACCGGCTTCGGCTCGTCTGCGTTTAGCGGCCTTGTGCGCGGCGGCTTACCCGTGGCCAGCACCGAAACTGCCGACATGGGCTTGGCGCAGGCAGGCGCAGGCATCATGATAAAAATCGACTTTCCGCACCTGTCCGGTATGAAAGGCATCTTGAATCCCGCGCTACTCAATGCCGCCGTACTGGAGCTATACCCTATACCGGGAACCACGCAGTACCCATACCCCCTGCCAGCCTCGGTGGCGCTGTACGAAACCGACCAGAGCAATGTGCCCCTGAACCAACTGTTGATGGGAGTGTCGGGGGAGGAGTACCAGCAAGCCGCGCTAACGTCGGACAACGCGTATGGCCTGGACGCAAAGTACCAGTTTTACATCACAGAATACCTCATCAGCAGGCTGAGCGGGGGCAACAGCAACCAGGCCCTCCTGTTGGCCGCCCTCCCGAGCGCCTATATCCAGACCGTCAACCGGCTGGTGGTAGGCGGAACGAACCACCCGACACAACGGGCAAAGCTGAAGCTATACTTTACCAAAATCCAATAATACCTAAACAGAACATAACACAATGAAGAACGCATCCAACACCCTTGGTTTCCTGCTGAATTTACTGTTACTGGTGGTGGCAGCCACGGCCCTAAACTCCTGCGACGGCACAACCGAGGCAGACGAAATCCTGGGAAACTGGGAGAAACAATCAGATTTTGCGGGTGTGGCCCGCAGCAGCGCCGTGTCGTTCACCATCGGCGACAACGCCTACGTGGGCACCGGCTACGACGGCAAAAGCCGCCTGAAAGACTTCTGGCAGTATGATGCCGCCAAAGGAGCCTGGATCCGGAAGGCCGAGTTTCCGGGCGCGGCACGCAGCGCGGCGGTCAGCTTTTCGGCGAACGGCAAAGGCTACGTGGGCACCGGGTATGACGGGGTGAACTACCTGCGCGATTTCTGGGAGTATGACCCGGAGGCCAACACCTGGACCCAGATCGCGGATTTCCCGGCCTCTGCCCGCTACGGTGCGCTGGCCCTCTCGCTCAACGACAAAGGCTATGTGGGCGCTGGGTATGACGGCAATTACCAGAAAGACTTCTGGCAATATGACCCCGCCTCCGGGGTATGGACGGAAAAGGTTGGCCTGGGTGGCGCCAAGCGCGTGAACGCCTTCGCCTTCGCCCTGAACGGCAAGGGCTATGTGGGTGGTGGCCTGAACAACGGCCTGTACGAGTCTGATTTCCTGGAGTACGACCCGGAGTTGGATACTTGGAAGCGTCTGAAAAGCCTCACCGACGATGACCGCGAGGACGAGGACTACCCAAGCTCCCGCACAACCGCCATATCCTTCATCCTGAACGGCAGAGCCTATTTAGTGGGCGGCAGCAACGGTGCGGCGCTGTCGGAGGTATGGGAGTATGATGCCGCCAGCGACGTATGGACAGCGAAAAGCCTGTTTGAGGGAAGTGCCAGGGAAGGGGCCGTGGGCTTCGCGATCGGCAACTACGGCTACATGGCCACCGGCAACAACGGCACCTACCGCTTCGACGACCTCTGGCAGTTCGACCCGACAACGTATGATGAGTAACCGCGCAAGGGGTATAAAACAGCTGTTTCCCTAAGCTGCATCACCTGCCCGAAAAGCCTGACCACGTGTTAGGCTTTTCTTCATATCTTTAGGCAAGCAAGACACGCGGATTTATACCTCTTCTGAAAGGGAGAGATGATACTGAAATTTGCAGCCCTGCTCGCGCTGATGTCCTTTTTCGAGGTATAAAAGTACTGACTTGAAGGGTATAAGCGCGACACGCAGCGGCTGACAGGAAAGCGGAAAACATGGTGCAAAAGTCAAACAACTACATAAAAGAGCTGCTGCTGGTGGCCTTGATCACGTCCGTTTTCTTCGGCGTTTTCAGCGCGTTGCCCATGTTGCTGTCTTCCTCCAACCCTTTTATGCCCCAGCCGCCGGGGCCGGGTGAAGCCATGCGGGCTATGCGGCCCCGGCCGCAAACAGACCCTATTATCCGTATCCTCGTTTCCGTGGTCCTGATGCTGAGTTTGTGGGTGATGAACATTTTCCTGTACGCCAGATTCACCGCCATGAAAGGCATCGAGAAAAAAAAGAACGTGCTGCGGTATGTGGCCAGTTACGTCCTGATGTTCGTGGTGGTGTACCTTTATTATCTGGTGCTCAGGCAGATGTCCCTGAATCCGCAGTATGGCAGGGCCCTGTTCTTTCCGGTGGTCGCGGGGGTCACAAACAACACTATTGTCGTGGTTTTGCTGGAGCTGGTGGTGCTGCAACGCGTTAAAGCGCAGGTGGTGCTGGAGAACGCGCAGCTGAAGATGAACAGCATCCAGGCGCAGCACCAGCACCTGAAGCACCAGCTGCAGCCGCACTTCCTGTTCAACTCCCTCAATACCCTGAAAACGCTGATTAAACGGAGGCCGCTGGAGGCCGAGGATTACCTGGTGCGCCTGTCGGAGTTTCTACGGGCCTCGCTCACCTCGGATGGCAAAGACACGGTGCTGCTTCGGGACGAAATGAAGCTGTGTACAGACTATCTGGAGATGCAGAAAGTGCGCTTCAAAGACGCTTTCCGGTATGAGGTCGTGCTTCCGGAACCGCTGATGGAGGCCGCCTTTCTGCCGGTTTTCTCGTTGCAGCTGCTGGCCGAGAACGCCATCAAGCACAATGGCTTTACCAGCGAGGATCCGCTTCAGATACACATTGGCTATCAGGAGGATGGCTATCTGGTGGTGCGAAACAATAAAATGGCCATCAGCGTGCGGGAGCCGTCGTCCGGCATTGGCCTGAAAAACCTGAGAGAGCGTTACCATGCCCTCACGGAGAAAGCCATTGTAATTGATGATGACCTGGATTATTTTACCGTTAAACTGCCCATCCTAAGCAAGTGAGAATAGTAATTATAGAAGACGAACCACTGATGGCAGAAGACCTGGCGGAAACGCTGCAACAGGTGGATGCCGCTGTCGAGATAGAAGCCGTTTTGCCTTCGGTAAAAAAAGCGGTGGCCTACTTTCAGGAGCACGACCCCCCGGACCTGATTTTCTCGGACATACAGCTGGGCGATGGCCTGAGTTTCGAGATTTTCAAGGCAGTGCAGCTAGCGACGCCGGTGGTGTTCTGCACCGCCTACGACGCCTATGCACTGGATGCCTTCAGAGCCAACGGCATCGACTACATCCTGAAGCCTTTCTCGTCTGCCTCCATCAGCGCCACGCTGCAAAAGTACAAGAGCCTGCAGCAGAACCTCTCCAAGCCTGATGCTTCCCTCCAGAACATCCTGCAACTGTTCGAGCACAAACTCACGCAGAAGCGCAGTTCCCTGCTGGTATACCAACGCGACAAAATTATGCCGCTTCCGGTGGCTGACATTGCGCTCAGTTACGTGGAAAACCAGCTGACGCGCGTGGTATGCTTTGATGGCAAGAGCTATGGGGTAAACAATACCCTGGACGAGTTGGAAACCATGCTGGCGCCCCAGTTTTTCCGAGCCAACCGGCAGTATCTGGTGAGCCATAGGGCCGTGAAAGAAGCGTCTCATTATTTTGGGCGCAAGCTGCACGTGGCCCTCACCATTACCTTCCCTGACGATGTGATTGTGAGCAAGGCCAAAAGCGCGAAATTCCTGGAGTGGCTGGCTAGTCAGTAAGGCGGTTTGCGCCAGGGCGGGTATGGTATAAACTGCTTTCTGTGTGATGCTTAGCATGCGATAGGGACTTTCCTGTCCGCTTCAAGTGCCACTTTGTCCGCTTCGCTTTCCTTTCGCTGGTAACACTTCCCAAAAGCAGGCACCTTTACACCACAAGCTGCGACACATGCAGCTGCTGTAGTGAAAGATGCCATGAAAAAGATACTGCTCCTCCTATTCGCCGTTTGCACCGTTTCGCAGGTGCTTGCCCAGGGCGTAAACGTTTTCGGAACGGTGCAAAGCGCCACCGACAAGGCCGCACTGCCCGGTGCCCGCGTGGAACTGACGCGCATCACCTATAATTCCAAAACCGGCCTGTCTGCAGACGCCAACGGAAACTTCAAGTTCGAGGGCGTGGTGCCGGGCATGTATACCCTCGAGATCAGCTACCTGGGCTTTTCGCAGCTTGTTAAAAGTGTGCTGGTGAAGCAGGACTTTGTAAACCTGGGCAACCTGGAAATGGAGGAGAGCAGCACCGCCATCCGGGAGGTGCAGGTGGTGGGCCACGTGCCGTTGGGCGAGCAGAAAGGAGACACGACCTCTTACAACGCAGGGGCGTTTAAGACGGCCCCCGACGCCAGCGCAGAAGACCTCGTGCAGAAGATGCCGGGCGTCACCATCCAAGACGGCACCATACAGGCGCAGGGCCAGGACGTGAAGCAGGTGCTGGTGGACGGAAAGCGCTTTTTTGAGGGCGACCCGAGCACGGCCCTGCGCAACCTGCCCGCCGATATCATCGCGAGCATCGAGATTTTTGACAAAAAGAGCGATCAAGCAGAGCTTACGGGCGTGAGTGACGGGAATGAGGCCAAAACCATCAACATCGTGACAAAGCCAGGGAGCAAGAACGGGGTTTTCGGGAAGGCCTCGGCAGGGTATGGCACCGACAACCGCTATATGCTGGGCGCCAGCCTCAACTATTTCCAGGGAGATCGCCGCATTACCTTCACCGGAATCACCAACAACATCAACATGCTCGATTTCTCGATCGGTGAGACGCCGGGCGGGGGGATGCGGGGACGTCGTCCGCCAATGGACGGGGGCACCACCAGCGGCCTGATCGCTACCAACACCTTCGGGCTGAACTATTCGGATACCTGGGGCGATAAAGTGGACGTGTCCGGTAACTACAAGTTTACGCAGCGCGACATCCAGAACAACCAGTCGCGGGTGCAGCAATACATCCTGCCGGCAGACTCCGGGAGGGTATACACCGAGGACAACCTGAGCAACACCAACACCATGAACCACAGCTTTAACCTCCGCCTCGACTATGCCATCAACGAAAACAACCGCCTGCTGTATACCCCCAGCCTGCGGGTGGAGCAGCAGCAAGTGAGCCAGGAGCTAACCGCCGTTACGGCCAATGACAACGGAGCCATCAATGAGACGCAGAACAGCACAGCCTCCGACAACACCAGCTATACGTTTGAGAACAACCTGTTATTCAGCCATAAATTCGGTCTGCCGGGCCGCACTTTTTCCACTAGCCTGAAAACCAGTATGAGCGCCTTTGACGGCGAGAGCACCTTGCAGGCAAACACAGTGTACGCCACCGATGCCGCCAACCCCCTGGTGCAGGACCAGCAGCTGGCACTGGAGAGAACCGGGCTTGAATGGGAAGGAGAGGTGGCCTATACCGAGCCGGTTGGCCAGCAGGGCCAGTTGCAACTGCAGTATACCATCGGCAACCAGTGGAACACATCGGACAGGAGTACTTTTGGATTGACGGAGCAGGGCTATACCCGACTGGACACCGCGCAGACCAACAGCTTCGGGAGCGACTACCTGACGCAGCGCTTCCGAACAGGATACCAGCACACCACCGATAAGCTGCGGCTAAGTGTGGGGGCCGGATACCAGGTGGCCGCCTTGCAAAGCGAGCAGACGTTTCCGGAAGCGAGCAGCCTTGAGCGCGATTTTGCCGCCATACTGCCCGATGCGCAGCTGCGTTACAAGCTGACTGATACCCGGAACATCGACTTCAGATACAATACCAGCCTGAACCCGCCCAACGTGCTGCAGTTGCAGGAGGTAGTGGATTATACCAACCCGTTGCAGCTGACGCAAGGAAACGCCGCCTTGCAGCCAAGCTACCAGCACAGCTTCAGGGGAGGCCTGCGCGATTTTAACCACGAGGCCAACCAGGTGTTTTTTGTGGGATTGTTCGGAAACGTGACCCAGAACTACATCGGCAACAGCATCACGCGGGCCGAGGGGGAGGAAGTTGCCTTAGCAGACGGGCAGGTGCTGGCAGAGGGGCAGCAGCTTGTGCAGCCCGTGAACCTGGATGGCTACTGGAACCTGCGCACGTTTGTGCACTACGGCCAGCCGATTAATTTCCTCAGCTCGAATATAGGGGTGCGCGGCTCGCTGGGCTATACCCGGACGCCGGGGCTGAGCAACGGAGCGCTGAGCTACGTTTCATCGCCCAATGCCGGGTTGGGGCTTACGCTGAGCAGCAATATCAGCGAGAATGTCGACTTCACGCTCTCCACAAACTCAACCTATAACCTGGTGCACAACTCGCTGCAGCCGGAGTTCAACAGCAATTACTTCAACCAGAACACCAACCTGAAACTCAGTTATACCTTCTGGAAGGGCCTGGTATACCGCACCGAGCTGAACCAACAATCCTACGCTGGTTTGTCTGATGCCTACGACAGCAATTACCTGCTCTGGAACATGAGCCTGAGCAAAAAGCTGTTCAAAAACCAGCAGGCCGAGATAAGCCTGAGCGTGAACGACCTGCTGCAGCAGAACGTGAGCCTGCAGCGAAACCTGGCGGCGCAGTATGTCGAGGATGTGCAGTCGAGCGCGTTGCAGCGTTTTTTCATGCTCACCTTCACCTACAACCTACGCAATTTCGGCAGCGGAGATGCGCCACGGCAGGAGCGGGGCTTCCCCGACGGACCGCCGCCGGGCGGTATGCCAGGGCCGATGCCGCAAGGGTAGCACGTTGTTAGTTTCCGGCCCATACCCTCGCGCTGGCTTAGGGACTCATGGCCGAGGCAGTATAGCAGGGCAGGGGAACAGCAAACTTGATTTTTAAACAACACCCAGATATTTTTTACTTAACCATAAACTGAAAGAAAAATGAAAAAAGTGATTTTAGCGGCAGCTGTGATGCTGTCAGTACTCGGAACGAGCGTGGCGCAACAAGGGCCGCGCGACCAGAAAGACATACCGGTAGAGCAGCGCGTGGAGAAGACGACTGCCAAGCTGAAAGAGACGGTTACGCTGTCTGAAGACCAGTGGAGCAGCCTCAGCGCCATCTACACCAAGCACTTCAACGAGATGGACGCGCTTCGCCAGCAAGGCAGCGAGCGGCCTGACCGGGAGCAAATGCAGGCGCTGCAAGCCAGCAGAAACGCCGAGATCAAGGCCCTGGTTGGGGAGGAAAACCTCAAGAAGATCCAGGAGGCTGAGAAGGGTATGGGCGGCCCCGGAAAACGTGGCGGTAAGCGGGGAAGTAAATAAGCCCTGAATAGAGAAGGATGATTGCAGGGAGGTTGCAGCGATAAAACTTGCTGCTGCTTCCCTGCAATTCCTTTTTGCTGCAACAGCAAACAAAGCGTTATAGCTATTCTTATACCACTATCAATTGAAGAGCGCATACAGCCCTGCCTTACTAGTAGTGCAATTCCCCTCTTGGGAGGGGTAGGGGTGGGTTATTCTGCACTTCCACAGGCGCAGAAGCTATTTGATAGCAGTATAATTTGCGATTATCTGCTCTGACTAAATCCACCCCTTCCAGGAACAAGGCGGTCTCGGTCTAGTTAAATTTATACCTATCGCGCAGGTAAAATGCGGTCCTTTGGCCCAGTCGAGTATCAGACTTGACGTTATTGCAAGACACCCCGAAAGCTTTCGGGGCGCCATACACGAGAATGAAACAGCCCTGTTCCTGGCAGGGATGGATAAATCAGGATTAAATCACTATCTCATGATGATATACCACAGAAATATATCCAAGCGTTGGCTGGCCTACCACCTCACTATGGCAGCCCTGATTATCGCCAATGTGTATATACTCATACACTAAAGCAGCTGGAATTGGGAAGATGTGCCCGATCAAAAAAACCGCTAAACTTGCAAGTGACACGAAGAGGCAACATGCTGATGGTATAAAACCTACTCAGTTTTCAGCTGAAGCAGCTGCCTCAAAACATTAGTTGATTTGCTTGCGGAAGCCGCTCTGGCCGCCGCGTTTCCCTTTGTTGCCGCCGGTGCTGCGACTCCGGAATCCGCTGTTGCTGCCTTTCGAGCCGCCGCCCTGCGCAGCAATGGCTTTGAGCTGGGTCACTTCCTCGGGTGTCAGCTCGCGGTACTCGCCGGGTTGCAGCTTGCCCAGGCTGATCGGGCCGATGGCCGGGCGGATGAGGCGCAGTGTGGGGAAGCCCACGGCGGCCGTCATGCGGCGCACCTGGCGGTTCATACCCTGCGAAATCTTGATTTCCATCCAGGCCGTCGGGATGCTCTGCCGGAAACGGATCGGGGTGGAGCGTTCCCATACCTGCGGTTCCTCTTCCAGCACCTGCACCTTGGCCGGGGAGGTTTTCGTCTCCTTTATCCGCACGCCTAGGCGCAGCCGCGTCAGGGCTTCATCCGAGGGGATGCCCTCCACCTGGGCCAGATAGGTTTTTTCTACTTTAAACTGGGGGTCGGAGAGGCGGTGCTGCAGCGTCTTGTCGTCGGTGAGCAGCACAAGGCCCTCGCTGTCGTAGTCGAGGCGGCCGACGGGGTAGATGTTGGGGATGTCCACGAAGTCTTTCAGGGTGGCGCGGCCCGCCTCGTCGGTAAACTGCGTCAGGACTTCGAAGGGCTTGTTGAGGATGTAGTATTTCAAAGGAGTAAGTATTTGAGATTTAGAATTATGAATCGGGTTGCGCCTGGTGCTGTACCCTGGCGGCCTGGCGCTCCTCAAACTCGGGGCGCAGCAGCGCGAACAGCAGGGAGTCTTCCAACACACCGTTTACCATGTAATGATTCCGTAGCAGGCCCTCTTTACTGAAATTATAGCGTTTGAGCAATTGCAGCGAGGGCACGTTTTTGGGCGAGGCCAGCGCCTCCACCCGGTACAGGTCCATCTTCCCGAACCCGTAGGCGAGCACGGCCTGAAGCGCCTCTGTCATCAGCCCTTTGTTTTTATGGGCCGCGCTGGTGATGGTATACCCGACCTCAGCCCGCTTGTGCGTGGGCACCCAGGTATGGAAGTCGCAACGGCCAATTACCCGCAGGTCCGTTTTGTCCAGCAGATGAAAGTTTCGGAAGGAGGTATAATAGGTGGTCATACCATCCTCAAAGCGTCTTTTGGCTTCACGGAACTCTGTTACGGAGGCAAGGCCCAGGTACTTCTTGATCTCCCGGTCGCTGGCCGATTGGAAGAGCTGGGTATAGCTTTCCGGGGTCAGCTCCCGCAGGAAGAGCCGCTCCGTTTCCAGCAGGGTGGGGGCAAGCAGGGTTGTCATCAGCATGTATACAAAGGGCTTCTCATATGGTTTATACCTCTCCTATCAGCGTCCGTGGCGTTTTGCGTGGCGGAGCTAGTTCCCGGCACAAAATCAATAGCTGCCATTGTATTTCCGCACAAACCACTCAACGCACACCAGCCCCAGCAACAGGAAAAACAGCCATTTCTGGTCTACCAGCTCGTTCAGTTCCTCGGAGCTGTATATGATGTCTTTCTGGTCTGCGTTCAGGATGTCCTGCTCTAGCTGGCCGAGCTGGGCGGGATAGTATACCCTGGAGTTGGTGTTGCTGGCCAGCTGGTAAAGCAGGGTATGGTCGGCCACGGCATTGAGCGCCTCGAGTTGCAGCTCCTGCACCACAAACTCACCCTTGTCCTGCTGCTGCTGCCCGTTTATGGAGGCCGTGGCGGTATAGGTATAGCGCCCCCCTGCCAGCGAGCCGATGTTCACGCCTGTCTGGTCCTCGCCGTTGGCGAAAGTAAAGCTGCGGGCCTGGCCATCCTCGCCGGTAATGCGCAGCGTGATGTTCTGGCCGTAAATGGGCTCCAGCGCCTCGTTGTATGCCTCCGCGTTGAACCGGATTTCATCGGAACTGGTATACTCTTCCTGCGTCGGGTATACGTTCAGGCGCTTTTTGTTGCGCGGTGCGCTGAGGAGCTGAATCAGGTTGGTGATCAGCTTGTCATACACCTCGGGCTGTCCGTTGTTGTTGGCGGCCTCGGTAATGCGCCACTGCCAGGTGCCCGAGGCGAGGAGCGTGGCGTGGCGCTGGTCGCCAGCGGTTTGCACGGCCAGCAGCGGCTTGTCGGTGCGCACCCGGCCCACCTGCTGGTACAGGATAATCTCGGTGTTGGCGGCCAGGCGCGTCTCACCGAAAGGCACCCGGACCGGAGGATACTGCTGCAGCCTGTCGGCAGCCCCCTCGGGCAGCTTAAACGTGCTGAAGTTGCCGCTGGCCACAGGCGTCACCTCGTCGGTCTGGCCGTTTGTGCTGATTGTGATGCCCGCGTTCAGGCGGTTGTAGGCGCCCAGGTCGCTCTGCGGGCCGAGGATATAGAGAACGGGCAGTTTCTTCTGGCGCACATACTCGAGCGCCTCCTGGCCGCCAGACACCCGGCCCGGGAGCTGGTGGAGCAGGGCCACGTCGTAGTCCTGTTGCCTGAGGGTAGTGAGGCTGGGTATGAAAAGCGTTGTCTCGTAGTTCTCGTTCGATTCGATGGCGGCCCGGATGGCTTTCAGGTCGGGGTGTGGGGCGGCGGCGGCCACCAGCACTTTTATCTTGCCCTTCACCACATCGATATAGGCGTGCTTGGTGTTGTTGAGCGTGGTGAACTCGCCCGTTAGCGGCAGCACCTGCACCTGGTAATGGCGCTTGCCCACGCCCCCTGCCAGCACCCGAAAGGGCACTTGCAGCAGCGCCTGGTTTGCCGGCAGCGTCACGGTTCTTTGCTCAATGGTTTTGCCGTTCTCCTGCAGGACAATGGTGGCCGAGGTGCCGCCGAAGCCCTCGTGCTGCAACTCTACCTCTAGCGGAAAACGGTTGCCGCTGTAGTTTACCTTGTTATAGCGCAGCGAGGCAACCAGAACATCCTTTTTCGGGATCGTGTCGCCCACCGCCACGGGGTAGATGGGGTAGCTGAAGCTGGTATAGGTCGGGGAGATGCCCTGATTCGCGATGCCATCCGACAGCAAAATGACCCCTGCCAGGTTCTGCCCGGCATGCTCCTGCTGCACCTCCGAGAGCAGCTGGCTCAGGTTCGTCGTTTCAGAGGTATAGGGGATGCCGGATAGGGTTTCCTGGTTTTGCGCTGGCGTGTTTAGGGTGCGCACCTGGGTAAGGTAGCCTTCATCGGCCAGCTTCTGGCGCATGGCCTCCAGCCTGGTTGCGGCCTGCTGTAGCTGGGAAGAGTCGGAGAACAGCGCCACCGACTGCGAGTTGTCCACTGCGAACACGATGGTGGGCTTCACGGTGGTGTTGGCCACGTAGCGCACCAGGGGCCCCAGCAGCAGAAAGCACAAAGCGCTGACTACCACAAGCCGTAAGGCGGCCAGCAGGTAGTTGATCGGGGTAGGCCAGGGCGTGCGCTTGCTATACAACAGCCACGCATAGGCCAGCCCCACAGCCAGGCAGGCCAGAATCAACCAGGGCGAAGAAGTGGTGATCAGTTTAAATGAAGTCAACTTAATTAATTACGGGTTCCGAATCACGAATGCGTCTGACTTGTCCACCGGTATGGGGGGCTTGTCAGGTTATCGCTCTAAAATGAAACGTAAACAAGCGCCGAGAAAATTGCCTGGCACTCGTTTCGTGTTTAACGATCAATCTAAAGGTAAATGAAAAAGACCAATGCTGCTAACGCAAAAGTCAGGGCATTGGTCTTTCAAATATGTTTGTCAAGCAATCCCTTCGGATTTACCCATCCAAAATTCAGCTATCCAGAATTACGTCAGCATGCCGCCGTCTACCTGCAGCACCTGTCCGCTGATGTAGGCCGACTGGTCGGAGGCCAGGAAAACAGCCGCGTTGGCCACGTCCTCTGGTGTGCCGCCCCGCTTCAGGGGTATGGCCTTGCGCCACTCGTCCACCACTTTCTGGTCCAGCTCGCCGGTCATCTCGGTTTCGATGAAGCCCGGGGCGATGGCGTTGCAACGGATGTTGCGGGAGCCCAGCTCCAGCGCCACCGACTTGGTGAAGCCGATGATACCGGCCTTTGAGGCGGCATAGTTGGCCTGACCGGCGTTGCCTTTGATGCCCACCACCGAGGTGATGTTGATCAGGGAACCGTACTTGGCGCGCATCATATGCTTGGTGGCAGCTTTGGTCACGTTAAACACCGATTTCAGGTTGGTGTTGATCACGGAGTCCCACTGCTCCTCGTTCATGCGCATCAGCAGCCCGTCGCGGGTAATGCCGGCGTTGTTCACCACGATGTCCAGCTTGCCGAACTCCTTTACCACGTCCTCCACCAGCTGTTCGGCCTGGGCCGTGTCGGCGGCGTCGGAGCGGTAGCCTTTGGCCCTGCCGCCGTTGGCAGACAGTTCCTGCTCCAGTTGCTGGCCCTTCTCCACGCTCGAGAGGTATGTGAACGCCACCTGGGCGCCCAACTCCACGAATTTCTGAGCGATGGCACGCCCTATTCCTTTGGATGCCCCGGTAACCAGAGCCACTTTTCCTTCTAATGCTTTCATAGGGGCCAAAGATATAAAAGTTTTTAATATTCAGGAGTCTGTGCCAACGGCTACCCGAATCCGGGGAGTAAATAATTGGGCGTGTGGTGCTTAGGTAGGTATGGCAGGCGTGCTATGGGCATTTATACAAGCAAAACAGTACTATTGTGCGTGGCAGGGAAATTGTGGTAACATATTTATAATCTGAATATTGCCTTTCGCTATGTTTTTATTTGTGATGGTTTAAGCCTATTTTCGTGTCGATTTTCAACCAAAGGTATTACGTGATGTTACAAAGCACCAAAGGGCTTGCCACCCTCATCGCTTTATTGCTCCTCATTTTCGTTACAGCGGAAAAGACGCTGCAATTCGGTACAGAAACCCTGATGGCGCAGCCTGCGGAGCGCCTGCCTGCCCCAACCCCAACCGCGCCAATGACCATAAAGCTGCCGGCCCCGGTCGTGTATGGCATCGCCACCGATTCCCTCACAATCGTGCAGGCGCAGGTAAAGCGGGGCGAGAGCCTGTCGGAGATCCTCTCTGGCTACAACATCAGCCCTGCCCAGATCGACGAGCTGGCGAGAAAATCAAAGGAGGTGTTTAACCTGCGCCGTATTGCAGCCAATCGCGGGTATACCTTGCTGCACGCCAACGACGCCGCCCAAACCGCCCGCTATTTTATATATGAGCCAAGCAAGCTAGCGTACATCGTGTATGACCTGCGCGGCGAGATGGCCGTGACGAAGGTGGAGCGGAAGATGGAAGTGATGGAGCGCACGCTGGCCGGAGAGATCAAAAGCTCGCTGTTCGAGTCGATTGTGGCGGCCGGGGGCTCCCCGCAGCTCGTCAACAAGTTTGCCGATATCTATGCCTGGCGCCTCAACCTGAACCGCATTCAGCCGGGCGATAAGTTTAAGCTGATCTACGACGAGAAAGTGGTGAACGGCTCCACCATCGGGTTCAGCAACCTGAAGGCCGCCTATTTTGAGCACAGCGGCAAACCGCTCTACGCCATCGCCTTCGACCAGGGCGACGGCCCCAGCTACTACGACGCGGACGGAAAGAGCATGAAAAAAGCCTTCCTGAAGGAGCCGCTGGAGTACTCCCGCATCAGCTCGCGATTCTCCAAGCGCCGTTTCCACCCGGTGCAGAAGCGCTACAAGGCGCACCTGGGTACCGATTTTGCCGCGCCACGCGGCACTCCCATCCGCACGGTGGGCGATGGCGTGGTGCTGGAGGCCCGCTATACCCGCGGCAATGGCTACTACGTGAAGATCAAGCACAACAAGACCTATACCACCCAATACCTGCACATGTCTAAATTCGCGAAGGGTATGCGACCGGGCCAACGCGTGCAGCAGGGCCAGACCATCGGCTATGTAGGCAGCACAGGGCTGGCCACCGGCCCGCACCTCTGCTACCGCTTCTGGAAAAACGGCCGCCAGGTGGACGCCCTGAGCGTGAAGCTTCCGCTTGCCAACCCGATCAAAAAGAACCATGCGGCGGAGTTTACAGCCACAAAAGAAGAGACGCTACGGAAGCTGGAGGCGGTAGACCCGACAAATGCCCGTCAGGAGCTGATGGCTTCCGGCAAACCAGGGAATCCAAGCGGGGTATAAATGAACTGAAGAAAGCATCCTGAAAAGAAAAAAGAGGCGCACTGTCAGCGCCTCTTTTTCTTTTTCAGGGGGTATAAATGACATTACGCAAAATAGCAGCTCAGTTTGTTAAAGTCACTCTTTGAAGGGGGACAAAAAAGGGTAGGGTGTAACAGCAGGTATAACTTTCTGCAAAATTTATTTGCAGTACTTTTTCAGATAGTTTTCCGCGTCTTTCAGGCCTAGCGCGCTGGCTTTGGCCCAGTCGTCACAGGCCCCGGCCTTGTCGCCGAGGTTATACTTCGGCCCGCCGCTGTTGTAGTAGGCCTCAGCGTAGGCGGAGTCCAGCAAAATGGCCTTGGAGTAGTCGGCAATGGCTCCGCTATAGTCTTTGAGGGCGTAGCGCACCAGGCCCCGGTTGTTATAGGCCCGGGCGTCGGCGGGCGAGAGGGCGATGCCTTTGTCAAAGTCGAGGAGGGCGGTGCGGTAGTCTTTGCGGTTGTAGCGGGAGAGGCCGCGGCTCAGGTAGGCCTCGGCGTGGGCAGAGTCGGCCGCGATGGCCTTGCTGAAATCCTGTATGGCGTTCCAGTAATCATGGAGCCGGTCTTTGGTCACGCCCCGGTTCGTGAGCGTGACCACGTTGGAGGGGTCGAGCAGCAGCGCCTGGTCGTAGGCGTCGATGGCCTCGGTATAGCGGCCTGCCTTAAAGTTGCTGTTGCCGAGCACGAAGTAGTCTTTAACCGTGTGCTGGGCCTGTGCCGATAGCACAGAAATGAGAAAGTAAAAAAGAATTGCGATTTTTATCATGCCGGGGTATACCTTGTCGTTCCGCAGCATAAAGAACAAAAGATCGGCTGTGGCATGAAAGAGAAATCTTTAATTTATAGATCTTCCGCTATATAGTACCGACATTTTCACAGGATTGTGCCAAAAGCCTGCCGCCATTGCCTTGTGGGTTTTGCAGTGTTAGTATTTAAGATTATTTTTGTTCAATCAACTATATAACAAAGAGACTATGGCATCAAAATACGATTTAGTAGTGGTTGGTAGTGGCCCGGGCGGCTATGTGGCGGCTATCCGCGCGTCGCAACTCGGCCTGAAGGTGGGTGTGATCGAGCGCGAGTCGCTGGGTGGCATTTGCCTGAACTGGGGCTGCATCCCGACCAAGGCACTGCTAAAGAGCGCGAATGTTTTCGAATACATCAACCATGCGGCTGACTACGGCATCACGGTAGGCGAGGCGTCTGTAGACTTCGGCGGCGTGATCAAGCGCAGCCGCGGCGTGGCCGACGGCATGAGCAAGGGCATTCAGTTCCTTTTCCGCAAAAACAAGATCGATGCCATCATGGGCACCGGCAAGGTAACGGGCAAGGGCAAGGTAGAGGTGACGAACGCCGACGGCAAGAAAGAGACGATAGAGGCAACAAGCATTATACTGGCAACAGGGGCCCGCTCGCGCGAGCTGCCTAGCCTGCCGATCGACGGCAAGAAGATCATCGGGTACCGCCAGGCCATGGCGCTGGATAAATTGCCAGAATCGATGGTCGTGGTTGGCTCTGGTGCCATCGGGGTGGAGTTTGCCTACTTCTACAACGCCATGGGCACGAAAGTGACGGTGGTGGAGTACCTGCCCAACATTGTGCCGGTAGAGGACGAAGAGGTGTCCAAACAACTCGCGAAGTCATTCAAAAAAGCCGGTATCGACATCATGACCGACGCAGAAGTTGCCTCCGTAGACACCAGCGGCAAGATCTGTAAGGTGAAAGTGAAGACAGCCAAAGGCGAGCAGACCCTGGACGCGGAAGTGGTGCTTTCGGCGGTGGGTATCCAGACGAACCTGGAGAACATCGGCATCGAGGAGCTGGGCATCAAGGTAGACCGCGGCCGCGTGATCGTGGATGACTTCTACAAAACCTCCGTGGACGGCATTTACGCCATCGGCGACATCGTGCCGGGCCCAGCGCTGGCGCACGTGGCATCGGCTGAGGGCATTATCTGCGTGGAGAAAATAGCGGGACAAAACCCGGAGCCGCTCAACTACGGCAACATACCGGGCTGTACCTACTGCTCTCCCGAGATCGCATCGGTGGGTATGACTGAGAAGGCGGCACGCGAGCAGGGATTGGAGATTAAGGTGGGCAAGTTCCCATTCTCCGCTTCGGGCAAGGCAAGCGCCGGCGGCGTGAAAGACGGCTTCGTGAAAGTGATCTTTGATGCCAAGTATGGCGAGTTCCTGGGCGCGCACATGATCGGTGCCAACGTGACGGAGATGATCGCGGAAGTGGTGGTTGCCCGCAAGCTGGAGACCACAGGCCACGAGATCATCAAGGCCGTGCACCCGCACCCAACCATGAGCGAGGCCGTGATGGAGGCTGCCGCCGCGGCGTACGACGAGGTGATACACTTATAAGCAGGTTTATACCCTAGCTACAGAAGAGGCTGCCCGGGATTCCGGTCAGCCTCTTTATATACGGTCCGGAGAGTAGAGGTAGAAGAAACGAAGTGCCGAAAGGGCTGGCTTTGCCATACTGTGCAATTGTCGGGGCTGTGTCTGTAGCCCATACCTGTTTCGGTTCTGCAAGCAATCTTTTGATCCTGGCAGCGTTTTTGTACCTAAGTCAGTCTGCATCATCTGCCTGCCTGGCCGCACGAGTAGCCAGCAAGCCATGTTTTTAGCGCTGAGGCAGGATTTTGGGTGATTTAAAGCCATACCCCCGGATGAACTTAAATTCTTTTTAAACGCTTTTGTATATAATCCGCGATTCACTCCTACGCTCTTTTAGCCTCTTTTGGTGAGTACCATTCTAATTCCCGCATATTCTCCCATTATGAAAATAAAAGGCAAAATAAAATTCGTCTCAACGGACAAAAACCTCTTCTTCGCTACCCTGCGCAAGCGCGTGGATGCTTACTTTCTCCAAAACGATATCCCTAAAACCGCTAACACCGCCATGGTGGTGAAAAGCGTGGTGCTGCTGCTGACGTATACCCTGCCTTTTATCGTGCTTCTGGCCTTCCAGCCTGCGTTTCCGCTGAGTCTGCTGCTCTGGTTTGTGATGGGCCTGGGCGTGGCCGGCATTGGGATGAGCGTGATGCACGACGCCAACCACGGGGCCTTTTCGGCCAGCAAGCGCGTGAACTCCCTGATGGGCAACACCCTGAACCTGGTGGGAGGATCTTCTTTTAACTGGAAACTGCAGCACAACATCCTGCACCATACCTATACCAATGTGGTAGAGATGGACGAGGACATACAGGACAGGCTGGTGCTGCGCTTCAACCCGCACTCCAGGGTTAAGTTCTTCCATAAAATTCAGTGGGTGTACGCGTTCCTGTTTTACGGGCTCCTGACCTTGTACTGGGTTGTAGCCAAGGATTTTGTGCAGTATGGCCTTTTTATCAAAAATGGCGTGAACGCAAACTCGGTTAAGGAGAACAGAAAGATGCTCTTCAAGATTATCGCCATAAAGGTGGTATACTTCTGCGTTGTGCTGGTGCTGCCGGTGGCGCTGTTCCATATACCTTTTCTGGAGGTGTTGCTGGGCTTCCTGCTGATGCACTTCGTGGCCGGCATTATCCTGACGGTGGTTTTCCAGCTGGCCCATACCGTGGAGGGCACCAGCCACCCGCGCCCCGACGCGAACGGCAACATCGAGAACGACTGGGCGATCCATCAGATGAACACCACCGTGAATTTTGCGCGCCATAACAAGCTGTTGTCGTGGTACGTGGGCGGACTCAACTTTCAGGTGGAGCACCACCTCTTCCCGCGCGTGTGCCATGTGCATTACCCGGCCATTTCCAGTATCGTGAAGGAGACGGCCGCTGAGTTCAACATCCCATACCTCGAAAACGAGACGTTTGGCAAGGCCGTGCGCTCACACATCGCCACGTTGCACCGCTTCGGCAGGTTGCCGAACATCAACGAGGCCATTGCCTGAGGCAGGTATAACGTGCATAAGATAACGTTACCCCCAGAAGCCCGCCAGTTTCCCGGGTTGTGACTACACTTCCTGCAATCATAGCAAAACATTACGGCATACCTGTGGGTTACAAGCCGGAATCGCTGCTGCATACACGGGCACGGGGCGGATTTAAGCCGCGCCGGGCAATTAAATGAGCGGAAGGGCATGGACAATAGTACAAAATGAGCGTATACACCGGGGCTCCTGTTGCAGAACAGCAAAACCAGATTAGATTATAGCAAGCATACCCAATGAAATTAAAAGGCAAAGTAAAATTCGTCAATAAAGACAAAAGCCTGTTTTTCCCAACACTGCGCCAACGCGTAGACGCGTACTTCACCGCCAACAACCTGCCGAAGTCGGGCAACGCGAGCATGCTGACCAAAAGCATCCTGCTGTTGCTGCTGTATCTGGTGCCATTTGCGGCGCTGCTCACGTTCACGCCTGGTTTGGGCGTTAGCCTGGTTTTGTGGTTTGTGATGGGTATCGGCGTGGCCGGGGTGGCCATGAGCGTGATGCACGACGCCAACCACGGGGCTTTCTCCAAGAGCAAAACGCTGAACTACCTGATGGCCCACTCCGTGAACCTGCTGGGCGCGTCGGCCTTCAACTGGAAACTGCAGCACAACATCCTGCACCATACCTATACCAATGTGGCAGAGATGGACGAGGACATCGACGACATGGTGTTCATGCGTTTTTCGCCACACACCAACGTGCGTTTTTACCACAAGCTGCAGTGGGCCTACGCCTTCCTGTTTTATGGCTTGCTCACGCTGTACTGGGTAACCCTGAAAGACTTCCTGCAGTTTTTCCGCTTTATAAAGAGTGGCGTGAATGCAAACTCGAAGGCGAAGAACAGGGTCGCGTTCGCCAAAATCATCGGTTTTAAGCTGCCCTACTTCTTTTGTATTTTGGTGGCCCCCACGCTGCTGTTCGGCATTCCGTTTTGGGAGGTGCTGCTGGGCTTTCTGCTGATGCACTTTGTGGGGGGGATTATCCTGTCTACTGTGTTCCAACTGGCCCATACCGTGGAGGGCACCAGCCACCCGCTGCCCTGCGAGAGCGGCATCATCGAGAACGACTGGGCGATCCACCAGCTGAACACCACCGCCAACTTCGCCCGTAAGAGCAAGCTGCTGTCGTGGTACGTGGGCGGCCTCAACTTCCAGATCGAGCACCACCTCTTCCCGCGCATCTGCCACATCCATTACCCGGACATCGCGGGGATTGTGAAGCAGACCGCCGCCGAGTTTGACATCCCATACATCGAAAGCAAGACACTTGTCAAGGCCATCCAGTCGCATGTGAGCACGCTGCACCGCTTTGGCAGGCTGCACACACCCAACCTGAACGAGATCATGGCCTAGGCTACTACTCGACCCATTTCATTACCAGAAGTAGCGTTTGTTTTTATAGAATTAGAAACAGCTTTTATACCTCATTTCTAATTTATAATTTGGCGGAGCACCATACCCTTTAAAACGCAAAACGGCGGGAAGTTTCCACTTCCCGCCGTTTTGCGTTTTAAAGGGTATGGGCACAGCTTAGCGTCTGTCGTTTTTATACCCTTCGTAACGTTTCTTGTCTTTCTTCTTGTCCTTCTTGCGCCCGATCGCGCCGCCAGCCGCTGTGCCGGCTGCTGCGCCAATCACGGCCCCTTTTGTGCCCCCCACGGCAGCACCGGTAGCAGCCCCCGCAGCACCGCCCACAGCGGCACCCTTGGCTTTCCTGCTCCAGCCCTCACCGGTACAACTACCTAGTAGAAATACGGTGACTAACATTAAGATGTATGTTCTCATGGTATAAAAATACAGTAAATGAACCCTCCTTTTACGTGTCTGTAATTCAAGTAGTTGGCCATCGGGGAGGTGTATAATTTTGATGAAAGCCAGCCATAACACAGGAAATATGACGGAGTCCATACCCATGCCGCCGATAGAGTCCATAAAATAGCACATTGCCGATCTGTGTATTGGTTTGCCGGAAATGCCTACCTTTGAGCGGATTCAAAAATAAAGTTTTAAATTGCCGGATGCCAAAGCGCCCCAGGGCAGCATCGGGCATCGTGGCAAACCGATTTCTTACAGCAGCATATGGCAGCGATTCGCATGACGCCCTGCACGACAGCGGACGTGTATACCCTTCAGGATATCGCCCTCAACGCCTACGGCGACCATTATCTATACCTATGGGATGACGGTGGCGCCTGGTATATCGACAAATGCTTCAGCGAGGATGCCCTGAAGGAACAGTTAGCCGATCCGAACGCGGCCCATTTTCTCATACATGCCGGGCAGGAGCTGGTGGGGTTCCTGAAGCTGAACATCGACAAGGCGCTGGATGGCGGCAGCGCGGCCGACAGCCTGGAGCTGGAGCGCATCTACCTGACCAAAAGCGCAGCAGGCCAGGGGATTGGCCGGGAGGCTTTGGCGTTTACCCTCGACTATGCCCGGCAGCGAAACAAGCGCTTGGTATGGCTGAAGGCAATGGACAGCAGCCGCTCGGTTGTTTTTTATGAGCAGAACGGGTTTGAAAAATGCGGCACCTACCGGCTGGACTTCGAGGCGATGAAACCCGAGCACCGCGGTATGTATGTGCTGCAGCGCAAACTGTAGGGGATTTAAAAAACTTGCGCCGCTGCAGCGTGTTATACATGTCGCGCATGCATGGCGCGGCACCATTACATTTCAGAAAAGCTTTGGAGAACATCTTAGACATACTCATCATTGGGGCAGGGCCTATCGGGCTCGCCTGCGGGCTGGAGGCCAAGCGGGCCAACCTCAACTACCTCATCATCGACAGGGGCACGCTGGTGAACTCGCTCTACAACTACCCCCTGAACATGACTTTCTTCTCTACCTCTGACCGGCTGGAGATCGGGGGAATCCCGTTTGTGTCCATTAATCCCAAGCCTAACCGCATGGAGGCCATGGAGTACTACCGGCGCGTTGTGGAGTCGCAGGACCTGCAGGTGAAGCTCTTTGAGGAGGTAAGGCACATGGAGCCGGAAGGGGCGCTATACCGCGTCAGCACGAGCAAGGGGGAGTACGTGGCCCGGCACGTGATAATCGCGGTGGGTTTTTACGGCATCCCAAACCAACTCCACATACCCGGCGAGGACCTGCCCAAAGTGCGCCACTATTACCTCGACCCGCACTATTACTTCCGCCAGAAGGTAGTGGTGGTGGGAGCCAACAACTCCTCGGCCGACGCGGCCCTGGAAACGTGGCGCAAGGGCGCAGAGGTGACGATGGTGGTGCGCCAGCCAGAGCTGGGCCGCATCAAATACTGGACGAAGCCCGACCTGGAGAACCGCATCAAGGAGGGGTCCATCAAATGCTACTTCTCCTCTAGCCTGACCGAGATACGGGAGCGGGAAGTGGATATCGATACCCCGGAAGGAAAGATCACGATCGGGAACGACTTCGTGCTGGCCATGACGGGCTATCAACCGGATTTCAGTTTCCTGCAGAAGATTGGCATCAAGCTGACGGAGGATGAGAAGCGCTACCCGCAGTATGACCCCGAGACAATGGAAACCAACCTGCCGAACGTGTACCTGGCGGGCGTGATTTGCGGCGGCATGGACACCCACGTGTGGTTTATCGAGAACTCACGGGAGCACGCCACCCAAATTGTGAGGCACATTTCCAGAGAAAAAGTGGCAGGCGGGGCCTAGGACTATACTTGAAATAATTGTTACTGCAAAGTGAAGGTACCCCAGGCGCGTATAGAAAGTATTCAGAAAAGACAATAAAAATCAACCCGACAAGAACGTCATATATGAAAATAGCAATTATTGGTGCCAGCGGCAACATCGGTTCCAGAATCACCCAGGAAGCCCTGACCAGGGGGCACAACGTCACGGCCATCGTCCGGAACCCCGAGAATGTGACCGAGGAAAGCGTTAGCCTGGAAGTGATTGAGGGCGATGTGCAGGATGTGTCGGCAATGGCCGCCTTCCTGAAAGGCCATGACGCCGTGGTCGTGTCTTATAGCCCGGGCTGGGAGCCGGACACAGAGTTCAGCAAGCACGTGGACGTGGCACAGAACGTGCTGCACGCTGCCCGGAAAGCAGCCGTGAACCGGGTAGTGAACGTAGGCGGCGCGGGTAGCCTCTACCTGGAGCCTGGCATCCAACTGGTGGACACGCCCGATTTTCCGGATGAGTGGCGCAGCGGGGCAGCCGCCCAGCGCGACTCCCTAAAGGTGTATGAGGCAGAGCAGGAGCTGGACTGGACATTTGTGAGCCCCGCCATCATCATCGAGCCGGGCGAGCGCACCGGCAAGTTCCGCTACAACACCGACAAGCCTGTGTTTGATGAGCGCGGCGAGAGCCGGATCTCCCGCCAGGATTTTGCCGTGGCCATCCTGAACGAGCTGGAGGATCCTCAGTATATCCGCCAGCGTTTCACGGTAGGGTACTAAACCTCAGGCTGTAGTTTAAAGTGAATTTCAAAAGGATAAGGGCCTGGCATGCGTCAGGCCCTTATCCTTTTGTGCTACATCGAGGGGTATGAAACAGGATTGTGTTGGCAGCGTAACACAGCGCACGGTTATACCCTGAATCGATGGATGGGTATACCGTCGAAAGGAAGAGGCCGCTCTCTCAAACTCTCTGGTTTCACCTATTTATACCTCTTTATATTTATACCCAACCCTCCTCTAGTTGCGCCAGAAAAACAGATGTAGGATGTGACATATTAACGGTGTACCTTTGTGTTCTTCAACAACGGCATAGAACTATAAGCATGTTTTATGGGTTGAGGTAGAAACAACAGGTCGGGTATGGCCCGTGTGCCTATATAGCCCCATATAAGCACCATATCAAATTCCGGCCACTTCCCCGCTAAAGCAGTACACAAAGTGCTGCGCGGTTTCTTTTCAAAATTAATGAATGACATTCGAGAATCTTAACCTCATAGAGCCTATCCTTAAAGCTCTTAAAACAGAAGGATATACCACACCAACACCCATCCAGGCACAATCTATTCCGCTTATACTTCAGAAGAGAGACATTTTAGGCTGCGCCCAGACGGGCACCGGTAAAACGGCGGCTTTCTCTATTCCGATCCTGCAGTTGCTTTCTGCCAAAAGCGGACAGCAGAACGATCGTTCGCCACGCAGAATTAAGTCACTTATCCTGACGCCGACGCGTGAACTGGCCCTGCAGATCGCAGACAGCCTGAGCGCCTATGGCAAGCACACAGGCCTGAAGCACACCGTGATATTTGGCGGTGTGTCGCAGCGCCCGCAAACTGACGCCCTGCGCGCCGGTATTGATATCCTGGTGGCCACACCGGGTCGTTTGCTCGACCTGATGGCCCAGAAATACGTGCACCTGGACCAGATCGAGATGTTCGTGCTGGACGAGGCCGACCGTATGCTGGACATGGGCTTTGTGAATGATGTGCGTAAGGTGCTGAAAGTGCTGCCAGAGAAAAAGCAGTCGCTGTTCTTCTCGGCCACAATGGCCCCTGAGATCATGAAACTGGCGGATACCATTCTGGTGAACCCTGCGAAAGTGGAAGTGACGCCGGTATCATCCACAGCGCATACCATCAAGCAGGCCCTGTATTATGTGAAGAAGGGCGACAAGAAAAACCTGTTGATCCACCTGCTGAAGGATGGCGAGATAGACCGTGCGCTGGTATTTACCCGTACCAAGCACGGCGCCGACCGCGTAGCCCGCGACATGAGCAAGGCTGGCGTGCAGGCCGAGGCCATTCATGGCAACAAGTCGCAGAACGCCCGAGTACGCGCCCTGGACAACTTCAAGAAGAGCCAGACACGCGTGCTGGTAGCCACTGACATCGCTGCCCGCGGTATCGATGTGGACGACCTGTCGCATGTGATTAACTACGAGTTGCCCAACGAGCCGGAAACCTACGTGCACCGCATTGGCCGAACAGGCCGTGCCGGCGCAAGCGGTACCGCCCTGTCGTTCTGCGACGCCGAAGAAACCGCATACCTGATTAGCATCCAGAAACTGATCTCTAAGTCGGTTCCGGTAATTGACAACCACCCATACCCAATGACAGCCAAAGACTTTGCCGAGGCGGCCAGCACGGTAGCCCAGCAGAAAAAGCGCGGCGGAGGCGGTGGCCGACGCAACGGTTCTGGCGGCGGTGGCCCACGAAGAGAGGGCGCTGGTTCCGCAAGGCCAGCCAATGGCGGAAGCAGTCGCTGGAGCAACAAGCCAAAAACGAGGAGTGTATAAAACTTCTCAAGCGATATTTTAGTAAAAAACCCCTGTCGGTACATACCGGCAGGGGTTTTTATTTGTCTGAAAGGCCTTATACGCCACAAGACCTCACAGTGTCCGGAGGACCTGTGAGTGTCAGGACAGCTACGGAGCATCAATAAAAGTCCAGATTAACCAAAAGAGGTTTGCGTAGTTTGATTCTGTAAGCCTAGGCCTGCGAAACCAAGTTTTTCACACTAAAAACTGCTTTTATTATCAGACACTCACAGGTCCTTCGGACACTGTGAGGTCTTGTGGTGTATAAGGCAAAATGCAGGAAATAGTAAAGCTCGAACCGTCAAGGTATTACCACATCTACACGCGGGGTAATAACAAGGAAACCATCTTCAAGGCACCAGACAACTTTAACTTATTTCTGCAGCTTTTCAAAAAGTACATCGCGCCGTATGCCGCTACCTACGCCTACTGCCTTTTACCGAACCACGTACATTTTCTTATCTGCGTAAATGAGGCAGAAAGCTTAACTGTTTATGATCCGGTCACGCAGAAGCCTTTTAAAATTGACTTGCAGCGTCAGTTTTCGCATCTCTTTAACGCCTATACCAAAACCATCAATACCCGGTATGGCCGGACAGGTAGCCTGTTCCAGGAGCGTTTCAAACGGAAAGAAGTAACATCTGAGTTATACTTCACCAGGCTAATCCAATACATCCATTTCAACCCGCAGCACCACGGCCTCATTGATGTTTTCAGCGAGTGGCCATATTCCTCTTACCATAGTCTGCTATCCAAGAGCAAAACACTGCTGCAGCGCGAAACAGTAATCGCATGGTTCGGAGGAAGCGCGGAGTTTAGAAAATTTCACGAAGAAAACGCTGCTGAGTTCAAAGCCATCGTACAATTGATAGCTGATGACGATGTCTGAGAGGAACAGTGCTATTCCCCAGACCTCACAGCGTGCGCAGCTCCTGTGAGTGTCGGTTTAATAGTAGTTTTATATACTTCATAATCTGCAATTCTACCGCTTTCACTTCCAGACACTCACAGGTCCTCCAGACACTCACAGGTCCTCCGGACACTGTGAGGTCTGGCTTAGGCTGTCTTTTCTTGCGCGGTTACTGATACGTTCTGCCGCGTGCGGCTTACCAGGTATACGCCTGCGAAGATCAGGAGCGCATATAGTCCTTTCTGAAGCGTGAAGACGTCGCGGCCGAAGCCCACTGCGATCAGGATGGCCAGCAAGGGCTGCAGGTAGATATAGGCCCCAACCAGCGAGGGATTGGCGTACCGCAGCGCCCAGGTGTTCAGTAAATAGGCCACCACCGTGACGGCCAGCACCATAAAGGCGATGGCCAGCCAGATAGCGGTCGGGAAGGTGCTGTAGTCTGGGGCCAGTAGCTGCGACCAGCCGAACGGCACCACCACTACGGCACCCACCGCGAACACCCGGCTCACGATGGTGATGGCCTGGTAACGCTGCATCAGCGGCTTTACGAGCACCAGATACATGCCGAAGGCCATGGCATTCACCACAATCAACAGGTCGCCGTAAAAGTTGCCCGTGGTGCTTTCGCTGCGGGAGGTATAAATCAGGAGCAGCGCCCCGGTGCAGGCAATGGCGATGCCCGCCACCTTGCGCAGGCTTACCCGCTCTTTAAGCAGGATGGCAGAGAAAATCAGCACTACCACCGGCACGATTACCATCAGCAGGGCGGCATTGATCGGGGCGGTCAGGTTGAGCCCTGCGAAAAAACAGAGTTGGTTGATGGCCACGCCTGTGATGCCGCAGGCTACCGTGCGCAGGTTGTCGGCCCTGCCCACGATCTTCTCCTTCACCACCAACCTCGAAAACACCCCAAAAACGAGCGCCGCCGACACCACCCGGATCACAATCAGCCCAAAGGGCCCCACATAATCGGGCATTACTTCTTTGGCGATGCTGTAATTACTCCCGTAGATGAGCGCCACCAGAAACAGCGACGCATGCACTTGCACCTGTTTATTCATGGTACAAAGTTAGGTGCTTTTTACCCGAAACCGTATATAGGGCAGGACTCAAACGCAATTCAAATTAAATGTTGAAAGATTTACCTGTGACCGTACGGCGGTCTATTGAAGTGATGGGGCTGTTCTTCTTGGGATGGCTCGTGGTTCTGGGCAAGGATATGCTCGCCCCTTTGTTTATGGCGTTTTTCCTGAGCATCATGTTGCTGCCCATCTTCCGATTCCTGATAAAGCGGCGGCTGCCCGAAATGCTTGCCATTGGCATCAGCCTGCTGGTTCTGATTGTAGCGGTAAGCGGGATCCTGTGGTTCTTCTCGTTTCAGATCGCCAACCTGGTATCTGATTTTCCCACCATCCAGAAAAATGTGATGACGCACTTGCACGCGCTAAGTGCCTGGATAGAGGATATTTCCCCACTCTCCACCGAAGAGCAGACGAGCTTTCTCAGTGAGCAGAGCAGCAGGCTGCTGAGCTATGCGGGTAATTTGCTCAGTGGGGCTGCGCTTTCCCTCACCGGTATTTTTGTTTTCCTTGGCTTGGTGCCCATCTACATATTCCTTTTCCTGTTCTACAAAAACCTGCTGTTGCGCTTTGTGTTCCTGTGGTTCCCGAAAGCCAATCACGAGAAAGTGCAGGAAGCCATGCGCGAGATGGAGGTCATCATCAAAAGCTACCTTTTTGGCCTGCTCATCCAGGTGAGTTATATGACCGTTTTGCTGGGCGGCATTCTGATGATCATCGGGATCAAGCATGCCTTGCTGATTGGGGTGATCTTTGCGTTCCTGAACCTCATACCCTATGTGGGGGCGCTGTTGGGCAATATCATCGGCGTGTTGCTGACCCTGGCATCCTCGTCTGAGCTGTGGCCCATTGTCACGGTGCTGGGCGTGATCGCCGCCGTGCAGTTCCTGGACAATAACATCCTGATGCCGCGGATTGTGGGATCGAAGGTGAAGATAAACGCACTGGCCACCATCGTGGGCGTTATCGTGGGCGGCGAAATAGCGGGCGTGATTGGCATGTTCCTCTCGTTGCCGATCATTGCCGTGCTCAAGATTATATTCGACAGAACGGAGCTCTTCAAGCAGTGGGGTGTCTTGTTTGGCGATGAACGGCCGGAGCGGAGCCCCATGGTGGACCGGTCGATGCGGCAAAACAGCAAGGAGGTGAAGCGGCAGCTGGAGCACGAAAACAAGATAGAGCCAACTGGACCCGATGGGAAAATGCCCCAAGGCTGATCAAGTTTGGGCTGACACAGAGAGGAGGTGCGCTATACCAAGTATGGCGCACCTCTTTGCCTTCTAATTCGTAGCTTTGTCTTGAACAGAACCCGGAGAAAGACTAGAGCAGATGAACCATCCGAACACACCGCTTGCCGAGCGCATGCGCCCCCACAACCTGGACCAATATTACGGCCAGAAACACCTGGTAGGGCCCAACGGCATCCTGCGTCGCTACATCGAGGGCGGCGTCATCCCATCCATGATCTTGTGGGGCCCTCCCGGCGTGGGCAAAACCACGCTGGCCAACATCATCGCCAACCAGATGAAAGTGCCCTTTGTGGCCCTCAGCGCCATCAACTCCGGGGTAAAGGATATTCGGGAGGTAATCGAGCAGGCCAGGAAGCGGCAGGGCACCGTGCTGTTTATCGACGAGATTCACCGCTTCAACAAGTCGCAGCAGGATGCGCTGCTGGGAGCTGTGGAGAAAGGCATCGTCACGCTGGTGGGCGCCACCACCGAGAACCCCTCGTTTGAGGTGATCTCAGCCTTGCTGTCGCGCTGCCAGGTATACATCCTCAAGCACCTGACCAAAGACGAGCTGATAGAGCTGGTAGACCAGGCGCTGGCCCAGGACGAATGGCTGCGCCAACGGCAGGTGCGGGTGCAGGAGTATGAGGCGTTGCTGACCATATCGGGCGGCGATGCGCGCAAGCTGCTGAACCTGCTCGAGATTGTGGCGGAAGGAGAGAAGGCCGGAGAGGTGGTGGTGACCAACGAGCTGGTGAAGCACGTGGCCCAGCAGAACATCGTGATGTATGACAAGTCGGGGGAGATGCACTACGACCTGGTGTCGGCCTACATCAAATCCATCCGCGGTTCCGACCCGAACGCCGCCGTATACTGGCTGGCGCGCATGATTGAGGGCGGCGAAGACCCCAAGTTTATCGCCCGGCGGCTGCTCATTGCTGCCTCCGAGGATATTGGGCTGGCCAACTCCAACGCGCTGCTGATGGCCACCTCGTGTTTCCAGGCAGTGCAGATGATTGGTTACCCCGAGGCCGAGATCATCCTGTCGCAGTGCACGGTATACCTGGCTACGTCGCCCAAGAGCAACGCATCCTACAAGGCCATCAAGCAGGCGCGGGCGCTGGTGCAGCAAACCGGCAACCTGCCTGTGCCGCTCCATATCCGGAACGCGCCCACCAAGCTGATGAAGGAAATCGGGTATGGCAACAACTACAAATACGCCCACGACTACGAGGGAAACTTTGTGCAGCAGGAGTTTATGCCGCCCGAGCTCAGCAGTAACGCCTTCTACCAGCCCGGCCAGAATGGCCGGGAGAATGAAATGCGCAAGCAGCTGCAGGCACAGTGGGGGAAGAAGTATAAATACTAATTACGGGTTCCTCGTTACGAATTCCGAGTTGGCAGGGGTGTCGCATGGAGATAGAGATGCCATATCCTGCCCTGCTTTATACCTATTAATGTGTGAAATACACTTTAGTTCTCTTAGATTTAAGACTCGGAACGCGGAACCCAAAACTCGGAATTCCTTAAAGTTGGTCTATAAAAAGGTGGAGTTGGTCGAGAAGCTGGGAATCGGCTGAACAAATTGGCCTATTTTTGTATATTGCTATAGAGATGTATGCAATCACCTGTTCAAAATCATACCATAATTAACCTATATACACGATGCTAAGTTTTCTGAAATATGTGTTGGCGACGATTGTCGGACTGCTCGTATTCTTTTTTATTGGAGTGTTACTGCTGATCGGCATTGCGGCCAGTTCTGCCTCATCGGATGAAGTGAAGGTGGCCGAAGGGTCGGTGCTGGAGCTGAAACTGGACAAGCCCATCGCGGAGCGTGACCCGGACAACCCGTTCGCGGAGCTTGGCTTCTCCTTCGGCGCTTTTTCGAGCACGGATGGCCTCGACGAGATCAAGATCGCCATACGCCGAGCCAAGGCTGATGACAATGTGGAGGGGATTTTCCTGAACATGACCTTTGTGGATGCCGGTATGGCCAAGCTGGAGGAGATCCGCAATGAGCTGATCGACTTCAAGAAGTCGGGCAAGTTTGTGGTTTCCTATGCCGACGTGTCTACTGAAAAAGCGTATTACCTCGCCTCCGTGGCGGATAAAATCTACCTGAATCCGGTGGGCACGGTGGAGTTTAACGGGATGAGCTCGGAGATGTATTTCTTTAAGCGCATGCTCGACAAACTGGGCATCGAGGCGCAGATCTTCAAGGTAGGCACGTATAAAAGCGCGGTGGAGCCTTTCTTCCTGGAGCAGGCCAGCGAGGCCAACCGCGAGCAGCTCAACTCCTTCCTGAACTCCATCAACAACTACCAGTTGCAGCAGATTGCCAAGTCGCGCTCGGTGCAGGTGTCTGAGCTGAAAAACGTGCAGGACAACCTGCTGGTACGTGACCCGGCTGACGCGAAGAAGTACAACCTGATCACCGACGTGGGGTATTACGACGAGGCCATCAACTACATGAAAGACAAGATCGGCATCCCGGAGACCGATAAGATGGAACTGGTGCAGCTCAAGAAATACAAGAAGGTAAAGGGAAACATTGAAGTGAGCACCTCTAAAAACCGCATCGCCGTAATCTACGCCGAAGGCGACATTGTTGATGGCGACGGAGATGAGGACAATATCGGCAGCCGACGCTTTGCCGATGCCCTGCGCGACGCGCGCCTGGACGAAAAAGTGAAAGCGGTCGTGCTGCGCATCAGCTCGCCGGGTGGCAGCGCCCTGGCCTCGGACGTAATCTGGCGCGAGGTACAGCTGACGCGGGAGAAGAAGCCGGTCATCGCCTCCATGTCGGATGTGGCGGCCTCAGGGGGCTACTACATCGCGATGGGCTGCGATACCATTGTGGCGCACCCTAACACCATTACGGGCAGTATCGGCGTGTTCGGTGTAATCCCGAACGTGAAGGGCTTCCTGAACGACAAGCTGGGCATAACGGTAGACCACGTGAGTACCGGCAAGTTCTCGGACATGCCGACCATTACCCGCCCCATGACGGCGCAGGAGCAGGAGATTGTGCAGCACCAGATCGACCAGATTTACGAGACCTTCACCAGCAAGGCCGCAAAGGGCCGCAACATGAGCCAGGACAAGCTGAAGGAGTATGCCTCCGGCCGCGTATGGTCTGGTATCGAGGCGAAGCAGCGCAACCTTGTCGATGTGTTTGGCGGACTGGAGGATGCCATCGCCATCGCCGCCAAAAAAGCCAACATCGAAGACGATTACCGCCTGAAGGCCCTGCCGGCACGCAAGTCGTTTATCGAGGAAATGTTCGGGAACCTGGGAGCACAGGCCCGGGAGCAATCCATCAAGGCAGAGATGGGGGAGTTATACCCTTATTACAAGCTATACAAGAAGGTGGGCACGCTACAGGGTGCGCAAGCCCGCATGCCTTACGACTTGAGCATAGAGTAAACCACACAGGTATAAATAAAAGCCGCTGCCGGAGCATATCCGCAGCGGCTTTTTGTTTTAAAGGCCGTCTATTTTTAGCAACTTTGCCGTGCAAGAATTACGCATTTAAGGCGCCGGCATTTTGCCGAAGCGGCTTTTCTATACAACATTCAGTATATCAGTCATTCAAAATTTACACGAGATGCAGCAGCTACAGGAATCTACCGCTTACATACAAGACAAGATAAACGGCTTCGTGCCGGAATTCGGGATTATACTGGGCACGGGCCTGGGCGCTTTGGTAAAAGACGTGGAAGTGCAGCACACTCTGTCGTACGCCGACATCCCCAACTTCCCGGTTTCGACGGTGGAGAGCCATTCGGGCAAGCTTATTCTGGGATTGCTGGCGGGCCGACGCGTGGTGGTGATGCAGGGGCGTTTCCATTACTACGAAGGCTATACCATGGAGCAGGTGGCTTTTCCGGTGCGGGTGATGAAGCTGCTGGGAATACAAAAACTGTTCGTCTCGAATGCGGCCGGCGGCCTGAACCCTAGTTTCAGCACCAGCGACCTGATGGTGCTGACTGACCATATCAACCTGCAGCCAACCAACCCCCTGATCGGGAAAAACCTCGACGACCTGGGGCCACGCTTCCCGGACATGAGCGAGGTATACGATGAGCATATGGTGCGGCAGGCTATGGTGGTAGCCGAGGATGCCGGCATCACCCTGCAGGAGGGGGTATACGTGAGTGTGCCGGGCCCCATGCTCGAAACGAAGGCTGAGTACCGCTACCTGAGCACAATTGGCGCAGACGCGGTGGGCATGTCTACGGTGCCCGAGGTTATCGCGGCGCGCCACATGGACCTGCCGGTGTTCGCTGTCTCCGTTATCACAGACATGTGCACCCCCGACAGAATCAAGAAAGTAAAGCTGTCGGATATTCTGGAAGCCGCCGCCGTTGCCGAGCCCCGCATGACCATGCTGATCCGGGAACTGGTGAGGAGAAGCTAAGGAGATAGAGAGTTAGGGAGTTTAAAGTTAGAGAGTTTAAAGTGAGAAGGGCATACCCTCCATTCTTGCCTGTCTAGCTGTCTAACTCTTTACTTTTATAGCAATCTCGCTTCCTAAAGGGCGCGTGCTTAAGAAGCCAGAAGCCAGAAGCATCAGCACCAGGGTAACTAATGCATAATGGTAAGCTTAAATTTTCTTGATTAAAAGTGTCATTTTTTGACAGTGTAAAGATGATATGTTATTGCGCGGGATCTTGATATGGAGTACATTCTAGCTTTGCCCAACTCCAATTCCCGCCTCCTTCAACACATGCGTACATTTTGATAACATTAAGCATCATAATAAAGGCAGCCAACCCAAATGTCAACACAACCAAAAGTATTCATAGTGCCCGCTTTTTCATACTCCAAATTAAGCTCAACTACCGGATAATGACCACCTTGCGCTCATAAGCCAGGTTGGTGAAAATGCCCATGCCGCCCAGCACCGAGGATTTTACTTTTGAGGGCTGGGCAAAGGGGTTGCCGTTTGCGTCCTTCGCCCCGGAAGTAGAGCGCAGAAACTCATAGTATTGCTCCTCGATGTTAAAGAGCGTGACGATAACAGTGTCGCCGGGATCATAGGAATATCCCGAGCCGAAGGAAATCCGCTTGCCGTTCGTCAGTTCATCGTTACTGAAGATGTCTTGTTTGGAGCCTGAACTCAGGCTGTCGAGGTGCGTCATGTAGCGGTAAAAGTTGCGCGTGGCCGCCTCATCCTGAAACGAGGTAAGCAACAGCGCCTCGTCATTTTTGTTAAAGCGCCATTCCACCGTATCGATGGCCACAGAGGGAAGCACAGTGGTATAGCCCGTCACTTTGCGGCCTTTGCCGTCAGTCACCTCCAGCAGAAACATGTCGCCGGGCTTGCCATCCATGATAACCGGTGAGCTGTGGGTATAGATGAAGCCGGTGTTCTCATCGAGTTTTGGTTTGTACTCCAGCTTCACGCGGTTGCCGTTGTGGGTGATAAAGGCCTCGGCGTCCGGCACTAGCGGCACAGTGGGCTCGTCGAAGTAGCTGGCGCTTTCCTGCACGGCCAGGCGGTATGGTTTCCCCTGCTCCAGATAGGCCTCCACCACCAACTGCGACGTATGCTCCGGCAGAACGACTTCGATGTCTTTGCTCAGGTCGCAGCCGTAGAGTAGGGCGGCAAGCAGCGGCAGCAGATACAGCACGTGTTTTTGTTTCATCAGAACTTAAAGTTATAGGTAACAGAGGGTATAAGCGGGAATAGGGAGACCTGCTTGGCCTGGAACCGGATAATTGCCCTGCTCTCCTGGTCCTTCACCTGGTCAAAGTACACGAAGTAGGGGTTGCGGCGGTTATACACATTATACACACTGAAGGTAAGGTCGGCGGCTCCATGCTTGGGCTTCAGCTTTAGCACCGCGCTCAGGTCGAGGCGGTGGTAGGGGCTGAGCCTGTAGGAGTTCCGGTCTTCGTAAACCGGCACAATCGAGGTGCCCTTTCCCTCCACATCCTGAAAGGCAAAACGGCCCAGCGGCACGGAGAACGGGTTGCCGGAACTGTAGATGAACGTGCCCGTCAGGCTGAGACGCTTGTTCAACTGGTGCATCACCACCACGCTCAGGTCGTGGCGGCGGTCGTAGCGCGTCGGGAACCAGCGGCCGCCGTTGATGTCGTCCAGGTCGTTGGGGCTGTCGAACTTGCGGTCGGTCCAGGAGAGGGTATAGCCAATCCAGCCGGTGGTCTTTCCTTTGATCTTCTCAAGGTATACCTCGTTGCCGTAGCTGCGCCCGATGCCAAACAGGAACTCGTTCTGGAGGCTGTCGTTCACAAACAGGTTGGCCCCGTCCCTGAAATCGAGCTGGTTGCGCATCCACTTGTAGTATACCTCATTGGTGATGAGGTAGCGGCCGCGCCCAAACAGCTTGCTCACCCCCAGGGCCGCCTGCTGCGAGCGCTGCGGCGCCACGTCGGCGGTAGAGGGGTACCACACGTCGGTGGGCAGCGAGGAGCCCGAGTTAGACACCAGGTGCACGTACTGTTTCATGCTGGCAAAGCTGGCCTTCAGCGAGGTGGTCTCGTTGAAAGTATACTTGGCCGCCACGCGCGGCTCCAGCGCCATGTAGGTTTTGTTGCTGCTGAAGCCGGAAAGGCGCAGCCCGTAGTTGAGCGAGAGGCGCGCGTTTAGCTGGTAATCGTCGGAGGCATAGGCCCCGAACTCAACCCCGCCGAACGTGTTGCCCGCCCCAAACTGCAGCGTACTGTCCGTGGCCTGGAAGTTGAGCCGCCCGATGGTGAACCGGTGGTGCGTGGCCGTTGCCCCGAACTTAACGCTATGGTTGCCTTTCAGAAACAGGTCAAAGTCGGTCTTGAAGGTATAGTCGCGGATAGCCGAGGAGAGCTTGAGCTTAAAGACATCGATCTCGTTGGTGATGTTATACTGGTAACTGGTGGTATAGAGCGAGGTCGTCGCGATCAGGTTGCGGTTAAACTTGTGGCGCCAGCGCAGGTTAGCCATTGTGTTGCCCCAGTCGAAGCCAAACTTAAAGTCATCGTCATCAAAGCCAAAAAAGTCGCGGCCATAATATCCGCTTAGGGTAAGCTCGTCGTTAGGCGAAATCTTATAGGAGAGTTTGGCATTGAGGTCGTAAAAGTAATAATCGGGGATGGGACTGTAGTCTTCCTGATCCTCGTTCAGGCGGTTCACCTGCCGCGTGAGCAGGTCGGCATAGGTGCGGCGGCCCGAAACCAGGAAGCTCAGCTTGTCTTTCACGATCGGGCCGTCAACGGTCAGGCGCGAGGCAATGAGGCCGAGCCCGCCATTGGCCTCCACGCGCTCGTTGTTGCCTTCTTTTAGCTTTACCTCCATCACAGACGAGAGCCTGCCCCCGTACTGCGCCGGAAAACCCCCTTTGTAAAGCTCCACGTTTTTCACGGCATCGGGGTTAAACACACTAAAAAAGCCGAACAGGTGCGAGGGGTTGTAGACCAGGGCCTCATCCACCAGCACCAGGTTCTGGTCGGGGCCGCCGCCGCGCACATAAAGGCCCGAGGAGCCCTCCCCCCCGGACTGCACCCCCGGCTTCAGCTGCAGCACCTTCACCAGGTCCACCTCCCCGAAAAGGGCGGGCAGGAGCTTGGCCTCGCGCGCAGTCAGCGTCTCGACGCTCATGCGGGTATCGTTCAGTTTCTGGCGCAGGGTGTTGGTTTCCACGTTCACTTCCTTGAGCGTGGTGTTGGCTGCGTTGAGCGAGAAGTTAAGGCGCTGCTGGTCGGCAGTCTCCACTTTAATCTGCCGAGAATGAGCGGTATAGCCCAGATAGGAAGCCTGCACGGTGTGTTCGCCGGCGGGTAACGACAGTGTGTAGAAGCCATCTTCGTTCGTGACGGTGCCTATGTTCAGGGCCGGGACGGCCACGGTGGCACCTGCCAGCACCTCACCATCGCTGGTTGCGCGCACCACACCCCGCAACAGGGCTTTCTGGGCAATGCAGGGTGCCGAAAGAAATAGCAGCAGAACGGTGGTTAGTGTAAGGGTATAAAAACGGGTCAAGGGGTATGGGTTAAAATACTTCGCGTCATCTTATCAGTACTTGGGCCAGCGAGGATATGGAGCTTGTGTGAGAAGCACACCTGTGCAATTCATTGTAAAAATCCCTATACCCTGGCATATAAAAAGTAGGTAAAAGTACCGATTTTACTGGTATAAGTTACAGATGCTTTGCAGGCTCATACCAAAGCGACATTTCTCCTGTTTACGAAACCCAGCCAAAAACACAAGTCGTATGGGTATGATTTTGAAACACAGCAGGTTAAGCGCTGGGATGTCTTGCCATCTGCATGCCTTGAGTATAGCCCGGCCCGAATATTTTCCTGAAATAGCGCCTGCCTTTAACATACGAGCCTGCGCCGCACTTCAGTTTTTTGTTTCCTGCCAGTCGCCTGCGCCGGTGGCGGAAAACAGCCAAGCAATTACGGTTTTGGCTGTTCGGGTAGTGTTGGAACAGGCGCTTCGATCGGGCTGTTGAGCCAGGCAGCGCGGAGCGCCAACGCGTCGGGTGTGGCGTCGGGGTCAGGCCGGAGCATGTGCAGGGCCTGACCATCCAGGGCGGTGGCATTGCCCCTCAGCTTTTTCTTTTTCAGTTTGCCGTTTCCATTGGGGCGCGCCACGGTAATGGTTATCTTATCGCCCGGCTGCATCTGCTGCAACTCCTCCAAAAGCAGCTCGCGGATGTTGAGCGGCGTAATGGCAGTGCCGTTCAGGTCCAGCAGCTGGTCGCCCGTCTGGAAGCCCATCTGCTGCCCGAATTTGTCCATGCCTTCCGTGTCGGCTACCGTTATTTTTTCTGTGTCCGGGTCGTAGCCGGGCACAAAGCCACCGTATGAAATGACGCGTTGCGTGGCCGTGGGCTCGTAGCGGATACCCACCTTCCGGAACGTCTCCTCCAGGGGCAGGGGGTTGCTGCCCTCCACATACTTGCTGAAAAACTCCCGTACTTCGGGGTATGTGATCGCGGCGATTTTGTCGAACAGCTCCTCGTCTTTAAAAGAGTTTTGCTTGCCATACGTTTTGGAGAGGTCCAGCATCAGGTTGCGCAGGCCATACGCGCCGCCCGACAAGTCGCGCAGCGTAATGTCCAGCACCAGCCCGATCAAGGCGCCTTTCTGGTATACATTGCCGTATTCCTTCTCATACTTGTCCAGCACCTGGGCGCTCATTTGGGTAAAGGGAAGCGTGTCGTTGTAATAGCTTTTGGAGGAGATGATGTACTCCCGCAGCTTCTCGAGGTATTCGTCCAGGTCGTACAGCTTTTCGTAAGCCTGCACATGCGAGGCAAAGTACTCCGTCACGCCCTCGTAGAGCCACAGGTGCTCCGACATCTTGGGGTTGATGTAGTCGAAGTTGCCGATCTCCTCCGAGTGGATGCTCAGCGGCGTCACGATGTGGAAAAACTCGTGCGCGGCCACATCCCGGATGGTGCTGCTAAACTGGGCCTCGGGCATTTCCGGCAGAAAGTATACCGAGGAATACGAATGCTCCAGAGCGCCGTAAGCCCCGGTTTTGCCCACCCGCTCCGGCACATAAATGATAAAGGCGTATTTCTCGACGGGCAGCGTGCCCCCCAGATAGCTGCGCTGCGCCTCCAATATGCTTTTGACTGTGGCTGCCACAGGCTGCGAGGTGATGTTGCCCGTGGGTGAATATACCGACACCAGCACTTTTGTGTTGCCGAGGGTAATCACGGTGGTGTCCGGGCGGTTATACATCAGCGGGGAGTCGGCCAGCTCCATATAATTCGGCAAGACATAGCGGTCCGTGGAGTCGGTGGAGGAAGTGACCTGCAGGGCCGTGGAGCCGTAAAACCCCGGCGGCTTGGTGATGTTCAACTCATAGGGCAGCTGCTTCATCCCATCAAAGTAGCCCACAAACCCAAACGTGTTCAGCAGGAAGTTTCGGTTCTCCTCAATATTGGTGCCCCCAGGCTCAAATAGGGCGTCCTCTTTCTTTGGGGTGTCAAACGTGTCGTCCACCCAGTATGTGACCTTGTGCAGCGCCAGGGCGTTACTGATCTTCCAGCGGTTGGTGTCCAGTTGCTGCACCGGCAGCGGGTTGCCTTTCGCGTCGAGGGCCGTGAAGCTGGTGACATACTTACCAAAATCAGACACGGAGTAGGTGCCCGGCACAATCTTGGGCATGATGTATACCACCTCTTCCGTGCTGAGGGCGGGTGCCTGCAGCGTCACCTGCACCCTGTCGTTCCGCACCTTCGTCAGGTCTACTGTAAAGGTATATTTGGGGGAGGGGCTTTCCTGCTGGGCTGCGTGACCGGCAATGTATAGGTGAAGGCACAGGCCAAGCAGCAGGAGTTTTTTAAGGATTGTCATAAATCTATCTGTACTGATTCTGGAGTAATGCGGCAAATCTACAGCTATAACGCGATTTTAGAGCTACATGGGGTGCAGTCCTTCTTATTTTATAGACCTGACGTTACGCCAAAGAGCAGCGCCGTTTAAAAAGCCCCCTACCCCGAAGGCGGCAAAAGAAGGCATTGCGCAACAGCAGGTATAGAAATACACCCACGCAGGGTATACCTGTTCGATGGTTAAGGGCAAAGGAAGCGACTGTATACAGCAATAGCTGACTTGCGGGTAAGTCAGCTATTGCTGTATACAGTGGTATAAAGGGCGGATCAGGCCAGCACTTTCTGCACGGCCTGCGACAGCACGTTGGCAGGCATTGCGCCCGACTGCCGCCATACCTGCTGGCCCTGCCGGAAGAGGATAAACGTCGGGACACCCTGCACCTTGAACTGGGCGGCCGCAGCCTGGTTGCTGTCGATGTTTACCTTAATGACTTTCAGCTTGCCGTTATACTGGCTCGCCACCTGCTCCACAATCGGCGACATGGCCTTGCACGGCCCGCACCAGTCGGCGTAGAAATCTACCAGCACAGGCATGCCGGGGCTGTTGATGAGTTCCTGGAATGATTTTTTAGGCATAGCGTTTTCGTGTGTCTTATACTGCTGAATACGGCTCCCGCCTGCAACGAGTTTATACCCATCCATCCTGGCACGTCTCGCACTTCGGCTTAAGCAGTGGTTTTGTGATGTTAATGGCACAAAACAGCGCAAGCCTGGGCGGCAGGTTCCATCCGGTGGCTTACAACTTACCCCTGAATATCCCGCAGAAGTGGCGCGGCGGGACATTGTAGCGCGGGCGTTGACTTCAACGTGAGTGAGTAAGCGCAAAATAGAGCCGTGATTTTTTAATTGTTCTAATATTAAACTTTAACTTTATTATATTTAGCCATTTACGATGCGACCTTCAAGGGATTAACTATATTTATACTTAGTTTTATATATACTTATTGAAAAATATAAAAAATCTATCATGTTGAACTACAATGGTTCTGAGGGCGAGAGCATCTCCCTGGAAGAGGCAGCTTCCTATACTGCCAACTATCGAAATCAGCAAAGCCAGGACACTGGCACCGTAAGAGCGCACTTTTTTGGGCGCGAGATTCTGCAAAAGATCCTCGATCAGGAGGGCTGCGTGGGCATCCGGATGTATTATGGGCTGGATGATGCAGGAAACAAGCAACTCGTGCTGATCGGGGCAAACGCTGACGGCGAAGACCAGGAGGAAGGCACAGTTGCCGACAGATCGAAAGTTTGTCCGCCCGATTGTGTGGTGGGTCACCTGAATGGCTGATGGACGTCTTCTTCGAGAAATATTATTTCTGGCTATCTTACGCCACATCTATCAGCATTATACTGCCGCTGGTGGCAGGATTGTATTTCCGGAGAAAGGCAAAAAACACCAACGGTGTGTTCCGAAGCGTGTTTTTATACATTTTTTTCATTGCACTGGTGGAGGCAAGCGGCTGGTTGAGTGTGTTGTTTGAGACGGGCAGCAACGTGTGGATCTCGCATGTGTACGTGCCCATTGAGGGTCTGCTGCTTGCCTCCATTTATTATATGCACATTAGGGATAAAAAAATCAGATGGGGGATCATCATCTCCGTTTTTGTTTTTTTATTGTTCTGCCTGGTAGATTCGCTTTTCCTGACCGGCGTGAAGCACATGAACGGTTACTCGAGAGTGGCCGAAAGCAGTCTGCTGATTGGGCTGGCAATTTTGTATCTGTACACGCTGTACAAAGACCTGAACTACGTGTACCTGGGGCGCGACCCCATGTTTGTGCTCAGTTGCGGCGTGATGATTTTTTTTGCCGGTACAGCCATGGCCTACGAAATGTTTGACGCTGCACTGGCAGAATCTGCGAACACAGCGCGCATATGTCTGTGCATTGTGTACGTGTTGAGCATCGCCTTTAACGTTGTTTTGGTGGAAGTCCAGCGAAAGGCACTGAGGGTATGAGCAGCATCCTGCAGCCTCTGCTAATTATCACCCCGATCATCCTGCTGCTGGTGCTAGGAGTCATCCTGTTTGTGGTGCAGTACCAGAAACGCCTCCTGCAACATCAGGAACAGGTGCAAAAGCTACAGACCACCAGGCAGTACCAGCTACTGGAAACCACCATGCAGGCCCAGGAAAAGGAGCGCCGCCGGGTGGCCCGGGACCTGCACGATGAGGTGGGGTCCATGCTGTCGCTGGTGAAACTGAACCTCCACCAGCTAATGGCAAACCTGGGGGAGCCGGGCGATGACGTGCGCCGGTCGGAGCAGACGATCAAGCAGCTGCTGGACGAGGTGATCGGCAGCATCCGCCGCATCTCGCACGACCTGATGCCCGTGGTGCTGGACAAGCTGGGGCTGGTGCAGGGGCTCGAATCGCTCCGGAAGTCTGTGCCGGGCACTTCGGGGCTAACCGTAACACTGGCCTGCAACGATAAAGGCAAGCGCCTGAACTCAAGGCTAGAACTGATCCTGTACCGCGTGGTGCAGGAACTGCTGAACAACACGCTGAAGCATGCCCAGGCCAGCCGTGCAGAAATCGGGCTGCATTTCACGGAGCATGAGGTGCTGCTGTCTTTCTCAGACAATGGAATCGGGTTTGACTATGAGGCACAGCTGCAAAAGGCTGATTATCAGGCAGGAGTTGGCCTTGTGAGCCTCCAAAGCCGTATAAACCTTCTGAATGGAAAAATGATAACCCAATCATCGGCCGGTGGGGGCACCCGGTTCGATATAAGCGTACCAACAACACAAGAAACCAACACATTAAGTCTATAGTTATGGCGTATCAGGCACTTACTTTGGCTATTGCCGATGATCACAATCTGTTCCGGAAAGGGGTACTGGAGCTGTTCAAGGCTTTTCCGGAGATTACCTTAACAGCCGACGCCTGCAATGGCGCCGAATTGCTGGATAAAATTGAACACAGCCTGCCCGACGTGGTCATGCTGGATCTGGAAATGCCGGAGATGGACGGTTTCCAGACTTCGCGCTACCTGCTCTCTAAATATCCGCAGGTCAATATCCTGATCATGTCCACGCACGGCGATGAGCCGCTGGTGGAGAGCCTGCTGGAAGAGGGGGTTAAGGGATACCTGCTGAAGGATTCGGAGCCGTCGGAGTTGCGGGATGCGCTGCAGGCGCTGAAAGCCGGTGAGCACTACTTCTCGAAAGCCATCAAAATAGCGCAGACTTAACTTTTTATCAGGAGAGCAATCCTAAAAATTGATACAAGTATCTGGGCAGCTTGTCTGTGCTATGTGTTGCCTGGCCACATAGCACAGGAGCTTTTGCGATCATACCAAACCCGTTAAGCAAGGCAACGTGCCAGCAGCGCGTCTCTCCACGCATTGGTCTCCGGCCAGTATCATACCTGCATTTCAAGCGAATACAACCGCAGCGACAGGCGGGGATAAACGTGGCTGCCCGTTGCCAAGGCGGCCTATCTCCCGCTTACTCTTTCCTCAGCTTCAGGATAAGGTCAGTCTTATACTGGTGCAGGCTAGCCTCCAGCCCGGCGGGGTAGTTGTGCGGGTTCATGTAGCGGCGAATGCTTTCGTGCAGCTGGTCTAACTGCGCTTTGGTGCGGGCCTTTATCGCGGGCAGTTCGGGCAAAGCGTATACCAACCGGCCCGCTTCGAAGATCGGTACCAGCAGCTCCGCATACCCTGTGCCGGGGGCGATGGTCTTGCGGCGGGTGCTGTCAAGCGGGTCCACTACCTGTAGTTGCTCCGGCAGGGCCTCCAGTTCGTTGTAAATCATGTCGGCCACAAACACATGCCCATCGTGGAAGCGGCGCACCTGCAGCATGCCCGGGGTTGAGGTTTTGGCCCGCTGCTCCGACAGCTTCACTTTATACTCCCACGCTCCGTTAGGCTGCCGGAGCGCAGCCAGCTTGTACACACCGCCCAGCGCAGGCTGGTCGAAGGCCGTGATCATCTTTGTGCCCACACCCCATACGTTTATTTTGGCACCCTCCTGCTTCAGGCTGGTGATGATGTGCTCATCCAGGTCGTTGCTGGCCACAATGCTGGTGTCTGCAAAGCCCGCCGCGTCGAGCATTTTCCGGGCCTCTTTGCTGAGGTAGGTCAGGTCGCCGGAGTCGAGGCGGATACCCCCAAAGACAAACCCGGACGGCTGCAACTCTTTCGCCACCCGGATCGCTTTTTCAATTCCCTCCAGCGTGTCGTAGGTATCCACCAAAAACACCGAGTCATGCGGAAACGCCTTGCCATAGGCCAGAAAGGCTTCCTCCTCGGTGGCAAAGGCCTGCACCCAGCTGTGGGCGTGGGTGCCTTTCACTGGAATGTTGTACAGCTGTCCGGCCAGCAGGTTTGACGTGGCGCTGGCTCCGCCGATATAGGCCGCCCGCGCAGCCGACAGGGCACCGTCGATGCCTTGCGCGCGTCGCATCCCAAACTCGATGACCTGGTCGCCTTTGGCTGCGTCGGTGATGCGCGCGGCTTTGGTGGCCACCAGCGTCTGGAAGTTAAGGATGGTGAGCAGCGGCGTTTCAATCAGCTGTGCCTGCATCAGGGGGCCCTGCACCCGCAGCAGTGGCTCCCCCGGAAACACAGCCGTGCCCTCGGGTATAGCGGCCACGGTGCACGAAAAACGCATCTCGCGCAGGTAGGTGATAAACTCCGGCGAGAACAGCGGCAGCCCCCCGTTTCCGTCCAGGCTGGCAAGGTAGGCAAGGTCCTCCTCCTGAAACTGCAATTGCTGCAGGTACTGCACTGCGTGTTCAAGGCCCGCCGCAATGGTATACCCCCCCTGAAAGGGATTTTTCCGGAAATACAGGTGGAAAACCGCTTCCTGGTCGGCCATGCCGTTTTTCCAGTAGCCATAGGCCATGGTCAGTTGGTAAAGGTCGGTGAGCAGGGACAGGGAGGTTGCGTAAACGTCTTTTAAAGCCATGCCCGAAATTTAGGCATTACCCGACAGAAAACTTCACAAAAGCCCAAAAGGAGTTTTACAGCGGGCAGGATTGTGCTTTCGCATGGGGGTTAGTGCCGTTCCTCAAATCTGCCGTCAAAAGTCTTGCGTCTTAGTCCGCGCGTCTGCAACTTTGGGCATGCAGACACGACAGTTTATACCCTTCGCCGAGGTGAAAAACCACAGAGCCATTGTAGTAGACAGCACCCACGCCAACGGGGTGATGCTGTCGCACTGGAGAGGCGCGCCTACCCCCGCCGCGATACAGGACGACACCAGCGCGGCCATCGTGCTGCATGCCCTGCGGCAGGGGATGCCTGAGCTGGAGCTGCCCTATGTGTCGGCGAACCATTTCGACATTGACGGCTTTGTAGGGGTATGGGCGCTGCTGCACCAGGTGCTGGCGCTGGAAAATGAAGAACTGTTGCGGCAAATGGCCCTTATCGGCGATTTCAGGGAACTGGACCTGAACCACCCGCTGGCAGGCGAGGCCCTGAAACTGGTCTGCTGGATAAACGCGCGGGAGCGGGAGCTGTTTTACAAGCCTTTTGCCGCCGACGAGGCCGAGGAGAAGGAAGCGGCGCAGTGCGTGCAGAAATTCCGGTATTTCCTGCGGGAGTTTGGCCGCGTGCTCCAAGACCCGGACTGGGAAAAGGGGGTATGGGAAGAGGAGGTGGCCAGCGTGCTGCTGGGCTACCGCGACATGTTCAAACCCGAAACCCGTCTGACCCGATTCCCGGAGTTGGGCCTGATCGTGGTGGAGACTCCGCACCCGGTCCATTACTACGCCCTCTTCAGCCGGACGCAGGGCTTCGACATGGTGCTGGCCTGCTACAGCGAGAACCGGTATGAGCTGGAGTATAAGTACACCACCTGGGTAGACCTGGCCACGCGGCCCACGCTGCCGCGTCTGACAATGGCCCCGCTGGCTGAGCGCCTGAACCAGCTGGAAACGTCGGGAAGGCGATGGACCTATGATGCCGTGACAGAAACAGGCCCCCTGCTGCGCCTCGACGGCGACATGCTGACCCGTACCGAGGCCTTTGACAACCCGAGCGAGCGGGTGATCCATACCTCCTCCATACCTGCGGATCAGCTAAAAGCGGAAGTGGTGCGCCATTATACCCAGGCATACCGTGCCATTCAGCCAAAGTACAACTGGACCTGGCAGGAGGTGAAAGCGCTGCAGGCAGATTAGCAAGGGGTATAGGTTATGTTATTGTTCCACGCGGACGGGCATCATCTCCCAAAATATCAGTTATGTAACTTATTTTGTCATGAATCAGGATTTATAGGCGGTTGAGGCAGGAATTCGATGTTATCTTTCTATTAAATCTGATTCTACCCGTATACATCTGAAAATAGTGATATACTCACATGCTAATTCAAACAACGCAACCTAACATATGGAAAAGATTTTATGTCCTACTGACTTCTCGCGCACATCGGCGAAGGCGGTAGACTATGCTGTGTACATTGCGCAGCACGCGGGGGCGCACCTGTCGATTGTGCATGTCATACACCTGCCTATCGTGGACACCTCCGAGACAGCTTTGGTGGCAAGCGAACTGCTGGGGGAGCAGATGCGCAGCGCCGCCGAAAAACTCAAGGGCCTGTGCCAGCACATCGAGGCAAAGTACGGGGCCAACCGTGACGGCGGCTTTACCTGCGACTACATTCTGAAAGAGGCCCTGCTCACCGACCTGACAACCGAACTGACCGCACACCAGGGGTATGACCTGATCGTGATGGGCACTACCGGGCTGGACAACACCATGGAGGAACTGCTGATCGGGAGCAACACCGAGGCTGTGATTGAGGAGGCCAAGTGCCCCGTACTCTCCATACCGGCCACGGCCCCGGAACCCAAGCTCGACAAGATCATCTATGCCTCTGCATACAGCCAGGAAGACCGGTATGCTTTGAAGCAGGTAATTCAGCTGGGGAGCTACTTTGGTTCGCACATCGATGTGGTGCATGTAGTAAAGCCCAAGGAAGCGAGCAGCTCGCAGGTGGCAGAGCACTTCTGGAACGAGCTGCAGCAGCTGTTTCCGGGGGTACCGCTCAGCTTCCACGAAATCCCCAGCAAGCACCGGGATGAGGCCCTGCACGCGTACTTCAAAAAGGCGGAAGGGGAGGTGCTCGCCGTGGTGCGCAGAAAGAAAGGCTTTCTCAAGGAGCTTTTTTCGCAGAGCCTGGCGGAGCGGCTCACCTACCAGGCCAGGCTGCCCCTGCTCGTGCTGCAGGGAGAAAAGGACCAGACAACATAAGGCGTACCAAAAGAAAGGCCTCTGCTACGAAAGCAGAGGCCTTTCTTTTGGTACGCTGTCAGCGCACCATGTCCTCATCGAAGATATGGTCGAGGTGCTGGCTGCACTCCGGGCAGTTGTAACGGCCAAAATCCTCAATGGCCCGAACAAGCTTCACACTCCGGAAAGTGCCTTTGCACTGCACCAGCAACGGGCAGTCGTGCTGCTCATGGAAAAGGTCTGAGGCGTTGTCGATACAAAGCCAGACATGGTCTTGGGCCATCTCCGGGGGAATGATATAAAAATCCGGGGCTGGGCGGGTCGGTGTGGTTGCAGCCACCGTTTGGTTGGTGCTGGCTCCGACTGCCATGGCGGCGCTTTCGTCGGTTTGCTGGCACGAGAAGGCACCGCAGGCTACTGCCAGCAGCAAAATGCCGCGCAATTTTTTCAAAGGGCTTAAAGTCATTTTTCTGATGATGTCTGGCTCGGGGTTATATTGAAAGTATTTAGAGGATATCGTTTTTTGCTTGAAGGATGAAGCTGTCTTGGTCCAGGCTATACCTCGTGTGCGTCGGTTTCTTCCTCAGGGAGCAGTGCATACTTTATCGGCTCTGCGGCCATACTCCCGAATAGCCTCCGCCTCCGTAACAGCCAACACTTCCTGCTTGCACCGATCCAGCACATGGCAGCTTTTGGAGCGGTGGTATACACTAGAGCCGCTGCTGTTGCAGAGGTACACGGTGCGTTTGGCAGCGCCTGCGGGCAGGGGGGCAGCTGATGTTTTGCTTTTGCTGGCAGAGGTTTGATCGCGTTTCCCTTTCCGGTAATCCCAGGGGGCAACAGGGTTTGCATCCTGCCACAGGCCGCGCTTGAAGCGGCGGGCATCTACTTCCAGGTTCGCCAGGTTCTTGTCTTTGGAATAGGCCTTATAATGCCAGGCATAACCATTGCGCACCAGTTCCTCGTTAAGGCTGCGGCCATCCGGCAACATGATGGTGCCTACGGTGCGGCCATAGCGGTCGGTGTTGTGTGCGATCAGGCGCACCTGCTTGCCGAACACCAGATCCGAGGTGAACTGCTTCGCCTTTTGCCCATAGTCCTGCGTTTTCTCCGGGGTGTCTACCCCATACAGGCGCACCGTTACGGGCTCGCCGTTTTGCAGCAGCACAATCGTGTCGCCGTCTTTCACGCCCACTACTTTGTCTCCGGCGGGAGCAGGCGTTCGGGAGGCTGCTGGCTCAGTTACGGGCTTATCGGCAGTGGCGGGAAAAGTGGTGATGGTATCTGTAGGGGCAGGAGCAGGCCGTGGGGCATCACGCTCCAGTATCGCCTCTTGCCGTTGCCTGAACTGCTGCTGAGCCTCTTCGCGGCTGCTTTGTTTGCAGGCGGTGCCGCCAAACAGGGTAAGGCCAAGAAGGAGAACGTACTGATACTTGCTCATGGGTTTCCGGATTTCAAACCTGCACACTGAAGCGGATTTTCATATACCTCGTCGTGTTTGCCACGCCAACAGGTGGCCTGCACCACCGGCTACCGATGGTGCCAGCAAAGGCCTAGTGCTGTTGCAGCGCAGCAGGCACCTCATCGCTCGCCGCGTCGGCTGTGTCGGCGGGTTGCGTTGCTTCTTCAGTGGCGGGCATATGGGCATCAGCCGGTTTTTCCTGGGTGCACGAAACGCCTATAAACAGGCTCAGCGCGAAAAGTAATCTATACACGGTGCTCTTCATCGGTTTAAATTTTGGTTGTGAAGCGTATTTGGAAGATGAAGTTATACCTTTATTTTGAATTTTGCTGAAGGAAATCTGCCTTTGCGCGATGAATATGTGAATGCGGGTTCGTCGCAAGCAGGGTAAGCACCCATATTTTACAGTATGATGCCCACAGCGCTGTCGCTGAACCGGAGGGAAAGTCAGTTTCAGTATTTGCCCTCCACGTTCTCCATATACTTCTGCCCGGAGCCCGTGTTGAGCAGCAGCACCTGCTCTTCCGGCTGGATAAGGCCGCTGTCGAGCAAATTGCGGCAGGCCATCCAAAGCGCTGCGCCCTCGGGGGCAACAAACAGGCCCTCAGACCTGCTCAGTTCCTGCATGCCGCGCACCATCTCCTCCTCCGACACACTGACGGCCGTACCTCCGGATTCGAAAAGCACCTGGAGCATGAGCTGCTCGCCAATGGGCCTGGGCACGGCCAGCCCGTTTGCGATGGTGGACTGGCCTATATACTGCTGCGCATTTTGCTGTCGACCGAAGAACGTCTCGACCAAAGGCATGCAGTTGGTCGCCTGCACCGCAACCATCCTCGGAAGTTGCACATCAGGCGCGAGCCACCCGATGGACTTCAGCTCGTGAAAGGCTTTCCAGATTCCGATCAGGCCGGTGCCGCCACCAGCGGGGTAGAGGATAACGTCGGGCAGCTGCCAGCTTAACTGCTCGGCAATCTCGTAGCCCATGGTTTTCTTGCCTTCCAGCCGGTAGGGTTCTTTCAGCGTAGACACATCCAGCAGGGCCTCGTCGGCGTTGAGGGCTTTTGCTTTGGCGGCGCAGTCATTTATCAAACCATCCACCAGGTGCACCTCTGCGCCATACCAGTAACACTCCTCCCGAAAGGCCTTCGGCGTGTGCCGCGGCATCACCACCACGGCTTTCATACCTGCCCGGGCACAGTAGGCGGCCATCGCGACACCCGCGTTGCCGGCTGTGGGAATGATGCATCCCTTCACCCCGAACTCCTTCGCCTTCGACACCGCCATGCTGAGGCCGCGCGCCTTGAAAGAGCCGGTTGGGTTCTGGCCTTCGTCTTTGAGCAACAGTTCTCGGAAGCCATACCTGCCGGCGAGGGTATGGAGTTGCAGGATAGGCGTAAACCCCTCGCCCAGGCTCACGATGTTTTCTTTTTGGATAACAGGCAACAGCTCGTGGTAGCGCCACATGGTGGCCTCGCGGTGGCACAGCGCTGCTTTGCTGAGCGGCTCGTCGAGGGTATAGCTGGCCAGCAACGGCATCTGGCAGCAGGCGGACAGTGTTTGCAGTTCAGAGGCAGGGTATGACTGTTTGCAGACAGAGCAAGTGAGTGAGTGGAGAAGGCTTGTAGACGTGGTTTTTTGTTCGGTTTTCATGAGTATATATACGCTATTTGGGAGCTAAATAGCACATCTGCCATGACGAAACAAAACGGTAAAAGGGAATAGGTTATTCCATTTTGGAATACATGCGTTTCATGAAGTCCATGAATTCTTTGTAGGGGGCATTGTTCTCGGTGCCTTTGCGCTGAATGAAGTTGAAGTTCCTTGTCACGGTGAGGCCCGCGATGGGCACTTCTATAAGCTCGCCAGACTGCAGCTCCTTCAACACAGCCTGCCGGGGCAGAAAGGCAAGGCAGGTATCCACACGCACAAAGTTTTTCAGCGCCTCGGTACCTCCCAGCCTTATTTTAACGGGCAGGTCAGGCAGCTTTACCTGGAGTTTCTCCAATGCGTCGGCCAACACGGCCAGCGTGCCCGAGCCAGCCTCCCGCAACGCCAGCGGGATATGGTATAAATCCTGCACCTCCACCGGGTCCTTTTTCAGCGGGTTTCTGAATGAGCAGACGGCGATGACCTCATCGGTAATGAAAGGGGTATAAGTGACGTTGCTCAGCTTGTTCACCCCCTCCACAATCCCCAGATCAATCTCATGGTCGAGAAGGGCTTTGAGGATGTTCTCGCTGTTGCGGTTTTTCAGGGAAAGCTGCGCCTGCGGGTGCTGCTGCAGGTAAGCGGACAATACCGGGGGAAGCATGTAGAGCGAGACGGTGGTACATGCCCCCAGCGCCAGGTTCACCCTGGGAGCGAAGTGCTCGTTCAGGTCGCTAAGTTCCTGATGAAGCTCCTGCTGCAATTGTTTGGCCTCCAGTAGTTTTTGGTACAGGAGCTTTCCGGCAGCCGTGAGGCTGATGCTGTTGCCGCTCCGCTCAAACAAACCCGTTTTGTAAAAATCCTCCAGCCCCTTTATCTGCTTGCTGATCGCCGACTGGCTGATGAAAAGGGCCTCGCTCGCCTTGGTGAAACTCAGCACCCTGGCCACTTCCAGAAAAATCATATGTTTGTGTGAGAGCATCGCTGGTACAGGGTCTGTGGTTCCTTCTTCTCCTCCCGAAGACACGCAATTTAAGGGATTTACTCAAAAAAAATCATCAAATGCAAAGAGGGAGTTGAGATAGGACACGGGCAGTTTTCCATACCCTCCCTGCCATGTTGTTAGGTATAAACGGCATCTTGGTAAGCCCGCACACCGCCATAAAACGCTGCACGATGCCAGTCTGTAGGTATAACGCAAAAAAGGCTGACAGCCCGTGTTTGGGCAGCAGCCTTTTTAAAATCTGTGGGTGACGGTTGCTATTCTGCCAGCTTGGCCACAATCGGGTTATAGCCGCTGTTGGCCAGACCAAACAGCCCATATACCGTTTCGCCGGGCAGAAGCTTTCGATTCGCCAGGTTGTAGCGCTGCAGGTCGCCCAGCATTTGCTTGTTGGCGCTGCCAGCTATGGACATGTTGAGAATGGTGAGGCCCGGTGCCAGGATCAAGCCTATTGGAAATGAGTTTTGTTCAATTTCCATACCATTGGTTTGCGAAGTCGTTGTGATCTGAACCGGAAAGAGAAGCAGGTATAGCAAGTAGGAGGGGACGCTCTGCTTAATCTGGCTGTGCACCATCTCCGGCGCCAACGGCATGACCTGCTGTTGGCCTATAAAATACCGGATGTCCTGGGACGTATCCAGAATTCGGTCTGTGTTGTTGGTGATCTTTACTGCGACCACCTGCAGCATCTTGCGCTTTTCCTTTTTCGCATACTTCTTGTTGTTGCTCAGCGCGTACACATCGTACTTGTAATTAAAGAGCAGGCCATTGTCCTCTGTCTGGGCATTGTAATAAATGCCTTCTGGACTGAGCAGTTTGTAATTGGACGCACAGCTGGAACACAGCAGCAGCATGGCCAGCAGGACGCTGGCCACTTGGGTAAAGTTTGTTTTCATAAAACAGGGGTATAGACTTTTGTAGCTACAATGTATAGCAGCACAAATAAAAAAGAGAAATGCGATAAATGCAAGACCCCATATATTTAAAAATTTATAATTTTAAATATATGGGGTCTGTGCTAAGGTATGACTTGTAATAGCTTGGCTTTGCTTTACCAGCCCACCACGTCCAGGGTGCTCACCCCACCGGCTTTTTTCTGGATCCTGACCTGGGCGCTGATGCGCTCCTTCAGCGCCTCGACATGCGAGATAATGCCGATCATCTTGCCGCTGGCCTGCAGGCTTTCCAGGGTGGTGATGGCAGCATCCAGCGTCTCAGCGTCCAGGGTGCCGAAGCCCTCATCGATAAACAGGGAGTTGATTTGGGTGCGCCTTCCGGCGAGGTCGGACAGGCCAAGCGCCAGCGACAGGCTCACCAGAAAGCTCTCGCCCCCCGACAGCGTGTTCATGGGCCGCACGCTCTCTGCCTGGTAGGTATCCACGATCAGCAGTTCCAGGTCTTCGGCAGCGGATTTGAGGATTCGGTAGCGGTCGTTGAGTTTCAGCAAATGGCGGTTCGCCAGCTCCACCAGCCGTGCCAGCGTGAGGCCCTGGGCAAACCGGCTGAACTTGTTGCCGTCGGCAGAGCCGATCAGTTCCGCCAACTGGTTCCAGCGGTTGCATACCAGCTGCTGCGCCTGCAGTTGTTGGGCCAGGGCCTGGTTCTTCGCGCGTTGTTCCGCATCTTGATCCAGCAACTGCTGCGTGCGGGCGCGCTGCCCGATAAGCTCACGCTGTGCCTCGGTTTTACCGCTAAAAGCTGTCTGGAGAGACTCCGCGTTTTCGTCGGTCAGCTGTTGTGCCTGTGTTGTCTCCAGCTCATGGTGCACATCGCTCAGGGTCTTGCGCAATTCGGTCAGGTGCTTTTCGGTCTGGGCCTTCAGGTTTGCCAGCCGGTCGGCTTCGTCGCGGCCGAGCAGCATCTGGCTCAGTGCTTCTATGGTGGCGATGCCTTTTTGCTGTAGCACCCGCAAGAGACCGTCGCGCAACGTATCCAGCAACGACTTGTTTTTCTGGTGGGTATGGGTGCATTCTGCCTGGCGTTGGCGCGCTTCGCGCAGCTCCTGTTGCTTTTGCAGGTGTTTGGCGCGAGCTTCCTCAGCCTGGTTGGCGAGTAGGCGCAGTTCCTGCTGGGCCGACTGGCGCTCCTGCAGTGGCAGCTTGTCGCCGAACAGCTGCTCACGGGCTGTTTTTACATCCGAAAGCCTGGCGTGTTCCTGCTTTAAGGCTTCCTGATGCGTGTCTAGCTGCTGCTGCTTTTCCTGCACACGTTCCGTCAGGTGTTTCACCTCGGTGTTTACCTGAGCATACTCCTCCCGCATTTGCTGCAGGGCCTGTGTTTTTTGCTGATACTGCGCGGCTTGCTGCTCCAGGGTCTGCACCAACTCGTGCCGGGTATCTGGGGTATAGCGCAGCCCATACGCCGCCGCAAACGACGCTGCCACTTCCGTGTGTGCCTGTGCCTGTTCCTGTTCATCGCGTACCAGCAACAACAGCTTCTGCAACTGCTCCTGCTGGTGCTGTGCCGCCTGCGCCTGCTTTGCTGCCTGCGCTTCTGCCCGTATGTGCGCTTCGCGGTTCTGCTGTGTCTCCTGGTTTATTTGCTCGAGTTCACGGCCAAGGGCGCGGGCCTGGGCCAGCGATCGCTCCACCTGCTCCAGCGCCTGTTGCGCTGCCAGCACGCGTTGCGACAGGCGCTCGGTTTCATCAATCGCGATGTCATCACCCGGGGCGATTCCTGAGAAGGACGCGTGCAGCCGGGCCAGTTCCTGCGCTGTATCGGTTTGCGCCTCACGGACTGTCTGCTGTTTTTGCTGCAGCGCGTTTACCTGCAATTGTAGCGCCTGGGTTTCCTGCGTCAGTTCCTTTACCAGTGTTTGCTGCTGTTCGCGCCGGTGTTCTTCCTCGGTTACGTTGCTATGGTAGTTGCCCTCCACAAAGGGGTGGTGCGCTGATCCGCACAGCGGGCAGGGATGTTCCGGCTGGAGGGTCAGGCGGGCGGCTTCGTATTTTTGTATTTGCTGCTGCAGCAGCACCAGTTTCTGCAAGTCCTCCAGGCGCTCGCTTGCCTCGTGGTGCCGTTGCTGGATGTTGGCTAACTGTACCTGCTGCTTGCTCAGTTCCTGCTCCTGGTGCGCAAACAAACGGGCGAGCTCCTGCTGTTTCTGTGTTTGCTGCCGGTGCTGGCGGGAGAGTTCAAGCAATTTCTCGGAACGCGCCAGCAAGCGTGGTTGCTCCTGCATCGACTGCTCCAGTTCATCGATGGTTTTATCGGAGAGCAGGGCTTGCAGTTGCACCAGCTTTTCCAGTTTCCGGGTATGGAGTTGCTGGTGTTGGGCCGTGTGCTGCTGCAGGGTGGTGGCTAACTGACTTTGCAGTAAGGTCTGCCGCTGCTCCTGGGCCTGTAGTTCCTGCTGCTCCTGTTTATACCTGTTTAGGCGTTGCTCCGCTTCCTGCAGGGCTTTTACCGTGCTTTTCAGCTCGTGGAGGTTTTCCTGTAGGTCTGCCAGGCGCTGCTGGTCTTCCAGCCATTGCTTGATAGTGGTGGCTTCCTGCGTCAGGCTGGCCAGGTGCTCTTGTTTTTTCTGAAGCTGCGCCTGCTCCTGGGTATGCGCCTCTTCCAATTGCACGTAGGCCGCTTTGTCTTTTTTATAGGCCTCCCGGATAGTATGCAGCTGATGATCCAGTTGGGTTACCTGCTCCAGCAACGGCTCCAGTTTTAGGAGGGCCTCTTCCTGAAGCTGGTGTGCCTTGCCTGCCTCGATGGCCGCCTGCCCGGTTTGCTCGAGCTCAGCCTCCAGCGCCGGCACTTGCTTGTCTAGCGTCAGGAGCTGTTCCTGAACTTCCACCACTTTGCTGCTGGCGTTCTTGATCTCGGTTAGTTCGCCTACATACTGGTGGGCCTGCTCATGCTGCGCCAACTTCTGGAAATCAGGCTGTAGCTGGGCGAGTTTCTGTTCCTGTTCCCGCAGGGCTTCCTGGTGCTGTTGTTTTTTTGCCTGCAACAGCTGCAAATGCTGTAGCCATTGTAGCTGTTGCTGCACCCGGTCAATATCCTTCTGGAGCGTTTCTTCCTCTTTCCGTAAGTCTGTGATACTTTGCACGTAAGCGAGCCGCTGTTCTTCGGGCAACAAGTGGCTGTCTTTGAGGCGGCCTTCCAGCTGATCGCGTGTAAGCCGCTCGTTTCTCGCCTTTTCGTAGGCTGATTTTGATATCTCCGAGTAGATGCCCGTGTCGGTGATTTTCTCCAGCAGGCTGCTCCGCTCGTTTGCGCTCGCCTTCAGGAAGCGTGCGAAATCCCCCTGCGACAGCATGACGGAGCGCAGAAACTGGCTGTAATCCAGACCGCAGAGCTCAGCTACCTTGTCCGGTACCTGGCTTGGTTTCAGGTCAAAGGGTTTGTCGTCGGCCAGATCGCACAGTTCCATGTGCACGGGCTGCATGTTGCCGTCGGCCTTGCCGCGGCTGCGCCGGATATGCCACCGCGAGCGGTAGCGCGTTCCGTCTGCCTCAAACTCCACCTCCGAGAAAGATTCTGCCGTATGCCGCGTCATCAGCTCAAGTGGCTTGTCGTTGCTGTGGCGGTGCACCAGGCCATACAGGCCCACCGTGATCGCGTCCAGCACAGTGGTTTTGCCCGCTCCCGTCTGCCCCGTGATCGCGAAAAGCCCTGCATCGGCCAGTGGGCTCTGGTCAAAGCGGATCTCGTGCTCACCTTTCAGCGAGTTCAGGTTGAGGAAACGGACGGAGAGGATTTTCATGTATATATGAGGTATTGATAAGGAAAGCGTGTGCGGGCAGCTTCTGGGGGCTGCGCTTTATGGCTGGTAAGACACTCACAGGTCTTGCAGACACTGTGAGGTCTGTGTTGTCAGGTTTCTTCCTGTGTCATCAACTCCAGCAACTCCGAGAAAGTGGCGAGAAGCTCGGTATGGTCGCTGTCGGGGAAGGCGCTTTCGCATCGTTTCAGGAACACGTCTTTTTCGCGGAGGGTATGGAGGTCCACCTCTTCCTGCACCTGCTGCTCCAGCGTCTGGGCCGTCGCCTGGATGAGGGGCGGACGGTGGATCAGCACCTGAATCTCGGGCCTGAGCTGTAACACCTCGTCTAGCTGCTGCTGCAGGTCGGGGAGGGGCGTTTCCAGTTCCACCTGTATTTCTGCCCAGGCTGTTAGGGTATGGGTGCTGTTGTCGAAGAGGGCAAGCTGTTGCTTTACTTTCTCCAGAGAGCCTTTAAAGCGCACCAGCTTTCGGCAGCAGGGTATTTCCAGCTCCTGCAGCGCAGAAAGTTTTCCGTTTTCAAAATCCAGAATATAATTCACCTTCGTGTCGGCCACCTCGCTAAAGCTAAGCGGAATTGGCGAGCCGGAGTAGCGGATGTGGTGGCGGTTGTTTACCTGCTGCGGGCGGTGCAAATGGCCCAGGGCCACGTAATCGAACTCCGCCGGGAACTGGTCGGCCCCGATCTGGCCCAGGTTGCCGATGTGTATCTCCTTCTCACTGTCGGAGGCCGAGCCGCCGGCGGCAAACAGGTGGCCTGTGGCCACCACCGGAACCTGCGCGGTTTTATACTGTTGGAGGTGTGGTATGAAGGCCGCGTAATGCGCGGCTATACCCTCCCGGATGCGCTGTTCCCGCTGTTCGTAGTTCTCACCGGCCACCGAGAGCCGGACATCGCGGTCGCGGAGGAAAGGCACGGCGCATACCACCAACTGCAACTGGCCCTGCGCGTCTCTAAGCTCGATCAATTCGTCGAGAGGATTGTCGGAAGCGCCACCCACCACGTGGATGTTGAAATATTGCAGCAGCTCGCGCGGGGCATTAAGCGTGGAAACGGAGTCGTGGTTGCCGCCCGTGATGATGACATGGCGGCAGCAGGTGGCGCATGCCCTGCGCAGGAAATCGTAGTATAGCTTGAGGGCGGTATTGGAAGGGGCGCCATTGTCGAACACGTCGCCGGCCATCAGCAGCACTTCCACCCGCTCTTCCTCAATGGTTTGCAGCAGCCAGTTCAGAAAATGCTGGTGTTCTTCTGTCCGTTCGAGGTTTACGAGGCGCTGGCCCAGGTGCCAGTCCGAAGTATGTAGTACGCGCATGTCCCTTTCGTTTCTTCCTATACTGCTTCTAAGATACAGCAAGAAGCGGTGATGTTACAAGCGAACCGGAAACGATTTTGGGCAAACCGCCCCAGTTGCCATGCCAGCGTTAGTGCGGAGCAAAAGCTGACCAACCGCCTTGGTGAAGCGGCCCTCCCCTCTGGCGCGGGGCGAGAACATCCGGTTTACTTTTCGCTGCCTTCCTCTGTGGGCAGGCCCGCCTCCTTCAGCGCAGGGAAGCCTCCCAGGTCGTAAATATGCTTGAAACCGGCTTGCCGAAGCAGTTCGGCAGCCTTGCCGCTGCGGTTTCCGGAAGCGCAGTAGAGGTAGTATACCTTGTTTTTATCCCAGCTTTCAAACTCCTGTGCAAACGCACCGCCACGGTAATCGGAGTTGGTGGCACCTTCGAGGTGTCCGGCAGCATACTCTTCCGGCGTGCGCACGTCCATCAGGATGGTTTTGCGGCCCATGCGCTGGGCTTTGAACTGCGCCGGGGTCAGGTTCTGGACTTCCACCGGGGTTTGTTGCTGCGGACCGGCACAGCTAAAAAAGAAAAGCAGCGCGAGAGAAAAGAGGAGTGATTTCATATAACTGGTTGCTTTAGCACATGTATAAATCGGCACTAGGTATGGCAGGGCAAAGATAACGAATTAGGCCTGCAGTCAGCCTCTTTTTTTAATCTGGGAGGCAGCGCATGCCAGCGTGGAGGTTCAAAAAATTTTGCTGCCCTGTATGCACGCGATGATGCTGCTGATAGATGCGTCGGCGAGGAAATAAAAGATGTTTTTGCCCTGCCGCTGCGTGCTCAGGATGCCTTTGTCGCGCATGTTGGTGAGATGATGCGACAGCAGCGACTGCTCAATCTGCAGCACTTCCTGCAGCTGACTAACCGTTAACCGGTCGCGCTGCTCCAGCAGGTCTATAATGCTGAGGCGCATGGGATGCGCCATGCACTTGAGCACATTCGCGGTCCGCTCCAGCTTGTTCTGGTCAATCCTTATTTTTAAGCTGCTCATACCAGGGTGATTTTTGTACGGGTTTATATATGGACAGGTGTTCATATATGTATAAACATACAATTCTGCAGCCCCCGAAGTTCCGCTACTGCCCATTCAGGTTTGTTTTGATTTAGGAAAGCGCGGAATTGCGTCCCATTGCCATCCCCTCGTAGGGACAGGTCGCGACCTGTCCGCGCATCAGCCTTGATCCAAAGCAATCCAGTACCTAAGCGAATGCGTCCCTCATATTCCATCCTGTCCATTCCCAAATCCTATGCCTGACTGCTTTGGTCGGGAACGATTGGAAAGGGTTCGGGGAACGATTGGACAGGTCGCGACCTGTCCCTACGAGGCATTGGTGGGAGAGGGGGTATACCCTTAAGCAGAAAAAAGCAACGCCAACAAGGTCGGCGCTGGGTCTAAAACTATAGGAAAAATAATAGCTGATCCGGCGTCATCAAGTTGCGGTCGTACCAGGGCTGGCGCTCCTGGGTATCCTATACAGGCTTTCCGAAGGCAGTGGTCAGGCGGTTCGCTTTTTCTATATCAGACATAGGGGCTAAAGTTGATTTTTGCCGTTATCGATGCCTCAAAAGTATTCCTGCCTGTTTTATATATCAAATTGATTGATTCTATATGATTGTAGACAGGTAGAGTCTGTTGGTGGTTGAGATTAGGTACTCTAAAATAAGAGAGGACTGATAAATTTACTTTCATTGAGCTGTCCGCTATTAAAATAAATTGTGCTATATAGTAGATTCGTTAGTCCAGTTACGGTTATCGTGCTATATTTGGTAGGATAACCGTATGTTTCAGCTTTTCTACAAGTTGTAGGCAATGTAAACAAAATCGTCTGAAAGAGATAATAGAATAGTTTACCCAAACTTCATTTTATTCAATATCTTTAACAATTAAAATATTCCTTATCATCAATGAAAGTAAAATTAGGTCAAGCTGTTAAAATGTTTTTCGGTAATTCATCATTAGAAATGGTCTTTTTCGAAGCATTAAGCAACGCTTTTGATGCAGAGGCTACTAAAATAGATATTAAAATTTCAATTAATGCATCAAATAAACCTGAAACTTTAAAAATAATAATTGAAGACAATGGAGTAGGCTTTGACAATTCACGATATAAAAAATTCTCTAACTTATTTGATGTAGAAGAAAGTTCTCATAAGGGACTTGGTAGGTTGGTTTATCTCTGCTATTTTGATGATGTTATTATAGAAAGTACTTTTTCAAATACTAAAACCAGAAAATTCAATTTTTCACAACAATTTAAAGAAGATAACTTTACACTTGTTGATGTACCAGAAAAAGAAAATGGTACTATTTTTTCAATGAAGAATTATACACTTCAAAGAATTGCCAAAACAGAATATCTTCAACCTAATGAAATTAAAAAAAGAATACTAGAAGAATTTTATTCTAGATTATTTCAATACAAAAAAAATGGCGAAAAAATCGTTATTAATATCGAAACGATTATTGACAGCGAAAAATATAACGAGTCATTGACAACCGATGAAATCCCAACATTATCATTCGTCGAATTAGACAGTACATTAAATTTAATTGATAAGTTTCAATTATACTTTTCTATAAAAGAAGTTGAACTTACTGAAACATCATTAATTTCAGCAATATCAGTTGATAATAGAACATTTAAGGTTGACCTTATTGCTAATGAGAATATTCCAATTGGTTATGAAATGGTTTTTTTACTTTTTTCAGACTATTTTATTGGAAAAGTCGATGCATCTAGACAAAATCTCACTCTATCTAAAATAGACTTACAAGAGGTTCAGCGAATTTTTAGAAAAAAAGTGATTGACCTTATAGAGGAAAGCATACCAAGAATCAAAAAAAATAATTCACAGATTAAAGAGGGTTTAGTTAATAGATACCCACATCTTAATGGATACTTCGATATCGATAATATTGGTTATTTAAAAAGAAATGAGATTTTAAAAAATGCTCAAGAACAATTTTTCAAGGCACAAAAAGAAATTCTTGAAGCAAACCATCTGACAGACGAACAATTCGAAAAATCGCTAGAAATTTCTGCTAGAGCACTAACAGAATATATCTTATTTAGACAAATTACAATTGAAAAATTGAAATCTTCTACTATTAATGAAAGTGAAGCAGACTTACATAATTTAATAGCTTCCAAAGGAAAAGAAGGAAGGTTTGAAAAATCCAATCTCATAAATGACATTTACAAGAATAATTCTTGGTTGTTGGACGACAAATTTATGACTTATGAGGTTACATTGAGTGACAGAGAAATGACTGAACTAGTTACTCACTTGGTTGAAGGGGAACAAATAGAAAAAGATAGTGACAGACCAGATTTTGCGTTCATTTTCTCAAATAATCCAAAAGACGATAAACCATTTGATGTTGTCATAGTAGAACTAAAAAAACGCGGATTAAACCATTATGACAATTTAAAGGCAGTACTTCAACTTGAAACGAGAGCAAGGAATTTAATGAAATATTATAATAACAAAGTCCAAAGAATATGGTACTATGGTATTATTGAATTTAATGAAGAAACTGAATTAGCCTTATCTAGTGATTTTACGGAGCTTTATTCTTCAGGTAAACTATATTACAATGAAAAAGATGTTACGATTTCATTGAACCCGAAAAAAACCGTTCCTGTAGGTATTTTTGTGTGGGATATTGATGCCATCGTGGAAGATGCAAATTCTAGAAATAGTACATTTTTAAAATTCATAAAAAGTAAATTCGCACCTGAATAAAACACTGCCTACAACACCGTATATAAGCTATGGCTTGGTTTGTGCCTACTTGGAAAAGCCTGCGGATTTTGCAAAGCCAGTTTTTATTTGGAGAGGTTCGTGCTAAAACACGCCACAGCTCATATACCTAAACGTTATGTACAAACAAACACTAATGAAAAAATGAAAACAATTCGAACAATAGTGTTAATGAGTCTGGCAATTGTAATGATCTGCTGTAAAGAAGATGATCATTTAGAATCGACCCTATTAATTGGAGATTGGCAATCAGAAGAAATTTATGTAAATGGAAAGTTACAAGATGCATGGATAAATAATTCTACCATCCTGAGTATACGAGTAGATCAAACGTATTACAAAAACTACACTTCAGGAAGTTGGTTAATGCAAGAAGATAATATTACTCTGATTCCTAGAGCAGATTTATCAATCAAATCACATCAATATAAAGTAATAGAAGCTTCCAATGATTTACTCATGTTGGAGACGACATTGACAGAAGGTGACTATGGAAGGGATTTTGACCAAGTAGAGACAGATGAGCAAATCACTGTAAGGGAAAAATTTAGAAGGAAAAATTAACTCAGCAGTGAATAAAGGCTTGTCGTAAGTTAGCGGGATGCTGAGTTCGGAGTCTGTTTCTTCAAGCACTTTTTTTGATACTCGAACATGAAGCGCAAACAAGGGTGCTGCCCAATCGGCTAGCCAAACTGTTGTGACGTATCAAAAAATAAAATCGAATGAAAGATAGAGAGATAGTCCGCATTGGAGAGGGCGAAAAATATGATTACTCCCGAGATCATTGTTTTGTAAAGCTTTTTTAAAAAAATCCCAAGCCACAAGTTAACGCTTCGCTCAAAATTGCATGAACCTGTTGGATTCTAAGTTCTGACATGATTACTTTTAGGAAAGTAAAAACATGGGCTTGCTCTCAAACCCTATACCTGCTTTTTGTCGCATTATTCGCTATAACCGCTACGCACTTAAATGAAGAAAATTTTAACCATTGCCGCCTGCCTGGCACTCGGCGCAGGCAACCTGATGGCGCAGGATACCTTTCCGCGCAACGGCGTGTACGATGAGCGCTCCGGCCTCGTCGCCTTCACCAACGCCACCATCCATACCGATTACAAAACCACGCTGCCCAATGCCACGCTCGTTATCCGAAACGGCAAGGTAGAGGCTGTGGGCGCACAGCTAAAAGTGCCCGCCGGGGCCGTGGTGATCGATGCCAAAGGCAAGCACATCTATCCGGGCCTCGTGGATATGTATACCAGCTACGGACTGCCCGAGGTAAAGAGCGAGCGGGTAGGGTATGGCTCCGCGCCGCACCCCGACACCGACAAGCAGGGAGCCTACAGCTGGAACCAGGCCATACGGCCCGAAACCAACGCAGTGGAGTTGTTTAAGTTGGATAAAAAGCAAGCCGCAGAATTGCGGAAGCTGGGCTTCGGCACGGTGCTGGCTGTGCACCGCGATGGCATTGCCCGTGGCACGGCCGCGCTGGTAACCCTTGCCGAGGAACGCGAAAACCAGGTGGTGGTACTGGACAAGGCCGCCGGAACGCTCTCCTTTAACCGTGGCTCTTCGAAGCAAGACTACCCGAACTCGCTGATGGGGGCCGTGGCGCTTTTGCGCCAGACATACCTTGATGCCCAGTGGAATGCCCAAAACCCGGAGAAGGAGCAGAACATCTCGCTGAAGGCTTTTGCGGAGGCAAACAAGTATCCGCAGATTTTTGAGGCGGAGAATAAGCTGAACCTGCTGCGCGCCGATAAGGTGGGCGACGAGTTTGGCAAGCAATACATTATAAAAGGAGCCGGCGACGAGTACCAGATGCTGCCGCAGGTAAAGGCCACCAATGCGCCCATCATCCTGTCACTAAACTTCCCGGATGCCTACAACGTGGAAGACCCGTTTGATGCACGCCGCGTGGACCTGAGCGACATGAAGCACTGGGAAATGGCCCCTGCCAACCCGGCGCTGCTGCAAAAGGCGGGTATAGCCATTGCCTTCACGGCCTCAGACCTGAAAGATAAAAAAGACTTCCTGCCGAACCTGCGCAAAGCTGTTGCCTATGGCCTTTCGGAGGAAGAAGCCCTGAAAGCCCTGACCGCCACGCCGGCCAAACTGCTGCACGCCGAAAACAAGGTAGGCAGTTTACAGAACGGCATGCTCGCCAACTTCATCATCACAAGTGATAAGCTGTTCGAGAAAGAGGCCGTGATCCTGGAGAACTGGGTGCAGGGCCATCAGTATAAAGTATCGGAAGTGCTGACGGATTACCGTGGCGTGTATACCCTGAAAATTGGAAGCCAGCCAGACCGTAAACTGCTGATTGCCGGAACCCCGGAGAAGCCAGAGCTAAAAGTGGTGGCGCAGGACACGGTGAAAGGCAAAGTTAGCTTCAAAGGAAATCTGGTGACACTCTCCTTTAATAAAGACAAAAAGAGCACCGAGAGCATCCGGCTGAGTGGTTGGCTCGCAGATAAAAACCTACAGGGCGAAGGCCAGTTGCCGGACGCCAGCACCGTGAAATGGACCGCTGTTTTCTCGGAGGCCATGAGCCAGAAAGCCAAAGCCGACAGCACAAAAACCGAAAAGCCAGTGGTGCTTGGCCCGATGATCTACCCGTTCCAGTCGTTTGGCGCTACCGAGTTGCCCAGGCAGGAGACAGTACTCATTAAAAATGCCACCGTCTGGACTAACGAGCAGGAGGGCATCATGGAGAATGCGGATGTGCTGCTGAAGAACGGTAAAATCGCGAAGGTGGGCAAGAACCTGAGCGAGTCGAATGCACGCATCATCGACGGCACAGGCAAGCACGTAACGCCGGGCATCATCGATGAGCACTCGCACATTGCCCTGGATGATGTGAACGAAGGCACGCAATCCGTGACCGCCGAAGTGCGCATGAGCGATGTGGTGAACCCCGAGGACATCAACATTTACCGTCAGTTGGCCGGAGGCGTAACCACCTCGCAACTGCTGCACGGCTCAGCCAACCCCATCGGTGGGCAGTCGGCGGTGGTGAAGCTGCGTTGGGGCAAAAGCGCTGAGGAAATGCTAATCAAAGACGCGAAGTTCATCAAATTCGCGCTGGGCGAGAACGTGAAGCACTCGAACCGCAGCAACCTGCACAGCATCCGTTTCCCGCAGTCGCGGATGGGCGTGGAGCAGGTATACGTGGATGCCTTCACCCGCGCCAAAGAGTACGAGCAAGCCTGGAAGGAGTATAACGGCCTGAGCAAACGCGCACAGGCCAAATCCGCCGCCCCGCGCCGCGACCTGGAACTGGATGCCCTGGTGGAGATCCTCCACGACGAGCGCTACATTACCTGCCACTCTTACGTGCAGTCTGAGATCAACATGATGATGAAGGTTGCCGACGAAATGGGTTTCCGGGTGAACACGTTCACGCACATTCTGGAGGGGTATAAAGTTGCCGACAAGATGAAGGAGCACGGCGTAGGCGCTGGCACGTTCTCGGATTGGTGGGCTTACAAAATGGAAGTGAAAGACGCCATCCCGTACAATGCCGGCATCATGAACAATGTGGGCGTGGTAACCGCCATCAACTCGGATGATGCCGAGATGGCCCGCCGCCTGAACCAGGAAGCCGCCAAGAGTGTGAAATACGCCGGCGTAAGCGAAGAGGATGCCCTGAAAATGGTAACCCTGAATCCGGCCAAACTCATGCACCTCGACGACAGAACGGGCAGCCTGAAAGCGGGCAAAGACGCCGATGTGGTGCTCTGGAACGCACACCCGCTTTCTATCTACGCCAAGCCCCTCAAGACCTTTGTGGACGGCGTGGCCTACTACGACCTGGAGCGCGATGAGCAGATGCGCGGCCAACTGGAGCAGGAGCGTATGCGCCTGGTGCAGAAAATGCTTAACGAGAAAGCCAGTGGCGCTAAAACGCAGGCTCCCACCAGCAAGAAGGTGCGTGTGCAGCACTGCGAAGAGGTAGAGATGGGTGAGGAAGAGGCTTACTTAGCTTATTAATTACTGATTGTTAATTGTTTATACCAACAACAATCAGCAATCGCCAATCAACCATATTTTTAAACCGAGGTGAGAATCATGAAACTGAATAAAACATATATAACCGCTGCACTGGCAACCTTGCTGAGCCTGCCTGCGCTGGCACAGGTGCCGGCACCCGCCCCCAAGCAAAGCAAACCGATGCTGCTGAAAGGCGCTACCCTGCACGTGGGCAACGGACAGGTGGTGGAAAACGCCGCCGTGGGCTTCGATAAAGGGAAAATCACGTATGCGGGTCCGCAAAGCGGGGCGACCCTGAGTGGCTATGACGTGGTGGACGTGACGGGGCAGCATATCTATCCCGGCCTGATCCATCCGAACTCGTCGCTGGGGCTGAATGAGATTGAAAGCGTGCGCGCAACCATCGACTGGCGCGAGGTAGGGGAGTTCAACCCGAATGTGCGCTCCATTGTGGCCTACAACACCGATTCCGACATCATCCCGACCATCCGTACCAACGGCGTGCTCATGACACAGCTCACGCCGGTTGGGGGCACCATCTCCGGCTCCTCGTCTGTGGTGCAGCTGGATGCATGGAATTGGGAAGACGCGGTGCTGAAGGCTGACGAGGGCATCCACCTGAACTGGCCCAACATGCTGCTCGACAAGGGAAACAGCAACGGCGACGAGGCCCGGCTGAAGCGCATAGCGGAGACCCGCGAAAAGACGCTGCAGGAGCTGACGGCCTTGCTGCGCGATGCAGCGGTTTACAAAGCGGGTAAACATGACCAGGAGAACCTGAAGCTGGCCGCCCTGTCCGGTTTGTTCGACGGCACAAAGAAGCTCTACATCCATACCAACTACGGCAAGGAGATCATTGAGTCCGTTAATTTTGTGAAACAGCAAGGCGTGAAGGACATCGTGATCGTGGGGGCCGCTGATGCCGTGGCGGTAGCCGACTTCCTGAAAGCGAACAACATTGCCGTGATTTATTCTGGCGTGCATGCGTTGCCATCACGCGCTGGCCAGGATGTGGACATGCCTTACAAAACGCCATACCTCCTGCAGCAGGCGGGCATCCTGTTTGCCCTGGATTATGACCTGAGCATTCACGGTATCCGCAACCTCCCCTTTATCGCAGGCACCGCCGCCGCCTATGGCCTGGACAAAGAGCAGGCACTGGCGGCAGTTACGCTCAACACGGCTAAAATCCTGGGTATAGACCAGCAGGCGGGCTCCGTGGAGGTAGGGAAGGACGCTACCCTAGTGGTGTCTTCCGGCGACCTGCTGGACATGCGCACCAACAACGTGACGCACGCGTTTATACAGGGCCGCAACGTAGACCTGAACAACAAGCAGAAGTACCTGTACGAAAAGTTCGATAACAAATACAAAACGCAACAGCAAAAGCCAGCCAGCACCACAACCTCTATGAAGCAGTAATGTAGCGGAGGGTATACCTAAGAAAGGGGAGCCGCCAGATTTTTGTCTGGCGGCTCCCCTTTCTTATTTTAGTCATACCTATCTATAGCCATTTATTAGCACGCAGAACAAGACTATCAATTGATAATCATGTGTACACTTTTTTAAGTGGTGAAATTCCCCTCCTCGGAGCATGGTCGTTTCATTCTCCCATTTTTGTCATCCTGAAAGGATCTTGGTAGCCAGTAGCATCAGCTTAACCTCCCGGGGTAGGGGCCCTCTACTTCTACCAAATTTCTTAGCAGAATGACAAGTAGGTTTAACCTTGGTATAGTTCGAATAAAACGACCATGCTCCTCGGAGGGGTAGGGGTGGGTTATTTTTGCCGCTTCCCTATGAGCACTCTATCTCCAGAAAAATTATTGCAAGGTGAGGTGTGTCGAAACTGACGGACAGTAAACTTGCTTAGCGGTTATAAAGTTAACAGTTCTTTTCATAGTTCATCGGGCTCAGGTA
>NZ_JAKVIR010000008.1 GCF_022601975.1 Pontibacter sp. E15-1
TATTTTGGGCGCTGCCGATTGCTCAGTTTAAGATTGTTTAGTTTAGGTATTGGGACTTGCTAAGGAGCGACTAATTAATCAGGCATAAAAACAGCGGCGGCTTTCCTTTTTAGAGAGGAAAGCCGCCGCTGTTTTTATGCTACGGTTTCTGATCTGCGCTGATTACCAGCCGCTGGCCAGCACATCGGCGATGTGCATGGTTTTGATCGGTTTGTTCTGTTTCTGGATATAGGCCTCCAGGTGCATCAGGCAGCTGCTGTCTGTGGAGATGATATAATCCGCACCGGTGGCCATGGCGTTCTCCACTTTCTGCTCGGCCATGGCTGTGGATATGGCCTCAAACTTCACGGCAAAGGTACCGCCGAAGCCGCAGCACGTCTCGTTGTCGGCCATCTCCACCAGTTCAAGCCCGCGCACGTTACCCAATAGCGCACGCGGCCCTTCTTTAATGCCGCACTCCCGCAGCCCGCTGCAGGAGTCGTGGTAGGTATAGCGCCCGTTGAGCGCCGCGCCCTGAATTTCTGTCACGCCCAGCACATCGGTCAGGAACTCGGTGAGCTCATACACCTTCTTTTGCATGGAGCGGTACTTCACCAGGCTCGACGATTTCACGAAAATATCCTGGTATGCGTTCCGGACCATGCCCACGCACGAGGCCGACGGGGCCACAATGTAATGGGAGGTCTCATTGGAGAAGTCGTTCAAAAACTTCGTCGCAACCTCGCGGGCCTCGTCGAAGAAGCCCGCATTAAACGCCGGTTGCCCGCAACAGGTCTGGTTGGCATTGTAGTGTACCTCACACCCTACCTTTTCCAGCACTTTCACCATGTTCATGCCCGTTTCGGGGTAGAGTTGGTCTACAAAGCACGGAATAAAAATATCTACAACTATTCTTCTTGCCATAATCAGGAAAACACAGCGACGGACCGCGCCATTGCGGCGTCGAAGGCTGCTTTATTCAGGTTCAAATTTAAACCATTATTTTCGAAGTAAGCGATCAAATTTTCGGTGGCCATGTTGCCCGTCAGCGCGTCTGCCGCCATCGGGCAGCCGCCATACCCCCGTAGCGCACCGTCAAATCGCTGGCACCCTGCCTTATACGCGGCATCCACCTTTTCTTCCCAGGTACTGGGGGTGGTATGCAGATGCGCCCCAAACTCAATTTCCTGGAAAGCCCCGATCAGATGCTCGAACAGGTAGGTGATGTTCTGCGGATTGGAAACACCCACCGTGTCTGAAAGCGAGATGATGCGCACCTGCAACCGGTGCAGTTTCTCCACAAACGAGATGACGGTTTCCGCGTCCCAGGGGTCGCCGTAGGGGTTGCCAAAGCCCATCGAGATATAGGTTACGAGGGTTTTGCCCTGTCTGTGGCAAATCTCCTGAATCTGGGCCAGGTGCTCCAGGGCCTCGGCGATGGATTTATTGGTGTTGCGCTGCTGGAAGGTCTCGGACACGGATAGCGGAAAGCCCAGGTACTGGATCTGCTCATGCTGGGCGGCCTCCTCGGCACCGCGCACGTTGGCGATAATCGCCAACAGCTTCGACGAGCTGCCTTCCAGTTCCAGGTTCGCGAGCACTTCGGCGGTGTCGCGCATCTGCGGAATCGCCTTCGGTGAGACAAAGCTCCCAAAGTCGAGGGTGTCGAAACCGACTTTCAGCAGTTGGTTGATGTAGTCAATCTTCTGTTCGGTGGGTATAAAGTCGTGGATGCCTTGCATGGCATCGCGGGGACACTCGATTAGTTTCATGGTGTTAAATGTGGTCACAGCTTTTCGGGTATACTCAAAATTCACGTCGCAGCAGGCAGGGCCGCTCCAAAGCTCGCGCTTAACCAAAGGTACAAATTTACCCGGGAGGTGGCCTACTTTGTAACGGCCTTTTGCCACAGCCCACCGACTTGCTTCTCTTACGAGGAATCGGGGGAGATTGTAACGAAACAGCTTGCCAAAACCGCAACAGGATTTTTGCGCACGCCGCTTCTAAAGATTTACAGTTGCCTCGCTTGATCGAGACAGCGCCAGGCCAATTTAAGACGCAAACCCCACGGCATTTTTCTGCGTTTTTAGAGTATGTGTACATAATGCAGCGGACTACCGTATACCCTTTTGCCGATAGCGCTGCCATCTGCCTCATTCTTTCGATGTATGGAATGAGCACTGAAGAGAATCAATAGAACCCTTACCCCTGAACCTATGGAAAATCTAGTAGAGTACCTGGACGAGTCGCTCGTGCCCCTGGAGGAGAAAATCAGAAACTACCTGAGCGTGGAGCACAACATCCGCATGATTGAAGTAGAGCTGCTCTCGCTGCAGAGCATCGCCTCTGACTTTACCCCCGACAGCGACGAATCGGGCCAGCATATGGCAAAAGAGCAGCTGCATGTAAAGCTGAACGACAAGGAAAAACGTATGGGCGTGCTGCTGGAGCAGTATAAAACGCTGCGCCAGGAAGTGATTAACATGCTGCCGGAGCAAAACAAGTTTTTCGAGCTGAACCTTGGGTATGGCCCGAGCATGGTTGGCTATTTCACCGTCGACCACGAAACGCGCCAGCCACTTTCAGAGCCAGTTCTCCGGATCGTGCACTAAATAACATGTCTTGTTTGGTTCGGTCATCCGGATTTAGCGCTTGCCGCAACCAGCTACTCCTTCATCATCAGGTAATCAATGGGTTTACTTATACTGTATTTAAGCATTGCCTTGTTCTTCTCGTTTCTGTGCTCCGTGCTGGAGGCAGTCCTGTTGAGCATCACGCCTTCCTTCATTAGCATTACCGCACAGCGGGACCCCGGACTGGGCAAAGACCTGCAGGGATTTAAAGACAACGTGGACCGGCCCCTGGCCGCCATCCTGACGCTGAACACCTTTGCCCATACCATCGGGGCTGCCGGCGTGGGGGCGCAGGCACAGCGCCTATGGGGAGACGCCTATCTCTCGCTCACTTCCGGCATCCTCACCTTGATTATCCTGATTTTCTCCGAAATCATACCGAAAACAATAGGCGCCAACCACTGGAAACAGCTTGCCCCTTTCTCCATCCGCACAATCAAGGTACTGATTTACTCCCCCCTGTACCCCATTATTCTCTTGTCGCAGTTTATCACGAAGCGGCTGAAAAAGGAAAAGGGGCGCAGCATCCTGAGCCGGGCAGACTTTACGGCGATGGCCGAGATCGGGATCAAGCAGGGCATTTTCCAACAAGGGGAATCGCAGATTATTCGAAACATCCTCCGCTTCAACAATATCATGGTCCGCCATATCATGACGCCCCGCACGGTGGTGGTGAGTGCGCAGGAGGACATGTCGATTATGGAGTTTTTCAGCAGCTTCCCGGATTTGCGCTTTTCCCGAATCCCCGTATTCAAAGAAAACCTCGACGACGTGACGGGCTACGTGCTGAAGGATGAGGTGATGTATGAGATGATCCAGAACCAGGGCCATAAACCACTAAAGTCCATAACCCGACCTATACAGGTGGTGCCCGAACACATGCCTATACCCACCCTGTTTTCGCGGCTGCTGGATCGCAAAGACCAGCTGGCGCTGGTGGTAGACGAGTACGGCGGCACGGCGGGCCTGATCAGCATGGAGGACATCATCGAGACGCTGCTGGGCATGGAAATCATTGATGAAATGGATCAGATTGCCGACCTGCAAACGTGGGCCCGCACCAACTGGGAAAAGAGAGCCAAGCGCCTTGGGTTTCGGATGGAGGAATAGGTATGGCCGCTGCGCCACTTTCATATAAACGCCTCACACGTCAGGATGCTCCAGAGCTTGCCTCCCTGCGGAAACTATATCAGGAGGCCTTCCCGCTGCGGGAGCGCAGAACGTTCGGGCAGGTAGAGCGGCTGCTTGAGCACCCCGGCATGCGCTGTATCGCAGTGATGCAAGGCACATTGTTCGCAGGTTTTTATATCAGCTGGCGCCTTGGGCAGTTCTGTTTTGTAGAGCACTTCGCCATTGTCAGCCATCTGCGCGGGCAAGGCATTGGCCGGCAAGTAGTACAACGCATGCTGCAGGACGAAGCGCTTGGCGTTGTGCTAGAGGTGGAGCTTCCCTACTCCCAGGCTAGCCGCCGGCGCATCCTCTTTTACCAAAGCCTCGGGTTCTCCCCCATTGCCGGACTTACCTACCACCAGCCGCCTTATCGCAGCGGGGAGGCCCCTTTGCCCCTCTGCCTGATGTCGTCCTTTCCTCTCACAGACCCGGCTGAGCAGGACAGGGCGGTCCGCGCGATTCACGAGCAGGTATACGCGCGCTTTATGGTATAGAAACGCCTGAAACTCACTTAACATAGCGTCTGATTTATATTAAAATCAGAAAAAGCCCCGGCTAACTCCTTTGTCCTCCGGGCACAAAAGCTTATCTTGTGCTGCTGATACAGGCCGTTTTTGCTGCCTGCTGCATACCCTAATTTTACCACAGTACATGGCACAGCCCTCCCTCCGGCAAATGGTTCATCCAAACCTGCAGGCGCCGCTCTCGCTTTTCCAACTGCACCAGCAGATACGGGAAGAGCTGGAAGTAGCGTTCCCGGAAAGCTATTGGGTGGTGGCCGAAGTGGCCCAGGTAAATGTGGACCGGCGCAAGGGACACTGCTACCTGACGCTGGTGGACAAGGGAGCCGATGCCCGCCAGATGCTGGCACAGGCACGTGCCACTATTTGGAGTTCGCGGTACCAGATGCTTAGCCGCTACTTTGAGGAAAAGACAGGCCACCCCCTGAAGGCTGGCCTGAAAGTGCTGCTACATACCTCGGTGCGTTTTCATGAGCTCTATGGCCTTAGCCTGGATATCTCGAACATCGACCCCAATTATACCATCGGTGACCTGGCTCGCCAACGGCAGGAAACGCTGAAGCGGCTGGAAGCAGAAGGCCTGCTGGAAGCCAACAAAGCGCTCCCTTTATCGCTGTTGCCCCAACGGCTGGCCGTCATTTCCTCGGCCACGGCAGCAGGCTATCAGGATTTTGTGCATCAGCTGCAGCACAACAGCTTCGGGTATTATTTCGAGATTACCCTTTTTCAGGCCACGGTGCAGGGCAACGAGGCACCTGCCTCGGTCAGAAACGCCCTTGCCCTGGTTGCGAAAGACAGCCACCGGTATGATGCTGTCGTCCTGATCCGCGGGGGCGGGTCACAGACCGACCTGAGCTGCTTCGATGACTATGCCATCGCCGCTGCCATTGGTCGCTCCCCACTGCCGGTGCTCACGGGCATTGGCCACGAGCGCGACGAGAGCGTTTCGGATTTGGTGGCGCACACGCGCCTGAAAACCCCAACGGCTGTGGCCAATTTCCTGACAGACCGCTTCCGTTCGGCAGAGGAGTATACCGAAAGCGTGTACGCCAGCATCCGGCTTCTGTCGGGGCAGCAACTGCAGCAGGCCGATGACGCGCTTGAGCGTAGGAGTCACCGGTTCTCGAACCAAACCAAAGCCTTGTTGCAGGCGGCCAAAGACAGATTGGAGCTGTTGTCGCGGGGGCTGCTCCTGAAGCCAAAGGCTTACCTCGATACCCAAAAGCACCAGATCAGCACCCTCGACAAAGACCTGAGCTCCCAAACCAAAGAACTGCTGCACGAGCGCCAACGCTATTTACAGGAACTGACGGGATGCGTGGAAGGAAAAAGCCAGCGCTACCTGCACATGAAAGCGCATGAGCTCAACACCTTGGTACACTGTGTCGAGACGGAGGCTAAAGACAGCCTGCAGCGGAAACAGCTCCTGTTTAGCAAATGTAGCGACAAGGTAGGGTATGAAACCCAGAAGAAGATGCAGCATGAGCACCATCGGTTAAAGCTGCTTGAAATGAGCATTGAGGCCAACAACCCTGAACGGCTGCTGCTGCGGGGGTATACGCTTACACTGGTCAATGGGCAGATCACGAAAAGCATTAAGGAAATTAAGGAGGGAGACGTTATTGAGACGAAAATGCAGGACGGAACGCTCCACAGTATGGTTGTAAATATTGACGAAGATGACAGATAAGGATTTAAAAAGCTTAACCTACCGAGAGGCCACACAGGAGCTGGAGGAAATACTGCGCGCAATAGAGAATGATTCAGTGGATGTGGACGAACTGACCCAAAAGGTGCAGCGCTCTTCCCAACTCATCAAACTCTGCAAAGAAAAGCTGCGCAACGCCGAAAAAGCGATTGATCAAGTGTTTAACGAGGAAAACTGTGAGCAACCCGCCACAAAGGCACCCGGCGGCGGACCGGACAAATCCGCCAATGGCTCTCTTTTTTAAATTCGCTTAAAACTCTATAACAAGAAGGCCCCCTGTATCGGATACAGGGGGCCTTCTTGTTATAGTGCCAAAGCAATTGATCAACCGGTCATCAGGGCACCGGGAGATTGCTCCTGCCGCCTCGACTGCACTAGTCTGGAAAGCGTCTGGCGGGCATCCTCGCAGGTATCCACATGGTATTTTGCAACCGAGTGAGAGTTACCTACCTTGATGGTATACGCCTCGCGCGGCATGGCTTTAAAGATTTCCTCATCGCCCCAGTCGTCGCCAATGGCCATCACGAACTTATGCGGAAACTTGGTGAGCCAGTAACTGGAGGCCTTTCCTTTGTTTATTTCCTGCGCCTTTATCTCGACAGCCATTTGGCCGTCCAGCACTTGCAGGTTGCTGTTGGAGGCAATGAAGTTAAGATGGTTCACCAATTCCCGGGCACGCATCTCGCCAAGGCCAGTCTCTACGCGGCGGTAATGCCATACAAGGGAGTATTCCTTTTCCTCGATAAAGGAAGCTGGGGTACGGTCTACGTACAGGTCCAGAATCAGGCGAATGTCTTTCTTCCAGTCATCCATCAGGCTGAGCATGGTTTGCCATCCGGTGCCCCGCTGCTTAATCCATACCCCGTGCTCCGCGATGATGTCTATGTTCAGGTGGCCAAGCCAATCCTGCATGGTTACTTTCTCACGGCTGCTCACCACAACCACCCTGTTTTTAGAGTTACTACTAAGCCTTTCGAGTAAGTCCATCAGCTCGTCATCCGGGCGGGCCATCAAGGGACGGTTGCGGTAATCTACCAAAGCCCCGTCATACTCCAGGAAAAACAAACGCGAACTCGCCGAGTCGTAGGCATCGTTCATCTCCATGATCGTCGCCTCGTCCAGGTATGAGGTAGCCAGCGACATTTGCTTGATCTTGACGTAGGACAGCCGGTCCATGAACATGCTCACCCAATGGTGGATGTTGTAGCGCTGCAGCGACTCCTGCATGTTGGTCATGTGGGCGATCTGCTCTTCTTCCGGCATCGTCAATGCCGAGTAAATGGCCTTCACCATTTGGTTAATGTCGTTCGGGTTGATGAGCAGCGCATCGGAGAGCTCTTTCGAGGCTCCCGCCATCTCGCTCAGAATCAGAACACCTTTTTTATCCAGCTTGCTGGCGATGTACTCTTTACACACGAGGTTCATACCATCGCGCATTGGCGTCACGAGCGCTACATCGGCCATGCGATAGAAGGCAGAAAGCGTTTCGAGAGGGTATGAGCGATAGAAATACTGGATTGGGTTCCAGCTGATACGGCTGTACTTACCGTTTATGCGGCCTACCAGTTCATCAACTTCTTCTTTCAGTTCTTTGTATTTTTCCACGGCGTCGCGGCTCGGCACCACGAGCATCAGCAGGGTTACCCGCTCATGAAAATCCGGATACTCCTCCAGAAACTGCTCAAATGCCTTCAGGCGCTGGGCAATGCCTTTCGAGTAGTCCAGCCTGTCGATAGAGAGTATAACCTTTTCTGCATTGAGGTTTCCCCTGTAAATCTTCTCGCGCTTCACCACCTCTTCGAGGGCAGCCGTCTGGCTGTATTTTTCGTAATCAATCCCCATCGGGAAAGAGTCGACGAGTAGGGAGCGGGTGTTGGTGTTGATCCAGCCATGCATGCTGCCATACCCTACCAGCCTGTTGACAGAGCTGAGGAAGTGGCGCATGTCGTCGTAGGTATGGAAGCCCACCAGGTCAGAGCCCAGCATACCCTCCAAAAGCTCTTTTCGCCATGGCAACAGCCGGAAGACTTCGTAAGACGGGAACGGGATATGCTGAAAGAACCCAATCGTGCTGTTTGGCAGTTTCTCGCGCAGCATGGAGGGCAACAGCAGCAGTTGGTAATCATGAACCCATATGGTGTCGTCAGGCCCCGCCTGCTCTACCACTGCCTCGCAATATTTCTGGTTTACCTCCACATACGTTTCCCAGAGTTGCTGGTCATACTCGGCATACTGGCTGAAATAATGGAAGGTGGGCCAAAGCGTCTCATTGCTGAACCCCTCGTAAAACTCTTTGATTTCGGTCTCTGTCAGGAAAACGGGTTGCATGCTCTCCGGACGGAGATCCTGTCGGATGCGCTGTTGCGTTATAGGGTCGTCGACAACCAGGCCCGGCCATCCAATCCAAAGGTTATCCCCTTTTTTGTAGATAGACCCTAGCCCCGTTGCCAGTCCGCCCTCACTCGTTTTGTACTCTAGCTCGCCCTCCTTCTCTTGCAGTTTTACAGGAAGCCTGTTCGATACAATGATCAGTTTTGCCATGTGTTATGGTTTTTTATTGAAGCTGTTTTTCAATAGCGCTTGGGGTGATACACCGTTACCTACTGAGCCCATCTTTCGCCTAAAATTTTATGATTAGATTGGATGCAATTACTTACTTACTCATACGCTAAAACCCGTATTAGCGTTTAGGTTATATATAAAAATCTCTATAACAAGATCATATCCCGAAACACTGGCTTTGTAATGATTGCACAAAACCAAGATTAGCATATTCTAATAAAGTCGGTATACGGCCCAATATTTACCGTACGCTTTGCTACCAGCTATTAAGTTTAGCAGAATTTTCATAGAATCCAAATAGAAAAGAGATTTGATTACGTGCGCCAAGGCTGTTATTTCACCTTTTGGCTTGCCGTGATAGGTGTCGCAGAGCAAGCCGGTCTGCCGGTAAAGCACGTTGGATTCCGGCTGACGCGCACCTCCAATAATGCCGATAAGCCATTTCTGTTGCCGCCGCTCACAGAGCAAATGAGTCTGCCACTCACCTTGTTCATACCGGTGCGGGCCGACCTGGTGCTGCTGCCTGTGTCAGCACTCACTGAGGGCCAAAGGCACCCGATCCGGCGCATCAGTGACTTACCCGACCAGCGTCTATCTACCGGCGGGGCCGCAGCCTGTTTTCAAGCCGCCTATCCGTTTGGGACGATACGCTGGCGGTGGAAGAAAGCGGTTGTATGGAGAAAGTGTCGATGCTCGATAGGGTGTTGTGGCTCTGGGATAACCGATGCTTTCTTCTGCCGTTATACTACTTCACCGAGAAACCCTTTCAGAACCAGAGGCGCATCGGGTCTGCTTTTCTTGCCACGCTATACCTACACTCGGATTATACCGTGCCGTTAGTATCGGTTTGCCAGGAGCTTTTCTACATCCTGGCTTGCACGAACTTGGTGTGCGGTCATGTGGCAGGGCTATAAGTCACCGGCTCAAATGTGTTGACCATGCTTAAGAACTGCGTAGCTTTACTGATAACTTTTGCACCACCCAACAACGCGCACTGTGCTGGCAGGTAATCCGCTGCTATCTTGGGACAAAGGTTACTGGTGTATAATTCCGGGCCGGGCTGGCCCTTCACTTTCAAACCCTAATTGCATGCAATTTTTAGATGGCGTAGATCCCGGTATTACGGAATGGGTGATCATCCCTTCCCTAATTTTCCTGGCCAGAATCTGCGATGTGACACTGGGAACCCTGCGTATCGTGTACATTTCCAAAGGTGACAAGACGGTAGCGCCCATGCTTGGTTTTGTGGAGGTACTCATCTGGCTGATTGCCATCACGCAGGTAATGGAAAACCTGGGCAATGTGGCCTCATACCTTGCCTGGGCAGGAGGCTTTGCCACGGGCAACTTTCTGGGGCTGCGCATCGAGCAGAAACTGGCCTTGGGCCAGGTCGTGGTGCGCGTGATCACGGTAGAGCCTGCCGGAAAACTGATTGAGGAACTCAAGAAGAGCGGCTACCGACTGACGTTCGTGGATGCCCACGGCACCAGAGGCAAGGTAAACCTACTGTTCATGGTCGTGAAACGCCGGAAGTTGGACGCGGTAGTATCCATTATCAGGAGCTTCAACCCTCATGCCTTTTATTCTATCGAGGATGTGCGCTCTGTTTCTTCTCTGGAGCCTGAAATTGCCCCAGACACCGCAAAAGGCGACAGGAGCCTGCGCAAACTCTTCCCTATCAGGAAAGGGAAATGAATTTTCATATCAGCCACTGCTTCAGCATCTGCTCACTAAGGCCTTTAAAGGTATAAGCTAAGCTGGAGACGTAAGTAAGTATAAAAGCCAAACGGCAGGCCTGAAGTGGCCTGCCGTTTGGCTTTTAAATGATGCACTTTAAAACTTATCCCTTCACAGACTTTAAGTAGATCACCGACAATGGCGGTAGTTTTAATGTGATGGTTTGCTCGCGTCCGTGCGATAGCTCAGCTTTGGACGATATGATATCGTCATTGTGCTGGTCGCTGCCACCATAGCGCTTGTCATCAGAATTGAACACCTGTTTCCACTGTCCGGCTGTCGGCACGCCAATACTGTAATGCTCGTGCATGGCAGGGGTAAAGTTACAGACTACCAATAGCGTATCCTCAGGATTATCGGATTTGCGCACAAAGCTGATCACGCTGTTGTGAGCATCGTTGTAATCGATCCACTCAAAGCCGCGGTCATCAAAGCTATACTTGTACAAGGCCGGCTCCTGTTTGTAAATAGCGTTCAGCTCCCGGATCTCATCCTGGATTCCCTGATGAAATCCATACTGAAGCAAGTGCCAATCCAGGCTGCTGTCGTGGTTCCATTCGCTGCTCTGGCCGATCTCGGCTCCCATAAACAGCAGCTTGGCTCCCGGGTGGGCATACATGTAAGCATACATCGTACGGAGGTTTGCAAAGCGCTGCCACTCATCGCCCGGCATTTTCTGCAGAAGTGCTCCTTTGCCGTGCACCACTTCGTCATGGGACAGTGGGAGCATGAACTTCTCCGAGAACGCATACATCATACTGAAGGTAATTTCCCCCTGATGGTGGCGGCGGTAGATGGAGTCTTTGGAGAAATAGTCCAGCGTGTCGTGCATCCAGCCCATCATCCACTTCATGTCGAAGCCTAGGCCTCCGTGCTCCACAGGCGTCGTCACACCAGGCCAGGCCGTGGACTCTTCCGCGATGGTTTTCACATCCGGGAAGCGCTCGCGCACCGCGTGGTTGAAGTCCTTCAGCAGAGAGATGGCCTCCAGGTTCTCGCGTCCCCCATGCTCGTTCGGAATCCACTCGCCTTCCTTGCGGCTATAGTCGAGGTATAGCATCGAGGCCACGGCGTCTACGCGCAACCCATCCGCGTGGTACTTGTCCAGCCAGAACAGCGCGTTGCTGATCAGGAAGGAACGGACTTCGTTGCGGCCATAATTAAAGATATAGCTGTTCCAGTCCGGGTGATACCCCTTGCGCGGGTCGGCGTGCTCGAACAGGTGCGTGCCGTCGAAATAGGCCAGACCATGCTCATCAGAGGGGAAATGCGATGGCACCCAGTCCAGGATTACACCAATGTTATGCTGGTGCAGGGCGTCAATCAGGTGCATCAGGTCCTGCGGAGAGCCGAAAGAACTGGCTGGCGCGAAGTAACCCGTGACCTGATATCCCCAGGAGCCGGCAAAAGGGTGGAACATGATCGGCATCAGCTCTACGTGCGTAAAGCCCATTTGCTGCACATACGCAGGGAGTTCCTCGGCCAGCTCGCGGTATGTAAGCGACCGGTTGCTGTCCTCCATCTTGCGGCGCCAGGAGCCCAGGTGCAACTCATACACACTGTAAGGCTGCGCGGCATCCTTTTGGGCGTTGCGCTGCTCCATCCACTGTGCGTCCTGCCACTCATACTTGAGGTCCGAAACCACGGAGGCCGTTTGGGGCGGCGACTCGCGGCAAAACGCGAACGGGTCGCTCTTTTCTACATGGAACAGATGGTAGCGTGATTTGATATGGTACTTGTAGAGCATGCCCGGTGCCATGTTGGGCACAAAGCCCTCCCAAATACCGGATCCATCCTCGCGCGCGTGCAACTGGTGGCTCTCGCGGTTCCATTCGTTGAAATCGCCCATCACAGACACCTGCTCGGCATTTGGGGCCCATACCGCAAAGGATGTCCCGGTTTTGCCGGCATACTCCATATAGTGCGAACCCAGCTTCTCATACAGGGTAAAGTGCCTGCCTTCTTTAAACAGGTAAATGTCAAAGTCGGTCAGCCTGCTGGCAGGATAAACTGCCCGTTCGGTATCCTGTGCCTGTTGCAAGCCAGTGCCTGCCAGTTCTTGTTCGTTCGTTTCAGTCTGCACGATTGTCGTTACTTTGGTACGCCCCCTGGGCTTGATCACGATTTGCTCCTGCACGATATCATTGGATGCCACAGGCACCACGATCCCGGCAGCCGGAGTTTCCTCTTTGGCCTTGCGCCCACGCTTTTTAGGCGCAGGTGCCGCATCTTCGGTTGCTGCTTTCTTTGTTCGACCACGCTTGGCAGGCGCTTTGGCCTCCCCTCCCTCACCTGAAGTGTCGCTGGTGATGGGGGCGCCCATTTCGGCTGCCAAAGAATCTGTTTTCTTTTTTCTTCCTCGCTTCTCAGCGGCTTTAGGCGTCTCGCCTCCAACCGGGGAGTCGGGGGAGGCACTGCCCGCCGCCTTTCTCCCGCGCTTTGGAGTCGTCGCTTTTTTGGTTGTGTCCTGGTCAGTGCCTGACAGGCCGCTTGTTTGCGTTATATCGGTGGTCTCGGTGGTTGTGCTTTCTTTTTTCTTAGCCATTCTTATACTTTTTCATTATGTATTTGATGCCTCTGATGGGGATGAGCACCCAATCCGGACGATTATTCAATTCATATCCGAGTTCGTAGATCGCCTTCTCTAAAAGGAAGGTATGGATCAGAATCTCGAAATCCTCTTCTTTAGCAGGCACAATACCGGAGTTTTTGGTTTTGCTCAGGTAGTTGTGCATAAAGAAGCCACTGGCGTATTGATACCACTGCTCGGCCCATGCCTCCAGGTACTCTACATCCTCGCGGCGCAGGCCTTCTTGGTGGAAAAGGGCGCTGTAGGCAGCGTAATGGAAGGAGCGGATCATACCGGCCACATCGCGCAGGGCAGAGCGCTTGAGACGACGCTCACTGAACGAGCGGGCTGGCTCGCCCTCAAAGTCAATGATATAGAAGTCTTTACCGGTAAAGAGCACCTGGCCCAGGTGGTAGTCTCCGTGCGTTCTGATTTTAAGGGTGTCTATTTTGTGCGAGAAGATCATCTTCAGGCGCTCCAGCACCTGCTCGCGCATCTCCAGCACCTCTTTTGCCTCAGCCCGCACGTTTTCCGGCAGGTTTGGCAAATGTTTCTGCAGGCTGTCGAAGTTGCTGCGCACCAGCGAGGTGAGCGACGAGTACAGCGAGCGCTGGTAGTGCAGCGAGAACTCCTCGGGCACAAAGTCTTTGTGGTTGGTGATGCTGCCCAGCGCCAGGTGCATCTCTGCGGTGCGCTGGCCAAGCAGCTCCACGCGCTCCACGTGTGCGCCGCCGATCTGCATCTGCATCTCCTCCGGAATCTCGGTGAAGGCCTTAGGCCGGGCGAGCGATCCCGTCGGTTGCTTGATCTTCATCCGCTCCGGCTGCGTCAGCACGCGCTCATACATGCGTTTCAGCGAGTCACCGAAATAGCTCCAGGCGTCGCCCTGGTTCGGCACCAGTTCCTGCAGCATCACGAGCACCATCGGCTGCTGCCCCGGCTCATGCTGCTCCAGCGCCCCCAGGAAGCGCGGCACGTTGGCAAACCCGACGCCTTCGCTCAGCATCTGCACCACTTCCACATCCGGGTTCATGGTCCTGTCCAGTTTGCGGTATACCTTCAGGAACAAGGAATTGTCGAAGATGATGGAGGTGTTGCTTTGCTCTGCAGCCAGGATTTTTGAGGTGAGCGGTGCCTCTGCGTTGCGCAGGTCCGCGGCCAGAGTACGGTTGCTGTGCCCTACCAACTCGCCCTTGCCGTGGCGCACACGCTTTTTCTTCAGCATCAGCTGCAGCAGCGACTGCCGGAATTCCTCGCTGTAAATCGCATCGTACAGCACGCCCTCTTTGCCATCCATCACCACACGGGCGATGATGCTGGCAGGTGAATGGTCGCGCAGTTCCTGCTCCTGCTCGCCCGTCGCGAAGCTGATCGGCAGTTGGTACATCTCGGGCAGGCCCTCGTTGTAGCTCACCTCGATAAAGAGCAGCGAGGCTCCGACTTTGGCCAGCGGCAGCGGCATGTTGTTCACTACCTGCATGCGCTGCACGGTACGGGCCTTTCCGCCAAACCAGCGGCGTTGGAAAATATAGCCTGGCAGCACCCGCGCCTCCAGTTCTTTCAGCACTTTGCTGTCCAGCGCCGCTTTCAAAGATCCCATTTGCAGGGCTTTGCGCTGCCCGTTATCTTCATGGGATACCTCCTGTGGCTGCAGTTCCATCCAGTAGTAGCCGTGGCCGCCCATGGTAAACAGGTATGGCTCCTCTTTCACGTTCGGGAACTTGTTCTTGCTGAACACCTCCACCGGGGTATAGCCCTTGTACTCATGCAAGTCAAGCTCCACTGCCTCCGGGAAGCGCGACAGGTTGGCGATGACCAGAATGGTCTCGTTCTCATACTGCCGTATAAACGCCAGCACTTTGGAGTTCGTCGGAGACAGGAAGGAGATCGTGCCGCGGCCAAACGCCTTGTAGCGCTTGCGCATGTTAATGATGCGGCGCATCCACCAGAGCAGCGAGTTGCTGTTGTGGTTCTGCGTCTCCACGTTGATCGACTCATACTTATACTCCGGGTCGATGATCACGGGCAGGTACAGGCGCTGCGGGTTGGCGCTGGAGAAGCCGGCGTTGCGGTCTTCGTTCCACTGCATCGGCGTGCGCACGCCGTCGCGGTCACCGAGGTAGTAGTTGTCGCCCATCCCGATCTCATCGCCATAGTATACCACCGGTGTGCCGCGCATCGAAAAGAGGAGCACGTTCATGAGCTCTATTTTGGCGCGATCGTTATTCAGCAGCGGGGCCAGGCGGTGGCGGATACCAAGGTTGATGCGCGCCATCGGGTCTTTGGTGTACACCTTGTACATGTAGTCGCGCTCCTCGTCAGTCACCATCTCCAGCGTCAGCTCATCGTGGTTACGCAGGAACATGGCCCACTGGCAGCTCTCCGGTATGGGCGGTGTCTGGTTAAAGATGTCGATGATGGGGTACCGGTCCTCCATCTTCACCGACATGAACAGGCGCGGCATGATGGGGAAGTGGTAGTTCATGTGGCACTCGTCGCCGTCGCCAAAATACGAGGCGGAGTCTTCGGGCCACATGTTGGCTTCGGCCAGCAGCAGCTTGCCCTGGTGCTTGCTGTCTACGTGCGCGCGCAGTTTCTTCAGGAAGTCGTGTGTCTCGGGCAGGTTCTCGCTGTTGGTGCCCTCGCGCTCAAACAGGTATGGCACGGCATCCAGACGGAAGCCATCCACCCCAAGGTCGAACCAGTAGTCCAGCACCTTGAACACCTCTTTCTGCACATCCGGGTTGTCATAGTTCAGGTCGGGCTGGTGCGAGAAGAAGCGGTGCCAGTAGTATTGCTGCGCCACCGGGTCCCAGGCCCAGTTAGAGGGCTCATAGTCTGTGAAGATGATCCGCACGTCCTTGTACTTGGTGGGGTCGTCGCTCCATACATAGAAATCCCTGTACTTGGATCCCTTTTTGGCAGTTCGGGCGCGTTGGAACCAAGGGTGCTGGTCGGAGGTATGGTTGATCACCAGCTCGGTGATTACTTTGAGGCCGCGGCGGTGCGCCTCTTTCACGAAAAGCTTAAAATCCTGCATGTTGCCATACGAGGGGTTGATGCTGTAGTAATCGGCAATATCATACCCATCGTCGCGGAGGGGGGAAGGGTAAAAAGGGAGCAGCCAGATGGCGGTTACGCCCAGGTCTTCCAGGTAATCCAGCTTTTGCATCAGGCCTTTAAAGTCGCCTATGCCGTCGCCGTTACCATCCGCGAATGCCTTGATGTGCAGCTCATAGATAATGGCATCTTTGTACCAATGGATATTATCGTCTAACAGGATTTTTTCGTCTGCCATAAATTTTGGTCAAAAGGATTCTTCTTTATCGGGGTTAGTTTTTATTCGTTGATGTTGGGCAGCCAGGCGTCGTCCAGGTTGTCGTGGCCCATGATGGCGTTGGCGTCCTCGATGCGCAGCACATGCACCGGCATCTCATGCGGGCGCAGCTCCACGTAATTCCACTCGCCTGTCCAGGTATATTTGCGCTCGGTCAGCATGTCATGCACCAAATACTGCTGGTCTTGGCCCAGGTTAAGCTCGGCTAGCGGCACCTGCACCCACCCGGTCTGCGTGTTGTGCGGATCCAGGTTCACCACCATGATCATCCTGTTTTTGCGGTCGCTGCTCCACTTGGCATAGCACAACAACGAGGGGTTGTCGCTCTCGCCGAAGGCGATGTTCCAGGTTGTCTGCAGGGCCGGGTTCACTTTCCTTATCTTGTTTATCAGCGTGATCACCTCCCGGATTTTGGTCAGCTTGCCCCAGTCCCAGTGCTTCACCTCGTATTTCTCGGAGTCAAGGTACTCTTCCTTGCCAACGATCGGGTCGGCGATCCCGAACTCATACACCGGCCCGTACAGCCCGTAGTTGGACGACAGGGTGGCCGCCATCACGACGCGGGTAATATGGGCCGCCTCACCGCCCTGCTGCAACGCCACCGGGTTAATGTCCGGGGTGTTGGGCCAGAAATTGGGCCGGTAGTATTCCCGCATCTCGGTTTGGGTGAGCTCATGCATGTACTCTTTTAGTTCCTCGGCTGAGTTTCGCCAGGTATAATACGTATAGGATTGCGTAAATCCAAGTTTTCCCAGCTGCTCCATCACGCGGGGTCGCGTAAAGGCCTCGGCCAGGAAGATCACCTCGGGATGGGCTTTGTGAATATCATTGATCACCCACTCCCAGAAAGCGAACGCCTTGGTGTGCGGGTTATCCACGCGGAAGATGACAACGCCTTGGTCGATCCAGTGCTGCAGCACGCGGCGGAGCTCTTTCCACAGATTCTGCCAGTCCTCTGTCTCAAAGTTAACGGGCAACACGTCCTGGTACTTCTTCGGCGGGTTCTCGGCATACTGCACCGTTCCGTCGGGGCGCCAGGTAAACCACTGCGGATGCTCTTTCACATAGGGGTGGTCCGGGGAGCACTGTATGGCGAAATCCAGCGCGATCTCGATGCCGTGGTCTTTCGCCTGCTGCACCAGCCCCCTGAAATCATCCAGGGTGCCCAGTTCCGACAGGATCGCGTCGTGGCCACCCTCGGGTGCGCCTATCGCCCACGGGGATCCGGGCTCGCCGGGCTGTGAGCTAGGGTTGTTGTTTTTTCCTTTTCTGAAAGCATACCCGATCGGGTGGATCGGCGGCAGGTAGATGGTGTCGAAACCCATCTCGGCGATGCGGGGCAGAAGCCGCTCACAGTCTTTAAACGTGCCGTGCTGTCCGGCCTGCTGCGCCGACGATCTTGGGAAAAATTCATACCAGGCGCTAAAGAGCGCTTTCTTACGCTCCACATCCAGCTTCAATCGTCTGTCGTAGGTGCTTACGTTTTTGAGTTCCTCGCTGTCCCGCATCTGCTCCGAAACCTCCCCGCTGGTGGCCAGGGCCACTGCGTCAGCGTGCGACTGGTTGTGACGGAGCTGGTAGGCATAGCTATAAAGCCGATCCTGTTCCTCTCCCCCCACTTGCGCGGCGACGCCCTCCAGCATTTGGGCCCCTATCTGCAGCTCTACCGTTACGTCCTGATTGGCTTCGAACTTCTTGGAGAGTCCTTTCTGCCAGGTATAAAAGTGGTCTACCCATCCCTGGAGGGTATACTCGTAGCGGCCCATGGCCTTGGGCGTAAAAGTGGCGCGCCAACTGTCGTTCCCCAGAAACTCCATCGGCACTGCGGTCCAGTCCTCCCCTTCCACGCTTGTGTTGCGGTATACCAGTTGCGCTTTCACCTCGTCGTGGCCGTCGCCGAATATGTCGGCGGTCACGGTAATCTCCTCCCCCACTACCCTTTTTGCCGGAAACCTCCCGCAGTTTATTTCTGGCTTTACGTTCTCTATTATTATCCTTTTCGTTCCTTCGAGTTGTTCCATGTAGTAGTTTAGCTTTGTCAAGTGTAGGTACTGCGCTCTGATAAATATGTTACGGACAATATTCCGTTATTGCAAATATGGTAAGTATTAGCTACGTTACACGCAACCAAGGTAAAAAAATCTTTGTATCGTTACACGTACTAATTACTTATACTACATCACAACTTAATCTTTTGATGCGAGTTTATACGTGCTATTAAAACCCAAGCTAGACATGTCGATAGTAAGAAATATAGGAGCGGAATACCAGCCGGGCAAGGGCACAGCCTTCACGGTTTGGGCGCCAAAAGCAACACAAGTGGAACTGTCGCTGAAAAGCAACCCCCAGACGCGGGTTCCGCTGCAGCGGGAGGCCTTTGGCTACTGGACGGGTTTGTCGGAGGAGGCTGTGCCCGGCACACGCTACATGTACCACCTCGACGGCGAGCGCGACAGGCCGGACCCCGCCTCCCGGTTCCAGCCGGAGGGGGTGCACGGGCCCTCTGCCGTGGTAGACCACACCAGCTTCGGCTGGACGGATGCCACATGGCAGGGTCTTCCGCTGGATCAGCTTATTATATATGAGCTGCATGTGGGCACCTTCAGTGCAGCGGGTACCTTTGAGGGTGTGATCGAACACCTGCCTGAGCTACAGGACCTGGGCATCACGGCCATTGAGATCATGCCTATCGCCCAGTTTCCGGGGAGCCGCAACTGGGGCTACGACGGCGTATTCCCGTTTGCGGCCCAGAACTCGTACGGCGGCCCGGAGGGACTTAAAAAGCTGGTGAACGCCTGCCACGGTCACGGCATTTCGGTAGTGCTGGACGTGGTTTACAACCACATGGGCCCTGAGGGAAATTACCTGAACGAGTATGGCCACTACTTCACGCACCGGTATAACACGCCCTGGGGCGATGCCCTGAACTTCGACGATGCCCACTGCGACCATGTGCGCAACTTCTTCATCCAGAACACGCTCACGTGGCTGCGCGACTTCCATATAGACGCGCTTCGCCTGGATGCCGTGCACGCCATATACGATACTGGGGCCAAGCATTTTCTGCAGGAGCTGCGCGAGCATGTGGGGCAACTGGAGGAGCAGGAAGGCCGTCCCTTCCTGCTGATCGCGGAAAGCGACCAAAGTGACGTGCGCCTCATCAACCCTATCAACAAAGGGGGGTATGGCCTCCATGCGCAGTGGTTCGACGATTATCACCACGTGATCCATACCCTGGTGACAGGCGAGATGGAGGGCTACTTTGAGGATTACGGCAAGCCGGACCAATTGCAAAAGGCACTGGAGCACACGTTCGTTTACAACGGGCTGTACTCTGAGCACCGGAAGAAAACGCTCGGCACCGACGCGACCGCCAATCCGGCCAGGCAGTTTGTGGTGTGCGCCCAGAACCACGACCAGGTGGGCAACCGCATGCTGGGAGAGCGCCTCACGGAGTTAGTGCCGTTCGAAATGCTGAAGACTGTGGCGGGTATGATTCTGCTGTCGCCGTATGTGCCGATGCTGTTTATGGGTGAGGAGTATGGCGAGCAGAATCCGTTCCTTTACTTTGTGAGCCATACAGACACAGACCTGGTGGAGGCCGTGCGCAAAGGCCGGAAAGAGGAGTTCGCTTATTTCGCGGCGAAAGGCGAAGCGCCCGATCCGCAGAGCGAGGAAACGTTCGAGCGGTCGAAACTGCGGCGAAGCTATACTTCTGATCCGCAGCAGCAAAAACTGCGGGAGTTCTACAAGGCGCTGATTCAGCTTCGGAAAACGCACCCGGCGCTGGCCCACCCCGACAAGCCGCACCTGCGCGTGAAACTGGATTCCGAAAAGCTGGTGCTGCACCTGACGCATACCGGGCAGGAGCCGCACCTTTATTGCCTGTTCAACATAAGTAACCAACCACAGAAAACACAGCTGCACGCGGCGGCAGGCCCCTGGAAACCGTTGCTCCACTCCGCCGACACGGCCTGGGGCGGACCAGGAGCCGACATCCCCGAAATGCTGCAGCAGCGAGCGACCGTTAGTCTGCCCCCTGCCTCAGTGCTCATACTTGAACTATTCGCTTAAAATGGAAAAACACATCTGCATACACGGGCACTTTTACCAGCCCCCCCGCGAGAACCCCTGGCTGAACGACGTAGAACTACAGGAGTCGGCCTCACCCTATCACGATTGGAATGAGCGCATCACGGATGAGTGCTACGCACGCAACTCCGCATCCCGCATCCTCGACGGCCAAGGCAAGATCGTGGACATCATCAACAACTACGCCCGCATCAGCTTCAACTTCGGCCCGACCCTGCTGGAGTGGATGCAGAAGAAGCAGCCCGAAACCTACCAAGCCATCCTTGATGCGGACAAAGAGAGCATCGAGCGGTTCTCGGGCCACGGCTCGGCGCTGGCGCAGGTATACAACCACATCATCATGCCGCTTGCCAACGAGCGCGACAAGCATACCCAGGTGATCTGGGGCATCCATGATTTCAGGAAGCGCTTCGGCCGCGACCCGGAGGGTATGTGGCTTGCCGAGACCGCCGCCGATACTCCCACCCTGGAAGTGCTGGCTGAGCATGGCATCAAGTTCACGATCCTCTCCCCTTACCAGGCGCTGCGCTATCGCAAGATTGGCGAGAAGGAGTGGCGCAACGCCGAGGGAGCCAACATTAACCCGCGCCTGCCCTACCTGTGCAAGCTGCCCTCCGGTAACGAGATCGTCCTGTTTTTTTACGACGGCCCGGTATCGCAGGGCATCGCCTTTGAGCACCTGCTGGAGCGCGGCGAGGACTTTGCAAACCGCCTGGTTAACGCCCTGGACGGCGATAGCAAGGAGCCGCAGCTGATGCACATCGCCACCGACGGCGAGACCTACGGCCACCACCACCGCTTCGGCGAGATGGCCCTCTCCTACGCCCTCGACCATATAGAGGAGGAGGGGTTGGCGCACGTCACGATTTACGGCGAGTTTCTGGCCAAATTCCCTCCCAAATATGAGGCCCAGATTATTGAGGAAACTTCCTGGAGCTGTGCCCATGGCATCGAGCGGTGGCGCAGCGACTGCGGCTGCAACACCGGCGGCAACGGCACCTGGGACCAGAAATGGCGGGAGCCGCTGCGCGAGGCGTTCGACTGGCTCCGCGACCAGCTGAGCCCCCTTTACGAACGGGAGATGAAAAAGCTGGGTGCCGAACCGTGGGTTGCGCGCAACAACTACATCCAGGTGATGATGGACCGGTCCACGGCAAACGTGGAGAGCTTTATCCTGCGCCATACCCAGCGGCCACTGGAGATGGACGAGAAAATCCGATTCCTGAAGCTGCTGGAGATGCAGTACCATACCCTGCTGATGTATACCAGCTGCGGCTGGTTTTTCGACGAGGTGACAGGCATCGAAACCGTGCAGGACATCTATTACGCCGCGCGGGCCATACAGCTGGCCGAGGAATGGAAAGGCGAGAATTTCGAGCAGAAGTTCCTGCAACTGCTGGAGCGGGCCAAAAGCAACCACTCCGAGCACGGCAATGCCGCCAACATCTACCGGGAATCCGTAAAACCTGCTATCATCGACCTGCTTCGGGTGGGTGCGCACTATGCCGTGTCGTCGCTCTTTGCCGAGCATACCCGCCACCTCCAGCTGTACAGTTACCAGGCCACCTCGCAGCAGTATGAGCTGATGGCGGCGGGCCGGCAGAAGCTGGCCGTGGGCCGCGCCAAAATCCGCTCGATGGTTACCTGGGAAGAGGAGGTGATCACGTTCGGGGTGCTGCACCTCGGCGATCATCAGCTGTTTGGCGGCGTGCGGGAGTTTGTGGGTATGGAGGACTACAGCCAGCTGAGCAAAGAGCTGCGCATCGCCTTTGAGCGCGGCAACGTGAGCGAGGTGATCATGCTGTTCGACAAACACTTTGAGTCGCACAACTACTCGTTCTGGCACCTGTTTAAAGACGATCAGAAGAAAATACTGGACCAGGTGCTGGCACACGCCATGGACAACGTGGAGAATAATCTGCAGCAACTCTACGAGAACAACTACCCGCTGATGGCCGCCATCAAAACGCTGGGCATGAAACTGCCCCGTCCGCTGCGAACAACCGTAGAGTATATCGTGAACTCGAAGCTGCTGCACGAGTTTAAATCCGAGACGCCCGACCCGGCCGAGATCAGCCGCCTGCTGGAGGAAGCCAGGCGCATGAAAGTGAAGCTGAACTACAAGGCCCTGGATTTTGCCGTGACCCAGCGCGTGGGCCAGTTGATGAAGCAGGTGCAGGAGCACCCGGATGACATTGCCCGGATGCAGCGTATAATTGAGCTGCTGCAGGTGCTGGAACCCTCCAAGCTCCGGCTGGATTACTGGCAGGCGCAGAACATCGCCTTCCAGATGCAGGAAAACATGTATAAGAAATACAAAAAGCACACAGAGCAAGGCGACAAAGAGGCCGCTGCCTGGAACGAGACGTTTGAAGTGCTGTACACAAACTTAAATTTAAAAGCATAAATGCCATACATACCATCGGCCACTTACCGGCTACAAGTTTCGCCAAGTTTTACGCTGGAGCAGGTGCGCCAGCTTATACCTTATTTAGATGAACTGGGTATCAGCACGGTCTACTCGGCCCCCTTTTTCTGCTCCCGCCCCGGAAGCGAGCATGGCTACGACGTGACGGCCCCGTACGCCATCAACCCCGAGATCGGCACGCAGCAGGAGCTGAAGCAGATTGCCGAGGAGCTCAAGCGCAGGGGTATGGGCTGGCTTCAGGACATCGTTCCCAACCACATGTCCTATCACCCAGACAATGTATGGCTGATGGACGTGCTGGAAAAAGGACCGCAATCCCATTTTTATACCTTTTTCGATATTGATTTCAATCACCCGGACTTTGCCGGGCAGGTGATGGTTCCCTTTTTAGGAGATCCGCTGGAGGAAGTGCTGGAGCAGAAGCAGCTCAAGCTGACCGTAAAGGATGACGGCCTGTACCTGGCCTACTACGACAGCGCGTACCCGTTGAGCGTGGCCAGTTACCGTCCGCTGATACTGCAGGCCCAACAGGTCTCCGGGCAACCCGAGGCGACTGAGGCAACCCAACAGCTGTTGAAGGAGCTGGCGCCCCTGGAGTCTGAGGACAGCCTGTCGCCCGCGGCCTGGACAAACTTTAAAAAGAAACTGGTGACCAGCGAAGCCTTGCGGCAGGCGCTGGAAAATGTGGCGGAGGGTATAAACTCCGACACGGCCCAACTGCAGGAGCTGCTGGGCCGGCAGCACTACATTTTCTGCCACTGGAAAGAGACTGAAAAGCGCATCAACTTTCGCCGCTTCTTCACCGTGGACGAGCTGATCTGCCTGAGCATGGAACACCCGGAAGTGTTTGAGCAGTACCATCAGTTTATCAAGCAAATGTGCGAACAGGGGCTGCTCCAGGGCCTGCGTGTGGATCACGTGGACGGACTGTTTGACCCGGTGACCTACATGAAGCGCCTGCGCAAGCTGGCGGGCCCGGATACATACATTGTGGTGGAGAAAATATTGGAAGGCGAAGAGGAACTGCCGGAGCGCTGGCCCATTGAAGGCAACAGCGGCTACGACTTTCTGGCCTGGGTAAGCAATCTCTATACCTCCGGCTCCGGCCGCCGCAAGCTCACAGGCATTTACAGCCGCCTGGTGCCAAACGCGGATACCAATTACGAGCAGCTGGTGTTCGAAAAGAAAATGTTTATCCTGGATAACCAGATGCAGGGGGAGTTGCAGAATCTGCTTCGCCTGTTGCAGGAGCGCCACCTCATACCGCTGGAGCCAGCCGAAGAGTGGGGCAAGGCGCTGGGAGTACTGCTGTGCGCCTGGCCGGTCTACTGCATCTATGGCAACCGGCTTCCGCTCACCAAAGCCGATATGGAAGTGGTGCAGACCGCCTTCGACGAGGCCCACAAACAGGCGCCAGAACTGCGGGAGCAACTCCAGCACCTGCATACCCTATTCTCCGTACAGGCAGGAGACTCTGAGCAGACCACGCACGACAAGCTCTATTTTGTCATGCGCAGCCAGCAGTTCACGGGGCCTTTGTCGGCGAAGGGCGTGGAAGACACCACTTTCTACAACTATAACCGCCTGATCTCGCTGAATGAGGTGGGCAACAGCCCGGATATTTTCCACCTGAACGACGATGCCTTCCATGAGCTGATGGTGCACAGGCAGCAGGTATACCCCCACTCCATCAACGCCACCGCCACCCACGACACCAAGCGCGGCGAGGGCGCCCGTATCCGGCTGAACGTGCTGAGCGAACTACCGGAAGAATGGGAGAAAAAAGTACAGGAGTGGCTTGATATCAGCAGGGAACATACCACCAAGATCACCGTCAATGACCTATACTTCCTCTTCCAGACCTTAGTAGGCGTTCTGCCGCTGGACGGGCAGGCGGATGAATCCATTGTGGAGCGCGTGCAGGAGTACCTGCAAAAAGCCCTGCGCGAGGCGAAGGTAAAAACAGACTGGGCAGCTCCGAACGAGCCATACGAGCAGGCCATGCAGGACCTGGTGCGCCAACTCTTGCTGGAAGACGAGCAGTTTATGCCTTCTCTCCGCCCATTCTTACAAAAGGTGTCGCACTATGGCTGGATCTATGCCCTTTGCCAGGCACTGCTGAAGGTAACCTGCCCCGGCGTGCCCGATGTCTACCAGGGCACCGAGCTCTGGGACCTGAGCCTCGTAGACCCGGACAACCGCCGCCCCGTGGATTATGCGCTGCGCAACCAGTATCTGCAGGAACTGAAGCAACAGCCAGACGGCGAGCAACTGCACCAGCAGCTGCTCCAAAACCCGGACGATGGTAAGGTAAAGCTATACCTCCTGTACAAGGCCCTGAACAAGCGCCGGGAACTACAGCACGTCTTTGCCTCCGGCGACTACCTTCCGCTACAGGTGCAGGGCATGCACAAACATCATATCCTGGCCTTCGCGCGCCAGCACAAAGGGCAGTGGGCGCTGGTAATTGTACCTTTGCACCTGGCGAGCCTGGTTGGGGAGAACGAATTGCCGGTTGGCCAGCACGTTTGGGAAGACACCACGGTTGTGCTGCCTGAAGGGGCACCGGCCGAGTGGCACCATGTGTTAGGCTCAAACGCGATCAGCACCGACGGCACGCTGCAGGTAGCGGCGGCATTCCATTCATTTCCAGTAGCATTATTAACCGCATCAACCTTATGACGATCCCCAACAGAAGCGCAGGTCTCTTACTGCACATCACCTCTCTCCCCTCCCGCTTTGGCATCGGCGACCTTGGCCCGGAGGCCTACCGTTTTGCTGACCTGCTGAAAGAAGCCGGTCAGAAGTACTGGCAAATTCTACCGCTCAACCCAACCGAAAGTGGCTACGGCAACTCCCCGTACAGCAGCCACTCTGCCTTTGCCGGAAACCCCCTGCTTATCAGCCCCGAGCTATTGGTAGAAGAGGGCCTGTTGCGAAAAGAGGATCTAGAAAACGCCCCGGACTTTGCCGAGGACCGCGTGGAGTTCGAGAAAGTGGCTGACTTTAAGCTGCAGATCTGGCATAAAGTGTTCGCCAACTTCAGTAAGGAGGCGGATCATGCCCTTCAGCACGAGTACCATGCCTTCCAGCACAAGCACCAGGCGTGGCTAACCGATTTCACGCATTTCGCAGCGTTTAAGAAAAGGTTTGAGAACAGAAGTTGGGTAGAGTGGCCCCACGAAATCAAAAACCGGGACAAGCACAGCATCAAGGAACTGGCCGCTGAGATGGAGGAGGAAATTGCTTTTGAAGAATTCCTGCAGTTCCTTTTTTACAGGCAGTGGGAGGCCCTCACAAAATACTGCCACCAGCGCAACATCACCTTTTTCGGGGACATGCCTTTTTACGTGAGCCACGACAGTGCGGATGTATGGGCGCATCCCGCTTATTTTAAGCTTGATGCAGACGGCAACCCTACGGGGGTATCGGGGGTGCCCCCGGATTTCTTCAGTGAAACTGGTCAGCTGTGGGGCACACCGGTATTCAACTGGGGAGAGCTGGCCAAGCATGGGTATGACTGGTGGATCAACCGCATCGACCATAACCTGCGCTTGTTCGGCCTGCTGCGTCTCGACCATTTCCGGGCGTTCTCAGCCTATTGGGAAGTGCCCGCAAGCGAGGACACCGCTATGAACGGGGCCTGGGAGCCATCGCCGGGAAGCGCCATTTTACACCATGTACAGCAAAAGCACCCGAACCTGCCCATCATCGCCGAAGACCTTGGGGAGATTGACGAACCAGTCCGTGACCTGATGCAGCTCTTCGACCTGCCGGGCATGCTCGTGCTGCTATTTGCCTTCGTGTCGGATGAGAAGGCCTTTGAAAGCTCCTACATGCCCCATAACCACATACCGAAGAGCGTGGTGTATACCGGCACCCACGACAACAGCACCACCGTGGCCTGGTACCAGGAGGCGAACGAAGGAGACAAGGAGAGCCTGAGCAAGTATACCTTCCAGGAGCTGTCAGATAAAAACGTGCACGAGGTGATGTTGCGCCTGGCCCTCGCCTCAATCGCGAACCTCGCAGTGCTGCCTGTGCAGGACGTGTTGGGACTGGGCAAAGAGGCTACCATGAACAAGCCGTCCACGGCAAACGGTAACTGGCAGTGGCGCCTTAAAAAAGGGCAGTTCACGGAAACGCACGCACGAAAGCTGATGGAACTCACCAAACTATACGGGCGTGTTTAGAGCATTCTACTAAATCATTTGTGATATGCCTCAAGAATGCTTACTTTAGAATAATCGCTCTTTTCGGGAACGGGAAGGGCGATTATATCCTAATTCATACCCTCCACTATGGCATACACCAGCGCTACGATCGATTTGGGCACCAAAGCCCCCAGTTTCGCTTTGATTGACACGGCATCAGACACTCTCGTTTCGCTTGCCGACGTAACGTCGATGAAGGCAACGGTTATCATGTTCATCTGCAACCACTGCCCATACGTGCAGCATATTCTGGATGAAATTCTTGAGCTTGCCAGGGAGTATGAGGCCAAGGGCGTAAAGTTTGTGGCCATCAGTTCTAACGACACCATGGCCTCGCCGCAGGACGGACCGCAGCACATGAAGGCCCTCGCGCTGGATTATGAGTTTCCCTTCCCATACCTCTACGACCAGACCCAGCAGGTGGCCCGCCTGTATCAGGTTGAATGCACACCCGAGTTTTTTGTGTATGACGGAAACCTGACACTGCGCTACCACGGCCAGTTTGATGATGCCAGGCCAAATAACGACAAACCCGTGACGGGAAAAGATCTGCGCGCGGCATTAGACGCCTTGTTGCGCAAGCAAGAGGTGCCGCAGGATCAGATACCCAGCGTGGGGTGCAGTGTCAAGTGGCGTATGAGCTGATTCAGGATTGGTTTAGGTTTACGGGAGGTATGGCTTTGCTCTTTTCATGCACTAGCTCCGCCATGGCTGTCACGTGGTCAAGGTACTGCGAGGTATAGGCATCGTAGGCGGCATGTGCGTAAAGGGCAGTACCGCCCATAACGGCTTTGATAATCTCATCGTGCTGCTCCATCGGAATGGCCGGACAACCAAGGCTTCGGCCTAAGCGACCTGCCTGCTGAATAAAGTCCTCGGTGGCATACTCTGCCCCGTGCATCACGATGCAGCGGTCTTTGGCGTTGGTGTTGAAGCCCTCGTCCAGCCCCTCCAGTTTCAGCGAAAGGCCGTGCTTGCCGAAGTACGTGTCATCGGTCACGTAAAACCCGATGCTGCTCATATAGGATTCGTTCTCATTCGAGAAATACTCGGCATACTCGTTGCCGGAGTTGCGGCCATGCGACACGTATGTGTTGAACAGAATCTCCTTCTTATCGATATCCACCACCCACAGCCTTTTCTCGTTCGAGGATTTTGTGAAGTCGATGATGGTGATGATCGGTTTGTCAGACACCTGGCCTTTCCGCTTCATGTTGTAATACCCGGTCAGGGCTTTGTCGAACACCTCAAACTTAAGCCCTGTTTTCTGCAGGTCCATATAGCTGTAGAGGCTGTAGGCCACCTGGTTAAATTTCATCACTTTGTAGCTTGCCACCCTGTCTTTAATCTTCCTGGAGTCTGGCTTGTGCATGGCGGCTCCCGTGTTTGCGGGGGTAGCGAATGGGGTAAGCACCAAAGGGGCAAACAACGGCAGCAGTCCTTTGGCCAACTTGTGCTTTGCGTATCTCCATCTTGGTATTCTCATTTTTTCTAGGTTTTAGCTTCCTACTTAGTACGTACAATCAGGGGCTCAGTTAATTCCTATTTAGCATTTCGGGAAAATCGCGTAGCAAACAAGAAAATATGAGGGTTAATTGGCATCATTTTTACTTGATAGGCTGTTATCAAGACAACATTCACATTATACCACTCCATGAGAAGCAATTCTGGAAATAAGATTTTTTATATATGCTATACCCTCCTCCTGTTGCTGCTGGCCAGCTGTAGCGGAAAGCAAACCTTGCGCGGGGTGTTTGAGCGCCACCAGTCGCCTTACGAAAAGTACGCCGCGAAAATCAAATCGGCCGGGCTGGACCAAACAGCGCTGGGGCAGGACTGGCTGCAGGCCGGGCAGAAGGCCTTACAGGACTCCATCACCATTACGCCACCCTTAAAAGAGACGGGCTACTTTGCCGCAGGCCAGCCTCGTGCCCTCGGCTACCTCGTGGCAGCGCAACGGGGCGAGCGCATCGTGGTGCACCTCGAGGTGCAGGCAAAAGAGCCGATGCAGGTGTTTGTCGACCTGTTTGAGGTGCCGGAAAACGCTGGCGGGGAGGCCCGGCGCGTGGCCTCCGCCGACTCAGTGGGCGCCTCTCTCGGGTATGAGGTGGAGGAGGACCAGCAGCACGTGCTGCGCGTACAGCCCGAACTCCTTCGCAGCGGCCAGTATACCCTCAGGATAGAGACAGAACCCACCCTGGCTTTTCCGGTGCAGGGCAAAACCAGCCAACATATCGCCAGCATCTGGGGCGACCCACGCGATGGCGGGGCCCGCCGGCATGAGGGCGTCGATATTTTTGCGGCGCGGGGCACTCCTGCCCTCGCCGCCACCGATGGTACCGTGACGCGCGTGAACGTGACGCCGCGCGGCGGCAAGGTGGTATGGGTATCGGACATGAGCCGCCGGCAAAGCCTGTATTACGCGCACCTCGACAGCCAGCTGGTGCAAGTGGGCCAGCGCGTGCACCCCGGCGACACGTTGGGCCTGGTGGGGAACACCGGCAACGCCATCACCACGAGCCCACACCTGCACTTCGGGATTTACCGGTATGGGCGTGGGGCTACAAATCCATACCCCTACCTCCATACCTCACCTGATGAAGCTCCTGATGTGCGGATAGACCCTGCATTGGTGGGTAATTGGGTACGGGTGTCGGCAAGTGCCGCCAACCTCCGGCTGGCACCTTCCATTAAAGCCCGCTCCTTTGGCACCCTGCCCCGCCATACCCCCCTGCGCGTGACGGGCGGGGTTTCGGACTGGTACCGGGTGGCGTTGCCCAACGGTTCCGAAGCATACATCGCCAGCAGTGTGGTTGAAGCCGCCGCAACTCCCATCTCCTATGAAAAGCTCGCGGCAGCAACAGATTTGCTGGATAGTGCCGATACGCGCGCCGCCGCCAAAGACAGCCTTGCCGCCGGTAGCCAAATCGCCATCCTCGGGAATTACAATGGCTTCAGGCTGGTGCGCGACACCGGCGGCGTGCTTGGGTGGATAGACTAATCAGAATGGGCCTATGCATTCTGGCGAACGGTGGGTGCCATCAGCCGTTCCGGCTTCCCAAAAGGATTTTTCTGCTTATATTTACCCTAACGACAACCAAAACAGCAAACATTTGAAGTTAGCAGCCATTGACATCGGATCGAACGCGGTGAGATGCCAGATCTCCAGCGTGCTTAACCAGAACGGGCATGTTTTTTTTAAGAAAGTAGAGTACGTGCGCTATGCCATTCGTTTTGGCGAAGATGTGTTTAACACCGGCTACATCAGCGACGTGAAGATCGAGAAGTTCATCAAGCTCCTGCATGCGTTTCAACTTTTGCTGGACGTGCACGATGTGGACCATTATATGATTTGCGCCACCTCCGCCATGCGCTCCTCCCTCAACGCTCCCGAGATTATTGAGCGGGTACGGCAGCAACTGGGTATGGAGATACAGGTAATTGAAGGCGAGACCGAGGCAGAACTCATCAACAAGGTGATTTACAAGTACCTGGACGAGCGAAATTACCTGCACATCGATGTGGGAGGCGGAAGCACAGAGTTCAACATCTACGTGAACCGCGAGAAAATGGCGTCTCAGTCTTTTGAGCAGGGGTCTATCCGGCACATGCATAACCGCGACTCCTCGCAGCTCTGGAACAGCATGCGCGAGTGGATCGAGACGAACTCCAAAAAATACCATCCTTCGCGTGCCATCGGCACCGGGGGCAACATCAACAAGATATTCGAGATTGCAGGCAAGGTAAGCGGCAAGCCGATCTTCCGGAAACAGATTGAAGAGGTGGCGGCCCGCATCAGTGCCATGCCCATGCAGGACCGCATTACCGAGCTGCTCCTAAACCCGGACCGTGCCGATGTCATCATTCCCGCCTCCGAGATATACCTGTCGGCCATGAAGTGGGCCAAAGTCGAGAGTATGATCGTTCCCTCGGTTGGTTTAAAGGACGGTATGCTGCACTCGCTTTACGAGCGCTATCACCCCGAGCGCTTTGTGATCAGCAGCATCAGCTAATATCAGTTATCAGTTATCAGTTATCAGTTATCAGTTATCAGTTTGAGTACTTATATAGTAAGAAGGCGGTTGCAGTTAACTTTCTGAAAAGTTAACTGCAACCGCCTTCTTACTGGTATATGTTAAATGGTAACTGTTAACTGTTAACTGGATTATACCAGTTCCCCTTCTTTCACTTCGTGGCAATACCTGTTGAAGAACAGCTTGTGGATGTCCACTATTTCTTCGTTCGGGCCGGTTCGCTTTTTTATGTAGGTGCCGTCCTCGCGCATGATGTAGGAGTTCTGGTTATCCTGCAGGTTGTAGTACAGGATGTTGATCACCTCTTTTTTCAGTTCCTCGTTCATGATCAGGAACAGGGCCTCGATGCGCCGGTCGAAACTGCGCACCATGATGTCAGCGCTGCCGCTGTATACCTTGGGGTCGCCGTTGTTGTGGAAGTAATAAAGGCGTGAGTGCTCCAGGTACTCCCCGACAATGGACTTCACCGAGATGTTCTCACTCAAATCCTCGCGGCCCGGCCGAATACAGCAAATGCCCCGCACAATCAGTTTGATGGGAACGCCGGCTTTTGAGGCCTTGTAGAACTCATCAATTACCTCCTTGTCTTCCAGCGAGTTTATCTTGATCACGATACCGCTTTTCAGGCCTTTCTTAGCATTGCGGGCCTCAGTACGGATCAACTCAATTAAGTGGTGCCGCATGCTCTTTGGCGAGGTCATGAGGTACTTATACTCGTTCGGGCGCGAGTGGCCGGTGATTACGTTAAAGAACTCCGACACGTCGTGCGCATATACATCGTTGGTAGTCAGCAAGCTCACGTCGGTATAGAGGCGGGCCGTCTGCTCGTTGTAGTTGCCACTGCCGATGTGCACGTACCGCGTCACCTTCTCCCCCTCCTTCCGGATGATCATCAGCATCTTGGTGTGCGTTTTATACTTGCTGATCCCGTAGATCACAAAACAGCCTGCCTTCTCCAGGCGCTCGCCCTCGCGCAGGTTGCGCTCCTCATCAAAACGTGCCTTCACCTCAAACAGCACCGACACGTGCTTGCCATTCTCGGCCGCCTTCAGCAGGGCAGCCGTTACCCTGGACTGGTCAGCCAGACGGTAGATCGTTTGTTTTATACCCAACACCAGCGGGTCTTCCGCAGCGCGCTCCAGCATACTTACCACCGGCTCCATGCTGTTGTAAGGGTGGTGCAGCAGCACATCATGCTCCTTCAGGTACTCAAACATGTCCATGCCATCGCTGGGCAGACTAAGCGGCAGCACCGACGCGGGTTGCTTAAAGCCCTTGTCTTTAAACTGCCGGTGTTTGATGATCTGCCACAAACCGCGCAGGTCCATCATACTGTTGATCGTAAACACGTTGGAGTTGTCGATCACCCAGCGCTCCTTCAGCACTTTCATCAGGAATTGCGAAGGGTTGCGCTCTATCTCCAGCCTGACCACCCGGCCTTTCTTCCGCGTTTTCAGTTTCGATTTGATCTCCTGCACGAAGTCCGCCTCCATGTCATCCGATTCCTCCAGCGTGAAGTCCCCATTGCGGGTGATGCGGAACAGGTTAGCCGACACGATCTCCACATTGCGGAACAGCTTCTTGATTTTTGTGCGGATGATCTCCTCAATCGGCACAAAAACGATCTTGTCTTTCCGGTTGATTTCGTAGAAACGCCCGAGGTTTTGCGGAATCTGCACAAACGTTACCCGATCCTGGGCCTTTAGCTCCTCGGTGGTGCGCGTCACTACGCCAAAGGTCAGCAACTGGTTCATCAGCAGCGGAAAACCGTGGTAGTTGTCGTAAACCATTGGGGTGAGGAGCGGGTAGATGGTGTTCTTAAAGTAGGAGTCGGCTTTCTTTTGCTCTATCTCAGTCAACTCGCTCATCTTCAGAATATCGCAGCCGTTCTTGGCAAAAACCGGTTTCAGCTCATTGTTGAACGTCAGGTACTGGTCGTTAACGAAGCGGTGTGCGTAGTCGAGCAGCTTCTTCCGGAACGGCAGTTCCCGCAGCCCGGAATAGTCGGTGCGCTCCTTGCCGTAATCGAGGTAATTGTACAAACTACCCACCCGGATCATGAAAAACTCGTCCAGGTTGGAGGAAGTGATGGCTATAAACTTGAGCCTGTCGAAAAAGCCCTTGTTGGTATCGCGCGCCTGGTCCAGCACCCGGTAATTGAAACGCAACCAGCTCAGGTCGCGGCTGATGTATTTACTTCTCTTTATTTGGTCAGAAACCTTATTTATAAGCATGTTTTCGGTGATTTAGGCCTCAGTCTCCTCTTTGCTCACACTGAAGCCGTTTTTTTGTTTATTCCAAAATATAGCCAGAAAGTATAGTTATTCCTTCATATTGCGAATTTAAATTTTTAAGCGCAGATTGTGCTATCAACCAAAGGCAGATTTTATACTTTGCTGCTATTTCATGTCTCACTGTTCAAAATTCATGCGGCCTTCTTCCAAGACTGGTTTTATACTGACGCGCCTGCTGGTGCTGCTGAGTTTCCTCGGTTCGCTTCTGACATCCCTGCTCGCTTTTACCGGGTTTGGCGAGGTATACCCATTTGCCAGCTGGAAACTGTATACCCAACCCTTGGGCTATAAAAGGCACGTGGAGGAATACCGGATTTATACCATGCCGAAAGGAGCAACCCAGTATGTGCGCCAGCCGGTCAGCCCAACAGTCACCTTCAGCCAGGACGAGTATGTGTATACCCTTACTACGCTGGTGCAGGCCGCTCTGGCTGAAGGACAAACTTCTGTTAAGGCAAAAGCTCGCCTGCTCAGCTTCGCACAGCATGTAGCGCCAGCGGCAAGCCACTATAAAATTGTCCGCGAAAGCTATACCCCCAATTTACATTCCATCGCCCCGCAGCGCTATGACACACTCACCGTTCTCACCTTCTAGCTTAAAGCGCGTCAGAGAAGCGGCAGGTGTGGTTCAGGATCCATCCCGCCAGGTCTTTAATTTTTTTATTGGCACGCTGGCGCTTCGGGTTTTTAGTTTCGTGTGGCTTTTCTGGACCGTTCGGAAGTTTCAGCTTCTGTTGCAAAGGCCCCCCGAACTTTTCTGGCAGCTGCACCAGCTCCCCCGCCTGCTGATGCCCACGCTGCCAGGCGAGTGGCTCTTTTACTGTATAGCCGGACTTGCCGTGGCACTCAATGGCTATCTGTTGGTGCGGGCAAGAAACCAAACGCTACCCCAGGCCTTGTTGGCCGTGTGCCTGCTGTGGCTGAACTTACCGCAGTGGGGTTACGGTATTTTGAGCCATGTGAATCATACGTTTTTGCTAGCACACTTATTCCTGATTTTCATACCTGTAAACAGGGCATCCCTTTCATTGCCTGACCATTACCTGAGCAAGAGCATCCAGTGGTATTATGCCGGTATACTGTTCACCTATACCCTGGCTGGCCTCTGGAAAATCCCGGCATTGCTGTATAAGCTTGTCATCGCCTCGCCTGACATGACCTGGCTTCACCCGGACGCGGCCTTGTCGAACGCCTTTGTCAGCTTCCGGAACTATGACCTCGCGTTTGAGACCACCCCGTTTTTCACAGTCTTCCCGGTGTTTTGGCAAGCCAGCTTTGTGCTAGCGGTCTACCTACAGAGCGTCAGTGTGTTTGCCGCCTTCCGGCAGCCCCTCCGCCCGTGGATCGGACTTTTCCTGGTTCTTTTCCATGTGATGAACATGGTAGCTTTTCAGACGTTCTTTGTGGTGGCAACCGTTGTGGTCCTCTGCCTTTTTATACCATACGACGCGATGTTTCCCCGGCTATTCCACCAAAGGCAGAACGGTTCTGTACCGAAGCCATACATCAGCCTCTACTCTTCCGCTTTTGACGGCTTTAGGTTTAAGATTCTGCAGAAGCATTTCTACCTGGCGGGGCTGCTGTATTTCCCGGGCGTACACACGCTCGCTAAAACCTTTCTGCGTTCACGCAATTAATCCTTGACCATTTCCTGGCGCAGCCGTACCATATAACCTGAAGGAATTATGGTTCAATAACTTAACCCAGACCCTATGGACATATCCAGCAAATCCGGAGTAGCACAAGAGACCTTCCCCGCCCTGCCGCTGGAAGCGTGGGAGCCAACCAAGGAAACGCTACACCTCTACCTGCAGATTATCGGAAAGATCAGGCTGAAGCTGATGCCCCGCCGCAACCACTGGTGGAACGTAACGCTGTATGTAACCAGCCGTGGCCTCAGCACTGGCCCCATGCCCTACAAAAAGACTACCATAGAGATCGACTTCGACTTTATAGAGCACCAGTTAAAATTGTGCAGTAGTAGCGGGGATACACAATGTATACCCTTACAGGATGGCCTGAGCGTTGCAATTTTTTACACAAAGGTGATGGAGGCGCTTGCAACGCTGGGCGTTCATGTAAAAATCCTGGCCAAGCCCTATGACTTGAAAACCGAAACGCCTTTTGCCCAAGACAACGAACACGCCATCTATAAGCCCGAGCAGGCTAACCGGTATTGGCGTGTACTGACAACAGTAGACCAGGTGATGAAGGAATTCAGCGGACGCTTCTATGGCAAAACATGCCCGGTGCATCTCTACTGGCACCACATGGACCTAACCATCACGCGTTTCTCCGGCAAAAGACTCCCGGTGCGTGAAGATGCCAGTGTGGTGGAGAAAGATGGCTACTCCCATGAAGTAATTAGTTTTGGATTCTGGCCCGGCGATGACCAGGTGCGTTTCCCCGCGTTTTATGTCTATACCTACCCTTCCCCGGAGGGTATCGACAAAGAGGTGCTAAAGCCTGATGTGGCAAAGTGGGTAGATTCTAACGGAAGCCCCATGGCCCTGCTGAACTATGAGGAGTTGCGGCAACTCGACAACCCGCGCCAGGCCCTGCTGGATTTCCTGGAAAGCAGCTACCAGGCCGGTGCCAGGCTGGCAGGCTGGCCAATAGAAGAATTGCGCGTGAAGCCGCTGAATGAGCTGTAGCAGGTATAGTATGATTAAAATGTGGCGCTTAAACCAGTCTGTTTTCATTTGCCATTCTGAATTCAGACTTCATTGAGGTTCCTTCATCAGTTATGTTCCCCATAAATAGAAAAAGGCCAGCTGTACAGCTGGCCTTTTCCCATGTATAGATTTTATGCTTATACGTCTACTCGGGCGTATTTGGCGTTGCGCTCAATAAAGTCGCGGCGAGGGCCTACCTCATCGCCCATCAGCATCGAGAACAGGTGATCGGCCTCTGCGGCAGAATCGATATTCACCCGCTTCAGGCTGCGGTGCTCAGGGTCCATGGTGGTGTTCCAGAGCTGCTCCGGGTTCATCTCACCAAGACCTTTGTAACGCTGCACGCCTACGCTTTCCTCACGGCCCTTACCCAGTTCGGCAACCGCTTCAACACGGTCCTGCTCGCTCCAGCAATAGCGCTCCTCTTTGCCTTTCTTCACCAGGTAAAGCGGCGGAAGCGCAATGTAGATATAACCGTTCTCGATCAGCTCTTTCATATAGCGGAAGAAGAACGTCAGGATCAGGGTCCGGATGTGAGAACCGTCCACGTCCGCATCCGTCATGATGATGATACGGTGGTAACGGAGCTTCTCCATGTTCAGGGCCTTGTCGTCTTCCTTCGTTCCGAAGCTAACGCCAAGCGCTGTGATCATGTTCTTGATTTCCTCGTTCTCGTAGATGCGGTGCTCCTGCGCCTTCTCCACGTTCAGGATCTTACCGCGCAGCGGCAGAATCGCCTGGAACTTACGGTTACGGCCCTGCTTGGCAGACCCGCCCGCTGAGTCACCCTCCACCAGGTAAATCTCGCAGTTCTCAGGGTTGCTGTCGGAGCAGTCGGCAAGCTTGCCCGGCAGGCTGGTGCTGGAAAGTACGCTCTTGCGCTGCACCATCTCCCGCGCCTTGCGGGCGGCAAAACGGGCCTGCGCCGCCAGGATCACCTTCTGCACGATAATGCGCGCCTCCTTCGGGTTCTCCTCCAGGTACTGGTTCAGCATCTCACCCACAGCAGTATCCACGGCTCCCGCCACCTCTGAGTTACCCAGTTTGGTTTTCGTCTGGCCTTCAAACTGGGGCTCCTGCACTTTCACCGAGATAACAGCTGTCAGACCTTCTCTAAAGTCATCGCCGGCGATTTCAATTTTCACCTTGTCCAGCATACCTGATTTGTCCGCGTAGGACTTCAGGGTACGGGTGAGGGCACGGCGGAAACCAGCCACGTGCGTACCACCCTCGATGGTGTTGATGTTGTTCACGTACGAGAAGATGTTCTCGGCATACGACGTGTTATACTGCAGCGCGATCTCCACTGGCACGCCGTTCTTCTCGCTCTCCACATGGATCGGCTCCGGGATCAGGTTCTCCCGCGTTTCATCCAGATACGCCACAAACTCCTTCAGGCCACCCTCCGACAGGAAAGAATCATTGAGGGGCTCGCCCTGCTCGTTCATCTCCCGCAGGTCCGTCAGGTTAATGCGGATACCCTTGTTGAGGAAAGAAAGCTCGCGGAGACGGCTGGCGATGGTATCGTACTTGTACTCTGTGGTGGTGAAAATCGAAGCATCCGGCTGAAAGCGAACCGTGGTGCCCGTCTTGTCCGTCTCGCCGATCTGACGCACCGGGAAGGCAGGTACTCCTATGTTATAGTGCTGCTCAAATATTTTTCCGTTGCGGTGAACGGTTACGTGCAGGTCTGTAGACAAGGCGTTCACACAGGATACCCCCACCCCGTGCAAGCCTCCAGACACTTTATAGGTGTCTTTATCGAACTTACCTCCGGCGTGCAGCACCGTCATTACTACCTCCAATGCGGAGCGGCCTTCCTTGGTGTGGAAGTCCGTTGGGATGCCGCGCCCGTTGTCCGACACCGTGATGGAGTTGTCTTCGTTCACGGTAACCGAGATCTCGTCGCAATGGCCTGCAAGGGCCTCGTCGATAGAGTTGTCTACTACCTCCCATACCAGGTGGTGGAGGCCTTTTATACCGATATCGCCGATGTACATGGCCGGGCGTTTTCGAACTGCTTCGAGGCCTTCCAGTACTTGTATGCTATTTGCTGAATAATCGTTTGCTAATTGTTTTTCTTCTACGTCACTCATTGTGTGTCAAAAGGTAGATTAGTAGGTAAAATTACCACTTTTATTTTGTTTATGCTATACTTTTAAAGGGCATAAAACAGGTACCGAAGCCGCTATTCTCCCCCATATCGATTTAGTAACCTGTAGGCCCATCTTCATCAACAATCCCCCTCCCTTATTAGTGCCAGCCTGATGAATACTTTCCCTTGCAAAATGCAAAATTCAGGTTCTTTGATCAAAAATTCTTTATTCGGCTAAAAATCAGGAGATTATTCGTTACAACTGGCTAATTGATAAGTCCTGTCAGTGTTTCCGGGCCTTCACCCGCACCCGCGACACCATACATCGGTTAAAATCGTTATACTCGGGGCCATACGGCACGGTGTTGTCCATTTCCTCCACCTCCACGATTTCGTAGCTGTCCTCGCTGCCCGCCAGTGCATTGAGTTTCTGTGTGGCGTTTTGTAAGGCTTTCTGCATTAGTTCCTGTTGTATGCGCTGTCGCTCTTCATGATCTACCACAGTCCCTCCCACCTGCAGGCTAAACAGTATTTTTCGGCGCAGGAGATCGTCCATAATGCGGGTATACATGGCGCTGTCTGCGGCAATAATATTATAAGATATGTTTGCCTGTAATAATTCGGGCTGCAGCTTCGCGGCTTGCTCGGGCATGTAGTTCATGTACACGTTCTCGCTGGTAAGGACCATACTGGGCACTTGCTGTTGCAGGGAGTCGGCCCACCGCTTAATCGCTCCGCGCTGGCGCAGGGGCCCGTTAAAAGAGAGATTGAGCCGATACCCCGCATCGGGCATTGGTTGTTCATACTCCCCAATCACTGTCAGGTAAGTCGCTTCGTCGCGGTTCCGGCGTGTGTCGCAGCTGCTGAGCAGGTATAAGCCAACTGCCACGGCCAGGCTGCGAGCGAGCGTGAGGTGCATGGGCATAAATCGCATCATAGTAAATTTAAAGTGCGGAACATATATTTAAAGCGCCAGATGAAACACAAACCACACTCAATTCCTTAAAACTCTCTTCAATTGCCCGCGTTAGGTTTAGGTAGTATATGTCAAACGAGAATAAATAGGATAAAATTATGGCGATGAACTTCGATAACTATCTGAAAGACTCAAAAACCTGGCTTTATGAGCTCTGTACGTATCTGGGCATAGAGGATGAGCACAAGGCTGCCCGGATTATGCGGGCGGTGCTGCACGCCATCCGCGACCGTATACCTACCGGAGAGGCAATCCATTTTGCTGCGCAACTGCCCATTATCTGGAAAGGAATATACTTCGACGGTTTTAAGGCGCACGAGCCTGTGCGCATCCGCCACAAGGACGAGTGGCTGGAGTTTATCCGCAGCAAAGACTCAGGTGCCGGTGAAGCCGACTTCCCTACGCTTGATCACGCATACTATGCCTTTCATGATGTGATGGCCTTCCTGCGCGAGCACATCTCCGCAGGGCAATACGACCAGGTGGCGCAGGCGCTGCACTCCGACTTTACGGTACCCGCCTAATCTGAGGCAAACATACCTGTACGCTGAAAGCCCAGACCATACCGGGCTTTTTCGTTTTTTCGCCAGGAAATGTCTGTCATACCCTTTTATACTACCCTGTACTATTTCTGATAATGGAATGCAGAACGAATTCTGGGAATATGACGTTTTTATATTTAGGTTTACATATTAAATATGACTAATTTTAGTAATTGCACAATTTATACCTAAATTGTCGGCTATCATACCATCCTACCTGGCAGCCTGATTAGCAGGATTTCGCAACGGCTATGAAAACTTATTTTAAGACAAAAACTAATTTTGTGTTTGGTGATGCCAAGAACTTCTGGCTCCTGTTTGTGGCGATTGGTGTCGTGATGTGGCTTAGCCCTTTCTTTATGAAGCAGGAAATCTCTTTCCTGAAATCTGCGCTGCTAGGTGCACTCTCTTTGCTCACCGGCCTGCTTTTCCGATACTCCTATTGCGGAGTGGAGATTGATGCCGCCGCGAATCGGTTTCGAAACTATACCTTCGTTTTAGGGGTTCGGGTGGGCGAATGGAAATCCTTGCCTGATTTCAAAAAAATACGGTTCACAACCCACCGTGTCCGCTCCAGAAACCTGTCTAACGGCACCTCTCCCACGTTTACCAGCAGCAGAACCCTGTATAAAATCACGTTGGTCACAGACCCGCTTTTCCGCGATTTGGCATTCTACCTTTCCAACAGAAAAAAGGCACAGCATGATGTACAGCTGCTGGCAGCCATATTGCAGTTGCCGGTAGAGGAAATTGACAATACCTAACCGTAACTTATTTCCAGATAAACTCGACTTCTGTACGTTGCAGAAGTGCGCCTACATGCTTCTGCAATCCCTTAGTATAAAGCATGGCTTGCAGCTCTAGCTTATATAGCATCTTCCCTTCCGCTGGCAATCACTGGTTGCTTCTCTTGTAGTTGCCAGCTACCGACCATACCTTTGCAGCGAAGCGCATTTTACTTAACCTATTTCTTGTGAGCAAAATGCGCAGAAAGAACGTCTCAGATGGGTGCTTCCTGTCGCTATACGCTGGCGTTGCCATACATCGGAGGTTTTGAGCGTGCTTCGAGCTAATTTAACCAGACACCAATGCCCATGAAACGAAAAACACTATTGCTGCCTGTCCTGTTGTTTATGTCCTGCACGGGCAACAGCGCATCCGAGGCAACAGCGCAGAAAGAGTTGGAGGCGACAGTGCTGGCAAAGCATGACAGCGCCATGGCCCAGATGGGTGACATATATAAACTTCGCCGCAACCTGCGCAGCCTGCACGACACCCTTGCGGCCCGGCAGACAGACACCCTAACCCTACAGGCGCTGCAAGAGCAAATGGAAGGCCTGAGCCAGGCCGACGCTGTGATGATGGACTGGATGCACCAGTACCACGCTCCCGATAGCCTGGCCCCGCAGCATGCAGAGGCCTATCTGCAGCAGGAGCTACTGAAAATACAACGCGTACAATTTGTAATGGACAGCACCTTGCGCGCTGCCCGAAAAACTTTCCAATCTTATGAGCAACCTGAATAATAAAGTGTGTTTTTTGCGAAAAGTATTTGTTGGAGCCTCGCTGGCCTTGTCAGTGGGTATGCTGGGCGGCTGCTCTGATTCCGCGACGGATGCCGAGGGCAGGACGCTCCCTATACTGGGGGAGCGTGAGACCGTGGAACGCGAGGCAAACGGCCAGACCGTGGTGGACACAGTATACCACCAGGTGCCTGACTTTGCGTTTACAGACCAGGATAGCCAGCAGGTGACACAGCAAACCGTGGCGGGCAAAATTTACGTTACCGACTTCTTCTTCACCTCCTGCCCTTCTATCTGCCCCAAAATGAAAAGCCAGATGCTGCGCGTGTATGAGGAGTATAAAGACAATCCTGACGTGCTGTTGCTCTCGCACTCCATAGACCCGGAGCATGATACCGTGGCCGTGCTGAAAGACTTCGCGGAGCGCCTGGGCGTTACCGCAGCTAAATGGCACTTCCTGACAGGCGAGAAAGACCGCATTTATGACATGGCTAATAATTATCTGGTGGCAGCCCAGGAGGACGGACAGGCAGACGGCGGCTTTACGCACGGCGGCCATTTTATACTGGTTGACGGCCATCGCCGAATTCGGGGCGTGTATGATGGCACCGAGGAAACATCCGTAAACCAGTTGATTCAGGACATCCCCTTACTGCTGAATGAGAATAAGCATGCGAAAAAGTAAATGGGCGGTACTGGGGTTCGGCACCCTCTCCCTGCTTACCCTGACGCAGTGCTTCACGGACAAGCAGAATGAGGGCCAGCGCCTGTACGTTGCCAATTGCCAGAGCTGCCATATGGAAGACGGAACAGGACTGCGGGGCCTGATCCCTCCCCTTGCCGGTGCCGACTACCTGCAAAAGAACAGGCAGCAACTTCCCTGCCTGATCCGGCATGGGGCCGAAGGGCCGATGGTGGTGAATGGAAAAGAGTATAACCGGGAGATGCCCGGTGCGGAACGCCTGGCTCCCGATGAGATCACCAACCTGCTGAACTATATGCAGACAAACTTCGGAAACAGCAACCAACGCTATACCATGCAGGAGGTCACGCTCCTACTGGAGCCGTGCCCGCCACACCAGCAGTAACTGGAGCGGTGAATTCTGGCCCTCATCAATATCCCGTTAAAGCCTCCAGATTATACCCCGCTGCGGCATCGTACCAATCCCGGATCAGGCGGTAAGAGATGGAGATGACGGGCGGCAGGCGAAGGGAGCCATCCCGCAGTCCGGCGGCTATCTCATCCCGCGTAAACCAGCGGGCATCTTCCAATTCGTCGTTATATACCAGCAGGTTTCTGCTGGCGGCAACCGCGTGAAAACCCACCATGATCGAACTTGGGAATGGCCAGGGCTGCGAGGAGTGGTAACTGATTTCTGCTAACGCCACCCCTGTCTCTTCCCGCGCCTCCCGAGCCACTGCCTGCTCCAGCGTCTCGCCGGGCTCCAGAAACCCTGCGATGGTGGCATACATCCCGGATGGCCATACCGCCTGCCGCCCCAGCAAACACGCATCGCCTTCAGCTATCAGCACGATAATGGCAGTGTCGGTGCGCGGAAAATGGTGCAGGTTGCAATTTCCGTTGGTACACTCCCGCACATGGCCGGCATGCGTGCTTCGGGTTAGGGTGCCACAGTTCGCGCAAAACCGGTGCCGCAGGTTCCAGTGCACCATACCCCGGGCATAGGCCAGCAAGGCACTGTCGGGCAAGGGCAATTCGTGTGCGGTTGTTCTCAGGTCAGCCAGGGCATATGCCTCCCCGAGTAGCGTGGGCAGCGTGTCCTGCACCCCTTCCAGACCCAGGGCAAAATAAGGGACGCCGTTTTCGGAACCCAGGTATACCTGCACCATTGCCGCCGAGGCCAGTTGGTCAGCTTGCGGGCGCGATAGCAAGGCGGCTTGCCTCCCCAGGTCATGCTGTTGCAACAAGCTCAGGGATTCGTGCACCACCAGCACGCGTGTCTCCTGCATTTGCCATAACTGCTGCATGTGTGCCTCATCGGGGCGCATCTCAGAAAAACGGTTCAGGGGGTTGTGTGAGAAATAGTTCATGGCAGTTGGTTCCGCTGTGTTGCAGGGGTATGAAATCAACGCTCGAGGCCGTCACCAAAAGCGCCAGCCTGGAGTCCAGACTGGCGCTTTTGGTGACGGTCAAGAAAACGGATAAAAACGTGTTACCGACCGAAGTCGTCCTGCACGCGCACGATATCGTCTTCGTTAGACGGGTTGGAGGCATCGGTATGCTGCCAGATCTCGGCCAGCACGCCCCACTCTTTCAATCCCACCAACCGATGGCGCTCGCCCTGCTTTAACGTGATATAATCACCCGGTTGCAGAGTTTTCATTTCGCCTTCCTCATCGGTTTCGCTGGTCACAACACCCACGCTGCCTTGCACTGATTTCCAGATCTCGGCGCGTCGGTGATGGTACTGCCACGACAAACGCTTCTCGGGTGCCACCACCAGAATTTTCGGGCTCAGCTTGCCGGATATCTTCAGTTTGTCAACAGACACCCCTTCGAAATACGTGTCTGCAAACTTTTGCGCCTGGCTCTCATCAATCACAAAAAAACCGCCCCATGGCCTGGTCTGGTCCTGCTTATCAATGTTGAAACCCTGTGTGGTAAGTTGTTGCTCTATCTCTTTAAAAAGCTGTTGCTTGCTGTCTTCGGTTGGCATTTCTGATCTCGGGTTAAATTGTTAAATCCAGTAGCTGCGGTCAAAACTTACCCGCTACTTTGCAAATGAAGTGTAAAAGTAAAATTATTTGCGAATTTTTACCTACGCGATGGCCTTTTTTGAGAAAATCATACCATTTTTCACTTTCCTTTGCGCACTTATACCGCTAATTTACTTTACAGTAAACGTTTTATTTTCAGGCCCAACACCGGTAATGGTCAGGCTTTTCCACTGTTTCGGTATCACAGATTTCACTTGTTTAATCCCAGTGGGAGTGATTTCTATACCTCCGAAGCCCATGATGACAGCCTGCAGGATACCTCCCGCCCCAGTGGCAAAGTAAGGGTTGGTGCCCCCTTTTGTCTCCGCGATCACCCGGAACGGAGGGTTGAGATTTGGCTCGTAGGCCTCCTTAAACCATTTAAATGCTTTGTCCTGGTCGCCAAGGCGGGCATAGAGCAGGGCAAATACTCCCTGCGTCATGGCTGGGGTTCCTTCGTCCGGCACACGCGTTTCGTAGTACTCCAGGTCTTTTTTGATCTGGGCGGGGTCGGTTACCTCCTTCAAGGGGTAGGCCAGCAAGTTTACGTCAGCCTGTTTTATACCCTCCCCGGCATAAGTGGCATGCTCTTTCGTCACGCCGTTTTCCAGCTTCAGAATCGGGATATTGTTGGCTACCTGCATCCAGTCTTTGTCGGCGGTCAGGCCCAGGATTTTGGCAGCCTGCGTGGCGTACTGCAGGTTGGCTTTGGCAGCGGCATTGGTAAAGGCGTTGTTGTCTACGTTCTCGGCCCATTCGTCAGCGGCCACCACGTTTTTGATGTCATACCTTCCGGGACCGTTGCGCTCCACACGGCTAGCCCAGAAATCTGCCGTTTCCTTCAGGATCGGCCAGCCTTTCTCGCGAAGCCACTGTTTGTCTTGTGTCACGAGGTAGTAGTTCCAGGCGGCGATCGCCACGTCGGCAGTGATATGGTGCTCAAACGGGCCGCTGAGTGCCCATACAGGGGTCTCCTCCACGCCAGAGTCTGCACTCTCCCACGGGTACATCGCCCCTTTAAATCCTTTTGAGAAAGCGTTGCGCCTGGCGGCCTCCAACCTTTGGAAGCGGTACTCTACCATGCTCTTCGCCAGTTCGGGGTGCATGACCAGCAGGGCCGGATACATCCAGATCTCGGTGTCCCAGAACACGTGGCCGTTATACCCCAGGCCGCTCAAGCCCATCGGTGAGGGCGACAGGGCTGTGTTTTCGCGCACAAAAGAGTACAGGTGATAGAGCATGCTGTGCACGTCCTGTTGCGACTGCGCGTCGCCCTCGATTTTTATATCGCTTTGCCACAGCTTATCCCAGGCATTTTTGTGGTACTGCAGCAGGCGGTCGCGGCCTTCCAGACGGGCGTAGATGGTCAGGCGCTCGGCCTCGTTCAGCGGGTCGTCGTGGTGGGCGGACGTGATGGATGAGCCGGCCACGGAGAAAGTATAAGTCTCCCCTGCCTTCAGTTGCTTCCCGAACTTCATGAGGTGCATGTTGTTGTCCCACATCTCATGGATCACGCGCGGCTCGTGGCCGTGCTCCTCCTCAAACAGGAACGTGTTGCTGGCCGCCATCAGCAGCTTGCCCGTCGGGCTTTTGGCGGCTGAGGTAAGCAGGCTGAGCACCACGTGCGGGCGGTCGATCTCGTTGTAATAATTCTGCACCTCACGCAGGGCATCCGGAGCCTTCATCACGCTGCTGGCCGAAATCGAGATGGCCTTCTTCGCCTGCACAGTCACGTTCATCAACACCGTAAATGGTAAATGGCGCAGGGCGTAGTAGGTATAACTCACCGTGGCATCCGGGCCATAATCGAAGGTAGTGGTGAACGTGGCCTCGCGCATGTTCAGTTCCTGCTTCATCTTGGAGACATTCCGGCTGTCTACGCGGCGGCCGTTGATGTCCATGTTCATGTTGAGGAGGTTGAAGCTGCGCAGGAAATTGCTTACCCGGCCGCGGCCATACTGGTCGTAGGCGCCGGCCAGCACCACGTCTTTCACCTTAAAGGGCTCCGGGGAGGAAACCACCCCGATCATTCCGTTGGCCACCGTGATGCCATAGTAATTGGCGGGGTCCACCTTATCGGCTTTGATTACCCAGGGATCGCTATCCTGCGCCGCACCTAGAGCGGGGAAAAAGAATGCTGCCATCAAAAGCAGGCTAAAGTAGTGTTTCATCATGTTTTATAAGTATAGGGTTAGGGTCTGTTCAGGAATTTTGGTCCATCATCTCTTCATGAAAAATAAAAGCGGCACCCAGGTAGCATTGTAGCCTCAGGTGCCGCTTTGGGAGATGTTGTTTAGGTTGATGCAGGTATAAATTGCGCTTGATAGCTGTAAAACTTTAGTTGCTACTGGCGACTGCGGCGGGTTTTTCAGCGCGCTTGCGTGTGTTCAGTTTCGAGACAATGAACGTGCCTACCTGCTTGCCTTCTGCTGCACCGTTTACGATGGCCGGCATAAAATGAATGCCACCGTACAAGCGGCTGATGGCGGCTTCCTCGGCGGCGGCCTCAAAAGAAGTGAACGAGCGAACCGGCAAGCCATATGTCACTTCCGTAGAGTCGGCAAATGCGAAAGACGGCCCAAAGAGATCCGTAAGCACCACGGCGGCAGCGTTCGATATCACGCTATGCCCGCTCGGGTATTCCGGGAACGGAGGCGTCTGCAAGAGCGGCACCCACTTCTCATCCACCAGCGCATTGATCACCGACTCCGGCCGGATCTTGTCGCTGCGGTACTTCTCATCCCAGCAGGAGATAAAGCCATCGGCCAGGGCCACCGACACGCGGGTATAGGCTTCAAGCGTCTGCATCATGTCGGCGTTGGCCTTGCGGGTGGCGAGGCCGGTGATGCCAAGCCAGTGGCCGCCCGGCGTTATTTTCTTGGTCGCATACATCACGTGCCCAGTGGTGTGCATCACAAAGGGGTTGCAATCCCAGAAGCTGGCGATCTCCCTTTGCTCTTTCGTCATGTTGGTGGTGGCATCGTATACCTCCATCACCTCCTTATAAAAATCGCTGCCCGGCGTAGGGTTATAGGCTACGGGCTTTGGTGGCGCAAACTGACTGCAGGAGTCGATCACGAAGGGACGCAGCTTGTTCCAGTTAGGCTCAATGGCATCCATATAGGCCGGTGGCGTCGGCACCCAGTGCCCTTCGGCCTGCGACACGTTGTGCCGGTAGCCGCGCGTCTGCTTGTAGCCATCCTCGCTGGCATAAGCGATAATGCTTTTCGCGGCGGCCTGCCCATACCGTATAGAGCGTGCAAACACATCCTCTGGCACACCCATCTTGCGGTATTTCTCATACAGTTCCTCCTCATAGGCATCAAACATAACAGAAGAGAAGGTGAACTGGCGACCCACCGTCAGGAAGGCGTTGAGGCTGGCCAAGGGATAGCAGTATATAGAGTCTGCTGCCGGTTGGGGGATACCCTCAAAATTGGTCAGTTGCCCCGTAAGCGACTGGTACTCCGGATGCTCGTTGCGGAGCACCTCGTAGGCTGCGATCTGCGGGTATACATACACGCGGCTGGCCACCGGCGGCGAGAAGATATCATGCGTAATCACCTCCGTCAGCTTTCCCACAGACTGGTGCAGAAACGCCGGGTTGGCCGCCGCCTGGCTATAATCCACCTGCTTTTGCTGGCAACCGCCCAATGCGGCAATAATCAGAACAAGTATGCTGGTCAGGAGAGAATGCTTTTTCACGTTGCGGATTCTGTTTTTTAACAAGGCGATATCGTTTATGCTTCTGATCGATTTATAGTTCGTTTACTTGATGCGGGCTACTGTCTCGGCCGCGTCGCGGGTTACTTTTTTAAACACCTGCATCGGCTCGTTGTTGCGGGCGACCAGCATCAGTTCACCGTCTGCCGTGCGCAGCGTTTTAATGTCGCGCACCTCGCCGTTCATCACAATACCGGCATCAGCCACCTCTACTGGCTTAAAGCTGCCCTTGCCGTTGCCCAGCAGCAGCAAACCGTAGCTGCTGTCGTAGCGGCCCTGATAGGTGCTCACGCCGTAAAAGTTGCCTCCTGCTATAATGTCCAGATTGCCGTCTTGGTTCACATCCGCTACCTGAAACGCGAATAATTTGGACACCTGGGCCTCGCGCGGCAGGTTATGTTTTTTGAAACTTCCGTTCCCCAGGTTTTCCCAGTAAACAGATGCAAAGGTATTCACATCGAGCACGCGGGCATCTTTCAGCTCCTCCTTCTCGAAAAGTTCCTCCACTGCCTTGCCGGCGTAGCCTTTGTAATCGGTGATTTTTTTATTGATGAGCGGCAGCTGCTTCCCGAGCTCGTCTTTGGTGGCAACCGGGTACCAGTTGTTGTCCAGTTGGTAGGCCAGGATATGATCGAGGCTCTCATTTCCGTCGATATCCTTCACATACATCCGCAGGTTTTCCTTGCCCCTTTTGTTGAATTTAGTGTTGGTGCCCAGGTTCCCCGCGATCAGGTCCAGGTCGCCGTCTTTGTCGAAGTCCGCGGCTTGCACGGTTTGCCAGAAGCCCGTTGCATCGCTCAGGCCGTTGCTTTCGTTCACTTTTCCAAACTTGCCGCTTTTGTTTTTGTAGATCGTCAGGGCCATCCAGTCTCCGGCTACCACCAGGTCCACCGTTCCGTCGTTGTCGTAATCGGCCCAAACGGCGTCGGTTACCATACCCGCCTTGCGAAGCTCGGGGGCCAACTGTTCGGTTTTATCCGTGAAACGGCCCTTACCATCATTCACGAGCAGGTATGATTTCGGCGAGATGCCATATTGGTAGCCCAGCACACGGCCGCCCACAAACAGGTCGAGGTCGCCGTCCTTATCAAAGTCATAGGGTTTCACGCAGCATTTGTTGTCATACATGGCGGGCAGGGTATGGCTGCGTGTGAAGTTGCCCTTGCCGTCGTTGAGGTACAGGCGGTCGAACTGCTCTTTCATGGTGCCATAAAACTCATTGCCGCCCGTCACTACATACAGGTCCGGGAAGGTGTCGTTGTTGGCGTCGAAGAACACGGCATCCACATCCTCATAGGTAGAGTCAGCCTGGAAGAGGGCCTGGTTCGTGGCCACAAACTTGCCGTTTGCCTGTTGGGTATACAAGGCACCAGCCTGCCACTTGGCGCCGCCGATATAAAAGTCATCTAGGCCGTCTCCGTTCACATCGCCCACCGCAATTTTCGGTCCCTCGGTTGATGTCTTGAAAGGGATCAGGCTTTCGCGGTAAAAATCGAGGTAGCTGTTCTCCTGATGGGTATAGTTTACCGGGAAGCTCTTGGTTACGTCTTCAAACAGTGGTTCATGCGTCTGAAACAGACTGTAATAGGCTGAGGCCGGGAGTTGCGCGGCAGCCTCCTCCAGCACTAGTGTGGTGTTGGCCTTTACGTTCGTCCGCATCTCCACGCGCTGGCTCCCCCAAATTACCACGAGGGTATCCACGGTACCCAGCTTGCCCAAACCGAAATTCAGCACAGGTTCCACAGACGACATAAAGCCACGCGTTGGGGTTAGTTGCTGCACCTGCACTTTGCCCTTGCTCTTGAGCAATACTTTTGCCCCAACGCCAAACTGGTTATACTTGTCTCCCTTAAATCTGACCTTCAGGTAATTGTTCTGCAGCAGCGTCTCGCCTTTGTTTTTGTAGATGCCTGCCGGGTGGTTGATGTTGTTGGTGATCAGTTCCAGGTCGCCGTCGTTGTCCAGGTCCGCGTACACTGCACCATTGGAAATGTTCGGCTCGGCAAATCCCCAGCTCAGCGACTTGTCATTGAAGCGCAGGCTGTCGGTGCCTTTGTAGAGGTAGTTGTGCACTTTGCCGTCCGGCATCATGGCCACGCCTTTGTCATCCAGCTCTTTCGATATCTGAGGGGCATAATACATGGAGTCGGTGGAGGCGAACTTTATGTAGTCCATGTTATTTGGCCGCCGCACGATGCCGTTGGAGATAAAGATGTCCTTGATGCCGTCGTTGTCATAATCGGCCAGCAGCGTGCTCCAACTCCAGTCTGTCGCCGCCACACCCGCCATCAGGCCGATGTCGGAGAACTTCTGCCCGGAATGGCTCAATTGCAGGCAGTTGCGGCTATACTGGTTGAAATACCCAAACTGCAGTTTATACTGGAAAATATCGAAAGCGTCCTCCCCCATCGACGTCTTTTCCACCAGTTCATCCTCCGGAAACATGTCCAGCGTCATCACGTCCGGATAGCCGTCGTTGTTGATATCGGCGGCGTCACAGCCCATCGAGAAGCGGCTCAGGTGCCGGAAGTGGTCTTTCACGCTTTCCGTAAAAGTGCCGTTGCCGTTGTTGATATAGTAATAATCATCCTCATGAAAGTCGTTGGACACATAGAGGTCATCCCAGCCGTCGTTGTTCAGGTCCGCAACCACCACGCCGAGGCCGTAGCCCATGGCGGCACCGTAAATGCCCGCTTTCTCACTCACGTTCTTAAACTTTACCACCTGCCCTGCCGGTGCTGTGCCTGTGGGGGTGATGAGCTGGTTCTCGAACAGTATATCGCCCGCCTCGTTGTGGCGCAGGTTGCGCGCATTCACGCGGTCGTAGCTGCGTGAGGTATGCACGGCGTGGTTCAGCAGGTACATGTCCAGGTCACCGTCGCGGTCGTAATCGAAAAAGGCGGCCTGCGTGGAGAAGCCCGTGAAGTCAATGCCATAGTCGGCGGCCATTTCCGTGAAGCTTACCTGACCATCCGCGTCCACCCCGTTGTTGATGTATAACTCATTTGCGCCCTCCAGGCCTTTGTAATCCCCGACGGCACTCACATACATATCGAGCCAGCCGTCGCCGTTCACATCGGCCATGGTTACGCCGGTTTGCCAGTCGGCATACCCTTTCACACCCGCCGCATCCGATACATCCTCAAACGTAAAGTCGCCCTTGTTCAGGTATAGCTTGTTGTCGCCCTGGTTGGCTACAAAATACAGGTCTGTCAGGCCATCATTGTTTACGTCGCCGGCGGCCACGCCTGCCCCGTTGTAGAAGTAGAGGTAACTCAGGATGTTGAGCTTTTCAGTGTCCTGCAGCTTGTTAATGAAACTGATATGCGTTTGGGTAGAGTCGATCGGCTCAAAAAGGGCCTTCTCCGATACCTCATCCTTATTCTTGCATCCAGAGAAAGAAAGCGCTGTGGCAATTAAAACAAATGCCCCCATTGCCCTGAGCGGGCGGTAGCACTGTTTGGCAGATCGGGTGAATTGGTAGTTCATAAGAGGCTAAAGATTGGGTGGTATGCGTACTATTTTTTTCGGATACTGAAGACCTGCAGCTTGTCGTTATTTTTGGCGAGCAGGAAATAGGACTGCCCCCTGGCGTTGGTAAGCTGCTGCATGTTTCGGACCTGCCCGGTCGTGAAGAAACCGGACTCTTTTGGTTTCCGGACCACGAACTTTCCGTTACCCCTTCCTTCCAGCAGCAGCCCGTAGTTGGCGTCATACTGGCCCAGTTCCGGAAGCACATCGAAAAAATTGCCAGCCAAAAGTATATCCAGCTTTCCGTCGTTGTTATAATCCAGCGTTTCGATGCCGTATACCGGCGAGAATTGCGCCTCCAGTGGTAGGGCCTCCAGCGTAAACTTCATGTTCCCCCCATTTATCAAAATAGATGAGTTCGGGTTGTTCACTTGCTTTACCACCGCCTCCTTTAATTCCTCCTCCGAGAAGATTTCATTCACCTGCTTCCCGGCATAGTCGGCATACTTCACAAACTTTTTCTTGATGCTCGGCACCCGCTTCTCCAAATCCTGTTTCAGCACCATTGGGTAGGCTTTGCCATCCTCGGTATAGCAGCTGATGATCTGCTCCACGGTTCCGTTTTTCTCAAAGTCGCTCACATACAGGGAGGCAGGCTGGGATTTGCTACCCGTCAGGCGGCTGTTACGGCCTAAGTTGCCCAGTATAAAGTCGGTGTCGCCATCTCCGTTAATGTCTGCGGCTTTAATGGTGTTCCACCAGCCCGAGGAGTTAGGCACTTCATATTTCTCGCCGAAGCTCCGGCCCTTTTTGTTGGTATAAATGGTCACCGGCATCCAGTCTCCAACCAAAATCAGTTCCGGGAACGTGTCGCCGTTCAGGTCTTTCCAGACTGCGTCGGTGATCATGCCCAGCTCATTTTTAGGAAGGTAGCGCTTGGTGTAGTTTTTAAAGCCGCCCGTGCCATCGTTGATGTATAAATAGCTCGGCGCATCATAGCCATAGGCACCCGGCACCATGCGCCCCCCGATGAACACATCCATGTCACCGTCCTGGTCAAAGTCGGCAGTGGTAACGCAGGAGGCATTTGTGTTGAGGTTGGGCAGGCGGTTGTCTTTTTTGAAATTGCCCTTGCCGTCGTTGATATAAAGCCGGTCGAGGAGTTGAGGGGAGTTGGGCATGAACTCGTTGCTGCCCGTTACCACCATCAGATCAAGGTCTCCGTCCTTGTCCGCATCAAAGAAAGTAGCCGCAATATCCTCGCTGGCCTCATCCTCCTTAGACACCGGAGAGGTGCCTTCCCGGAAGGTGCCGTCTTTCTGCTGCAGAAACAGCTGCTTGGCTCCACCAGCCGCGCCGCCCACGTACACATCCTCCAGCCCGTCGCCGTTCACGTCGCCCACAGCCAGGGCCGGGCCCTGTGTGGAGAACATCTGCTTGACAAGCGCATCGCGGTTATAGTCTACAAATTTGCTTTCCTGGTGGGTATAGTCCAGCTTCAACTCCTGAGTGGCATCGTAAAACGGGGGGATGTCCTTTGCAGGCTCGGGTATAAACTTTAGGTTGGCTTGCGTCTGCTTCAATGCCAGTTCCTGGTCGGGCTTTACCTGCTGCAGCACCTGCATCTTATCGTCCGGCCAGATTACTTTTACAGAATCGATCTTCGCCTCCTTGCCCAGGCCAAACACCAGCGTCAGGTCCACAGACGATTCGAAACCGCGGTTGGGCATCTGCTGCAGGTATACCGTTTTGCTGGGCTGGTACACGTATACCTTGGCACCAATGCCATTGAGGTTCTTACCCGAGCCCTCCAGCTTCACACGCAGAAAGTGGTTTTTGAGCGTTTCAGAGGATTTGTTTTTATAGATGGACACTGGCATGTTCACGTTGTTCACCACCAGGTCCAGGTCCCCGTCGTTGTCGAGGTCGCCGTAGGCAGCCCCGTTAGAGAAACCGGGCTTATCCAGCCCCCATGCTTTGGCCTGGTTGGCAAAATGCAGGTCTCCCTTGTTTTGAAAAGCGTAGTTCGGAAGCGGCGTGGAGGTCATCTTCGCGATGAGCTGTTTATTATACGCATAGCCGCCACCTTCCCTGGCCTTCTGCATCGTTTCCTCGCTCCCCAGAAAGTTCACGAAATCCTGATCGGTGAGGTCCTGGTAGATACCGTTGGCCACAAAGATATCCTTCAGGCCGTCGTTGTCCATGTCAAACAACAGGGCGCCCCAGCTCCAGTCTGTCGCGTGCACGCCCGACAAACGCGCCACCTCGCTAAAGGTATTGTCGCCATTGTTCAGGTGCAGCATGTTCTGCATGTACTGGTGGTGGAAGTCACGGGAGAGTTTTAGCTGTGCCAGATCATAGTTCTCATACATGGATGTCCGTTTCAGGCGCACATCGTTGCCGGGAAGCATGTCAGTCACGAAGATATCCTGGTTGCCGTCATTGTTGAGGTCGGCAATGTCAGCCCCCATCGAAGAAAGGCTCTCATGCGGCATCCAGGCCTTGCTGGCCTCCGTAAAGGTGCCGTTATGGTTATTTATATAGAGATAATCGCGCTCGTAAAAGTCGTTGGAGATGAAGATATCCGGCCAGTTGTCGTTGTTCACGTCCCCGATCGTGATGCCGAGGCCAAAGCCGATAAGGCTGCCGTAGATACCGGCGGCCTCGCTCACATCCGTGAACTTGCCGTCGTCGTTGCGCAGCAGTTTGTCGCCGCCCAGCGCATCGCGCCGACCGCGTAGGTTGGTATAGCCTAGGCTTCCGACCGGGTATGAACTGTTGTTCAGGAGGTACACGTCCAGGTCGCCGTCCCGGTCATAGTCAAAAAAAGTGGCGTGGGTAGAATAACCTTCATCATCGAGGCCATACGTAGTGGCTTGTTCAGAAAAGGTCGGAATGCCCTTTCCGGCAGTGCCATTATTCAGAAAAAGTTCGTTTTTGCGGTTGTCGCCGTTTACCTCGCCGGCATTGCATACATAGATATCGAGCAAGCCATCCCCGTTCACATCGGCCATGGTCACGCCGGTACTCCAGGCTTGGTTGCCCGCCACGCCCGCCAGCTCCGTGATGTCCTCAAACTGCAGGTTGCCTTTGTTCAGGTATAGGCGGTTCTTACCGGTGTTGGCCGTCAGGTATATATCCGGCAGGCCGTCGTTGTTTATATCCCCGATGGCCACCCCGCCGCCATTGTAGAAATTCCGGTAGTTGAAGATGTTCATCTCCTCAGTGCTTTCCACTTTGTTGATAAAGTCAACGTTTGTGCTGGCAGCCGGCAGGTCGTCGAACAGCGTGTCCTCCTCTTGCGTTGCCTCCTTTTTGCCGCAGGCAGCGCAGGTGACAAGAAGGGCTAAAGTAAGCGGTTGTATGTATTTTCGCACCATGGTTTTTGGGCCCCACAGGGTATGAAGCGGCCTTTTTCGACGAATCTAAATAAAGAAAGCAAGTTCTACAACTTGCTTTCTTTATAAGAATAATATGGTTCTATAAGTTCACCGTGTATTAGTAACCCGGGTTCTGCTTCAGGTTCGGGTTGTTCGAGATTTGCAGTGACGGAATCGGGAACAGTTTGCGTGTAGGGTCTGTCTTGGTTTTAAACTCCCATGTGCTTCCTGTATACTTCCCAAAACGGATCATGTCGTTTCGGCGCCATCCTTCCCAGGCAAACTCACGGCCACGCTCTTCTAAAAGCGCATCCAAAGTCAGGTTTACAATAGGGCCAGTTCCGGCACGGTCACGCACTTCATTTACCAATAGAATCGCCTCTGCAGGCATACCTAAACGCAATAATGCTTCTGCTTTCATCAGCAATACATCCGCATATCGGAACACCACCAAGTCATTGTCCTGGTCGTTTCGGGTGTTGCCTCGCTGCACCTCATACTTCACATTTCGTACACCTTCGTTACCAAAGGCTTTATCAAGCGAAGTGATTTTTGGAGTAAACACAAGGTCTTTTGATTGGCCATCCACTGCATCAACAAAGGTAATCACCTCCCCGTTGTTATTAAGCTGTGGGCCTTCTAACCACATCGCTTTGCGCTTGTCGTTGTCAGAAAACGTATTGTAGAATTCTGCTCTTGTCGCAAAGCCATTCCATGGGTTTCCGGCCAGTCCGAATACAGAACCCTGAGCATAGTGCAAGGTGCGCATTTGCATGTTCATACCTCCAGCAAGTATTTTGTCATAAGGAATCGCGAAGATGTTTTCCTTATAAGCGTCTGGATTATTACCGTTGTTAATGGCAAAGTTGGTCAGGTAGTTCGGGTTCAGTTCATATCCTGCAGGAGAGTTTATCACTTGGTTGGTAGCATCCAGCGCTTTCTGCCATTGTGGTGTGCCTGTATACACTTCTGCGTTAAGGTACAACTTTGCCAACAGCGTATAGGCTGCTCCTTTTGTGAAGCGGCTATAGGTTGTCACATTCACTTCTTCCTTTAGATTTGGGATCGCGGCTAGTATCTCAGATTCAATAAAGTCATATAGTTCCTGCCGGGAGCTTTGTGGCGCGTTACCTGCGGGGGTGTCTTCTGTTACAATAGCAACGTTTCCGAACATATCCAGTAGCCAGAAGTAGGCGAAAGCACGCAGCATGTGCACCTCACTCACTATTGTTTCCTTGCCATCTAGTTCGAGTGTGCTATTTTCCAGACCAATTATGTTGGTGTTGGCGCCCGCAATCACGCGGTAGGCCCACTCCCAGGAGCCGTTAATCTGGCCTGGCGAGACAGGAGACCATTCGTGCTTGGCCATCTGCTGCCACGAAGCGTTGTCATACCAGTCAGGCCCACGGGTTGGCACTACAAGTTCGTCCGTAGTTGCCTCATTCAGTACCAGTACAGGATCCAGAAAACCGCGCAGATCGCCATAAGTGGCACCAACCGTAGACAGCAATTCATCTTCGTTTGCCGGGAATAGGCTGGTCTCTGCCTGGTCAAAAACCTCAGCGTCAAGATCGGTACATGCCTGGCCGCCCATCAGCATACTTGCTACAGAGGCAACCACTAAAACATTTCTAATTTTATATTTTTTCATACGAAAAGTCGTTTTTCACTACTGTTTGGTTTGCAAAACTTTCTTTAAAGACTATCCTAAAGCGTCAGTGAAAAGCCTATGGAATAGGATCGTGTTCTTGGATAGAAAGTCACCGGCTCTATACCCGGAGAAAGGTTCACGGCAATGTCAGAACTGCCATAGATATCACGTGTGGCTCCTAACCTTGGCTCTGGGTCAATACCGCGGTAACCTGTAATCACAAAGAGGTTGTTACCGGCAACATATACCTGCGCATTATTCATATATTTCCAGAATTTTGGCAGACGATAGGATAAACGGAAGTTATCCAACCGGATAAAGTCCGCATCTTCTACCCAAAGGCTGGAGAATGCAGGTGATAAGCCATCTGGGATACCTGTTGAGAAGGCATCGTCGATCACGTTATTACTTGGGAAGCGGTTCGGGTTAGCAGAGTAGATATATGGCCCGTTTACAATCTGATGCCCCAAGGCTCCTCTTAACAGGAAATTTAAGTCAAAATTCTTGTACGTGAAACTGTTGCCCCATCCGAAGATCAAGTCTGGGTTGGCATCCCCAATGAATGTGCGGTCACCCCCAAATGGCTCTATCTCTCCATTGCCATCTATATCTTTGAAAATGTAGGTAGGTGTACCATCGCTATTTTGCCCAAAACCTTCGAACACTGGGCCGAAGAACTGACCGATTGGCTTGCCCTCCTGCAACACGACTGGTTGGGCTATACCACCCTGCCCGCTACCAAAACCACCGTATGTACGGGGTGTTGACGGATCATACTCAAAAATACCAGAGCTCAGGGACACAATCTTGTTCTTGTTGCGCGACATGTTAAGATTTGTTCTCCACTGGAAATCGGTTTTATCGAGTACCAGGTAATCCAGCGCAAGCTCAAGGCCTTTGTTGTTGATTTCCCCCACGTTTGCCAATATGCTGCTTGTTACAGCAGTTAGTGCATCGGAGCCATACTTGGAGCCGATAGAAAGCGGGTAATCAAACAAAAGGTCTTTCGTATCCTTGTTATAGTATTCGAATGAACCGTTTAAGCGGCCGCTAAGAAGCGAAAAGTCAACACCCACGTTCGTCATGGCAGATGTCTCCCACTTCAGATCCGGGTTTGCATTCTGGCTAAATTTATAGGCCGTCTGGAAACCACCGTTTGTGAAGTAAGATCCGCTCTGACCGTACAACTGACGGGAAGCATAATCCGCAATGCCCTCCTGGTTACCTGTCACACCATACCCCACACGCAGTTTCAGGTCATCCAGGAATGTTACGCCCTGCATGAAGTCTTCCTGCATAATTCTCCAACCCACAGAAACGGAGGGGAACCAACCCCAGCGGTTGTTTTCTCCAAAGCGGGAGGAACCGTCGCGACGGATATTGGAAGTCAGGAGGTACTTATCCTTGTATGAGTAATTCACACGCCCGATGAAACCGATCAGGATCGCCTCGGATTTAAAGGAACTCACCTCACGGTTTGTGGAGTTTGTATCGTCGATGTTGGCGTTACCAGCTCCCAGGTTATTATAACCAAAAACATCCGGGAAACGGCTGTTTGCAGCTCTGAAACCTTCGTTTGTGAGCTTCTGGTAGGTATAACCCCCTAAAACGTCAAATCTGTGGTCGCCAGCTTCGCCGTTATACTGCGCTGTCAGTTCTGTCAGGCGGTCGTTCACCTCACGCTGCTCGCGTCTTGCATTGGCAGTGTTGTTGCTGTTGGCTTTAAACGTGCTTGGTCTGAAGAAACCGAACAGGCTGTTGTAGTTATTAATCGAGGTGTTCACACCAAACTTCAACCCTTCCACAGGCTCCAGGTAAACCTTAAGGTTTGCCAGGGTCTGCTTGTCGCGGGCCTCATTGGTAATCTGCTTCATTCTGGCTACAGGGTTCTCGATCTCGAAACCACCCGGGATGCGATTCCCGTTAAATTCGTCAAACCCTTCAACGTTCGGCTGCAAATACGTGCCGTTATCATTAAATACCGGGAACGTTGGGTTAATTCTGCCTGCAGTCAGGAAAGAGAAATAATCTACAAAGTTCTTGTTGCTCACCTGCTGTGATAGAAGCAACTGGATCTCCAATTTATCATCCAGTGCCTTCTGAGACAGGTTCAAGCGTGCGTTCAGGCGGTCGAAACCAGAATTGAGGGCTATACCCGGCTGGTCTAAGTATACCACAGAACCACGGTAGTTGAATTTATCGGTGCCGCCCGAAACAGCTACATTGTAGTTTTGGCTATACGCCTTGCGCGTGATCTCGTCGAACCAATCGGTACGGGCACCAAAGTCAAAGGCACTTCGGTCCAGACCCAGTTCATCCAGTTTTGACACGAACGCGTCAGGGGAAAGAAAAGAAAGCGTGTTAGACACTTCCTCTAAACCTACATAGCTGCTAAGCTCAACAGTAGTTTTGCCGGGAGTTCCGCGTTTGGTCGTGATGATGATAACACCGTTAGAACCTCTAGAACCGTAAATAGCTGCAGAAGAAGCGTCTTTCAGCACGTCCATGGAGGCAATGTCCTCTGGAGCAACCGAGTTCAGGTCAGCACCTGCCACACCGTCAATCACGATAAGCGGCTCACTGTTCGCGCTCAAAGAAGATGTACCTCTCAAGCGAATAGCCGGACGGTTGTTGGTTGGGTCACCACCGCCTGAAACCACGTTCAGACCAGCTACTTTGCCTTGCACCGCCTGCATCGGGTTGTTGATTACCCCTGCATTCAGGTCTTTGGCATTTACGGTAGCCGTGGCACCCGTTACGTCAGCCTTCTTCTGCGTACCATAACCCGTTACCACCACTTCTTCCAGTGCTCTGGCATCTGTGGCAAGCGTGACGTTGATCATCGAACGGTTGTTGATTGCAATCTCCTGGGTCTTGTAACCGATAAAGGAAACAACAAGTGTTCCGCTTCCGCTCGGCACGTTCAGGGTAAAAGTACCATCCACGTTGGTGGCAGTACCTACAGTAGTGCCTTTTACTACCACAGTAGCGCCCGGCACCCCTTGGCCATCATCACCCACAACTTTACCTTTCACTTCCGTGGTTTGCACCACAGCGGCAAAGTCCATAGCGTAGCCAGAATGGGCAGTAGCCTGCACTGCACCTTGCGACAGGCATAGCGCCGCCACCAGAATGGCGAACTTTTTCTTTTTGAAGGAACTACTCGCTGAGGCATGCTGTGGGTGCCCAGGAGGTGTAGTGTAATTTTTTTTCATACAATGGCTTTAAGATGGTGAAACTATAGTTTCTGGAGCAAAAGCAATTTTGTTTATATATTAAACGGCACTATATTGAACTCGTTGCAAAAGGTTTGTTATCAATTACTTACACACACCCTTACGTGTTCAGGAAAGCGCCCTTTTGCGAAAGGAAGTTGAAAAATAAAAACTTGCCTGCTGCCATTTTGCCGGCAATTAGTGCCCATGGGCAATGTTATTTCTGATCTAGTCAGTTGAAGGTTCTTGTTATACCAGTCACACGTCAACCTGCTGTTTGAGCGCTTACTTACTAGGTTATTCACAAGAAGCGCTATGCCGATCTGTTTTAAAAACTCTGGATCATCTTGAAATGTTTTGCAAAGACTTCATGGGAAAAATTACAAGTAAAACCAGAGCAGTGCATTTTATATATAGTGCTTTCTCTCTTATGATGGGGTTGTTACAAATAAACGAGGTTAAATCAGCAAGTTCAACCGGACGTGCCAAAAGGTAAAAAGTAACTACTCACGCCAAACACAAAACACTGAATACAAGCAAATTGAAATCAAAACACTCCTCTAAAAAGTAACTATAAAGTAGCCTCTTTCGATCCTGATTGAAAGGGAAAACAGGTATAAACCGGTATTTTTCCATATGGATGTTATGCCACTGTATTTAACTTTTGTAAAGTGTCATATACACGCTATATGGCCTGTACCAAGGGAATTGACTCGAGTGAACAATCGAAAAATAATTTCGGGTAAAGCTTGAAGCGCCATATCTGATGCATAGCGCTGCCCTGTCCACTGCCGATTGACTTCCTTTGCGCTGGTGCGAGCTTGTAGCCTTATACCAGCACCAAATAGATTTTGCGCTTTAGGCTTGCTTGTCGAGGAGAAGCGTAAACGAACTTACTCCTATAAGGAAGGGAATTTTACCTGAATGGAAAGATTCTATAGGCTGATCACTTGAAATCGGGATGACTTCATAATATCGTATAGACGCCGCCTGAACCTGGCTGGCAAAGGGAAGGCTTAGATGGCTTTGATCTCCATGATCCGGTGCTCGAAATCCTCGTTTGAGAGAAGCGACCTGTTCTTGACTTTTGTCTTGTAGTTATACACTGTCCTGACGGAATACTCCAGAATTCGGGCAATCTGCTCATGGTCGCTGATGCCAATCCGGATGAGCGCAAAAATCCGCAGCTCCACGTTCAGCGACTGGTCATCCGGAAGTTCAAACCGGTCCTCGGGCTTAAAGTAGGAGTTAAAAACATCCACGAAATTGGGGAACAGCTTCAGGAAAATCCTGTCGAAGCTCTGGTACAGACTCTCCCGCTCGGCTTTTAAGCTGACAGAGTCCATGACTTTCGTGATCTCGCTATACTGCTTCTGCCGCATTCTCTTGTCCACGGCCACTTTCAGCTTTTCGATCTTATCCAGATACTCGGTATACATGTTAAAGGAATAGCCGATGTACTCTTCCTTAATCTTATTCGCTTCAAGCAGGGCCTCGTTCGTTTCCTGCAGCACACCGTTTATGTCTTTCAGTTTGCTGTTTGCCAATTGAAGGCTGCCGTTTGCCTCCGTCAGGCTTTTCTTGGCTTTCCGCAGTTGCTTTACCTGCCTGAAGATGACGTAGGCAAACACCACCACCAGCAGCGACAGTAGCGAAATGGCTACTGCATACACAAACAATCGGCTCCGCTGGCTCTCTACGGTGGCTAAACGATCCCCCTCAATTACCGGCAGGATAGCCGCCACCTGCATTTTGCGCAAGCGGGCACCGTAAAACCTGGCATCCTCGAGCGCTTGCTTTATATAATAGTAGGCTCTGGCCTGGTCGCCGCTGTTGTACAGCAACTCTGCCAAACGCATCAGGGCCATGGCCTCTGTCGTGGACGATTTTATGTCGGCAATCGCCGCCCTTGCCAGCATCTCGATGGCCTTGTCCTGGTCGCCAAGTGCATCGTAGGCATTCCCCAACGCATGGGCCGCCATGGCATACTGATGGTACCCCGGCTCAAAATTACGCAACACCATCTGGAACTGGCGCTTCACTTCCTCATACTCGCCCAACGCCTCGTACTTCCCGCCTCTCAGGGTATAATACTGCATCTCGCCTTTGTTTGAGAGCACAATCGCGGAGTCGGTATACTGCCCCCCCTTGCGCATGTACTGGTCAGTGAAGTGTTTGTCTTTGTTATAGCTGGCCAGATCGAAATATGCCCTGGCGTTCTGCGTATAGTAGTCGATCCGGATACTGTCAGGCATGCTTGCCACGCGCATTTCGTCCAGCGCATCAAACGTCTCCTTGAAAAGTCCGGCTGAAAGCAGAATGAAACTGAGGTTGAGTTGGGCATGCGTGATCCGGGCAGGGTCCTGTAGCCTGGCCGCGATATCCTGCAACTGCAGGGCATAGGTAAACGCCTCATCGTACTGAAAAGACCTGTACTCCCGATACAGCTTGTCGTAAAGGGTATACTGTGTTTTCAGTGACAGGGTGTCCGTCGCCAGCGCGGCCTGTAATTTGGCAATCCGCTGCTGCTTCAACTGAATGTATTGGTGCTTGTTTTCGATGGTATGGGTGAGTTCATGGAGCAGGCTGTCGGTTTGAGGTGAAGCAAAGGCTTGGAGCGTATGTGTCAGGAATAAAAAAAGGCAAGTAAGGAAAACACCCTTTAATTTCATGTTGGTTCTTGAGTTGAGTCGCTTAAAACTCTTCAAGATACTTCTTCTCGTGCTTATCTCAAAGCCTGTGCAGCCCCGGATCTGCTGGCTCGCCCCTGTGTCCGTCAGTTTTGGCTCGGATTTACTCTTGGATATTAATGTGAATTCGGGAACTACTGTAGTTTAAATAACTTCAAAATAAAGTTTCTAGCCATTGAGGAAAATCTACTGTCAGAACAAGGCAAAATGATTCCCAGTTTTTCCGAGAGGCACCGGGGGTAGGGGCCCCCTATTTGGCGGGTTCCGGTGCCGAACGGAGTGAGGCATTGCGCAGCGCAGCGAGCAAAGGGACACGGCACAGTGCCGAGCGGGAAAACGCGCCCCAGCGGGCGTGGAGCGCAAAATGAGCTATAAAACAATGAATTTCGAGTTTAAAACAACCGCTTGATTTACCGAGTTTACGTGGATTAGAGAGAGAATTGGTTTTTATTAGATAACAGCACAAAAAGAAGGCTACCCGTTTTTGCAGGTAGCCTTGAGGATATGTATGGAGCGTTAGCGCCTAAGGAAGTGCTCTTATAGCTCCCGGATCCAGATGTTGCGGTAGCTGATCGGCTCGCTTGGGTCTCCGTGGTCCTGCAGCTTGATCGGCGCTTTGCCGTGCTGCTTGTATTCAGGCAGCCCGATGTACTGCGTTGGCCCCTTTAGCTGCGTGTCGTTCTGAACCACCACGCCATTGTGGAGTACCGTAACGCGGGCCGGGGTAAACAGGCTCCCATCGGCTTTAAAGCGCGGTGCCGTGAAAATAATATCGTAGGTATTCCACTCTCCGGGCTGGCGCATGGCGTTTTTCAGCGGCGGGTGCTGCTTGTAAATGCTGCCTGCCTGACCGTTGGCATACGTGCGGTTGTTATAGGAGTCAAGGATTTGGAGTTCATACCCAGCGTCGCCCTCGCCGGTAGAGGCCAGAAACAGGCCGCTGTTGCCGCGCCCCTGTCCCTTGCCCGTGATCTTGGCCGGAATCTTCCACTCGATGTGCAGCTGGTAATCCTCAAAACTCTGCTTGGTCTGAATGTTGCCGGTGCCCTTCTTCACCGTGAATGCGCCGTTTTCTACCGTCCATTTCGCGGGGCTGGCCGGGTCGTTGGTAGACACCCACTGGTCCAGGTTTTTCCCGTCAAACAAAACGAGGGCGTCGGCCGGGGCATCGGAGGCAGTTTTGCCCGGCTGCACCACCTTCACCTCAGGCTCCCAAAACTCGGTCATCTCTGGCGTCATTTTCGGAGGCTTGGGCACCTCCTGGGCATTCGCGTCTGCTGCGCCCAGTAACCCGACCGCGCTCAGGAGAAATGCGGCCGCCTTGATTTGGAAAGTGTTTCTGCTTTTCATGGGGTATGGTGTTTGAGTTTATCGTTTCGCTGTTGTCGTTGCCACGGGGATGCTGTTCATCGTATACCAGGCCTCTGTGGTCCAGAGGTTTTTGCCTGTGCTGCTCCTGAAGCTGTTCTTGTTGAGGCGCACATACACCACATGCCCCGGCTTCATACCCCCCAACTGCAGGAATGCCTTCCTACGGTCAGGCGATAGGGTAATTTTCTCAATCGGAAGCGCTTTTTCATCCATCTTCGGCCCGCCATAGTCGGCGGTGGGCTTGTACCACCACTGCTGGATGGTATAGTCTGCGGCCTTCGTGCCCACCCCTTCTTTCAAAGGCTCTGTGAACTCCAGCTCAATGCCGTTTGGCTTTGCCCGCACCGCCAGCATCTCGAACGCAACTTTGTCGTTGTAGGTTAGCTTTTGCAGCCCGTATCCCAGCTTACCGTAATGCTGCCAGTTACCCGTAGAGCCCACGCCGCCCACATACAGGGCGTTGTCGGGGCCCCATACCAGGCGGTTCACCCCGGCCTCCAGCCCCTGCGTGAACCTGAACACCACTCCCTGGTAGGTTCCGTTCACCTTCTCGGCGAACACGCGCTTGATGCCGCCGTGCGTCACCTCGCCGTGCAGCATCTGGTTTTTGTACGGGCCCACGTCGATCTTCACGGGCTGGCTCGGGGAATTACCGATCTCGTCCTGAGGCAGCCATACCACCGGAGGAGTTTGTGTTTTTCCCTCGGTGCCCTTAAAGTCCACGGAGCGGGAGCCATACCAGGCGTTCTCCTGCAGGTGCACAATCTTGCTGGCAGGCAGCCAGTCGCCCTGGTTGTCAGCGATGAAAATCTCGTTGTCCACGCCAAAACCAATGCCGTTGGGTGTGCGCAGCCCGCTGGCGATCAGCTCGTGGGTGCCATCTTTCCGGGATATTTTCACCACCTTTCCCCGATCCGGGATCTGGGGTTGTGTACTGGCGCCGCCCGGGTTTATGGCCGTGGCCAGTGTGCCGTAAAAGTAGCCGTCTTTGTAGAGCAGTCCAAACGCGAACTCGTGGAAGTTGGCCGACACTTTCCAGCCGTTTGCCACGGTCTGGTACTCGTCAATGATGTCGTCGTCGTCCAGGTCCACCAGCTTGGTCAGTTCCTGCTTCTGCAGCACGTATATCTCATCGTCCACTACCTTCAGCCCCAACGGCTCTGCCAGACCGAAGGCAATGCGCTTCACCTTAATGTCTTCGGGCTTTTTGTCCTTCACGCCATCCAGTATAAACACGGAGCCCAGCGAGTCCCAGGTGCTGATGACCATTCTGCCGTCAGAGAGGAAATCCATACCCCCCACTTTGGGGTGGAAGCCGTCCGGGCGGGCCTGCGCCAGCGTGAAACTCGGGTGCACGGCCTCCAGCGGGGCGGCGTCTCCGGGCACCAGGTCTTTTTTGGCCGCTATCGGTTGCGCCTGCGTCTTCTTGATGGCGCTCCCTTTGTAGCTGAACACCTCCGGCGGCACCACGGCAAAGGCCTCGGCTCCGTGTGGCTGCCACTGCAGCGACAGGCCTTTGCCGCCACTGCCCTGGAAATAATCAACCCTGAACGCGTGTTTCCCTGGCTTCAGGATCACCTCGCCATCGCGTGGCTGCAGGCCGTGGCTTCCGCCGTTGTCTACTACCAGCTTGTCGTCGATGTATAACCGGGAGCCGTCGTCGCTCACCAGCCTGAAAACGATGTTGGTGGCTTTCTTCATGGTGATATAGCCGCTGGCTTGCAGCACAAAGTAGTCCTTCAAATCGCCGAAACCGCCTTCATCGGCATGGAGCGCGTTCACGGCACCCGAGAAGGTCGGGAGCATCTCCGCGTCTATCTCCGGTATATCCGTCAGGTTGTCGCTGAACTGGTAGATATTGATGGCGATGCCGGGTTTTTCGGCCGAAGCGTCCACCTCTCCCGCTTTCACCTCCTGAAAATTGATGGCATAGGCGGGGGTGGGCATCAGCTGGTTGGCCGTGGCCTGCTGCTCTTTTTCGGCATCCAGCGCCAGGATATAGGACACCATGGTACGGGCATCGTCTTTCGCCAGGTCCGGGTGCGGCGTCATCGGGATATCTCCCCAGCTGCCAGCCCCGCCGGCAATTATCTTCGCCACCAGTTTGTCTGTGTTTTCGCCGTTGTTCTCATACCGCTCTGCTATGGCCATATATGCGGGCCCCACCGTTTTCACGTCTTTGTTGTGGCAGGTGTTGCAGTCGCTTTTGGCCATCAGGGCAAACACGGCCTCCTCACCCGATACCTGCTCCCCTCCTGCCAGCGCGGCCATGGGCTTGCGCGTCAGTTGGAGGGCCAGCCTTGTCTTGTCGTTGCTTTTCAGCAGCAGGCCGCCCCGCAGGGTATGGAACTGCTTGTTTTCCAGCGTCTCCGCCGACTTCTCGGCCACCACAAATTCCCCGTTGGTTTCGTAGTCTTTCTCGCTTTGCAGAGAGCCCAGTTGCATGTTCAGCTTTACCTGCGCGCCCGAAGGCACGCCCGAGGTTTCGAATACTCGCTCGAAGCCCACTTTGCCGCCATCAGCCGCGAAGAACTCGGGCTTTTCCTGCACCTTAATCCGCTGTCCGTTGCTCACCAGCTCGTAAGAGATGGTAACCGCGTTATCCCGGATGGTATGTCCTTTGTATACCACCTCCGGCACCGTCTCTTTGCCGCCCTCTACCAGGCGCCAGGGGTTTCCGTCCTGCTCCTCCAGAAAAGGAGTGCCGAGGGTAGTGGGTTGCGGCCCGTGCGCCGAAGTGTATACCGGCCCGTCAAAATTTATACCTCCCGTCCAGGCTTTGTACAAAGCGGCGTTCTCGGTGCTGTAGGCAATCCACAGACTGTCGTGGAGGGCGATGCTGAGCATACGCGGTTTCTGGTCGAGGACGGAGCGCAGGACCCAGGCCTCGCGCGGGCGCTCAACCTGCTGGCTTTTCCGGTTGCAGGCCCCGATCCCGAGCAGGAGCACAAAGACAGTGAAAATTAATCTGAATGTTACCTTTGTCATGAAGTAGAGTTATACTATTCTGTTGTGTTTCGATTTGAGTTAGAAAGGAACGAGCCGCTTTCGCTTCGGCCACCGTTGCACCGCTCCCCCTTTTCCGTAGAAGCGGCACCGTGCCATACCCCTCAGCAGACGGGCACAGTTGTTTACAAAGAAATAAATTTGCCACAGCAACCTCAACCCAATCCAGCACAAGGTAAAAAGTAACTACTCACGTGCACCTTATACTATTGCCTATCAGATACTAAGCAAAATATAGGGTGAATCAAAAAGTAAACCCCTGCCGCTGCGCAGAACCCAGACTTAACTGCTCACTGGCCATTATATAACGTTTGTCTACCCATATTTCAGTTACTCGCAGCGAGAAAGAAGCAAGCCTGAACTATTAATTAATCGGCAGTCCATGAAAGGCTAAGCCATATGCTACACTCCTTTTAAAGCTGGGAAAAACGAAGCCGGATGCCGTGTGTTTGTATTTTTACCCTATCGCCACATACACAGCAGCTATCAAGTTTTTGCACGAGATAGCTTCTCCAAAGGCCTTTAGACAACGCTAATTTTAAGACTACATGGGCTTTTGCCAGTCGTTCCGATAAGATTTCATTATATTTGAAACAACATTAGCATGATGACATTGATCGAGCATGGTCCTATTTGACAGTCCTATATTACGCTTAAGCTATACCCCGGCAACGGACATACTCATCGCAGATTTATCCAATTCATACCATTTTCATGCGATGGAGGTACAGGAGGCCTTGACAATGATCCTGAACCATGTCCGGCATTACGACGTCAAGAGGCTGCTCATGAACTCACGGAACAGAGTAATGGTAATTGACGAGATGGCCTATGCACTTCTGATGACCGATTTCATGAAGGCGCTGCTATTGACCCGCCTTCAAAAGCTCGCCCGTATAAACACCGGTATTGATTCCAGGGAAAGCCTGGTGCAGTATTTCGACACGCAGCTTGTCACTACTTTTACGCTCAAGACGTTTAGCTGCATCGAGACTGCCTTGGAGTGGCTTGCTGCTGAAGTGTAAAATCTGTTCAAACAATCCCCCGGCTCCTGCCTGCTATACCTGCCCCGGCACAAACTTTTCCCTCCGCCGTCGCTCTTTGTTTTACCCTGGCTATACCATCACAGCCTGGCTTCTGCTGATCCTCCGCCTCGTTTGCCTGACATGTTACAGTAGATTTTAGCGAGAAAGCAATCCCTATTTCAAAAAACGCGTATCAGTAACAGATTTTCACTTACTAAAACCTATGAATTATGAACGAGGCAGAATATAAAGCACGCGGAAACTGGAACGAACTGAAGGGTAAAATGAAGCAGGAATACGGCGACCTGACAGACGATGATCTGACGTACGACGAGGGCAAAGAAGACGAATGGCTGGGTAAGCTTCAAAAGAAGACCGGCCAGGCAAAAGGAGAGCTCAAAAAATGGATCGACTCGCTATAAGTTGAAATAGTATGATGAAAAGTCCCTGTATCTGGTATAAAACCGGGTGCAGGGACTTTTTTTGTTTCCTCCCGAAGTAGGAGCATGTATAAACTTCCTGCAAAACGAAATCCAAACCTGCCCTATGCCGGAATCAGGCAGGCACCCCATCTGGCCCCTAGGCAGAATACTCTTTGATCGCATCCCCAACCTTTCGCTTAAACCCCCTCCTAAGAAACTCCTGAAAGCGCTCAGCCTTCAAAATCATACCTCCCCAAAATCATTTTCAAACCGAAGTCATATCTCATGGCGGTGAAAGGGGTATGCGCCATGTTTTAGCGGCCAGGAAACGTAGACAATGCTATTCAAGGTTCGTTCAACCTGCTTCGGTAAACGTTCGCCAGCTAAAGGCAGATCCGTATGTCAACTTTTAAAGAATATACAGCCCCTTCCGAAGCTGGAGTCCATGCGCCATTAGTTGTGCAGGTGCATAATCCGCTGTAAATCATACCGTAAAGTCTTGCAAAGAAGCCCTGTATAAATATATAAACTTTCATATATTATATAAGAACAATTAGAAAATACAGTGCCGGGGATGTAAGTTTGTATGAAGATTTTACATTCTGGACTGGTCAGCTAAATGGATACGATGTACCTCGAACTAAGAAATGCTTTTGGAAAAGTGTTTTTGCAAATTGGCTACAACCCGGTAAGCGACTACGTGTACTGTAACTGGCTAAGCTACCAGACCAAGGAAAGTGTTATGCACGGCGCAACCGTGATGCTGGATCTTCTGCAACAGCATGGTTGCCGAAAGGTGCTGAACAACAATACGCAGGTCGTAGGCCCCTGGGACCATAGCATCGGGTGGTTGTATCAGGTATGGTTGCCGAAAGCCCTGGCGCTTGGGCTAAATCAATTCGCGAACGTTTCCGTCCAGGACTCCTTCTCGGATGAGTCGTTCACCAAAATCTCTGACCTCGCCAACCTGAACCTATTCGTGAACACGTTCACCGACGAGGAAGTCGCGAAGGAATGGCTCAAAATCTCGCCGCTGACGCTGTCGGCATTGCATGCTGTGGGTGAGGCCGTGCCGGCTTAGTCATAGTTAATTTGTACTCCTCAGCCGATAGGTGTACCTCCATCTCGGCGCTAAAGTGTTTTAAAAGAGGGTCCAGGGGCCTCCGTCTTTTCCGAAGGCGAGTTTGCAGTACCTGAACACCTCCAGGTACTGCTGCTACATCTTCTCCAGATCCAGTTAGTTTTTCTCTTTCCTATCTACTGTGTTAAAGGTAATACTCCTAATCCTTTGCCACAGTTCGTTTTACAGCCTGTCTTGGGATAATTATTAGTTACTGTGCTGCACCTGCCCTTTTATCAACACTTGGTGTATCTTTTTAGTATTCTGGATGTCTACCAGCGGGTTCCCACCCAGTAACAGCAGGTTAGCATATTTCCCAACGGCAACTGTGCCGTGCATATCCAACACGCCAAGGTAGTTAGCAGCATTGTATGTAGCCATTTTTAGGACAGCGGCATTTGAGAAACCGGCTTCTGTGAGGTATTGCAACTCATGGTGCAAGGCAAGGCCTGGTAAGTTAAAGGGGTTAGGAGAATCAGTCCCAGCAAGTATGTAGTCTGCATAGTCTAGGAAATGATCTTGCAACACCTGCCTGTTAAAGTCGAATTTCACCTTGAAGCTCTTATCAACTTGCTCAGGCAAACTTGACCACCAGCCCGTTAATCCATTAGCTGGCGCTAAATGCTTTACCTCGTTTAATTCCTCACGCACTTCTGTATTGTTAAAATTTCCGTACAGACTCAGTGTTGGGCATAACCACACCTTGTTTTGCTTTATCCGGTATGCATAGGGGGCCAGCTTTGCCTTTTCGTAGTGTGGGTAAAGTGCCATACGGATAGACTCCTCCTTCCTCTGTTCCATATCTGGAGACTGTGAAGTGGCAAACTGGATAAACCCATCCAGGTGTTCAATAGACTTGTGGCGCGGATCTCCGAAATCTTTACTCGTTAAGGTATAGGGAATATGCCCACTAACGCGTAGACCTGCTGCATCAGCGGCCCGAAGTATCTCCAAATAAACCTCCGCAGGCAACCGGTTGTAGACCTTTATTTCATCATAGCCTTTCTGCTGATGTTCCTTCACTAAACGTTCAACCTCACTTTTGTTTATTTGAAAACATAATTCATACTCATATAGGAAAAGTCGGAAACAAAATGGCACTTCTAGTTAGGGTGAGTAAAGCAAATCAGAATTATGACCGTCAAGTAACGGAGTTGACTGCTTATGCCTCGAACAAAGGTATGGAAATTGTGGAGGTAAGAATAGAAACTATTTCTGGTGCTAAGAAAAACACACAAAGAAAAGGTATGCAACAACTCCTACGTTTAGCTAAGAGCATGTTTAAATTTTAACTTTCTGTTTTTCAGGTCATTCGGTTTAATATCACTTGGCAGTTGTGCCACAGCACCCAGCTTTCAGCGCTTCGGGGTGTTTTTTCCATGGTCCTTATCGAGCCTTCTGAAGAAGCTGAACATGCCGAAAGCCCGCTCGGTGACCCACCGCCATCTGACCGGCACAAAGCCCTCTGTGCCTGGTGGCTTGGAGCTTATCTCCAGTTCCACCCCCAGCAGGTTCTCGCTCACCCACTCCATGAACACCTGCTCATAGGCCGCATCGGCCAGTATCTTCTCCCTCCGGTGCAGGTAGCCCCTGAGCGGGGCCACCACCCGCTGGGCCAGCACCCCGTCGGCCTTGTTGGCACTGTGCACCACCACGCCCCACACCAGGCCCAGCGTGTCGGTGATCACGTGCTGCTTCCTCCCGTTTACCTTCTTGTCGCCGTCCACGCCCGTCTCCTGGCTTACAAATGGGTCTGTCTTAACCGACTGGGAGTCAATGCTCAGCAGGCTGGGCGAGGCCTCCTTCCCCTGCCTTTCCCGCTCCCTGATGTTGAGCAGCCAGTTGAGGCTCTCCAGCGTGCCGTCCGCCTGCCACTTGTGGAAATAGTAATACACCAGTTGCCATTTAGGGAAAAGCCCCTCCGGCAGGTTGCGCCACTGGCCGCCCACCCGCAGCATGTAAAAAATAGCGTCTACTATAACCCGCAGCGAGTGTTTGCGTTTTCTCTCTACAGGCAGCGATGCCTTCACCACCTCCCATTGCGAGTCAGTAAGTCTCTTATACTGAGATTCCATAAGCTTAAATTTTTGGTCACTTTTAACTTACGGACTGACTCGCTCTTTTTTACCAAATCAAAAATTTAAACATGCTCTAAGACGAAGAAAATCAATAAGGTGTTGGTTCATGAGGTTACACGGTTGGGCCGCGACACTTCTCAGGTTTTGGCTATCCTTCGTTACACGAACTTGAAGTATCCGTTTTATTGATGAATTATCAATTAACGACACTTAGAGTATGTTTAAATTTCATTTTTGGAAGCGAAAAATGTTCATGAAGGGTTCTGACAAAGCGTTTTTTGAGCTCATAGCAGCGTTATGGGGCGATAAAAAGGTGAAGTCAGGTTCCTTGATGGACGTTTTGTAGCCCAAAAGATGAAATTTAACCATGCTCTTAAGGAGGATGGGACAGTAAATACTATGGCTCAGTTTCTTTTAACCATATTGGCAGATATAGGTCGCATGGAGCGATTAACTCTTATTGAGAGGGTAAAATCTGGATTGGATGAAGCAAAACGCAGGGGGAAAATTTTGGAAAGACCTATTGGCACTACCAAAAGCCTATTAAAAGAGCATCCTAAAGTTGTTAAGTATCTTAAGGACAATTACAGTATCAGAGAGACTGCTAAATTGTGCGACGTTAGCATAAGTCCTGTACAAAGGGTTAAGAAGCTACTTTAAAACTTGAGATTTATATGCCCATCATTTGTTATAGTCTGTTATACATCCTAATAATAGACAATCGTTCTAAAAATACAGCATTCAGTATTACCATAGCCATTATTGTGTGTGGTGGTAATTCTTTGCTAGTTCAGTAAAGATCATTTAAAATAGATTTTTGAAAACAAATTACCAAAATGGCTCAATATAATTAGCTAAAAGCAAACACTATCTCTTCTAAATAATGCGATTATTCATTTCTTCAAAACTGATTCGCTAATCCCATAAGTCATTTCGTCAACAATGCATATGGAATTATGTCATCAATGATACATTTGCACTTAATAAGTGCAACGGTGATATAAATTTTTATTTAGTTAATATTAAAACTTGATATTAAGAAGGTTATATAGTAAAACAAGGAATCTCTAGGTTAATAAAATGTAAATAATTTTATTGATTAATTACAGATTATGAATAGATTATAAAATATAATTTTAAAACAAAATATTTTTTTACAAGTATAATTTATATAATTATTTGAATTAAAAATATAAAACAGTAAACATATAGTTACATAAGAGATGTATTCATAACATATATAAAACTTTTAATATAACAACTATGGCCAAGCAAAACGAACTTATAGATATTGTAGTCACTTCTTCAGAGTTAGGTGCATTCGAATATGGAAATAAAATGTACAAATTCTGGGAGCTACTAAATAATGTTAAAAAAAATCCTCGTGAATGGCAATTCCGATACAATCCTTTATTTATCCCTGAAGTTAAAGAAGACTATCAAATTGCTATCGAAAGTAAGCCTATTGGAAAAAACGGAACATGGCGAACAGCCTTCACGATTTATTTAGACACTCCCGATGCTAGAAGAACAGCATATATGACTGTCTGTAGATATAAAGATAAAGAAGCATCACTTATTCAACCTACGAGTGTATTTGTTCTACCAATTCACGAGGTAAAAATTGATATACCTGATCTTAAATATCTTTATCCTAGTGCTCGAATCCTTGACAATTTATTCAATTTCGATTCTTCTGCAGATGAATTTACTATCGTTATCGAGTCACCAAACGAAGAAACTGCTCTTACACTTGAGAAAGATATACTACAAATGACAATTGAGTATTCTTTCAATTTTTATGTGCGGGATATACAGCAAAACTGGGTTAAGTTCTCAATCAAGACTTTGAAGGAAAGTAAACTGTTTATTGAACTCAGTGGTCAAGCAGTAAAATATATACATAGAGATGACTTAAGAAAGTTATTAGAAAAAGTTACTAATCAAGTTGATTTCAATGCAATTATAGAAAAACCAGAAGACTTTGAAGAGAAACTTCTTGACAAACTGCTAGCGCGCTGGAATGCAGTAGAATCATCAAGTAGTTTTGATGAGATTAAATGGCAATCTACATATAACAAAGATGACCTTAAGCCTGATGTAATTACCAAAGAATTAAATGAAATGTTCTCAAAAGTAGAAAACGAAGAGAATTGGAAGTATAATACTAGTTTTTCCTCAGAAACTAAAGTAGGTTTATTCGATTGGTTAAGTGCTGAAGGCAATATACAAGGAGTTTATACTAATGAAGGACTCAAAAAGCTACTTAATGAGCATAATGTCAAAGTAGAATTTGAAGGGACAAAGATTGTTGTTAAATCTATTGAGTTAAATCAAATAAATATCTCGGATTTCAACGAAGAAACAGATATTCTAAGCGTAAAAACTTATATGGGACCAAATGAAAATATGGAACTTAAAGGCTTTATTGAACTTAATCGAATAGTACCACTTCAAACATTATACCCCGATTTATCATTTCAAGTTTCTAGAATCCGGAATCAAATTTCTGAGATACTAAATGATATTGTGCCAGTTGGTAGCATATTACCATTTTTTGGAACATTGGAGCAAGCAGAGCAATTAAAGAGTAAAGGATGGTGGATATGTGATGGGCGTATTATTGATGATCCTCAATCAATTCGAAACAATAGTCCTGCACCAGACTTAAAAAATAAATTCCTAATGGGTGATTCGACACATAATAAACTTGGTGGAGCAATGAGTCACTCTGTTAGTGGAGTAGTGGTAACAAGTTATACAAATGGCTGGCATGAAACTGTGAGAAGTCACACGGACCCATCTCTAGTTGTACATGGTCCTAATGGATGGGTAACAGGTGCTCCAATTAGAAGTTCTGGCATCATTCCTAGTTTTGATATTCCAATCGTACCGCCCTATTGTACAGTAATTTATATTCTCAAAACACGATAGAATTAAAATACACATATTGAAACTGTTTAGAGTTTTCTGTGAGAGCAAAAAAGTTTTCTATAAGAACAGAAACACCTGTTCAAAACACCTTTTTAAGCTACAATTGTTTCAGTATCTTTACATATCAAGATATAAATAAGCCCTTTAACTGCTACTGCTATTTATTTGAGATTGAAAAATAGCCAAACCCAGAAACTCTAAACTGGTTCTTTACCATATCCACTACATCACAATGATTTTTTTGAAGGGTCGTTAATGCTAAATCGATAGGTTTTAATGTTTTTCATTTCAAAGAAATTGAATTTCTAAGTTCTCGCTACTTGCTATATGTAAAACAAAGTACTATGATCAGTATTTTTGTGTATAACAAATTTTGTACACAAAACAAAAAAACCCTCTTTACATAGCTGCAAAGAGGGTTTCTAATACTTAAATGTGATCCCGTTTGGATTCGAACCAAAGACCTACTGCTTAGAAGGCAGTTGCTCTATCCAGCTGAGCTACGGGACCATTGTTTCCGGGGAAGCGATGAACTTCCCGTAAACAAAAAATTTCGGAATTGCTTCCGAAATTTTTACGTCGGGGTGGCAGGATTCGAACCTACGACCTCCACATCCCAAATGTGGCGCGATACCGGGCTACGCTACACCCCGAACTAATGCCTTCAACGCCGGGAGCGTGTTTTAAGGACGCTGTTACTGTTGAACGCGGTGCAAAAGTAAGCGAAGATTTTGAATTGTCAACATAATATTCAAAATAATTTTCGCTTGCGGAGAGGGGGGGATTCGAACCCCCGGTACCCTTACGAGTACGGCAGTTTAGCAAACTGCTGGTTTCAGCCACTCACCCACCTCTCCGTGGCTCATCCTGCTAATGAGGATACAAACATACTACTTTACCTTTTGCCCTGCAATAGCGGCTGTTAAAATTTAGTTCCCTTTCGCGCAATTTCCAAAGCCCGGCTCTGGTAACTAATTGATTCCTTTCGGCTTGCTGACGGCATATTTTTTCGTTTTTTTTATGCGCGGCCACCTCCTTCGGGCTATCCGCGGCATAAACGCGCCGCGCCTGCCTGTCCGGCAAAAGAAACCGGCCCCGGGTGCCCGCAGGAACACATTTTTGTGCAGGGGGTTTTCTATATTTGTATGTGTATGGCCCGGCCCCTGGTGGTTGCCCGTGCCATACCCTTTACGCAGACGCCTTAAAATGACCTGGTACCAAACCCTGACCTTGCTTGAGCTTGTCTTCGGCGCCCTTTTCTTTGGGTTGTACGTGGGCTATCTGCTGCGCGTGCGCCGGGTGGCGCGCTTCTTCGGGCAGCGGCCGCACATCGTCTGGTTCAAGTTCGTGCTGCGCCACCTCTATGCCCTGCTCCTCGTGATCGCCATACTGGGGCCGTCGTTCGGGGCGATGAAAAAGGAGATCAGGACTATTGGGAAAGACCTGTACATTGCCGTGGACCTCTCGCAGTCGATGGATGCCACGGACGTGCCCCCCTCGCGCCTGGAGAAGGCCAAGCACGAGATCCAGCGCCTCATCACGCGGTTCAACTCTGACAGGATCGGGCTCATGGTCTTTTCGGACGAGGCCTACATCCAGAGCCCGCTCACCTACGACCAGAACGCGCTGCAGCTCTATACCCAAACCCTCCGGACGAGCCTCCTCCCCCATTCCGGTACCGACTACGGCCCCGTGCTGCAGCTTACGCTGGCGAAGCTGAGCCAGCTAAATAGGCCCGAAACCACCGAGCAGAAAGCCCGCATCCTGGTGCTGATCAGCGATGGAGAGGATTTTGGCGGAGACGTGGAGGCGCTGGCCGTACAGCTTCGGGAGCAGAACATCCGGGTGTATACGCTCGGCGTGGGCACCCTGGAGGGTAGCCGCATTCCGGTGGGGCGCGGCTTTAGGCGCGACAGCGAGAACCGCCTCGTCACGACCCAGCTGAACCCCGCACCCCTGGTGCAACTGGCCGACCTGACGGGCGGGCAGTACTTTGAGGTAAGCGACCGGGTGAGCGAGGTAAGCCGCCTCATCACGGCCATCAACAACATTGAAGGCGAGAGGCGGGAGAGCAAAACCATTGATGTGACCGCCAACAAATACGTGTACCCGCTGGCGCTGGCGCTGGCGCTCATCGTGCTGGATGTATTGATCACGGTAAAACTGATCCGGATATGAAACTCGTGTTCCTGCTTGTTTTCCTGATCAGCTTCTTTGGTGCCGGGCTCAACACCATCTCCCGCGTAAACGAGTATGCCCGGCAAGGGGCCGCCGCCTTCCAACGGCAAGAGTATACCGAAGCCATTGTCGCCTACAACTACCTGGTGCATGAGCTGGGCGTGCAGGACGACCAACTGCAACTGAACCTGGCGCACGCATACTACAAGGCGAACATGTGGCCGCAGGCCCAGGATGAATACCGCGTGCTGGCCAGCCACCCGAGCCACCATTTGCGGGCCGTGGCGCACCTGCAGCTCGGCAACATCGCGGTGAAGTATAAAAAGTATGCCCAGGCGCTCCCCCTCTACAAAGCCGCGCTGATAGCCGAGCCGGAAAATGACGCGGCACGTTATAATTATGAGTTGTTGAAAAAGTATGTGGCGCTTCACCCGCAGGCGCAGGAAGACAGCGACCGGGAGCAGTTGCCCGACAACCCGGAAAACCCTGCCCCGGACAGCCTGACGACACCGCCGCCCGCCGCCGAAGCGTTGGAGCCGCAGCCCCGGAAAAAACCCGATGCCGGGGGCAACCTGGAAGAGGAAACCGACAAACCCCAGGAAGACCGGAACGGGCAGCAAGAGCAACGCACAGGCACAAGCCCGAAAGAGAACGCCGATGGCGAAAAGGAGCGGGAACAGCAAAGCGGCACCGAGGCAGGCGATGTGGAAGGACTGAACCCCGCAGGGCAGGCAGATGCCCCGCAACAGCAGCGCGGCCGGAGCGCCGAGAATGCCGCAGCAGACGACCCGCTGGCGCAGACGCGCCGCACACGCCTGCAACAAATGAACATGAGCCCCGAAAAGGCCCGCCTGCTGCTGGATGCCATGCGCAACGCCGAGCTGCAGTATATACAGCAGCTTCCCAAAAAAGCATCAAAAAAGCCGGACACCGCTAAACCCGATTGGTAAGCGCCAACACCATAACATCCGACACATGGACACAGCAGAACATTACCGCCGGCTCGAACGGGTATACCACCAGGCAAACGTGCAGGAGCTTTTTACGGGCAGCACCATTGCCGTGCAGCACGCAAAGGCGGAGCTCACGCTGCCGGTGTCGCCCCGCTATTTTCATGGGGCCAACGCCATACATGGTTCGGTATACTTCAAGCTGCTGGATGATGCGGCCTACTTTGCGGTGGCCTCTGTGGTGCAGGATGTGTTTATCGTGACCTCCTCCTTCCAGCTCAATCTCACCCGGCCCGTAACGGGCGGGCTCCTGAAAGCCGTCGGGACGATCAGGACCCAAGGCAAGCAGCTGTTTGTAGCCGAAGCGACACTATACAACGAAAGCGGCAGGGAGGTGGCCTTTGGCACCGGCCAGTTTATGCGCACCGCCCAGCCCCTCACCAGCCTCAAGGGGTATGCAGAGGAGCTATAAGCTCGATCCTGGTAGAGCTATTCCGGCCCCGGATGTATAAGCGCCTGCTCAAAACCTCGACTGCTTCCTGACCAGGCTGCAAATCGAAAGCACGTGGATATACCCTCACATGAAACACCGGGTCTTCCCCTGTCCTCGTTCATCTCGGCCACCGGCCATACCTCAACCACAGAAAAGCAAAGGCCGACCAAACCTGCGTCGCCGCGTAAAACAAGGTATAGCAGCCACGGCCCGGCTTGCCTAACGAACGTTTGGTAATCTCCCGGAATCGTGCTAACTTCACAGGACAAAATCATTTAGTGTAAAATTATGCAAACCAAAGAAGTATATATTATTTCGGCTGTCAGAACGCCGATTGGCAGTTTTGGAGGCGCTTTGGCCAGCCTTACGGCCACACAGCTGGGTGCCGCAGCCATCAAAGGGGCTCTTGAAAAAGCCGGGGTAGACAAGGACCTGGTGCAGGAAGTGATCATGGGCAACGTGATATCGGCAAACGTGGGCCAGGCCCCTGCCCGCCAGGCGGCCGTGTACGCCGGGCTTGGCTACCAGGTGGAGTGCACCACCGTGAACAAAGTGTGCGCCTCAGGCTCTAAGGCGATCATGTTTGCGGCGCAGGCCATTATGCTGGGCCACAAGGATGTGATTGTGGCGGGAGGTATGGAAAGCATGTCGAATGTGCCGTATTATCTTGACAAAGCCCGTTTCGGTGCTAAGCTTGGCCACGGCCAGATGACAGACGGCTTGCTGAAAGATGGCCTGTGGGACGTATACAACGACTTCCACATGGGTAACGCCGCCGAGAACACGGCCCGCGAGATGAAGATCACGCGCGAGATGCAGGACGAGTACGCGATTGGCTCTTACAAGAAAGTGGCAGAGGCCAACGAGGCCGGGCTGCTGAAAGACGAGATCGTACCGGTAGAGGTGCCGCAGCGCGGCAAAGACCCGCTGGTGATCTCGGAAGACGAGGAATTCAAAAAGGTAAACTTCGAGAAGATTGCAGGCCTGCGCCCCGTGTTCGACAAGGCGGGCACCGTGACAGCTGCCAATGCCTCTACCCTGAACGACGGTGCCGCGGCACTGCTGCTCATGAGCAAGGAGAAAGCCGAGGAGCTGGGCCTGAAGCCGATCGCGAAAATCCTGGGCTTTGCAGACGCGGAGCAGGACCCGATCTGGTTCACCACTACCCCATCATTGGCCATACCGAAGGCACTCAAAAACGCCGGCGTGGATGCCTCTGACGTAGACTTCTATGAGATTAACGAAGCCTTCTCTGTCGTATCCATCGCCAACAATCAGAAGCTGGGCCTGGAAGGCGGCAACGTGAACGTGTTTGGCGGCGCGGTGTCCCTGGGTCACCCGCTGGGAGCCTCAGGTGCCCGGATCCTGGTGACGCTTTGCAACGTGATGGACAAGAAAGGCGGTAAGATCGGCGTGACCGGTATCTGCAACGGCGGCGGCGGCGCTTCGTCTATCGTGATCGAAAAGATGTAATTTCGCCTTTGGGCATATAATTTGACAGGAGCCTTACGTTCATGACGTAAGGCTCCTTTTTTTGTAGGATACGTGACCATCCGGATGCATTTTTGCCCGTTTGAATTCTTGCGCCCTGGCTTTTGTTAGTTTTCGGGCAACGCTCCTTTTATCACATTGGTTTGGTTGCCGTAGTATTTTATCGCTGTTACTATATGTATAAATCACTGCTGACCCTTTTCTTGCTGAGCCTCCCCTATACCTTTGCCTCGGCCCAAACCAAAATCGTCACGTACCACGATGGCGCGCACACGGCGGTAAAGGAGGTATACTTTATTACCCCCGACTCCGCCATTGTCGGTTATTATACCCGCTACTACCCTACCGGGGAGCAGGAAGCGCTCATGAAATTCGTGGAGGGGAAAAAGGACAGTGTGTATACCGAGTTCTACCCGAACGGCACCCCCAAACTGCAGCTAACCTATGTGATGGACCAGAAGCAGGGCCCTTTTAAAGCCTATACCCCCGATGGCACCCTGCTGCAGGAAGGCAACTACGAAAACGACAAACAGAGCAAGCTGTTCCGGACGTTTTATGAGAACGGCACGGTGAAAAAAGAGACGGAGTTCGTAAACGGTTTCCCCGATGGCCTGGTGCGCGACTATTACCCCTCCGGCAAAGTAAGGTCTGAGATCACGTACAAAAACAGCAACCAGAACGGTCCGGCCAAAACCTACTACCCGAACGGCAACCCCGAAACAGAGGCCAACTACCGCAATGGCATGCTGGAGGGATCTTATAAAACCTACTTCGACAACGGCCAGGTACAGACAGAGGTGCAGCATACCGCCGGTGAGAAACAAGGCCGTTTTAAAAGCTACTACCGCAGCGGCAAACTGAGCACCGAGGGCAGCTTTGTGGCGGGCAAAACGCACGGCGCGTCCAAGGCATACTACGAAAACGGAAAGCTGCGCAGCGTGATCAACTACAAGAACGGCAACCCGACCGGGCTCACGCAGTTCTACTACGAGGACGGCACCTTGCGCGAGGAAGCCACCTACAGCAACAACGGCAACGACAGCAAGCTGACCTCCTATTATCCGTCTGGCCATATAAAGGCAGAGGAACAGTTTAAGGACAAGAAGCAAACCGGCAACTGGAAGATTTACTTCGATGCCCCCGGCAAAAAGGTGCAGCTCAGCGAGAGCTTCAGCAACAACAAACTAACCGGCGAGCGCTTGCTATACCACGAAAACGGCACCGTGAAAACCAAGACACTGTATGAAGCAGGGAATATTGTGGGCATCAGTCAGGAGTTCTACCCTTCCGGCAAGCTAAAGTCAGAAACAAACCACAAAGACGGCCGCCGCTTTGGCCCCTACAAGCAGTATTTCGAGAGCGGCAAAGTGGAAGTAACCGGCCAGTTCCGGAACAACCGCGAAACCGGCAACTGGAAATACCAGGACGAGGCAGGCAAGACGCTCAAAACCGTGGTATACCGCAACGGGGTGGTGGTGGAAGAGAAATAAATCCTCAGAAAAGCACCAAGGAACGGGTGCTTTTCTTGTTTCAGGGTATAGGATATATAGACATATAGTATACCCAGCTTCAGAACATTCACAAATTTACACATGTTTGTTGCATTAGAACGTCTGCTGCTTTGAAAATTGTAAGCTGGAATTGTAATGGCGCATTTAGAAATAAGTTTGAGCATCTCATCGAGTTTAAAGCTGACTTATATATAATTCAAGAGTGCGAAGACCCCGCGCGAACCCCTCATAAAGCCTATCAGTTATGGGCTGAGAATCATCTATGGATTGGAGACACGAAAAACAAGGGCATAGGTGTATTTGCATCCAAAGATATTGACCTAAAACCCTTGAATTGGAGCAACGCCTTTCAGGATCACCATGTGAAACACTTTCTCCCTTGTACCATAAATAACAATTTTGACTTATTGGCAGTTTGGACACACCAAAATAACTCTCCAAATTTTGGGTACATCGGCCAACTATGGAAATACCTTCAAGTCAACAAGCATGAATTATCTAACGCTATAATTGCAGGGGATTTCAATAGCAACGCTATCTGGGATCAATGGGACAGGTGGTGGAATCATTCGGATGTCGTGAACGAGTTAAGGCTAGTGGGCATGGAAAGCCTTTATCATACCTATACAGGGGAGGATCAGGGCAAAGAGACACAGCCAACTTTCTATGTTCATCGGAATCCGGAAAAGCCATACCATATCGATTATGTTTTTGGCAGCAAGGAATTCTCAGACAAGTTAACTGAAGTCCGATTAGGGCAAAGAGATCATTGGTTAACAGTAAGCGATCATCTGCCTTTAATCTGCGAGTTTGATTTATAAGTTTCTATTCAATCGAACCTGACATCACAATTATATTTGTTAACTCAGAATCCCCTACGCCTCTCTCCCCTGAGGCGTTTTTTGTGTCCAATCTACCACCGGTGCATCAGGCGGCATTTTTCTCAACAAATTCACAAACCGATTTTTCCACAGAAAACCCGCAAGCGCTGAATCACTTAGCTATTTATCCACGGATTCCGCTCCTTTTTTTGATTTTTAATTCCTAAATCTTCAAATTACCTTCGTAACCTAAACACGAGGAGCATGACCCAAAACGGACTGAAAACCGACATCCGAACCGACTGGAGTCTGGAGGAGATAAAAGCGATTTATTATAAGCCAGTGCTGGAGCTGGTCGTTGAGGCGGCCAATGTGCACAAGCAATTCCAGGCGACCGGCGAGGTGCAGGTATGTACCCTTCTTTCCGTGAAAACCGGCGGCTGCTCCGAGGACTGCGCGTACTGTCCGCAGGCGGCACGGTACAACACTGGCGTAGACGTGCACAAACTCCTGACGCAGGAGCAGGTGCTTACTTCTGCCCAACGCGCGAAAGAAGGCGGGTCTACCCGTTTTTGCATGGGCGCTGCCTGGCGCGAAGTGCGCGACAACCGCGACTTCGACAAGGTGCTGGACATGGTGAAGGGTGTGAACGACATGGGCCTGGAGGTTTGCTGTACCCTGGGTATGGTAAACGAGTACCAGGCAGAGCGCCTGAAAGAGGCGGGCCTGTATGCTTACAACCACAACCTCGACACCTCCGAAGAACACTACGATAAGATCATCACAACCCGTACCTACGACGACCGTCTGGGAACGATAAACAACGTGCGCAAAGCAGGTATCTCGGTTTGCTCCGGCGGCATTATTGGCCTGGGCGAGACGGACGAGGACCGCATCGGAATGCTTTATACCCTCTCCACGATGGAGAAGCACCCGGAATCTGTGCCGGTAAACGCGCTGGTGCCCGTAGAAGGCACGCCGCTGGCTAACCAGCCGCGCGTGTCGGTATGGGAGATGGTGCGCATGATCGCGACGGCCCGTATCCTGATGCCGCAAACCATGGTGCGCCTGTCGGCGGGCCGCGAGCAGATGGACGTGACCGAGCAGGCACTTTGCTTCCTGGCTGGCGCAAACTCCATCTTTACCGGAGAGAAACTGCTTACCACGCCAAACCCCGATTTCGATCAGGACAAGGCAATGTTCGCGCTGCTGGGACTATCCCCACGCAAATCATTCAAAGAAGAAGTAGTAGACGCTGGATGCTAGACGCTAGACAATAGGCTTTCCATTTCTGTTAAACGCAATTCGTGAAAGTCTGAAATCTAACGTCTTATGGCTAACGTCTCAAAAAATAACGCCTTAAAAAAGCTGCAGGATAAGCTGACGGAACGGGCGGCGCAAGGCAACTTGCGCCAACTCAAAACCACCACCGGCCTTACCGACTTCTGCTCGAACGATTACCTGGGTATGGCCCGCTCCGAAAAGTTGCGGGCTGCCATACAGGCGGCGGAGCAGCACTACAGCCATTTACCGTTGGGGGCAACCGGCTCCCGGCTCTTGTCTGGCAACCATTTACTGTTTGAGGAACTGGAGGAAACGATAGCCCGCTACCACCACGGAGAGGCCGCGCTGCTGTTTAACTCGGGGTATGCGGCGAACGTCGGGCTGCTGTCTGCCCTGCCACAGCGCGGCGACACCGTGTTTTACGACGAGGCCAGCCATGCCTCGATGAAAGACGGCCTGCGCCTGAGCTTCGCGAAGAGCTACAGCTTCCGGCACAACAACCTGCAGGACCTGAAGCAAAAGCTGCAGCATGCTACCGGGCAGGTATACGTGGTGGTTGAGTCGGTGTACTCGATGGAAGGCGACAAAGCCCCGCTACAGGAGTTGGCACAGCTATGCCAACAGGCAGATGCCGCCCTGATTGTTGACGAGGCTCATGCCGTCGGCCTCTACGGACCGAAAGGCGAGGGAATGACCGTGGCCTTGGGTTTGCAGGAGCAGGTGTTTGCGCAGGTCATCACGTATGGCAAGGCCATGGGCGCGCACGGAGCCGCCGTGGTCGGGCCGCAGGCGCTCCGCAACTTCCTGATCAATTTCAGTCGGGCGTTTATTTATACCACTGGGTTGCCAACCCATGCGCTGCTGGTCCTGAAATGCGGCTATACCCTGCTGCCGGAAATGGATGCCGAGCGGCAAAAGGTTAAAATGCTGGCCGGGCATTTAGCTACCCAACTGAACAAGATAGCAGGCATTCGCTGTCCCGCCGCCGAGAGTGCGATTCTCTCAGTGTTTGTGGACGAAGGCGGCAGCGCGAAGCTGAAAGACCTGGCTTTGTTTTTAGAGAAGGAGAAATTTGATGTGCGCCCCGTGCTCAGCCCCACCGTGCCGAAAGGCCAGGAGCGTTTGCGGGTGATTGTGCATGCCTATAATACATTACAGGAAATTGAAGGCCTCGCGGAGGCCATAGCCCAAGGAAAATGAAAAGCTACTTTATCACAGGCATCGGAACGGATGTAGGCAAAACGGTTGCCGCCGCCATCCTGACCGAGGCGCTTCAGGCCGATTACTGGAAACCTGTGCAAGCAGGTGGCCTGGATTTCACAGACACCGACACTGTTATGAGTCTGGTATCTAACCCCGTATCCCAATTTCACCCGGAAGCCTACCGCCTGAAAATGGCCGCCTCTCCACACCGCGCCGCCGCTGCCGAGGGTATAGAGATTGATGTGCACGGCATGCAGCTGCCCCAAACCGAAAACAACCTGGTGGTAGAGGGTGCCGGCGGACTGATGGTGCCCATCAACAAGCGCTTCCTGATGCTGGACCTGGTGCAGCAACTCGGGCTGGAGGTGGTGCTGGTTTCCCGCAACTACCTGGGCAGCATCAACCATACACTCCTGACGGCTGAAGTGCTGCGCTACCGCAAAGTGCCGGTGGCGGGTATCATCTTCAACGGCGAGGAAAACGCAGCCTCCGAGGATTTTATCATCAACTATACCGGCCTGCGCCGCCTGCCCTCTATCCGGCAGGAAGCCGATTTCTGCAAAGAAGCCGTGGCAAAATACGCCGAGGACTTTAAAGCCTGTTTGTAAATACACCGAGGTATAATTTGATATAACCTGTACGCTCAATTTGCCCATACTTCAACATAACCGTCCCTGCTGTGTTCTTTATACCAGCAAGGACGGTTATTTAAGTTTTAAGCGTTACAATACTGAATCTAAACAGGAAATTACCCAATATTATTAATCGAGAAAGATTTTTTACTTTATAGGAAATTCCCCTCCTCGGAGGGGCAGGGGTGGGTTTTCACATTATCAAGCTGTAACCCAATCTCTAATTCAGAAAAACGATACCAGAACACTATGAACTTAGCACAACGCGACCAGAACGTTATCTGGCACCCTTATACCCAGATGAAAACCGCCGCCCTGCCTGTGCCGATAGTGCGCGGAGAGGGTGCGGTGCTGTATGCCGAGGATGGTACAAGCTATATAGATGCCGTGGCCTCGTGGTGGGTGAATCTGCATGGGCACGCACATCCTTACATCGCCAAAAAGGTAGCGGAGCAGTTGCAAACGCTGGAGCACGTCATCTTCGCGGGCTTTACGCATGCCCCTGCCGTAGAACTTGCCGAGCGTCTCCTTCAGATTCTTCCCAAGGGCCAGAGCCGCCTATTTTATACCGACAACGGCTCTACCGCCGTGGAAGTGGCCCTGAAAATGGCGATCCAATACTGGAACAACCTCGGCACACCTAAAAAGAAGATCATTGCTTTCCGCGATAGCTACCACGGCGACACGTTCGGGGCCATGGCCGTGAGCGCGCGCAGCGCTTTCACGGCTCCCTTCTGGCCATACCTCTTTGAAGTGGAATTTGTGGATGTGCCGGTGGCGGGTAAAGAAGAGCAGACGATCAGGCAATTTGAAACGCTTGCTACCGGCGATGACGTGGCCGCGTTTATATATGAGCCACTGGTGCTAGGCACCGCGGGCATGGTGATGTATACCCCCGAAGTGTTAGATAAACTCCTGTACATTTGCGAGGAACACAACATCCTGACCATTGCCGATGAGGTGATGACGGGCTTTGGGCGCACGGGCCATACCTTCGCCTCGGCCTATATGCGGCACCAGCCGGACGTGGTGTGCATGTCCAAGGGCCTGACGGGCGGCACAATGGCCTTGGGCGCAACCTCCTGCAACGAGAAAATCTACGAGGCTTTCCTGCACGACGACAAGAGCAAAACCCTTTTCCATGGGCACAGCTATACCGCTAACCCCGTAGCCTGCGCCGCCGGGCTTGCCAGCCTCGACTTGCTGGTACAGGACGAGACGCAGCAAAGCATCCGGCGCATCAGTCAGCGGCATGCAGCTTTTGCAGGGCGCATCCAGCATTTGCCCTACATACAGGAGGTGCGCCAGCGCGGCACTATCTTAGCTGTCGAGTTCAACGACGGTACCAGTTCCTACTTTAGCGACCTTCGGGACACCTTGTATAGCTTCGCTCTGGACCACGGCGTTATCCTGCGCCCGCTTGGCAATATCATCTACATCATCCCGCCCTACTGCATCACCAACGAGCAGCTGGAGCAGGTATACCAGACTATCCTGGGGATGCAGGAAGTAGTTAGTGGCACCAACCCATACCCCCGCCCCGACAAGACTGTGCTGCACGATTAATTCTTCACCCTCTGTTCACCTGCTTTGCCTGCTCCTCTAACTGGGGGCGGGCAGACAGTTTGCGATTTTCCTGTACCTTTGCCCGCGCATGGAAGCTGCGACATCATATATCGTCATCCGGGGAACCGGAGTCATTTCCCCGCTCGGGCATAATGCCCATACCGTGGAGGCTGCCTATCGGGCAGGTATACCGGCTTTTACTTCTGTTGCGCATCAGGGGCAGCTACTGCCCATTGCCGCGCTGCCTGATGCCGCAGAGCATGCGCTGCAGCAACTGCTTCAGGCAAATCCAAACTACAGGCAACTCGACCGCTCTGTTCTGATGGCCATTTATGCCGCGCGGCAAGCAGCTTCAGAGGCAGGCTGGCTGAATGAGAGCGAAAACCCTGCGGATGACCTGGCCGTGAACATTGGCTCATCGCGTGGGGCTACCGGCTTGTTTGAACAGCATTTCGACGCGTTTCAGCAAGGCCACACAGTTTCCTCAAGCGCATCGCCCACCACTACCCTGGGCAACCTCTCGAGTTGGGTGGCCCACGCCGTAAACGCGGGCGGCGCGCAGATCAGCCACTCCATAACGTGCAGCACGGCCCTGATGGCGGTAGCGAATGGCGTGGCGTGGCTGAAGGCGGGGATGGCGCAGCGCTTTTTGGCCGGTGGCACCGAGGCACCGCTCACCCCCTTCACGCTTGCCCAGATGAAGGCCGTCGGCATTTACTCCAAACTGGCCGATGCCCCCTTCCCCTGCCAGCCCTTTGCCGTGGAGAAGCAGAACACCTTCGCCTTGGGTGAGGGGGCTGCGGTTTTCGCGCTGGAGCAGGTGGCGGCAAGTCAGTTGCAGCCGGGCAACTGCGTGATCGAGGCGGTGGGCTTTGGCTTTGAGAAGCTTGTGAGTAAAACGGGTATTTCCGCGGCGGGGGAGAATTTCCAGAAGGCGATGCGGCATGCACTGGCACAGCTACCCGAGCACGACCGCCACGTAGACCTCATCATTACCCATACCCCTGGCACCCGCGCCGGCGACAGCGCCGAACTGGCTGCCATCCAAGCTGTTTTTGGGAACCACATGCCTGCCATCACCACCAACAAATGGCTGATCGGGCACACGTTGGGTGCCTCCGGGGCACTCAGCCTGCAGTATGCCACCGCTATCTTGAGCGGCCAACGCCACACAGCCCTCCCATACCCTGCTCTCCTTCCTTCCTCATCACAACCAGCGCACTATTCGCGCATCCTTATCAATGCCGCTGGCTTCGGCGGAAATGCGGCTAGCATCCTTATTAAGTTAGTATAATATAACTTATCCTACATACATCTGCTTGCCACAATATTTGGCATGTGCTATGCCTGTGCGGTATTTTCTAATATCTGGACAAATAATTCGCTTTATCAACATTCTATATTGTATATAACACATTATGCATGTGTTACTAATTAAACCCGATATGCCCCTAAAACATTCCTGTAAGTCTTTAGCCGCATCCTTGCGATAATAATTATTTTTCGTTCAGAATTAATTACACAAATCTAATATCTATACACTTAAATATACTACTTTTAAATATGCTAAATTTTATATTCGTTCACATTATAGCATAAAAAACATAATACTTTTACGAATTCTATGTGCTCCTCTCTGCCTTTGGCTTAGGCATTATAGCCGACATCAAGCTGAGCATATCGGAGATTTCCATTCTCAGTGCACAAAGCGGCATGACGGGCACAGTGTCCGATGTGTGCGGGGTAAACTTCGCTGGCACATAGAATGGCGATGCACGTAATGCCTGGATAGATGTGATAAACACTTTCCCTTAGTTGAGCCTGAATGAGTTGAAAAACAGCAGGATTTCTACTACGCAGCTATCTAAAGCTCCAGTTGGCTGTCACAAACCAAAACGCACTTCAACCCGGAAACTATACCTTCACGATGCGCACGACTGACACAAAAGGTGCAACTACGGATGTGCCGCTTCTCGTTCGGATGTATTCTGCCTCAAGTCAACCTGCGCCGTATGCACCGCTCCCGGTAGAGCTGGCCTATTTTACCGCCAGCGTACAGCACTCCTTCGTGACGCTGCAGTGGCTCACTGCCACCGAGACAGACAACAAAGAGTTCGTGGTAGAGCGCAGCACCGACGGTAAAGTGTTCAGGGCCATTGGCACAGTAGCGGGCAGCGGGAACAGCAGCACCAAAAACAGGTATAGCTTCGTGGACCGCAACCCGCTTACCGGGACGACCTACTATCGCCTGAAGCAGGTAGATTTCAGCGGAGAGCATGAGTACAGCCGCGTGATAGCCGTGGGCACCCAAGGCGTTGCCGCCCAACTGCGCCTGCAGGCTTATCCGAACCCGTTCGACGCCGCCTTGAACGTGACTGTAACCGCCTTGACCGACAGCAAAGCCACCCTGCAACTGTTCGACCTGCAGGGCAAGGCGCAGCAAACGCAGCAAGTGATGCTCCAGACAGGCGTGAACGAATGCACGATGCAATTGGGCACCTTAACGAAAGGCATTTACCTGCTCAAACTCTCAGGCAACGGGGCAAACGGCACGCTTAAAGTGCTGAAGAACTAAGGGATGTATACCCCCGCCCCTAAAAAAAGAGGCTACCCCCACTGGGCAGCCTCTTTTTTTAGGACAATGCTTTAGAGATATGAAACATGTTGCGGTGTTTTTTGCTATTTTTGCGATATAACTATCATTCATTTTTCAATTATATAAATGAGAATACTGAAGTTCGGCGGTACCTCTGTGGGATCTGCTGAGAGAATGAGGTCGGTTTCTGCGCTCATCCAGAGCGGGGAGCCTAAAATTGTGGTGCTGTCTGCCATGTCGGGCACCACCAATGCGTTGGTACAAATAGCCGAGACGCTGTACCAGAACAAGAACAAAGAAGCCAATGCGCTCATCGACGCGCTGCACGATAAATATAAACAGGTGGTGGAGGAACTCTACACCACCGCCGACAAGAAGAAAGAAGCCAATAGCCTGCTGACAACCCATTTCGACCACCTGCGCGCCTTCACCCAAGACCTGTTCACGATACACGAGGAACGGGCGGTGCTGGCGCAGGGCGAACTTTTGTCTACAGCCCTGTTCCAGTTTTTCCTGGAGGAGAACGGCATCCCGTCGGTGCTGCTTCCGGCACTCAACTTCATGAAGATCGATGAGAACGAGGAGCCGGATGCCCCATACATCGCGAAGCAACTGAAAGTGGAGTTGGCCAAATACCCGGAGGCTACGCTGTTTATCACGCAGGGGTATATCTGCCGCAACACGTTCGGGGAGATCGACAACCTGAAGCGGGGCGGCTCGGATTACTCCGCCTCCCTGATCGGGGCTGCCGCCGACGCAGACGAGATCCAGATATGGACCGACATCGACGGCATGCACAACAACGACCCGCGCATCGTGAAGAACACCTACCCGATTGCGCAGCTGTCGTTTGACGAGGCGGCGGAACTGGCTTATTTCGGGGCCAAGATCCTGCACCCGAGCAGCGTGACACCGGCCAAGCAGAAAAACATACCGGTGCGCCTGCTCAACACCATGGAGCCGGAGGCCAAAGGCACGACCATTTCCGCGGAGCGGGTGGGCGGTAGCATCAAGGCGGTGGCGGCAAAAGATGGCATCACGGCCATCAAGATCAAATCGGGCCGCATGTTGCTGGCCTATGGTTTCCTGCGCAGCGTGTTCGAGGTGTTCGAGCGGTATAAAACGCCGATCGACATGATTACCACCTCCGAGGTAGCCGTGTCCCTGACCATCGACAACGACAGGTTTCTGGACGAGATCGTGGCGGAGCTGGAGAAATTTGGCCAGGTAGAGGTAGACAAGGAGCAGACCATCATCTGCGTGGTAGGCGATTTTATTGCCAAGGACAGCGGCCCCGGCTTGCGGATTTTTGAGTCGCTGAAGGAAATCCCGCTGCGGATGATCTCCTTCGGTGGAAGCCGCAGCAACATCAGTCTGCTGATAGACACCGGCAACAAAGTAGAGGCCCTGACAAAACTGAACGACGGAATTTTTGAGAGAAACAAAGCGAATGCTTAACCTGAACTTAGAGGAGTTGCAACAGCACCCCACTCCTTTTTATGTATACGATTTAAACCTGCTGCGCCAGACGCTGCAAGCCGCAAGGCAGGAAGCTGACAAGTATGATTTCCATGTGCATTATGCCCTGAAAGCGAATGCCAACACCCCTGTGCTCGACGAAATGCGCCAAAACGGCTTTGGTGCCGACTGTGTGAGCGGCAACGAGATACGGGCAGCCATCGAGAATGGCTTTGCTTCGAAAGAAGTTGTGTTTGCCGGGGTAGGCAAATCAGATGAGGAGATAAACTACGCCCTGGAGCAGGACATCTTCTGCTTCAACTGCGAGTCGAGCCACGAGTTGGAGGTACTGAACGAGCTGGCAGCTAAAAAGGGCAAGGTGGCGCGCATCGCGCTGCGCATCAACCCGAACGTGAACGCCAACACGCACAAGTACATCACCACCGGGCTGGAGGAGAACAAGTTTGGCATCAATGCCTGGGAGCTAGAGCATGTGCTTGCACAATTGCAAACGCTCTCCAGCATCGAGCTGATCGGTATCCACTTCCACATCGGGTCGCAGATCACGGACCTGTCGGTGTTTAAGAACCTGTGCACCCGGGTGAATGAGTTCCAGGAGTGGTTCCTGGCGCACAACATCCAGCTTCAGCACATCAATGTGGGAGGCGGCCTGGGCGTGGATTACTATCACCCGGAGCAGCAGCTTATACCTGACTTCGAAGCTTACTTTGGCCTTTTTAACCAGTTCCTGGAAATCAGGCCGGGGCAGGAAGTGCATTTTGAGCTTGGTCGTGCGCTGGTGGCGCAAAGCGGAACACTTATTTCGAAAGTGCTATACATCAAGAACGGGCAGAACACCAACTTTGCCATTCTGGATGCCGGCATGACCGAGCTGATCCGTCCGGCGCTCTACCAGTCATACCACAAAATCGAAAACCTGACCAGCACCGCTGCGGAAGTCCGTTACGATGTGGTGGGCCCGATCTGTGAGTCTTCGGATTGCTTTGGCAAGGCGGTACTGCTGCCCGAAACGAATCGCGGCGACCTGATCGCCATCCGGACAGCAGGTGCCTATGGCGAGGTGATGGCCTCGGGGTATAACCTCCGCAACCGCGTAAAGGCGGTATACCTACACTAACGTGCTCCGGTATTTCTGAATCGGTCGTTTCCCGGATCAGATAGAAAACAAATCGGCCCCGCTTCCAATAGGGAGGCGGGGCCGATTTGTTTAGTAAAAGTACAGATCTGATTTACTGTGTGTATAGAATACCGCTAATTTTTGGTTCGCACGAAGTCTGCATTTGCACGCACAATTCCGCTCTCGCCTTGTAAAAATTCAGCCAGCGCCAGCGCATCGCTTGTCGCATTCTTGTTTAACCGCAGCACATATATATGCTCTGTAAGTGCAGGCAGCACTTCGGCATTATACTGATCGGCCAGTTGCTGCAAAGCATTCTCTCCCCCCTCCTCAATCGTCACGGTAAGTTCGTTGGTAAGGCCGAGCAACTGATCGCCCTGCATAAACAGGGGGCTGGCATAGCTCACATCCGGGTTGTCGGCCAGCAGATGAAGCGCCTCCTCAACCTGGCTGCAGTTTAATCCGGCCACCAGTTCCAGGCGATACAGTTGTGCCGAGTTGTCAAGCACTTTTGCCTTTTGCTGCTTTACAAAATCGTACGCTGCCAGGCTTTGCTGCTGCTGTGCCGAAGTAAGTCCATCTTTAAACGAGACAAGCACCTCCCTGGTAAAAACCATACCCAGCGACTTCTGTTTCTGGTCCTGCGAATAGGTATAGGTTTGGCAAGCCGAGTTGGTTTGCGCTCTCAATAATTTTGGCCCGCCCTTTATGTTTCGAATGGGCGCAGGGCCATCTTGCCTGCATGAAGAAAACACAAAAATAAACAGGATGCAGATAATGTAAGGAAGGGTATATCTTTTCATGTCCGTACAAAATAAATCGTCTTCAGAATTATTTATATGTACGACCAATCTGAGTTTAAAGCTGTAAAAACATCAATTTCTATAGATTAATATATATTTAATTTACTGTATTTAAAATAAAAGCACACAAAATTGGGTTATATTTAGCAAAATTGAATTTTACCAGATATAAAAACACGTCAATTCAAGGTATGCGTGCTCTCGGGTATAGCTTTATATACGCAGCCCCATAAAGGCTAACTTGTGCAGTAGTGCAGGTTTGCCGCTACCTATACGGCCATCGTAAGTAAAGAACCTTGCTATCATGCAAAAGCCGATGACACGGCTGGCCTAATACCATTATCGAATAGATTTTGCGCTTTGAAGTATTTTCTGCAGTGTTTACTATCTGCTGTTACAAAACGCCCTCTTTTGTCCCCCTTGGGGGTAGGGGCCCTCTAAGAAGAAGGGGGTTAGGGGGATGACACTCCCTGCGGACATTCATATGTGTGGTATTTTAGAAGCTGTTTCTCATCAAGCAAGAGCAGTAAAGGTACTTCCGCCCGCCTTTCATCCCCCCTGCCCCCTTCAAAGGGGGACTTTTACGAACTGTACGGCTCTCTTGTATAACAGCAGATTTGACTGTGCAAAATATGTTTGATAGTGGGATATAACTGCTCTTCAAGAAAAGCAAGGTTATGCCTCAGTATTCAGGAAATTTATGATTTTGGAGCCTGCGCCATGGATATGCGTATCGATCAATTGATATTGGTATAACATGACAGGCGTTGCTCACAGAGCTACCAAAAAAGCGTTTCCGCTTCAACGCAGCAGGATATAAGTCTTACTGAAAGCAGTCTTCCAGAAACTTCGCTTACCCTACCTGCTGCTCAAAGTCTACCTCCGCTTCTTTCTGCTCTCCCTGGTAAAACTGCACAATAGCCTCTTTCAACTGCGTGAACTCCACCAGAAAACCGTCGTGGCCATAATTGGAGTCAATCAGGTAAAAAGATGAACCGGGCACATGCGCATGCATAAACCGCTGCTCCTCCACCGGGAAAAGCAGATCGGAGTTTACACCCACAAACAGGGTGCGTGCCTTAACCTGGGCAAGCGCCTTCTCCAGCCCTCCCCGGTCGCGGCCCACGTGGTGCGAGTCCATGGCCTTGGAGAGATGCCAGTAGGTATAGGCATTGAACCGTTTTGCCAGCTTTTCGCCCTGGTGCACCTGGTAGCTGGATGCCCGGAAGTTGTCTGTGATGCTGTTGCCCGGCTCCTGCTGCGTGGCGGCATATGTATTATAGTGTCTGTAGGAGAGCATTGCGATGGCACGCGCCGTCTTTAGCCCCTCCGCACCGGCCGTCTCCGTGGCAGTGCCCCAACTCGGGTCTTGCCGGATGGCCATGCGCTGGCTTTCGTTAAAGGCGATGCCCCAGGGAGAATGGCGGGCATTGGAGGCCACATGCACCAGCCGCTCAAAAATCTCCGGCTGTTGCAGTGCCCACTCCAGTGCCTGCTGCCCCCCCAGCGAGCCGCCAAGCAGTGTATGCACCCGTTCCAGCCCAAGGTGCTGGCGCAACAGGTCGAAGGCACCCACCACATCGCGGTTGGTCACCTGCGGAAAGGTATGGTAATATGGCTGCTGCGTTTTTGGGTTGATGCTAAGCGGCCCCGTGGAACCATAGCAGCCTCCCAGGGTATTGGCACACACCACAAACCACTCCCGCGGATCATATAGTTTTCCATCACCAAAAAGGTCACACCACCAGTCGGTAAAGTCCGGGCTGCCGGTTAGGGCGTGGCAAACCCACACCACGTTGTCACGCCGCTCATTCAACGTGCCGTAGGTGGCGTAAGCAAGCCGGAGTTCGGGGAGCGTGTCCCCGGACTCCAGCTCGAAAGTGGATGTATGCGTGAAAAGGTGATGTGTAGGCATAAGGTGTATAAAATTTAAAGTACTGGCTCTGGCTGTTGTTTTTTTACGGCAGCAAACGCCTGCTCAAAATCCGCTTTGATGTCGTCGATGTGCTCGATGCCGGCAGACACGCGCAGCAGGGTTGGCTCTACGCCCGCGCTTTGCTGCTCGGCATCCGATAGCTGCTGGTGCGTGGTGGAGGCCGGGTGGATGATCAGGGTTTTGGCGTCGCCCACGTTGGCAAGGTGGCTCACCAGTTGCAGGCTGTTCACAAACGTCTCTGCCTGGGCGCGCTCTCCTTTGAGCTTGAACGACAGCACACCGCCGAAGCCGCGCTTGAGGTATTTTTTGGCCAGCTCATGGTAGTTGCTGCTTTTTAGGCCCGGGTAATTCACGGCCTCCACCTGCTCGTGCTGCTCCAGCCACGTGGCAAGCTCCAGCGCGTTCTGCACTGTTCTGTCTACGCGCAGCGACAGCGTCTCCAGGCCCTGGATCAGGAGGAAAGAGTTGAATGGGCTCAGGGCAGGGCCGAAGTCGCGCAGTCCCTCCACGCGGGCGCGGATGGCAAAGGCAATATTGCCAAACGGGCCGTCGGTACCGAACACCTCCCAGAAGTTCAGGCCATGGTAGCCTTCGCTGGGCTCGGAGAACTGCGGGAACTTGCCGTTGCCCCAGTTAAAGTTTCCGCCGTCCACAATCACACCGCCGATGCTGGTGCCGTGGCCGCCGATCCACTTGGTGGCCGATTCCACTACTACGTTCGCCCCGTGCTCCAGCGGACGGAAAAGATATCCGCCAGCCCCAAAGGTATTGTCCACCACCAGCGGGATGTCGTGCTTTCGCGCCAGCGCCGCGATCGCCTCAAAGTCCGGGATGTTGAAGCGCGGGTTGCCGATCGTCTCTACATATAGCGCTTTCGTTTTGTCATCAATCAGCTTCTCGTAGCTTTCCACCTCGTCGTTCTCGGCAAAGCGCGCCTCCACGCCCAAACGCTTAAAGGATACCTTAAACTGGTTATACGTGCCGCCATAAAGATACCGGGTAGACACAATGTTGTCGCCGGCCTCCACAATGTTGTTAAGGGCAATAAACTGCGCTGCCTGCCCCGAGGCCACGGCCACGGCTGCCACACCACCCTCCAGCGCCGCCATGCGCTTCTCGAACACATCGGTGGTGGGGTTCATGATGCGGGTATAGATGTTGCCGAACTCTTTCAGGGCAAACAGGTTGGCCCCATGCTCTGCGTCTTTGAAGGCGAAAGAGGTTGTCTGGTAAATTGGCACGGCGCGCGACTGCGTGGTCGGGTCTACTTCCTGGCCGGCGTGCAACTGTAAGGTCTCGAAATGCTGTGGCTGTGACATGGTTTTGCAGTTAAAAGGTTAAATGTTGGTTTGAGGATGTATGGGTGCCTGGACGGGGGTATATGGCATGATGATCACAGGCAGAACGCAAGGCTGCGAAAGGCGGTGCGGTAAAGGCTTAGCTCAGCAACAACACCGCATGCCGCACATGGAGGTGCGCATGAAATTCTGCCTTGCCAAAATAGAGATGAAAGGATGCGGCAGAAGCACTGCCGGCGAAAAAACTAAACTGTGATTGGTAGACTCGATTCCCTTATTCATGATCGTATCAATTTATATTCTTCCGGATGTTCCGGAATCAGGAATTAGCACCTTAACCGCGTTAGTTAGGTTGCTAGAGTTTCACAGAGCCTGTCTCTCCACTCTTCTTTATAAATCAACTCCCGAAGGGATGATTGACTTGATGTTGCAATTATAAAGCACGGAAAAAGCAAATCCAAATAAAACGCAGCTTTTTTGCCACTGAGCACCCAATGCCTTGCCTTCTCTCCTACGGAGGCATGCAGCAGGCGTTGCGCAAAGCAGCCTCGCACGCAGCGCTACGCAACCGCCATTCCCGAAGAGGATCGTATACCTCAAATGTGCGGTAACACAGCATTCTGCATAAAAGCTCAAGTGCCGCACTTTCAGCTTGGCTGTAAATACAAGTTATCACAATTGTATAGTTTTATGCAATTTCTAACATCAATAGTATAAAACCATAAGTATTTATACCTAGTATAATCCAATATAATTACCCGACTATATTTTGATGATTACTTATCCGTGTAGCCGTATCCTTCAGAAATATTTTAAGGCCTACAAATTATAGTTAACTTTGAGTGCAATTCATGACACAGACTTTATGGAGGCCATAAAAGAAACCAATTTCTCATTCCCCGGGCAGACCGGCTTTTACAAAGGCAAAGTTCGCGATGTGTATTACTTCGGGGACAAACTGGCCATTGTGGCGACAGACCGCATCTCGGCCTTTGATGTGGTGCTGCCCCGCGCCATACCCTATAAAGGCCAGGTCCTGAACCAGATTGCCAGCCTGAATCTGCAGGCCACTGCGTCGCTGGTGCCCAACTGGGTGCTCTCCACGCCCGACCCGAACGTGACGGTAGGCTACAGATGTGAGCCCTTTAAAGTGGAGATGGTTATCAGAGGGTATCTGGCCGGACATGCCTGGCGCGAGTACAAAGCTGGCAAGCGGCTGCTCTGCGGGGTGACACTGCCGGAGGGGCTGCGCGAGAACGACAAACTCCCGGAGCCAATCATCACGCCAACCACCAAAGCCGATGAAGGGCACGATGAGGACATATCCAGAGAAGAAATTTTGGCGCAAGGACTTGTTTTAGAGCAGGATTACCTTAAATTAGAGCACTATACGCGCACTTTATTTCAGAAAGGCACGGAACTGGCTGAACAACGTGGACTGATACTTGTTGACACCAAATATGAGTTTGGTCGCCACGATGGGAAAATATATCTGATCGACGAGATACACACTCCGGATTCCTCCCGTTATTTCTACACCGAGGGGTATGCGGAGCGGCAGGCCAACGGTGAGCCGCAGCGGCAGCTTTCGAAGGAATTTGTGCGGCAGTGGCTGATCGAAAACGGCTTTCAGGGCAAGGACGGCCAAAACGTGCCCGAAATGACAGACGCTATCGTGGCGGGCATCTCAGCGCGATACATTGAACTGTATGAGGTTTTTACAGGCCAGGAATTCAAGAAAAACAGCTACGAAAACGTGCTAACCCGCATAGAGGAGCATATTCGTGACAATAATTTTAACATCAAAAATTAATAATGTTAATGTAGATTTTGGTACATTCGCATCTAAATCTTTACTGGTAGATCTATGAAGTACACGATTGATAAGAAAGAAAACTATACAATTATCACGATCGACGAGAAAAAGCTGGACACATCCATTGCGCCAGACCTAAAGTCTGAGTTTGTGAAGTTGAACGCTGAGGGGATAACGAACTTAATTCTTGACCTGAACAACGTAAAGTATACTGATTCTTCGGGATTGAGCTCTATCCTGATTGCAAACCGCCTCTGCAATTCGTCCAGCGGCCTTTTGATCCTCACTGGTTTACAGGACCACGTGATGAAGCTCATCACGATTTCGAAGTTGGATTCTGTCCTGAATATTCTGCCTACTGTGGAAGAAGCGATTGACCGTGTGTTTTTGCATGAGATTGAGCAGGATCTGACCAACAAAGAAGACTAAGGGCGCCGTCTGCTGTGGATTTCGAACTCAGGATACTGGGCAGTTCGTCGGCCACACCCTCGGCAAACAGACACCATACCGCACAGGTCCTTACCATTGACAACCAGTACCACCTGATCGATTGCGGTGAAGGAACGCAGATGCAGCTGATGCAATACAAGATAAAGCATCAGCGCATCTGCAATATTTATATCAGCCATCTGCACGGAGACCATTACTTCGGCCTGCCGGGGCTTCTCTCCTCCATGCACCTGCAGGGCCGCCACGTGCCCCTGCACCTCTTCGGCCCTCCCGGCCTCTCCGAGATTTTAAGCCTTCAGTTCAGGTACTCAGGCACCAACCTGTGCTATCCCCTCATTTTCCATGAGCTGGACACGACGGCGCATACCAGGATTTTTGAGAACAAGCAACTCACGGTGCATACCATCCCGATGGAGCACCGGGTGCCCTGCTGCGGCTTTCTGTTCCGGGAGAAGCAGAAGTCGCGCCCGCTGATCAAAGAAAAGCTACCTTCCTTCCTGACGCCGCCGCAGCTGGTGCGCCTGAAATGGGGAGAGGACATACGCGATGAGCAGGGCCATATCGTGGTCTACAACAGAGACGTGACACTGGAGCCGAAGCGCAGCCGCAGCTACGCCTACTGCTCAGACAGTCGCTATAAGCCGGAGCTGCTGCCCCTGCTCCGGGAGGTGGACCTGCTTTACCATGAGGCTACCTTCGCCGACGATCTCCGGGAGCGTGCCCACTATACCTTCCATAGCACTGCGCGGCAAGCGGCCGAGATGGCCCTCGCCGCCCGCGTGCGCAGGCTGCTGCTCGGGCACTTCTCGGTGCGCTACAAAGACCTGAACCCGCTTTTGCAAGAGGCGCAGGAATTGTTTGCAGACACTGACCTGGCAAAGGAAGGCAGCATCTTCTGCATCCGGGAGTAACACGGCAGTTATTCCGGCTAAAGGCAGGCAACCTATACCCCGACCCTTGTCGTGAATTATACCTAGAACCCATATGATGCGGAGAAAATGGCTTTCCATGCCGGATGTGCTGACCGGGCCTGGCATTGTACCGCTGGTAATCCAGTTTTTCCTGATGGACCAGACCGTCCATTATCCATACGTAAATTAGTCCTGATTTATTGGCTCAAGTAGCGCTTCCGGATGCAACATACCTCTCCTTCTGAAAAAAGACGCACGCACCTGTTTTTGGTGCTGAGTGCCATATTTATAGCCAATGCCTTGCTGGCCGAGCTGATCGGGGTGAAAATATTCTCCGCTGAGGCCCTGCTGGGGATTCCAGGGGCGCAAATACCGGTACTGGCCGATACCCGGCTCGACTTTAACCTGACGGCGGGCGTCATTATCTGGCCAGTTGTCTTCATCTCCACCGACATTATCAACGAGTACTTTGGCAAGGCGGGCGTCCGGAAAGTGAGCGTACTGACCGTGCTGCTGATCCTGTATGCGTTTCTGGTGATCAGCATCGTGACGGGCCTGCCCCCTGCCCCTTTCTGGCTGGACGTGAACAATACCGACGCGCAGGGCAACCCGTTTAACATTAACTATGCCTTCAACAGCGTATACCGGCAGGGATTGGGCATCATTGTCGGCTCGGTGGTTGCGTTTCTGCTCTCGCAGTTTCTGGATGCCACGGTGTTTCATTGGCTGCGCAGGTTTACGGGCAGCAGCAAGATATGGCTCAGGGCAACGGGCTCTACGCTGGTGTCGCAGCTGGTGGACAGCTTTGTGGTGCTGTTCGTGGCGTTCTTCCTCTTCGGGAACTGGCCGATGGAGCAGGTGCTGTCTGTCGCCATCATCAATTACATCTACAAATTCTGCATCGCTATCCTACTCACACCGCTTCTGTATGTGGCGCATTACGTTATCGACCGCTACCTGGGCCAAAAAGAGGCCACGCACCTGATGGAGGAGGCCAGTATAGAGAACTGATACAACGGGGGTATACCGAACGGAAAAGTTGCTTTATCAATTGGCCAGCACATGCCTCCCTTCGTCTGGCGGCATGGCTTTCAGAAGCGCTCTGGGTAAAACTGGCATGCAAGCACAGGAATCCGTACATTTGTACCAGCAAAACCAAGATGCCATACCACTTAGCACATACACAAATCTTTATCACGGGTTACGTGCTACACGACCTGTAAGTGCCTTTCTACCTGCTACCGGGGATTCGCCCGCATCAAAATTTCAGTTTATCACCTTTTTTAAAGTTCAGGGAATATTATGTTCAGAGGAATCATCCTGGTTTTTCTTGGCGCGTGTAGTTTTGGCATACTCTCCACGATTGTAAAATTTGCTTACCGCGAAGGCTTCTCCCTGGGAGACGTGACTGGCGCACAGGCACTGTTTGGCCTGATTGTCCTCTGGGCGATTGTGCTGGTACGTAACCTGATGCCGGACAACGCGGGCCGCCGCACGTCATTTAAAGAGAAGCTGAAGCTGGCGGCCATGGGTACCAGCAGCGGCCTGGTGAGCATTTTCTACTATAAATGCGTGCAGGAGGTACCGGCCTCCATCGCGATCCTGCTCTTGATGCAGTTCACCTGGATGAGCCTGGTACTGGAGGCAATCGCCAACCGGAAACTTCCCTCGCTGTTACAGGTGGGCACGGTGGCCCTGGTGCTGCTGGGCACTGTCCTGGCAGGCCGCCTGTTCTCCGGCACGCTCCCCGATTTTAACCTGGTGGGTGTCGGCTTTGGCCTGCTGGCTGCGTTGGCATACGCGGTGTTTCTGATGATCAACGGCGGCGCCGGCAACAGCATGCATCCCACCACCAAGAGTGCCTTGATCTTAACGGGTGCCTGTGCGCTCATTTTCACTGTTTTCCCACCGGCTTTTCTGGTGAACGGAGCCCTGGCTCAGGGGCTTTTTAAATGGGGTATAGGGTTGGCGCTTTTTGGCACCATTATACCTCCGCTGTTTTATGCGTATGGCCTGCCTAAAACAGGCCTGGGGCTGGGTGCCATCCTGAGTGCGGCCGAGCTTCCGGTGGCGGTGCTGCTGTCGAGTGTGGTGCTGCACGAGGAGGTATGGGCCGTGCAATGGATGGGCGTGGCACTCATCATAGGCGCGATCATCCTGTCCAACATCAGCTCGCTGCGCAAAAGCCGTCGGCTCCAAAAAACGGCGGCAGCCTGATGCGGCGGTAAACTGAAATGCCCTGCGCCAGCGTAGTCCTGCGAAAACAGCGGCCATAATGGAGGGAAATAACGATCGGCTGGGCTATTTCCGGCATTTTCCCGTAATTTGCATCCTCAACTAGCATACCTACCCTATGGCACGTTATCTTACAGGAATCCAGAGTACGGGGCGCCCACACTTAGGCAATCTGCTTGGCGCGATTATACCTGCTGTGGAGCTATCGCAAACCTCTGAGGAGGCTTCGTTGTACTTTATTGCTGACATGCACTCGCTTACCGCCATCCGCGACGCCGACCTGCTGCGACAGAACACCTACGCGGTGGCAGCGGCCTGGCTTGCCTTCGGCTTCGACACAGACAAACACATTTTCTACCGCCAGTCGGATGTGCCGATGGTAACAGAGCTGACCTGGTACCTCAACTGCTTTGCGCCCTTCCCGATGCTGGCCAACGCCCACTCGTTCAAAGACAAATCGTCGAGAAGAGGGCTTTCTGACGTAAACGCTGGCCTGTTTACCTATCCGGTGCTGATGGCGGCCGACATCCTGCTCTACGACGCTAACTTCGTGCCTGTGGGCAAAGACCAGATCCAGCACCTGGAGATTACCCGCGACATTGCCAGCGCCTTCAACCATGTATACGGGGAGACGTTTGTGCTGCCGGAGGCAAAGACGGACGAGGCCGTGATGACGGTGCCCGGTATAAACGGCGAGAAAATGAGCAAGTCGTATGGCAACACGATTGATATTTTTGAGGCCGACAAGCCGCTGCGCAAAACGATCATGAGCATCGTGACGGACAGTACCCCACTGGAAGAGCCCAAGGAGACGGAGCATGACACAGTGTTTAAGCTTTACCGCCTGCTGGCCTCCCCAGAGGAAACAGAGCAGATGCGCCAGAACTATACTGCGGGCGGCTACGGCTATGGCCACGCCAAGCAAGCCCTCTACGAACTAATCATCCGGAAGTATGCCAAAGAGCGGGAGCTGTTCAGCTACTACATGAACAACCTCCACGAGATCGACAAGAAGCTGCTGGAAGGGGCCGAAAAAGCCAAAGCCATCGCCGGGCCCGTACTGCAACGTGTGCGCCAAAAGCTTGGCTTTTAAGCGGGTTTTTATACCATAAATGCGGTTTTATACCCCCTAGCTAACATTTACTGAAGCGGCAGCTGAGAATTCGGCTGCCGCTTCGGCGTTTCAATACTTTTTGGTTTGCCATTCTGGATTAATCGGGCAGAAGAAAGGAGTGCCCCGTGAGATTGTTGCTGCCTGATGCCGCAGTATACATAGTTGCTACAGAATCCTTTCGTAACTACATAGACACATGCCCTGCGCGCATGTCATTTCTGTAGCGCTTAATTTACGATCCGGATGATCCACTCAAATTTGCTTGTACAAAAAGCGAAAGCTTTCTGCTCACATTTGCTTACCAGTAAACTGTCGCCAAACCTCGTTTTCCATAACCTCCACCACACGACTGCGGTGGCGGCTGCGGCCATGGAGATCGGGACGGGCAGCGGCCTGCAGGCGGAGGAACTGGAACTGGTGACGGTAGCGGCCTGGTTTCATGACACGGGCTACAGCTGCAGGTATGCCGGGCACGAGGATGCCAGCAAGCAGATCGCCAGCAGGTTTTTACGCGCACAGGGAGTTTCCGCGCAGGTCGAAGCCTTGGTAACAGCCTGTATTGAGGTGACGAAACAGCCTCAGAAACCTGGATCGCTGGCTGAACAGGTGCTGTGCGACGCAGACCTGAGTCACCTTGGCAAACGCTGTTTTCAGGTCGCCTCGCAGCATCTGAAAAAAGAAATAGAGGCTGTGCGGGGTATACCCATACCTGACAGGGAGTGGCACAGGCAAAACGCCTGCTTTCTCGAGAGCCATACCTTTTTTACGCCCTTCGCCCTCCGGCACTACGAGGAGCAGAAAAGAATAAACCTCCAGCGTGAGCGCAAACTCCTGTGCTGATCTCAGTATGCGCCATCGAACCAACACCCTGCATCAAGCCTTTTCTCCTAGCATATAAAGTATGTTCCGCCAACCACTAACCTACATCTCCAGCGCTATCGACCGGTTTTTCAGTCTCCAGGCGGTGCAACGCCTGGAAGCCTCTTACCCATTGACTGTGGGGTTTTTCAGGAACAGGCTGGGCATGCAGAATTTTCTGGGCCTGCCACTCACCCTGCTGCTGGGAATTGCGGTCACCAATTATGCCATGCTCTCTGAGATTTCAGAGAACCTTGTAAACTCGCCGGGAATGAAACTGGTGGACAGTTCAGTCGGGCTATACCTATACCACCTCCGGACGGACGAAACAGCCAAAGCCTTCTACTATTTTACGCAGTTGGGTAGTTCGACGGGCGTGGGCATCACGTTTGCGCTCGTGACGCTGGTGCTGCTCTACCACAGGAAGTGGCAGTACCTGGTGGCGCTGCTGATTGCGGTGCTGGGCACCGGTATTTCCATTTACTTCACAAAGCTTTTCTTTCGCCGGGAGCGCCCCTTGGATGTGGGCTACTACGAGCCAAGCTCCTTCTCCTTCCCAAGCGGTCACTCTGCCGGGGCACTGTCGTTGTTCGGGATTGTGGCGATTTTCATTTTACTGGAGCGACGCGCTATCAAATGGCCCCGCTATTGGGCTGCCCTCTGCGTGGTATACATAGTGCTGATAGGCTTCAGTCGCATTTTTCTGGGTGTCCATTTCATCAGTGATGTGGCGGGCGGCTATCTGCTGGGCAGCCTTTGGCTCATCCTGGCCGTGAGCGTGCTGGAGTATCAGCGGCTTCATGAAAAAGAGATACAAAATACTGATATAAAATAACTTACACCCATTTTTCGCGTTCTTCGTTCACCTGATTTTTACCGCTATCCCTGACCTATGCCGAAATGCTGCCTTTGCCTTTTACTCCCCTTCTTGCTTTGCAGCCAGATTGCGCTCGGGCAAACGCAAAATTTGGATTACTATCTTGAACAGGGCTTACAGAACAGCCCACTGCTTCAGGATTACGCGTATCAACAGCAGTCTAACCTCATCGACAGCCTGAAGGTATACGCCACGTACGGGCCGCAAGTAAGCGGAAGCGCCAGCGCGATGGAAGCGCCCACCACCCGTCACTTCGGCTACGACGAAGCCGTGAGCAATGGAGGGGACTACTCCGGTGTGGTGAGCGTCAGCAAGGAGCTGTTCCCCCGGAAACTCCGAAACGCGCGGTTGCTGAACATCGAGCTGCTGAACCTGTCGCTGGCGGCGCAACGCAGGCTGGATGCCCAGGACCTTCGGCGGGTGATCACGGCCCAATACATCACCACATACGCCGATCTGCGGCAGATGCAGTTTAGCCAGCAGGTGCTCGACATCCTGCGGCAAGAGCAGCCTGCCCTGCGAAAACTGGTGGAGAACGGGGTATACCTGCAGACTGATTACCTGAACCTGAGCATCAACCTGAATGCCCAGACCATCGCGCACCGCCAGGCAAGGATTCAGTACCAGTTTGACCTGAACGGGCTGCGCATCCTGTGCGGCATCGAAGACACCGCGACTGTGGAACTGGCCCCTCCGGACATACCGGTGCAGGCACTCGTGGCGGCCAGCCTCACCCCCACGCTCCGCAAGTTTGCCCTCGACAGCCTGCAGCTCTCCCTGAACAGAACGCAGATAGACTTAAACTACCGCTACTCGCTGGCAGCCTTTGCCGATGCCGGCGTGATGGCCACCACACCCCAGGGCGTGCCCCGCCACCTGGGCTCCAGCGTCGGCCTGCGGTTTTCAGTGCCACTTTATGACGGCGGCCAGCGCCAGTTAGAGTACCAGAAAATAGCGATTGCGGAGCTGAGTCGCCAAAGGTATCGCGACTTTTACCTGCGCCAGTACCGGATGCAGCGAAGGCAGTTGCAGGCGCAGCTCACCGCCACCGACCAACTGCTAGAAGACATGCATGCCCAGCTGGACAGCCAAAAGAAGCTGTTGGAGATGTATAGAATTGAGCTTAGTGCCGGTTTAGTCCGCTTCACAGATTATATCGTGCTGATAACAGGCTACGCCGAAATGCAGAACACCCTGGTGCAGGCGGAAATAAGCCGCTTCCAGATCCTCAACGAATTCAACTACCTGAAATGAAACACTTCCGCCATACCTGTTGCCTGCCGCTCGTGTTCCTGCTGGCATTCTGCTCCTCCCCTAACGAGCCGGCCACCGCCGATGTAGTGGAGGTGAAAACCCCAGTCACCATCACGACCGTGTCGCAGGGCCCCATAAAAGAGACCCTGGACCTCAACGCCACCTCCTCTTATCAGCGCAAAAACACAGTGAAGGCCGCGACCGCGGGGTATGTGCAGCGCGTGTTCGTGAAGCCCGGCGAACGGGTGCGGGCCGGGGCCACCCTGTTTACCCTAAAGACCAAGGAAGCGCAGGTGCTCGGCGACCTGATGACCCAGGACCCCGCACTGCCCTTCACCGGAATCATCACGGTGAAAGCCCCCGCTTCCGGCCTCATTCTGGAACTAAGCCGCCAGACGGGGGACTACGTGAACGACGGCGATCAACTGGCGATCCTCTCGGACCTTAACAGCTTCGTCTTTCTCGTGAACGTGCCCTTCGAGCTGCACAGCTACAGCACCGTGGGCACCAGCGTTACCATCCTCCTCCCCGATTCCACCAAACTGCCGGGCACGGTCACTTCCGGGCTTGCCAGTATGAGCGCAGGCGCCCAGACACAGCAGTTCGTCATTCGGCCCCAAACCAGCGCCCTTCTCCCGGAAAACCTGCAGGCCGTGGTGCGCTTCAACAAAAAAGTAAATTCCAATGCGCAGGTGCTCGACAGAGCCGCCGTGCTCACCAACGAAACCATGGACAGCTACTGGGTGATGAAACTCATAAACGATACCACTGCCGTGAAAATACCCGTGAAGACAGGAATCACAGCGAAACACACCATCGAGATCATCAGCCCCAGCTTTGCCCCATCAGACCGCATCCTGGTGTCAGGGAACTATGGCCTCTCGGACACCGCCTATGTCTCCATCCAGAACAGAAAGCCGGAATGAAAAGCTACTTTGTGACCTACAAAAGCCCGGTGGCGGTGGTGCTGGCCATCATTCTGCTGGGTGGCGTTTACGCTTACAACCAGATGCAGACTTCGCTCTTCCCGGAGGTGACTTTCCCGAAGATCAAGGTGATTGCGGACACGGGCCTTCAACCCGTCGGCACGATGATGATCACCGTGACCAAGCCGCTGGAAAAAGCCATCAAGCGGGTGCCGGGCCTCAAGCTCATCCGCAGTATAACAAGCCGTGGCAGCTGTGAGATATCGGCCTTCATGGACTGGAACGCAGACATCGACCTGAGCAAGCAGCAGGTGGAGTCGGCCATAAACCAGGTAAAAGAGGGGCTCCCGCCCGGCATCTCCATCACCGTCGAAAAAATGAACCCGAGTATCCTGCCGGTGCAGGGGTATGTGCTCGACGGGCCCGGCAGAAGCCCGATAGAGTTGAACCAACTGGCGCTGTATACCGTGCGGCCCTACCTGGCACAGGCTGGCGGCGTGGCCGATGTGCTGGTGTCGGGGGGGAAGACGAAGGAATACCGCGTGCAGCTTCAGCCCGAGCGGATGCAGGCGCTGCGCATCACTCCGGCCATGATCTCGGATGCCCTGGGCAGCGCCAACTTTATCCAGAGCAATGGCTATATCTCAGACTACAACCGGCTTTACCTCACGATAACGGACGCCACAATCCGGAACCAGCGGCAGCTCAAGGACTTTGTGGTCAGTAACGACAGCCTGCGCGTGGTGCAGCTGCAGGACGTGGCCGACGTACAGGTGGCCGAGCAGACGGAATACGTGCGCGTGAACGCCAACGGAAAAAGCGCGGTGTTGGTGGCGGTGCTGAAACAACCCACGGCAAACCTGATGGCCGTATCCGCCGACGTGAAAGAGAAGGTTGCCCTGCTCAATGCGGCCATCCTCCCTAAAGGGGTTACGCTCAAGCCGTATTATGTGCAGGGCGATTTCGTGTCTGACTCTATCCGCAGTGTCAGCGACAGCCTCCTGATCGGGTTGCTCCTGGCCATTGTGGTGGCGATCATTTTCCTCCGCTCGCTCAAGTCCAGCGCGGTTATCCTGATCACCATTCCCATTACACTTTCGCTGGCGCTTATCGTGCTGTTCGTGCTGGGCTATACCCTCAACATCATGACGCTGGGCGCAATCGCGGCCTCCATCGGCCTGATCATAGACGACGCGATTGTGGTGGTGGAGCAGATTCACCGGACACACGAGGAGCACCCCGAAACGCCAACCAAAAAGCTGCTCTCCAAATCGGTTGGCTACCTGTTTCCGGCCATGGTGGGCTCCTCCATCAGCACGATTGTCATCTTCTTCCCGTTTATACTCCTGAGCGGTGTGGCGGGCGCTTATTTCAAGATTCTGGCCAACACCATGATGATCACGCTCGCCTGCTCCTTCCTGGTTACCTGGTTGGGGCTGCCCGTTATCTACCTGCTCTTTTCGCGTGGGAGGCACACCGTAAAGCCCGCCGCCCAGGCCGGGCACAGCCAGACACACCGCTGGATCACTTTCTTCATCCGACGCCCTGCCATCAGTTTTCTTTTTGTTGTGGCGCTGATTGCGGCCAGTGTCCTTTCGTTTCCATACCTGGAGACGGGCTTTCTGCCGGAGATGGACGAGGGCTCCATTGTGCTGGACTATACCTCCCCGCCCGGCACCTCCCTGACCGAGACAGACCGGATGCTGCGCGAGGTGGAGAAGAAGATTGTGCAGATCCCCGAGGTGGCCAGCTATACCCGCCGGACGGGCACTCAGATGGGTTTTTTCATCACAGAGCCAAATTACGGGGATTACCTAATTCAACTCAAAAAAGACCGGAAGCGCACTTCGGATGAGGTGATTGATGAGATACGGAAGTACGTGGAGCACACGCAACCCGCGCTTACCGTGGACTTTGGCCAGGTGATCGGCGACATGCTCGGCGACCTGATGAGTTCCACGCAGCCCATTGAGATCAAGATCTATGGCCACGAGCAGGAAAAACTACAGCAGTTGGCCCGGCAGGTGGCCGCCCTCGCCGAGCAGGTTAAGGGCACGGCCGACGTGTTTGACGGCATCACCATTGCGGGCCCGTCGGTGGAGGTGCTGCCAAGCGGCCAGCGGCTGGCACAGTTCAACCTTTCCCCGACGGACCTGCAGAACCAGCTTCAGCTACAGCTGGAGGGCAATGTGGTCGGTTCGATTTTTGAAAAGGAGCAGCAGACCAATATCCGGATGATGTACCCGCAGGCGTCGGCTTATTCGATCGATGAGCTCCGGAACGCGTCCGTGTTTTTACCGGGCGGCCAGCTCAGGCAAATCCGGACCCTGGCCACCGTGAATGTGACCCCGGGGCAGGCGGAGATTGAACGCGAGAACCTGCAGTCGATGATCCCCGTGACCGCGCGCCTCGAAGGCCGTGACCTGGGCAGCGTGATGCGCGAGATCCAGCAGAAGATTGCGGCCACGGTAAAGCTCCCGCAGGGCTACCACATCAGCTACGGCGGTGCCTATCAGGAGCAGCAGCAGTCGTTTAACGAGCTGCTGCTCATCCTCTCAACGGCGGCCCTGCTGGTGTTCGCGGTTATCCTGTTTTTGTTCCGGGATGTGCGCGTGGCGCTACTGATACTGGGGGTAGCCATACTGGGCATATCGGGCAGCCTGCTGGCCTTGCTCCTGACGCAGACGGCCCTCAACGTGGGCAGCTATACCGGCATCATCATGATCATCGGTATCATCGCGGAGAACGCGATCTTCACCTATCTCCAGTTCAAAGAGACCCTGCACGAGAAAACTCCGGAAGAAGCCGTGACGTATGCCATCTCCACGCGCCTGCGCCCCAAGCTCATGACCGCGCTGGGCGCTATCATGGCGCTGCTACCAATTGCCTTTGGTATTGGCACGGGGGCGCAGCTGCACCAGCCGCTTGCCATCGCTGTGATTGGCGGCTTTGTCATCGGCCTGCCCCTCCTACTGCTGGTATACCCCAGCCTGTTATTACTGACGTTCCGGAACTACAAAAGGGGAAGCGCCTGAGGTATAAACGCGGGTTAGCGCTCCAGCACGATCAGGTCGGCGGAGGCGCGGTTCAGGGCGATCGGGATGTTGTTGAGTACTGCCGTGCGGATCAGCGTCTGGATATCGTGCTCGTGGCCATGGGGCGTCTCGGCATCGATAAAAAAGATCACCTTGTGCACCTCCCCTTCCAGAATGCGGGCAGCCAGCAGTATGTCGCCGCCGCTTGGGCCGTGGCCAAAGGGCTGCACGTTCAGGTCGAGCAGGTCGTTTATCAGTTGCGAGGTGTTGGTGGTGCCAATCAGGTTATGGCCTTCCAGGGCCTTGTGGTTTTCCTTTACCCAGTTCAGCAGGTTGTTTTTCTGGTTGTTATGCGCAACTAAGGCAATTGTGGTCGTCATGGTATGTCTGTTTAAATTTCGTTGCATGTGGTTCGACATGCACCAGCTAATTTAATATAATTAGCCCGAAGATAGCCAGCACTTTGCAAAATCTTAAACAGACACGCCCAAACGTCAAAAAAATAGCCGTGCCCGCCCTGGCATCTCAGCGCAGGCGGGCACGGCAAGTATGGGCAAGGCGGCAGGCAAATTCTCCTGCGGCGTTCAGTTCTGAGGTATAATCTGAGGTATTCTGAGGTATAAGGTGTGCTTACTCAGCCGTCCAGAGCACACGCTCCTGGTCTGCCAGGATCAGCAGCACGCGCGGCGGGTTGGCTACGATCACCACGCGCATCTCCACGCCCGGGAAAGAGTCAGACTCTACCCACACGCCTTCTTTCTCATCGTGCTCCAGATCCGCCTCAGGGTCCAGGGTGCTGGCCAGGTAAGCGGTTGGCGACAGGCACATCGATAAAAATGTTATACCTGCATTTCGGGGGTATTAGCTTCCTTATTCTTGTGCAGCCGCTGCTTGTACCGTTTAGCCACAAGTCCCACAGCTATGCAAAGCAGCACGCCTAACGTATAAGCAGCTAGGTCGCTCCACACAAAGCCCTGCCCAAGCACCAATTTCCCGAGGGTAGTCTGCCGGAGGGCCAGCAGCCAGGGCGCACGCCACAGCTGGCTGATTTCGATGGCGAAGCAGATGCATATACTCATCATCGCTACGTTGACTATGCTACCCGCGCAGAAAAAGCTGACGAGGACATACATCATCACAGCATATAACACATCGCCCGCCATAAGCGGAATGCCCGCTATTTTCCGCGACAAAAGCCCCGCCGCAATAATGAGCAGCAGTAATAGCAAGTACTTTACAGTTCTTTTGACTGGTTTCAAAGTATGATTGTAAGTGACCGGGTTACATTACAAAGCGCCAACAGTTGTGAAGGTACATGGTATAGAAGCAAAACGCAATACCCCTGAAAGCGCCAGAAAGTAGGCTTCCAGGGGTATAAAGGAGGCAGGTACTTGATGCGGCGCTTTACGTTGTGTTTTCCAGTTACCGCACCACCAGCTTGGCGTTTTCTTTCGTGTGTTTTGACACTGCCGTTAGGATGTACACTCCTTTGTTCAGGTTATGCGCAAACAGCAACTCGGTTTTGGCAGACCCATCTTTGTTGGTTACTGCGGTTGTGGTCAGTATCGCACGGCCTCTCACATCATAGAGTGTAAGCGTAACCGCTTCATTCTGCTCAAAATTATTCAACTCCACGAAAGCCTTGTCGCCTGAACTCGGATTCGGATAAACCAAAAGTGCAGACTCGTCAACATCTATACCCCCGATGGACGCTTTCGCTACCGCAGAGGCGGAAAGAGCTTCGGCTGTAGAAAGGGCAATGGTCAGGTAGTTAGTCTCGGCACCGACAGCAGGTGCCGCCATGTTGCCGCCCAAAGTAACCTTACCCGACGGGAATGACTTGCTGAAGAGCACCATGGAGCTATTCTTGGAGTCGTCCACGCCCAGTCTGTCGGAGAGTCGCTGCCAGCTAGAGAGCCAGGAAGGCAGGGACGTGCCGCGCGGGTCATAGGCAACATATACCGTGGCATCCCTTGTCAAATTAAAGGTCAGCAGGGAGCTGCTCGTATTCCGCTTGTCATCGTTCGGCGGCTGGATGAGCGTTGCTCCCTGCAACGAAGCTGGCACCGAGGTGATTTGGTAAGTGCGGTCGGTATACATGCGCTTGCCAACCGCCAGGTCTGTCACCGTGTAGCTTCTGCCTGTGCCAACTGTTACGCCCGTAACCAGCGCTCCGGAACCGTTAATGACTGTAAAACTCAACGTTAATGGCTCACCGGCCGTGCCGCTTGCTTTGGAGCCCGAGTACGGCACAGCGTTAAGGGTGTAATTTCCCACCGCTGGTGTCCATGGATAGTAGCCCCCGCGCGTGTCGTCGCCGAACAGCGCATAAGGCGCTACGCTCTCCGTCACGCTCTTGGTCTGCGTCCCGGTCAAATTGAACTTCACGCTGCCCACCTTGCTCGGACTGGTATTGGCCCGAATGTTAAGGTTTTTCGTTGGCAGGCTAGCCAGGTTCAGTGTGGCACCGCTGGTCAGGACCATGATATCGTTGTCGTTATCAGCATTAACCAGCGTCATGCTTATCACCCGCTGTCCTGAACTGATTGGACGGTCCGTGACGGTGAAGCTAAGGGTTATCGCTATACCTGCTGCCCCTGTTGCCTTAGATCCTTCATAAGGTGTAGCCTGGAGGGTATAGCTACCCACCGCTGGCGCCCAGGCGTAATAGCTCCCGCGTGTGTCGTCGCCGAACAGCGCATAGGGCGCTACGCTCTCCGTAACGCTCTTGGTCTGCGTCCCGGTCAAATTGAACTTCACGCTGCCCACCTTGCTCGGACTGGTATTAGCCCGAATGTTAAGGCTTTTTGTCGGCAACTCGGCTAAGTTCAGCTCATCTCCAGATACCAGGTCGCGTATAGGCACATTCGTCGCCGCATTTATTAAAGTCAGACTCACTACTTGTGTGTTGCCGCCACTTGCCGGACTCACGGTTACAGCAATCTGCTCCTCATCAGAGCGTGTAGGCGTGCCGTTGTCCGTAACCCTCACACGGAAACTATACACACCCTCGCTTGTTGGCGTCCAGCTAAAGGCCCCTGAGGAGGCATTGATCGTTGCCCCGGTCGGAGGGTTTACAAGAGAGTATGCCAACACCTGGCCCGCGTCCGCATCGGTGGCAGTGGCGGTGAAGTTTAGGGCCTGGCCCACCTTGGTCGCCTTATCACCAATGGCAGCCAGCACAGGAGCGTGGTTGGAACTGGACGTTTCGATAACCAATTGGGGTTTATTCTGGGAACTCTCCTTACTGTTGAAGCTCAGGCTCACTACCCGGTTGGCCGGGTCACGAAGCAACAGGCTGACGATTTTGTCACCTATAAGCTGGGCCTGCACAAAGTCAGTCACATCCAGCTCATGGTAAACTGCCTGGCCACCCACGCTCACCGAGCTCAACGCCCCAGCCTGTGCTACAGGCGCATTGTTCCACGTAATGCCTTGCTCCGTCCAGGAGTCGTTTGCGACCCCATAGGCCGCCATGCCTATACTAGCAGCACTTTCTGTGTTGCTGCCATACACCCGCAGCTTAGCTGACACCACGCTGCTCACCCCACTCAGGGAGAACTTCAGGTATGAGTTGCGCGCATAGCTTTCATTGCTGGTGGCCTTTACCAACAGTGCCGCCTCGCTCCCGTAGTTCGTGCTCGCGTAGCTACCGCCCCGCACGAAGGCATCGGCCACCGGTGAGAGCGTCAATTCCCCTCCCGCCGGACTCACGGTTACAGTAATCTGCTCCTCGTCGGAAAGGACAGGTGTGCCATTGTCTGTTACTCTCACGCTAAAGGTATAGGTCCCCTCACTTGTCGGAGTCCAGCTGAAGGCGCCTGTAGCTGCGGCAATAGCGGCACCGGTAGGTGCGCCTACCAACGAGAAGCTCAACTGCTGCCCCGCGTCCGGGTCTGTGGCCGATGCCGTGAAGTTCAGCTGCTGGCCCACCGTCACCGATTTTCCCCCGATAGCCGTCAGCACCGGCGCCTGGTTGCTTGGCGATGCCTCCTTTACAGAGAGGGTATAAGTCGCGCTTTCTGAACATGTGTTTTGTGTTGCAGTTACGGTAATGGTTGCGTTAGACACAACCGCTGTTGGTTTTCCGCTGATAACCCCGGAGCTGCTGTTAATGCTAAGCCCTGCAGGCAATCCCGTCGCCTTAAAGGTATACCCCGTAGGAGCGGTCGTAACCGTTTGCGTATAGGAGTCACCTGCTGTCGCGGTAGGCAAAACCGTCCCCGAAGCTGGAGTAAAAGTCAACGCTGGGCAAGGCGGCTCTGAGCAGCCAATGGACATACTTTGCAAAGTAGGAGTCACGCTGGTGTTGGAAGTGGACAAATCGGCGCGGTACTGGATATAGCGCGAAGTGCCTCCTACCGTAGCCCCACTTGCCGGAACAGCTTTGAACGCTGTCCAGCTATTATCCGGGGTTGGCGTATTGCCCTGTCGTTGGAAGATTGCTAGCGATGTGCCTGTAGGCAAGTTTGCCGTCCAGGCCGCTTCATCCCACACTCTTTCCCCACCACCGTCATATACCCTGGAAGTAAAGCTGCCAGAAGAAACATACGGCGTAACGTAGAGCCAGTCGATGGATACAGCCGGACCTCCTACAGTATAATCGCTGGCTCCCACCCGCATGGGGGTAGTCAAGGTTACTGTTTCAGTATGCACCAAAGCACCATCGATGTAAAACTCCACATTGTTCGTGTTCCAGTTGATGCGGTAACTGTGCGAGGCACCAATGAAACTTCCGGGTATGTTGAAATCTGAAAAAGCACTTCCATTCCGTACTCTCGCCTGCAGCCCCGTTCCGGCATTGCCAGTGCTGAACATAGCCCATATCAGGGTGTTGTTGAACATATCCACGTCATCGCCTGCGCCAAAACCGATATGCTGGAAACTGCTTGCACCAAACATCGCGACAAACTCCAAAGATGCCCCGGGACCAAAGGTAGTGCTCACCGGCTCAGTGTTATATCGGGCTCCATCTACGGACACTTGCCCGTTCGCAACTGTAGACGCGCCGCCAGCGCTCCATGGAAAACTTTGCCACTCGCTGGCAGGAGGCAACGTGGTGAACTCCTCCGCTACCTGTGGCATCAGTTTAACGCCACCAGCAGTGGCATAAGTGCTGGCGCCAGCCGTCCCTTTGTTAAAGTCTGCAATAGACAGATCCGAAAAACAGGCGACGGCAGGCGTAGTAAAACTCTTCGGCGCAGCAGGCGGAGCAGGTGACGTTGCGGTGTTGGATGCGGCGTCGGTGGAGGTTACCCGGTAGTAATAGGTAGTGCCGGAGGCAAGACCGCTAAGAGTCATACTATGGCTGGTCACTGCACTGGCATCAGTAGTCTGCAGGTTCAGCTGCCCGGCAGCCGTTCCATAGTCTACCCTTGAACTGGAGGCCTTGTCGGTCGTCCAGGTAATAGTGGCAGTTCCGGCACTAGACTGTGCAGCTGCTACCGCTGTTATTTGCGGAGCCTCGTTGTCACCTTCGTAAGTTGCCCGATACGTACCGTTGCTGGCCGGGAAGAAAGCGTACGCGATACCTTTTATCGTCTCGGTGGTATAAGACAGGTTACCGCCATTCAAGGTTATAGCTGTTAACTTGCTGCCAGCAGCATCCATGGGCACCATGCCTCGCAGGTTGTTGGAGCCACTGGCGGCCGTAACTGTAAAGGACAAAACTTTGCCGCTCCAGCTCATGTTGCCGAACGAAGAGTTATTGCGCCCATCCAGCCAGGTAAGCATTTGTTTTGAAGACACAACAGGCACCTGGCGCTGCAGTGCCGCGGCAATAATGGCATTTGATCCATTGCTACTGTTACCTCCGTTCGCATCGGTGTGCATGTTGGCCGTAAATACGCCATAGTATCCTTTCGTGCTCAGCGCATTGTCCAGAAGCGAGGCAATGTGGGTAGCATAGGTTATCCCAGACTCATCTGTCATCTGCGTTGTGGCCTGATAAACGTCAATTAGCGAGCCGTCTGCATCGGCAAAGCGCATGGGCATTCCTGAGCCGGTAAACATTCCGGGGCGGTCGTTCACCCATGCCGCCGGCCAATAGTAATAGTTTGCATCCAGCCGAATGCCGTTCTCTAACTCAACCTTAGGCTGCGTGGCCCAATCGCTCCAGGCAATACAGTGTGTTCGGTGTGTGGTGGTTTGTGAGATGCTCGGGAACTGGGCTGCAAGATCCGCAAGCTGGCCAGTGAACATTTGTCTCAATGTAGCAGGTGTGTAGTTTGCGCAGCCCGTGTTCAAGTGCAGACTGATTTCAAAGCCCTGTGCTTCGAAGGCAGCCGCCTGTGCATCTGTGATGGGTGTGCCGGGGTAGATGTATGATGTGCTTCGGATGGCGGTCCAATTATCCACCGCTTGTTGTGTGTTTGCGGGGCTTTTAGCAATGTAATCGTTAAACCTGCCAATTGTTCCGCCATTGCCATGGTCATCGCCCGTCATCACAATGGCGGCCTTCAGGCCACGGGGCAAGTACCAGAAACGGGGCAAAGGCTTCTTGTGCATGTTACTTTGCAAGATGATGTTGGCCAGCAACCGCTGCTGTTCATCGGCCTGCGGGATGGCTACTTTATTTAAATCTACCCAATCCGGGTAGAACATATCGTCTGACCGTATAGGCTGACTCTGTCCATCGCGTTTTTGGCCAGCCCAGGCGGGGTTACCCTGACGGGTATAGACAATGGACTTGGCTAAATCATAGGTAAAGGCAATCGCTTTGCCTCCGTTGGTGCCCACATCGCGCAAGGTTACCGCTGGGTTGGAGGTGGCAGTGTTGGCGGCAGAATACAAAGTCGCCAAGGTTTTCGCTCCGCTTGAGGCAACCAAGGTATAGAGGTTCGCGGTACCATGAAACTGCATCGTTTCGCCCACAATTCCGACACCCGGCCCACTCGCCGTGTTTACCTTTATGTATTGGTCGGAGAGGGTGCCGGTGGCAGGCGCAATTCCTAGCAACGATGCCAGTTGTGCATCCGGTTTAAAGGCGATTAAAGTGCCCCCTGAGTTTACCCAGTTGGTGAGCATCGTCACCTGAGCCCCGGAAAGTGCCATCTCTCCGAGTATAACCACATCATAGCTAGCCAGCGCCGTGCTATTCACCTCCGAGATATGTTTCGCCGCAAACTCATTGAAGCCTTCTGCCCGTAGAATTTCTACAGCGTAGCGGCTAAACGGATTGCTGGAGGTGCTTAGCACCAGAATGGGGCCACCGGGGCCATCGTTAGGTGAAGGCGGTGGCGGTGGCGGTGTAGCACGGGTCGTAAACGACGAGGTAAAAGTAGTTGCCAGCGCATTGCCAGCCACATCTTTTACACGAGGGTCTGTGCTGCCTCCCTTTACCTCAATGGTATAGGTAGTTGAATAACTCAGGGCTGAGGAGGGATTGAGTGTGGCCGTGAGCGAAGTGGCATTGTATGCTACGGTTGCGGCAACTGCCGAGCTGCCTTGGAGCAGCCGAACGGTTGAACTGGTAACCGTGGCAGGGTCCATCGCTTCATTAAATGTCACGCTTACATTGGCCCCTTCGTTCACGTTGGCAGCGTTATTTTGTGGCACTGTAGAAGCAACGGCGGGTGGCGTAGTATCCGCAGTGCCTTGTGTGGTGAAGACAACATCGACAAAGTAGTTGCTGGACTGGTAATTGTCAGTCGGGAAGGTTGGTGAGGCAGCGTATTTATAGATGCCATTCAACCCGTCTTCCCCGTTTGCCAACGCACGCAAAGGACCATTTACCTTCGCCACATCGAAGTATGGATTGGTGGCGGAGTAATTGCCGGCGCTGCTGTGGTAAGAAATGACATAAGTAGTATTTGCCGTGATAGCAACTGGCGAGGCAAAGCCCACTTGCTGCCATCCCGAAGCTGACTCGTTCGTAAACGTAGCCTGTGCCAGCAAACTGCCAGTGTTGCTGTAAAGCTGGCCAATGTGGGTGCCAGTGTTCGCCGCCTGCTTGTAAAAACGCACCCCGGTAATGTACCCATCAGTGGTTGAGCGAAACCTCATACCGAGCTGAATGGCTTGCCCATCGTTGTAAAATGTACTGCCTGACGCATCAGTCGGCTGAAAAACAGAACAGGGGCATGCAACCGGATTGGGGTCCGTTACCGTTACTGCAGTTGTTTTTACCGCTGATATGTTTCCTGAATCGTCAAACGACCTGCTTTTAACGGAGGCTGCGCCTTGGGTTGTGGGGGTCCAGGCATACGTCCAGCTCGTGGTGCCAGAAGCTAAGCGCCAGGTGGTGCCGCCGTCTGTAGACACTTCTACCCCGGCCACTACGTTCGCGTCCGAGGCAGTGCCGGTTATGTTCACCGGGGTGCCGCTGGGAGTAGTTGCGCCGTTACCCGGAGAGGTAATGGTCACAGTCGGCACCTGCGCATCTGAAGACGCGGAGGCAGCCACCAGACCAGACTGGAGTGTGGTCGGCTGTACGCGCATATCTGCAAACAGATTGACCGTAGCCTGCTGCATGGCAGGACTAACCACTTCATTGCCACGGGCGTGATTACTGTCTAAGCCCCAGGCCCATTGTACAGTACCGGCCCCAAAAACTAAGGCGCCGCTGCTGTGCTTGTACAAGGTAAGATGATGCGTTTTCCCGTTGAGCACTGTCTCAGAAAGTATGATTCTGCCAGCTGGGTAAGTTGCGCGATACCCCTCCTGCTCCGGGTTCCATTCATATCCCAGTGAGTTTTGGGTAAGTGCTAAAGATTGTCCATTGCCCAAAGACGCGACGCTTGTGTTGCGCCAGAATCGAAGGTTTTTGTATACGCTAGGCACCTGGATGGTACCGACTGTACCGTCCCAACTTAGCTGCCCAGTCAACTCGTTTTCCGGGTCGCAACCGTCAGACGAGGGATACTCGCAGCCGCTTCGCCACAGTCCTGTCCATTCCGGGCTGGGATCGCATTTGCCGTTGCACTGGTTTTCCCCGAGGAGTCCTTCCTTGTAGCACACCAGAGTGCGGTAAGAGGTGTTGGATCCGTCAATGCTGTTCTCCCAGCGTGTTTTCCAGTATATTTCGTTGCCACTGAAAAAGGCTAAGTTTATACCTTGATCCCGGGCAGCGGTCACGTTGTCGCGCATGCCCTTCGACCAGTACTCGTCGTGCCCAACAGACATAAACACTTTGTGATTCTGAATGAGACTGCCACGGCGGTCCGTATCCGCATCCGTGGTGTAAGAAATATCATAGCCGTTTTTTTCGAGGAAGCGGATCATAGGGTACTCTGCATTGAACAGCCAGTCTTCTTCAGCACCGCCTCCGCCGCCGCCTTCGCGGGTATAAAACGGTCGGTTGTAGCTTACCTTAGAGGCTTTACCCCCTGCACCCGTGTATAGACTCTTGCCATTGTTCGCATCGCCGTACACGTTGTAGGCCTGCCAGGTAGCATCAGATGTCTTAAAAAACAGATCCGCCGTGCTGGCGTCATCCCGCACCACAAAGGCAATATGGCTGGATCCGCCGTTATCGGCTCTGGTGAGTTTGGCTAGGTAAACACCCGACACAGCGTCACTGGGAATCTGCCATTCGGCCGAATTGGCCCAATTGCCGCAGTCCAGCAATCCGGTGCTGCCAACCGTCATACAGGAGGGCTGGCTTTGGGGCAAAGTGGCCGTTACTATTGCGGAACCCACCAAACGAGCCCCTTTACCCTGATAGTAACCCAACCTATATACTTTTATGCTATAGTTTGTAGCGTTGCTTTTAATCTTGAAAAGGGCTTTTTGACCTTTGTTGTAACTGATATCAGTCGCATACCCTTGAATGGTCTTGTCACCAACCCCATTGATCTCCCACTCCGAAGCATCCGTTCCTGTTTTGGAGTTTTCGGTTTGTATAGCATTTTGCCCATATACAGGGGTAACACCATAGCTGCATATCGCGAGCAAAAGCAGCACTATTTTATTTCTAATTTGTAAATAATTTAACATATCGGGCTTGCTTACTTCTGGAATAGAACAAAATGCAAATAATAACACTATGCAGGCGGGATACCTGTGTGGAGGGGGATGTGTGGAGAGAGAAATAATTTAATTAATACAATATTTATTATTACAAATAATATATTATTTGCATATTTTGGCAATAAAATTCATCAAAGCCTTAATCGGCTCCTAAAATTTAACTCGGTCGGTTTTTGAATTATTCTACGTGAAACAAGTAGCAGTTGCAAGAGTCACTACCAATATTAAATTATAAAAATGAAGATAATTTCAACAAATAATTTAATCAGAATAAACCTTAACAGCACAATAAAAAATATTATGATGTTAATAGCATCAGTAGTATTATTAGTATACTTGTCCTACATTTTTTTGAATAGAAAAAATACCCCTAATCTGTAAAGGTGCAGATACGCAGGGTTAAATGTCAGAAAAACAAGTTTAAGAATAATTCTGGTAGTTAATTTTGAGGAGATACTAATTCGCCTAGAAAAGTGACGCTCAGGGTAATCCTGTGACAAATGCTGAATATAGGTTTGTAATCGATAAAACTACCTTGCCTACTCCCCGCAGCAACTTTACAAATCATTGCCTCAGTATGATGTGTATATTTAGTTGCTTAATAATAGACGGATGCGTAGAAAAGGATCTGAATGTGCGTAACTCCGCTGCAATGCCAGCGGTAAACGGTTAACGCAAAAAAGCCGGACCCATCTTCGCCAAAAAGCAAAAGCGGGTCCGGCTTAATAACAGCAGCGAATTCATCGGCTGCTTATGTTTGTTGGCTAAACATAGCTATACTTATATACTATTACTCTGCCATACGCTTACTCAGCCGTCCAGAGCACACGCTCCTGGTCTGCCAGGATCAGGAGCACGCGCGGCGGGTTGGCCACGATCACCACGCGCATCTCCACGCCCGGGAAAGAGTCAGACTCTACCCACACGCCTTCTTTCTCATCGTGCTCCAGATCCGCCTCAGGGTCCAGGGTGCTGGCCAGGTAAGCGGTTGGCAGCAGAATGTCTGCATCAGATTTCAGTTTGCCGTGTACGTCTTCCAGCACATCCTCCAGGTAGTCGCCATACTCCTCGTTGAAGTCATCTTCCAGGTCGTGCAGCGCTTCCTCCATATCATCGTAACGCGCATCGTTGTAGTCCAGGCCGTTTAATTCCTGTTTCTTGGCAAGTATCGCAACGATGGATTCGTTTAAGGCATTTACATTCATGGGATCGTATTTTTTACAAAGTTGACAACATGCGGTAGCAATTGCAAATAATCGGTTTGATAATTTGGCCCGGCGCATCTCCGGTTTTGATAAAGGCTTAAAAAGCGTATTTTTACAACAATCTACCTTTAACCCTTTAAAGCTATGGCTACAGACCTCCTGCCCCTAAACGGCACCGACCATATAGAGTTTTATGTAGGCAACGCCAAACAGGCCGCCCACTTCTACCAAACTGCCTTCGGTTTTAAGCTGGTGGCTTACGCCGGTCCCGAAACCGGGGTGCGCGACCGGGCCTCCTACGTGCTGATGCAGGACAAGATCCGGTTTGTGCTCACCACCTCCCTCGACCCGACCTCCGACATCTCGAAGCACGTGCTGCAGCACGGCGATGGCGTGAAGGTGCTGGCCCTATGGGTGGACGATGCCGAGAAGTCTTTCCAGGATACCGTGGCACGGGGCGCCAAGCCCGCCTTTGAGCCCAAAACCCTTACGGATGCGCACGGGGAAGTGAAGATCGCCGCCATCCATACCTACGGCGAGACGATCCATACCTTTGTGGAGCGCCGCAACTATACCGGCCCCTTTATGCCGGGCTTTGTGGCCAAGGAGTCTGTGCTGGAGGTAGCGCCCGTGGGCCTGAAGTATGTGGACCATTGTGTGGGCAACGTTGAACTGGGCCGCATGAACGAGTGGGTCGGGTTCTACGAAAAGGTGATGGGCTTCCAGTTGCTGCTTACCTTCGATGATAAGGACATCAGCACAGAGTATACTGCCCTGATGTCCAAGGTGGTGTCTAATGGAAACGGGTATGTCAAGTTCCCGATAAACGAGCCGGCCAAGGGCAAAAAGAAGTCGCAGATAGACGAGTACCTTGATTTTTACCGCGGTGCCGGCGTGCAGCACATCGCCGTGGCCACCGACGACATTCTGCATACCGTTTCGGAGCTGCGCAAGCGCGGGGTGGAGTTCCTGTACGTGCCGGAAACATACTATGAGACCCTGTTTGAGCGCGTGGGCACCATCGACGAGGAGATGGAGGCCCTGAAGGGGCTAAACATCCTGGTAGACCGCGACGAGGAAGGCTACCTGCTGCAGATTTTTACCAAGCCCGTGGAGGACCGCCCAACTGTTTTCTTCGAAATTATCCAGCGAAAGGGAGCTAAATCATTCGGAAAAGGTAACTTCAAGGCGCTGTTCGAGTCTATTGAGCGTGAGCAGGCGCTGCGCGGCAACCTCTAGGCAAAAAATCCGCACCAGGCGGTATAAATTGGTTAGAATTGCTTTATTTTGATATTACTATACATCACACCAGTTCCGTTGAACGTACTTCGGGTGCAGAGCGGACTGGTGTGCTGCATTCTATATAACATCGCACTAAAAATTAATCAGCAAGCATAAAAACATGGTGGAGCAATCTATACAGACTAAAATAGACCAGTGGCTTTCGGGCAATTACGACGAGGCCACGAAATCAGAGATCAGAGGACTCGTGGACCGCAACGAGCATGAGGCACTGGCCGACGCTTTTTACAAGAACCTGGAGTTCGGCACCGGCGGCCTGCGCGGCATTATGGGCGCGGGCAGTAATCGCATGAACCGCTATACCCTCGGTATGGCCACGCAGGGCCTCTGCAACTACCTGAAGCAGAACTTCCCGGACCAGAAAATCAGCGTGGCCATTGCCCACGACAGCCGCAACAACTCCGATGTGTTTGCCCGCGAGACGGCTGCCATTTTCTCTGCCAACGACATCAAGGTATACCTGTTCGAGGCGCTGCGCCCTACCCCGGAACTGTCTTTTGCCATCCGCCACCTGGGTTGCCAGAGCGGCGTGGTCATCACGGCCTCCCACAACCCAAAAGAGTACAATGGCTACAAGGCTTACTGGAACGACGGCGGGCAGGTAACAGCTCCGCACGATAAGAATATCATCGCTGAGGTGAACAAGATCACGTCTATCGACGACGTGAAATTTGAAGCCAAGCAGGAGAATATCGAGATGATCGGTACTGCGGTGGATGAGGCCTACATGAAAGAAGTGCTTGGGCTCTCGATCTCGCAGGAGGCCATCAGGCGACAGCATGACCTGAAAATAGTGTTCACGCCAATCCACGGAACGGGTATCACGCTCGTGCCGGAAATCCTGAAGCGCTTTGGCTTCACCAACGTAACCGTGGTGGAAGAACAGTCGGAGCCGAACGGCAACTTCCCGACGGTGGTATACCCAAACCCGGAGGAAAAAGAAGCCATGACGCTGGCCATGAAAAAGGCCGAGGAACTGGACGCGGACCTGGTGCTGGCCACAGACCCGGACTCTGACCGTGTGGGCATCGCGGTGAAAGACCTGCAAGGGCAATTCGTGCTCCTGAACGGAAACCAAACAGGCGCGCTCCTGATCAACTACCTGCTGCAGGCATGGCAAAACGCCGGCAAACTGACAGGCAAGGAGTATGTGGTGAAAACCATCGTGACCACCGACCTGATCAAGAAGATAGCGGACGCCTACAACGTGACGATGTACGAAACCCTGACCGGCTTTAAGTATATCGCTGAGATCATCCGCAACCTGGAGGGCAAGGAAACATACATCGCGGGCGGCGAAGAGAGCTACGGCTACCTGGCCGGCGACTTCGTGCGCGACAAGGATGCGATTTCCTCCTGCGCCCTGATTGCCGAAATGGCGGCGGTGGCCAAAGACAACGGGCAAACCCTGTTCGAGATGATGGTGGATATGTATACCCGGTATGGCTTCTACAAGGAGGAGTTGGTGTCGATCACGAAAAAGGGCATGCGCGGCGCAGAGGAGATTCAGCAAATGATGACCGAGATGCGCAGTATACCACCACAGACCATAGCCGGTTCCAGAGTGCTTGAAGTCCGCGACTATAAGGCAGGCACGCGCAAAAACCGGATCACAGGCGAGGAGAGCACCCTGGACTTTGAGAGCTCCAACGTGCTGCAGTATCTGACCGAGGATGGCAGCAAGATTTCTGCCCGCCCGTCCGGCACGGAGCCTAAGATCAAGTTTTATGTGAGCGTAAACGAGCCAATGGCCTCCAAAGTCGACTACAATGCCACGGCACAAAAACTGAACGACAAGATCCAGCAGACACTGATTGACCTGAGGCTTAAGTAGGTTGAATTGCTAAATTGTTTGATGGCTGCATGGTTGGAGGAAGACATCCCCAACCATGCAGCCTTTTTTATTCAGATCCTTGTGGTAAAAATCCCAACTGGTTCAGAGCCGTTTCGTCTCCTATTCCTGTTATACCACTATCAAATCTATTTTGCGCAGTTAGGTTTGCTCATCTGGGAGATGCAAAACGAAAACCTCCCCCTACCCCCACAATTAACATCAGCTTTCTCGTGAACTCGAGCATAGATATAGGTTAACCTGCTTTCAAATAAGTTTTTCTGCTTTGGAGAAGTATGGTTTAGCTAGATCAGGGCAAAATGATTCCCAGTTTTTCTGGGAGGCGCCGGGGGTAGGGGCCCTCTATTTGTAGATTTCCGGTGCCACGTCAGTGGCAGCCGTTAGGCAGGAAATGTACACAGCGCCGAGCGGGAAAACGCGCCCCAGCTTAAGTAGGGCCCCTACCCCAGGCGTGGAGCGCAAAGCAGGCTATGAAAAGAAGGCTGTTGAAGTTTTGAAATAACCACTATATTTCCGAGTTAACCTAGTTTTACCTCCCGAGGGTATAGGCCCTCTATTTATACCAGATTCCTCTACAGAATGACAAATAGCCTATGGTTTGGCTTGAATAAACCTGTTCCACTCCCATGAAAGATATACTTTCCAATAAGCAAAGAGTGGTATAAAATAGAAAAGCCACTGTCATGAATAACAGCGGCTAATCCTACCTTGGCTTATGGTTAAGTTTGTGTGTTCTCTTTAGAACGGAGGTTCTTCATCAAAATTGGATGACGGGAAACCGCCGCCGCTGTTTCCGCCGTCGTTCATGCGGCTGCCCAGGCGGATAGAGCCCGGCGCATCGGCGTCAAACGTGCTGTTTGGCAGGGCGTTAAAGCCGCCCATCGCATCACCGCTGAAGTCGTTGTCCAGGTTGGTGAATTTGGTATACTTACCGATAAACTTCAGCTGCACATTCTCCAGCGATCCGTTTCGGTGCTTGGCGATGATCACCTCTCCTACCCCAGCGGTCGGGTTACCCATTTCATCCTCTGTGATGCCGTAGTATTCCGGGCGGTAGAGAAAGAGCACCATGTCGGCATCCTGCTCAATTGATCCGGACTCTCGAAGGTCAGATAGCTGCGGACGCTTGTCGCCCCCGCGGGTTTCCACGGCACGACTCAGCTGCGAGAGCGCAATAACCGGCACGTTCAGTTCCTTGGCCAGCATCTTCATCGCCCGCGAGATCGAGGCAATTTCCTGCTCCCGGTTACCGCCGTTCTTGCCATCCGCGTTGCCGCTCATCAGCTGCAGGTAGTCAATGATGATCATCTGGATATCAAACTGGGCTTTCAGGCGGCGGCACTTGGTGCGCAGCTCCCGTATGGAAAGGCCCGGCGTGTCGTCAATGAAGATCGGTGCCTCGGTCAGTTTCGAGATCTTGTGGTTGAGCTGCGCCCACTCATAATCCTCGAGGTTACCTTTTTTGATTTTCTCTGAATCCAGCTCTGCCTCCGATGAGATCAGACGATTCACCAGCTGCAGCGACGACATCTCGAGTGAGAAAATCGCCACACCCTTTTTAAAGTCGACGGCTGCGTTGCGCATACACGAGAGCACGAAGGCGGTTTTACCCATCGCCGGACGAGCCGCCAGAATCACGAGGTCAGACTTTTGCCAACCGGAGGTAACGCGGTCCAGGGCAGCGAGGCCGCTCGGCACGCCCGTCAGGCCGTCTGTCTGCTTGCGCTTCTCTTCCAACTCTTTAATAGCCGAGTGCATCAACGAGCGCATGTCGTCGAAGTTCTTGCGGATGTTGGATTCGGACACCTCGTATAGCTTTGCCTCGGTCTTGTCGAGCAGGTCAAACACGTCGGTGGTGTCTTCGTAAGCGCTGGAAAGCACCTCCGAGGAGATAGAGATCAGGTCCCGCTTGATGGAGTTCTCCGTGATGATACGGGCATGGTACTCGATGTTGGCGGCGGAGTTTACGCGCGTGGTCAGCTGTGTGACGTAGTAGGCCCCGCCTGCCAGCTCCAGTTCGCCATTCTCGCGCAGCTCATGCGTTACCGTCAGGATATCGATAGGCTCTGATTTGTCGAACAGGCCGATAATGGCCTTGAAGATACGCTGGTGCGCCTCCTTGTAAAAACTCTGCGGGCGCAGAATGTCAATCACCGTGGTCAGGGCGTCCTTTTCCAGCATCAGTGCGCCTAACACGGCCTCCTCCAGATCGAGCGCCTGCGGTGGTTTTTTCCCCAACTCCGACACAGCAGGGGCCTTCTTTTGCCACCCGTTGCGGTTGCCCGCAGGCCGCACGTTCATTTTCATCTCCTCCATAGGTACAAATTTAAAAAACATGGCAGGCAAGTAATCCACATCCTCATCTGAGTAATCCACATTCCGGCACAAGATATCAACATATTAGTAGAGGCCTATTTTATATTTGCCGAGGACTTCTAACTTTGCCTGTTAGCAATTAGATATGCCGCGCATGGAGAAGAAGGAATTCCAGTATATACACCTGATAGCCGTTGGGGGGAGCATCATGCACAACCTAGCCCTGGCGCTGCATGACAAAGGCCTGAGAGTGACGGGCTCGGACGACGAGATATTTGAACCCGCCAAAGGCAGGCTGGCCAAGGCAGGCATTCTGCCCGCGCAGGAAGGCTGGTTCCCGGAGAAGCTGGACGCACGGCCTGACGCCGTGATTCTGGGCATGCACGCACGCCCCGACAACCCGGAGCTGAAACGCGCGCAGGAACTGGGCATCCCGATCTTCTCCTTCCCTGAGTTTATATATGAGCAGAGCCGCGACAAGCAGCGCATCGTGATCGGCGGCAGCCACGGCAAAACATCCATCACCTCCATCATCATGCACGTGCTGCAGCAACTTGGCCGCAAGTTCGACTATGCCGTGGGCGCGCAGCTAGAGGGTTTTGACCGGATGGTGAAACTGACGGACGATGCCCCGATCATCATCATCGAGGGCGACGAGTATCTCTCTGACCCCATCAAGCGGGTACCGAAATTCCACTTATACCACCACCATATCGGCGTGATCAGTGGCATCAGCTGGGACCACATCAACGTGTTCCCGACCCCGGAGGTATACCGCGAGCAGTTCAGGATTTTCGCTGAGATGACCCCGAAGGCAGGCACCCTGATCTATAACCAGGATGATGAGCAGGTGCAACTGGTGGCCGTGCCACGCAACCCCGCCGACATCGCCTACGAGGGTTATACCGTGCACGAGCACAGTATCCGCAACGGCAAAACCATCCTCCATACCAAGAAAGAGGGCGATGTGGAGATTCCGCTTTTCGGGGAGCACAACCTCCGGAACATCAGCGCGGCAAAAGAAGTATGCAAAAAGATCGGGGTGAAGGCACACGATTTTTACGAGGCGCTCCGCACTTTCAAAGGTGCCGCCAAGCGCCTGGAGAAGATCGGGGAAAAGGAAAACAGCATCATATTCCGCGATTTTGCCCATGCCCCCTCCAAAGTAAAAGCCACCACGCAGGCCGTGAAAGCCCAGTACCCGCAGCGCGAGCTAGTGGCCGTGCTGGAGCTGCATACCTTCAGCAGCCTGAACCGCAATTTCCTGCCAGAGTACGCCGGGGCGCTGGACAAAGCCGATGAGGCGCTGGTATACTTCAACCCGAAGACCATTGCCCACAAGCAGATGGAGATGCTGACGGAAGAAGAGCTGAAACAGGCGTTTGCCAACCCGCGCATAAAAGTTTATACCGACTCAGAGGCCCTGCAGCAGCACTTGACCAGCCGCAGCTGGCAAAACGCCAACCTGCTGCTCATGAGCTCAGGCAATTACAATAACATGAACATGGAGACGCTTACCAAGGCGGTTCTTTAACCAAAAAAACAGAAAAGCCATGAAGCTGAACCTTAAGCGTCCGCTCGTATTCTTTGACCTTGAAACCACCGGCACCGACATCTGCAAAGACAGAATTGTGGAGTATAGCCTGCTCAAGGTGATGCCCGACGGCCAGGAGATTCTCCAGACCCGCCGCATCAACCCCACTATCCCGATTCCGCTGGAGACGAGCCTGATCCATAATATATATGATGAGGATGTGAAGGATTGTGCGCCTTTCAAGCAGGTGGCCCGCGAGCTGGACCAGTTTCTGAAAGGCTGCGACCTGGGTGGGTATAACCTGCTGCGTTTCGATATTCCGCTGCTGGCGGAGGAGTTTCTGCGCTGCGGCATCGACTTCGACATCGACAACCGTAACGTGGTGGACGCCTGCCGTATTTTCCATCAGATGGAGCAGCGCACCCTGTCGGCCGCTTACCGCTACTACTGCGACAAAAAGCTGGAGAACGCGCACAGCGCCGAGGCCGACACCGTCGCGACCTATCACATCCTGATGGCCCAGCTGGACCGGTATGAGCACACTGCCGTGGAGACTGCAGCTGGTGTGGAGGAGTTCCCGATCCAGAACAACATGGAGCAGCTGCACAAGTTCACCGTGCAGAAATCAGCCGACCTTTCGGGCCGGATCGTGTACAACAACGTTGGCCAGGAGGTGTTTAACTTTGGCAAGCACAAAAACGTGCCCGTGGAGGACGTGCTTCAGAAAGAACCTGGCTATTACGATTGGATGATGAAAAGTGAGTTTCCGCTGCAGACCAAGAAAGTGCTGACGCGCATTCGCCTGCGCAAGGTGCAGCTCTCATAGCTTTTTCGTAGCCCACACGCAGCATACCCAAACACGAAAGCGGCTGCTAACCAAGGTTAGCAGCCGCTTTCGTGTTTGGGGGGAAATACAATAGGCTGTTATTCCCGATGATTTTTGAGTTTGACATCGCGCAGCAGGTTGTTGTTAGGCGCAACCACGTGCGTACACGTGTTGCCTGCGTTGCGCGTGTCGCATTCGCATCCGGTTATTTTGTTTCCGGAGAAGGCAAAATAGCAGAAGTTGCACCCTGCCGAAGCCTTGCAAATCTGCTTTTGGCCTTTACTGCTGAGGTATAAGCTGTTATCGGAGGTCCTGTCCAGAGTGAGGGCCATGGAGCGGAACTGCCCGTTCAGCATCCCAATGCCGACGAGGTAATAAGCGGGCTCATCCTCCTGCGTCTCCTGCACCTTCCGGATCACGACCTGGCTAACCACTGTGCCATCACCGAACTCACGGATAAAAGGCTGAAACAACTCCTGCCGGGCCACGATGTAATCCACGCTATCGAAGACAACCTGGGCCAGCAGCTTTCCATCGTATGCCAATGCCGGCACCTCTTCAATTCCCTCATCTATGTCCAGCAGTTCCATGTCGCTATCGTTGCTGATGGAGCCGGGACCCGAGCAGGCGCCGAGCAGCAACCCCGCTGTAATTATGGTATACAGACAGAGCGTCCGCATCCAGCTACGTGTACTTTTCATCATGTATGGTTGAGGCTGTGTTACCGCCCCTTATAATGTTGGAGCGCCTCAGGCATCCATTTGTTCAGGTCGCTCTGGCGTGTGCCTGAGCTTGGGTGAGTGGACAGAAACTCGGGTGGGGCCTGCCCGCCGCTTTTCGCTTCCATGCGCTGCCAGAACGGTACGGCCGCCTGCGGGTCGTACCCGGCCATGGCCATAAAGATCAGGCCCAGGTGATCCGCCTCTGACTCCTGGTTTCGGCCATACTTCAGCAATCCTAACTGAGAGCCTACCCCATACACCGACATGATCAGGCTGGAGGCGGCTCCGGGCTGTGCGCCTGCCAGCGCAGAAAGCGTCTGCCCGCCAAACTGCTGCGCCAGGGCCTGGCTCATACGCTCGTTGCCATGCTTGGCGATGGCGTGGGCAATCTCGTGGCCCATCACCACGGCAAGGCCTGTCTCATTTTGGGCAATCGGCAGAATGCCGGTATACACCACGGTCTTGCCACCGGCCATCGCGAAGGCGTTTACCTGATCGTCCTGCACCAGGTTAAACTCCCACTGAAAGCCGTTGAGCTCGTTGCTGAGGTTATTGGCGGCCATATACTGCTCCACGGCCCGCTGAATCCGCTGCCCTACCCGCTTTACCATGGCGTTAGCCTGCGCGTCGCGCGAGAGCTGCTTCTCTTTCAGAAACTGATTGTAGGCGGCGTAACTCTGCTGTTGCATCTCAGCATCAGAAACCAGGTTGAGCTGCCGGCGACCGGTAATGGGTACCGTGGTACAGGCCACCATCATGACCGCCACTATAGCGAAGGCAATTATTCTTCTATACATATACATCGTTTTAAAATTTTAGTGGACATGCGGGCTACATCAAAAGTTGAACCACTCTCATGCCCCCTGATCTGACATGCTTAAATTTACTAAAAACTATATTTAACCGACAGCGGCAGAGGCGTATCTTTTTTATCATTTTGAGGCATCCTCAACTTACCTGCCCGCCATTGCATGGGTTATACGTCAGCAATGCCGTAATTTGTTTTCCGGCCGTTCTGCGTACAATATATACCCACGAGCCGGGGTTATTTTATAGAGGGCTTCGTCTCTCCCTGTTCCGACTGAAGCAGAGCGTATACCGGAATAATTTTTAAATCTTTTGCTGCACAGCAACGTTAGAAACCCTATTTTTGGAATTCAGAAATAGCCAAAACAGCATGAAGATACTTGCCATCGGAAGGAATTACGCCGACCATATAGCCGAACTACAGAATGAGGTGCCGGACGAGCCGGTCATTTTCTTCAAGCCCGATACGGCCATCCTGCGCAACAACGAGCCTTTTTACTATCCGGACTATACCTCGGATGTGCACCACGAGGCGGAGCTGATCCTCCGCATCTGTCGGGAGGGAAAGGACATCGACCGCAAGTTTGCGCACAAGTATTACGATGGTATCGGGCTGGGTATCGATTTCACGGCACGCGACTTGCAGGCGAAAGCCAAGGCGAAGGGCCTGCCGTGGGCACTGGCGAAGGGGTTCAACGGCTCCGCGCCAGTCTCTGAGTTCCTTCCCCTCGACCTGTTCCCCGACTTGCGCAACATCAACTTCAGGCTGGACGTGAACGGAGAGACCAGACAGCAGGGAAACTCGAGAATGATGCTCAATCCATTTGAAGACATCATCGCGTACATCTCGCGCTTTATCACCTTAAAAACAGGAGACATTATATTTACCGGCACACCGCAGGGCGTAGGCCCGGTGCAGCTAGGAGACAGATTAGAAGGGTATGTTGAAGATAAAAAATTACTTGATTTCGAGATTAAATAGCAAACGCCTCACGCTGGCGGCACTCACACTGTTCACAGCCTTTGGCGCGGCGGCCCAAATCGCCCCGCAGCCGGGCTATTTCCTTTTCCCGATAAAACCCGGGGAACGCAATTTCCTTTCCGGCAGTATGGGTGAGATTCGCTCCAACCACTTCCACGGCGGGCTCGACATCAAGACCGATCAGCGCATTGGCCTTTCGGTGCACGCCGCAGCCGACGGGTATATCTCCCGCGTGAAGCAGTCGACGTATGGCTACGGCAACATCATCTTCGTCACGCACCCCAACGGGCTGGTGACTACTTATGCGCACCTGTCTGCGTTTGGGCAGCCGCTGGCAGACCATATCCTGGCGAAGCAGTATGAGAAGAAGACCTTTGAGCTGGAGCTCTTCCCGGAGGCGGGCAAGTTTCCGGTGAAGCGCGGCGACGTTATCGGCCTTTCCGGCAACACGGGCGGCTCAGGCGGTCCGCACCTGCACTTTGAGATCCGGGACGAGAAAGACCGCCTGTATAACCCACTGAAGTGCAAGTTTCAGGAAGTGCTGGACACCACGCCGCCCGACATCTACAGCTTGGGCATTGTGCCGCTCAGCATACACTCCCGCGTAAATAACGAATTTGGCCGCGCCGAGTTCCGGACCACCCAGAAGGGCAACGCCTATACCATTGCCGACACGGTGTACGCCAACGGCCTGCTGGGCCTCGAGCTCCAGACCATCGACCGCCTCGACGGGGCCGCCAACAAGAACGGCACGCAGGAAGTGACACTTTACGTGAACGGACAGCAAGTATACAGCCACTACATCGACCAGGTTCCCTTTGAGCTTTCGAGGCAGGTGTCGCAGCACATCAACTATAACGTGTACAAGCGCGAGGGCCGCACGTTCCAGAAAGCGTATGTGGACAATGGCAACGACCTACCCCTCTACAAATCTCCGAACGCGCACCAGGGCCGCATCAGCATCTTCCCGGACTCCACCTACCAGATCAAGCTGGTGACCCGCGACTCGTACGACAACAGCTCGTCACTCAGCTTTGTGGTGAAGGGCCGTCAGCCTTCCTTTACCAAGTCGTTGGCCAGGGATGTGAAAAAGGCCTCGCTGCGCTATGACCTGATCGGCAACATCCTGAAGATAAGCGCCACCGACACCAGCAGCACTCCGCAGAACATAGAACTGCTGAAAGGGGGCAAGGCCCTGATGCTGGTGCCAAGCTACATGAAAAACTCACAGTCGGTGGGCCTCTTCGACCTGCGGGCCGGTCTTCCGGACTCCATGCGTTTCTGTGGCCTCACGGTGCCTTTCGACATCAACAAGCTGGTGCCTCCCGGCCAGGAGATTTCATTCACCAACGAGTACCTGAAGGTGCTCTTCGACAAGCAGTCGCTTTACGACACTCTTTATTTCCAGACCAAGCTGGAGAACAACGTTTATACCGTCGGCGACTTCTTCACTCCGCTGCTCAAGGGCATCCAGGTTACCATCAGGCCAGACATGACGGCGGTGAAAGACAAATCGAAGGCGGCAGTTTACTTTTTAGGCACGGGGCGTGGCAAAGGCTTTGTTGGCGGCACCTGGGGCGAAAACAACACCCTCACCTTCTCCACCAAAAACATGGGTAAGTTTACGGTGCTGGAGGACACGCAGCAACCATACATCAAATTAGTGAGCAAGAGCCGCGACCAGATCCGGTTTAAGATATCCGATAACCTTTCGGGCCTAAACTCATTCAACGCCTATGTGAACGGGCAGTGGCTGCTGATGAAGTACGAGCACAAAACAGCAACCATTTGGTCTGAGAAACTGGACAAGAACACGCCATTGTCCGGTGAGTTTGTACTGAAGGTGAAGGACAACGCCGGCAACGAAGCCACTTATACCACCACTATCTGACAGAACGCATGGAACTGAACATCGGAGACAAAGCCCCGGAATTTGTGGGCAAAGACCAGAACGGTAAAACCGTAAAGCTGAGCGACTACCGCGGCAAGAAAGTGATCATGTACTTTTACCCCAAAGACAACACCTCTGGCTGCACGGCCCAGGCCTGCAACCTCCGCGACAACTACAGTGACCTGCAGCGGGAAGGCTACGAGGTGATCGGGATCAGCACCGACAGCGAGAAATCACACCAGAACTTCATCAGCAAATACGAACTGCCTTTCACCCTTATCGCGGACACAGACAAGGAGATCGTGACCAGCTATGGGGTATGGCAGGAGAAATCCATGTATGGCCGCAAGTACATGGGCACCATGCGCTATACCTTCCTGCTTGATGAAGCGGGCGTGATACAGGACATCATCAGGAAAGTAAAGACAGCAGAGCACACCAGCCAGATTCTGGAAAAATAATCCCCGCATGTCAAGCTGCCGCCATCCTCTGGCGGCAGTTTTTTTTAGGTATGCGCAACATGTTTTAGCCGAAAAGATTTTGGGGCTTCAATAATAAGTGTAATTTTAACTCTTATTATTGAAACGCGTATTGCCGCACCTTTTAATGTATTGTGTTTGCATTATTAGCACCGCCATAGTTGGCATATTTGCAAGGCAATCGTTTAATTGCAGATAAATTCTTAAATTGATAACTAATAACCTCCTATAAAGTGAATCCACACAACAAAAGTATCGAAGAGCTGCAGGAAATAGCATCACAGGTTCGCCGGGACATCGTGCGCATGGTGCATGCGGTTAACTCCGGCCACCCGGGCGGCTCGCTTGGCTGCACCGACTATTTCGTGTCGCTGTACTTCAAAGTGATGAACTACAGCACCGACTTTACCATGAACGGCGAAGGCGAGGACCTTTTCTTCCTGTCAAACGGCCACATTTCGCCGGTATGGTATAGCACCCTGGCGCGCGCAGGCTTCTTCGACCCGAAAGAACTGGCCACGTTCCGCAAGTTGAACTCACGGCTGCAGGGTCACCCCGCCACTGAAGAAGGCCTCGAAGGGATTCGCATCGCTTCAGGTTCGCTTGGCCAGGGGCTGTCAGTTGCCATCGGCGCTGCCCAAACCAAAAAACTCAACAAAGACAAAAGCCTGGTATATGTGCTGATGGGCGACGGAGAGTTGGAAGAAGGCCAGGTATGGGAGGCGACCTTGTATGCCCCACACAATAAAGTGGACAACCTGATTGCCACTGTAGACAGAAACGGCCAGCAGATAGACGGCTCCACGGAGGAAGTGCTTTCGCTGGGCGACCTGCGCGCGAAGTTCGAGGCCTTTGGCTGGCATGTGCTGGAGGCAGACGGTAACAACTTCGAGACGCTGCTTCCTGCGCTGGACGAGGCAAAAGCGGCTACTGGCAAAGGAAAGCCAGTGATGCTTCTGATGGACACGCAAATGGGCTATGGGGTAGACTTCATGATGGGCTCGCATAAGTGGCACGGTGTGGCCCCGAACGATGAGCAACTAGAGATTGCCTTGCAGCAACTGGCTGTAAAAACGGCATCTGACTACTAAATAAACATCTCTTCTTTTTCCGGCGGCGCAGATTGCTGCCGTAAAAAGCTTTTTTCTGGTTTTGCCTTACTTCCCTGCTATGGCCCCTTGGCGCAACCTGTTCGCGGCACTCACCTTGTTGCTGATACTGTCAGGGCAAGGCGCGGCGTTCGGCCAGGAAGACCAGCAGGCCCTGCCGAAGACCCGCATCCTTTTTTTGCTGGATGCCTCGGGCAGCATGCTGGCCAAGTGGGAAAACAGCGACCGCATGTCGGTGGCCAAAGATCTGCTGGCCCACCTTGTGGACTCGCTGGAGCGCTACGACAACGTGGAAGTGGGCCTGCGGGTATACGGGCACCAGTTTGGCAGGGAGCGCAACGACTGCAAAGACACGCGCCTGGAAGTACCGTTCTCAAAGAACAGCACGGAGGCCATCAAGAAAAAGCTGACTGAGATTGTGCCCCGCGGCAACACACCCATTACCTACTCGCTGCAGCTGGCGGCGAATGACTTTGAGGACGAGAAAACACGCAACGTCATTATCCTGATCACGGATGGGCTGGAGTCGTGCGGTGGAGACCCGTGCGCCATGTCGCTGGCCTTGCAGAAGAAGCGTATTTTCCTGCGGCCATTTGTCATCGGCATCGGCATAGACCCCGAGTTTGAAAAGCAGCTCAACTGCATCGGCCATTACTACAATGCGTCCGACGTGAACACGTTCCGGTTGGTGCTGACCGAGATTGTGATGCAGGCGCTGAGCAAGACAACCGTGAGCGTGGAGCTGCTGAACGACGACGGCCGCGCCGTGGAGACCAACGTGAACATGACGTTTCTGAACACCCTGACCGGTGAGCCGGAGTACAACTACGTGCACGCGATGGGAGAAGGCGGCAAACCGGACATGCTGGCTGTCGACGCGCTCATCTCTTATGATTTGGTTGTGAACACCGTTCCGGCCGTGGTGGAGCGCAATATCAGCATTGAGCCCGGCAGGCACAACGCCATCCGGGTGAAGGCCCCGCAGGGCATGCTATACCTGCGCCAGAACGGGCCGTCTCCGTACGGAAACCTGTCTGCCCTCGTAAAGCAGCAGGGTACAGCGCAAACGCTGCATGTGCAGTTGTTCGGGGAGCAGCAAAAGTACCTGACGGGCACCTATGACATAGAGATTCTGACACTGCCGCGCATCTATCTCAAAGCCGTGGAAGTGAAGCAGGGACAGACGAACACCATAACCATCCCGCCACCGGGCCAGCTGGCCGTAGCCTCGCAGATGAAAGGCTATGGCAGCATTTACCTGATGGAGGAGCATGGCGGGCAGCGCTGGCTGTGCAACCTGCCCGAAGAGAACAGCAGACTGACGATGGCCTTACAGCCGGGGAATTATAGAATGGTTTACCGCACGAAGTCCGCCCAGGCGAGTAAATTCACAGACGTAAAAGACTTTACAATTAAATCGGGCGCGACCACAACCGTAAAAATTTTCAACAGATAGATGAAAGAATACACGTATTCAGAGAAGAAAGACACTCGTTCTGGCTTCGGAGCCGGCCTGCAGGAGCTTGGCCGCACCAACCCTAATGTAGTAGCCCTTTGCGCCGACCTGGTGGGTTCGCTAAAGATGGCCGATTTTATCAAGGAAAACCCAGAGCGTTTCTTCCAGATCGGTATCGCGGAGGCGAACATGATGGGTATGGCCGCAGGTATGACCATAGGCGGGAAAATCCCGTTCACCGGCACGTTCGCCAACTTCTCTACCGGCCGCGTGTACGACCAGATCCGGCAGTCGATTGCCTACTCTGGCAAAAACGTGAAAATCTGCGCCTCTCACGCTGGCCTGACCCTGGGCGAGGACGGCGCCACGCACCAGATCCTGGAGGACATCGGCATGATGAAAATGCTGCCGCACATGACCGTGATCAACCCCTGCGACTACAACCAGACCAAGGCGGCCACCATCGCCATCGCCGACCATGAAGGCCCGGTATACCTGCGTTTCGGTCGCCCGGTGATTCCGGTGTTCACAGACCCGAACCAGAAGTTTGAGATCGGCAAGGCCTGGATGGTAAACGAGGGAACGGATGTCAGCATTTTCGCAACCGGCCACATGGTATGGAAAGCGATTCTGGCCGGCCATATCCTGGCTGAGAAAGGCATTTCCGCCGAGATCATTAACATCCATACCATCAAGCCCCTGGATGAGGAGGCAATCCTGAAGTCGGTGGCGAAGACCAAGTGCGTGGTGAGTGCCGAAGAGCACAACCGCCTGGGTGGCCTCGGCGACAGCATCGCGCAGGTACTCGTGAAAAACACCCCGCTCCCGATGGAGTATGTGGCCGTGAACGACACCTTCGGCGAGTCTGCCACGCCCGACGAACTGATGGAAAAATACGGACTGACCGAGAACGACATCGTGGCAGCCGCAGAGCGCGTCATCAGCAGAAAGCGGCAGTAAGCAGCTAAAAGCATCCTATACTAACGCCAGAGGCTGTACAAGAGAACGTACGGCCTCTCGCGTTTATACCCCATCCGTTTTGCTGCTCCCCCACCAGTGGAAGACAAGGAAATCCTAGACAAATTCGACCAGCCCGAGAGCCGAAACCTGGCCTTTAACCAGCTTGTCCGGAAGTACCAGCAGAAAGTATACTGGCACATCCGCAAGATGGTGATCGACCATGACGATACCGATGACCTGACACAGGAAGTGTTTCTGAAAGTCTGGAAGAACCTGGAGAATTTCCGCCGGGACGCCCAGCTCTATACCTGGATCTACCGCATCGCCACCAACGAGTGCCTCTCTTTTCTGTCCGGCAAAAAGCGCAGGTTCTTCCTGCCCCTCCACGACATTACCGCCGAGCTGACCGAAAAGCTCACCTCCTCCCCCGACATCGCCGGAGACGAAATACAGCTAAAGCTCCAAAAGGCAATTTTGCGCCTGCCCGACAAGCAGCGCCTCGTTTTCAACATGAAGTACTTTGATGAGCTGAAGTATGAGGAAATGTCTGAGATACTGGGAACCTCTGTGGGCGCTTTGAAGGCATCGTACCATATCGCGGTGAAGAAAATAGAAGAATATCTGCAACAGGATTAAACTATAGCACGCGTATTGCATCTAACCCACTGTAGGCAAAACCATGAAAAAGCACTTGAAACTAAGCGATATCCCGAAACACAACATCCACCGGGTCCCGGACGGCTACTTCGACCGACTGCCGCGGCGCATTATGGAGCGTACTGCTATGCAGGAAGAGGTTGCGGGTATACCAGCCTGGCTTGCCCATCTTTCCCGGCCATTGCGTTTTGCCGTTGCCCCGCTTCTGCTTCTCTTTGTGTTTGTGGGTGCTTACCTGTTTGGCACACAGCAGGCATCGCAGCAGATGGACTTTTCCATCGCCGCGCTCACTAACACCGAGATCATGGATTACCTGGACCTCTATGCTCAGGTAGAGACCTCGGACATGGAGGAGTTTGTGGATCTGAATCAAAACCTGACTGCCGAGTTCCTGAACGTGAGCCCTTCCGCCGCCGAAGAGGAACTGTATTACTACCAACTAGACGACCTAGACTATTAATTCACCCATGAAACACTACATCATACTAATCGCCATGTGCTGTGCCCTCACCTTGCCCGCCACTACAGTGCAGGCACAGAGCCACAAGCATGAGCAGCGGGAAAAAGTGGAGGCCGCCAAGGTGGCTTTCCTTACCGACAAAATGGGCCTCACGCCAGAGCAGTCGCAGAAGTTCTGGCCGATCTACAACGAGCATGAGGCCAAGCGCCGCGAGTTGGTCAAAGGCTACCGCATCGACTTTAAGCAGGACATCGACCTCCTGACTGACGCGCAGGTAGAGGCCCGCGTGGCCAAAATATTTGACTTGAAAGAGAAAGAGTTGGCGTTGGATAAAGTATATGCCGAGCGCTACCAGAAAGTCATCACCATCAAACAGCTCGTGAAGATGTACCGCGGCGAGCGGGAGTTTATGAAGCTGCTGCTGCGACGGCTCGACGACAAAAAGCAGAATCAGTAGCAACCTTGAATTCCCATTGTAGCCTTTTAGGTATGAAAGCAAGACAGCACCTCCTGTATGGCTGGCAGCAATGTCACCCATACAGGAGGTGCTGTCTTGCTTGACCATCTACGGCCCTATGCATAGATTGTGCTCAGCTAGGCTTGTTTACACAGAAGCACAAAATCCCCCTCCACTAACGCTACCAAAGCGCAGCGACGTGTCGTGCTCCTGCCTGCTAGAAGCGTGCCCATACCCTCACAAGTATAATTAGCTTAACCTCCGGGGGTAGGGTCCTCTATTTAAACCAAGGCAGCTTTAACACTTTCCTGACCTATAGGCATAGCCTAAACAATGGGATTATGGACTGCGACATCCAGCGGAATTTCTAAAGCCCTAATCGTATAACCGTAAAGCACACATGCTGCACGTATTATACGTTTTAATAGGCATCCAGCAGAAAACTGATGTCATCGCCCGGCTCGAACTCCATTGGCTTCTGGCTTTGCAGGAATACACGGGCAGAAAGCGGGCCTTTTAATTCGATCCGATCGCCTTGCACGCGCAGCATGCTTCCCTCACGCAGCCCTACCACGGGCTGGCGGTTGTGGTGATGGAACTCTGCAATCCGGGTTTCGCGGGTTTCGCCCATGTGCGTGGAACCGGCCACCGGATCCTGGTAATGCGGGTTGATGTTGAAAGGCACCAGTTGCAGCGCATCGAATGTTTTCACGTGCACAATGGGCATGTCGTTCGTTGTCCCGATCGTTTTGCCGGCCACGTTGGTTCCCGCGCTTGTTCCCATATAGGGCATGCCCTTCAGCACGCGTTGCTGCAGCGGCTCCACCAGTTTATGGAGGTATAAATTGCGCAGCAGCACGAACGTGTTCCCGCCGCCGATAAAAACGGCTTCCGCCTCGTTCACCGCTTTCGCGGCATTGTCGTGCTCATGCACGCCGCTAACGCTGATGCCCCATTTCCCGAAGGCCTCGCGCGCCGTGGCCGTGTACTCCTGATGCGAAATACCGCCTGGCCGGGCGTAGGGTATAAACAAAAGGCTGGACTTGCCTGCCAAAAGGGCGTTTACTTCCGCTTCGGCATGCTCGAGGTAGCCGGTGCCGTGCGTGGTAGAGGTGCTGATCAATAAAAGATTTCTGCTCATGCCCAAAATTAGAAATTTTGTTTGAGCGAACGCGAGAATAGCCGCGTAGATTTTGCTGGCTATTGCACAGAGCTTCCTTACTGTTTTTTATTCAGCCGCGCCAGTTGGAGCTTGATTGTTTCGAGGTATGGTTCGAGGTGGGTATAATCTGTGAGCGCACGAACGAGGCCTATACTTTTGAGGTCGTAGAGAAACCAGAGCTCCACGTAAAAGTCGTGCATCCAGTAGAGGTCTATCTTGCACCACCCTTTGATGCGATGGTGCAGATAGCAGCCCTGGGTCAGGACCAGTTCGGCCTGCTCGTGCGGGGGCAGTTTGTTAAAGGCTTGTGCACGTGTTATATCCATTGCTGCAGCGGCAAAAAAAAGGCTGCACGGGGCAGCCTTATACGTGAACGATCATTTTCTTCCTGCCTGCCCCTAGTTCAGGTGCAGGGTGTAGAGTTCAAAGCGCGTGGACGCGAAGCTCCAGTGCGATGACGATGGGTGAATCTCAACCCCGTCCTCGTCGATAATGGTGACGGCAAATCCTTCGCCCTGGTTGAGAGGCTCCGTGAAATGCTTGACAGGGTACACCTTCCCTTCCTCTATCCACTCTTCCGGGTCAAAGGCGGGCATGGTTGCGTCTACGCACTTTGCATAAACGGCCATGTAGCTTGGGGGTATAAATAAATTAACCATAGTAGAATAACTTTCCAGTAAGATAAATAATTCCTGCCAAACAGGAAATCATGTTCGCCCAAAATTTAAGAGCACGTTTAAAACTCAACTTTTTAACTGCAAAAAAGAAATTCAAACATGAGCTAAGCGGGTTAATGACCACCTGTCAAATAACATGCCTTACCTAAATAAAGGCATAAAATGTCAGATTCAAAACTACAACACCCAAAACTTTTCAAAGTTTTGGGATCGGCGCAAACTTTGGCAGCCGCTTTCGTACAGACGCCGTACGTTAAACACAGATTATACTCTCAAACTACAACCTTTGTATATGGAGGCCACTAAAAGCAACCACTACGCCAGCAAAAGAGATACTTTTGAGGTGGCGCCCCGCATCTGGGGACTGAAAACGATCTTCGTAAACATGTTTTTCATTGCGGAGCCCGACGGATCCTGGGTGCTGGTGGATACCGGCGTGCCGGGTTTTGCGGCGAAGATAAAGCGGGCCGCGGCTGCGCTGTTTGGCGAGGGTGCCCGGCCCAGGGCAATACTGCTCACCCACGGCCATTTTGACCATTCGGGCAACGTGAAAGAGCTGGCACGGCACTGGGATGTGCCCGTGTATGCCCATCCGATGGAGTTCCCATACCTGACCGGCCTCTCCAGCTACCCTCCCCCCGACGCGAGCGTGGGCGGTGGGGGCATGGCCTACATGGCCTTCACATACCCTAAACAGCCGATTGACATAAAGCCCTACCTCGAGTTGCTGCCTGACGATGGCTCGGTGCCCGGGCTAGCGGGGTGGCACTGGCTGCACACTCCCGGCCATACCCCCGGCCATGTTTCCTTTTTCAGGGAAGAGGACCGCGTGCTGGTGCTGGGCGATGCGTTTGCCACCCGCGACGCAGCCTCAGCCTTCGCCCTGATTACCGAGAAGCGGAAAGTGCACGGGCCACCCACTTTTTTAACTTCTGACTGGGCTGCCGCGCACCACTCCGTGGAGACTCTCTCGAACCTGAACCCGCAGGTGGCCGCCGCCGGGCACGGCATGCCCATGGTGGGCGACGAGTTGAGAAGGCAACTGGATGACCTGGTTAAGAATTTCTGGGTAGTGGCCGTGCCGCGCACAGGCCGTTATGTGCATGCCCCCGCCGTGGCAGACGAGCGCGGCGTGATATCGGTGCCACCGTCCGTAGACACCTCCATGCCCAAAATACTGGCCGCCGCCGGAGCCCTGGCCCTGGCGGGTCTGGCCCTTACGGCTATGCGCAAACGCAGGAAGGTGAAGGATTCCGCCGGGCACATTTCAGGCAACAGGCCATACTCGCATAACCGCGTGGCCCCGGGCTTGCCCCCAACCGTTGACCCGGACCATGATGACCCAAATGAGCATACCAACAATTACCCGTAAACAGAAAGCGGCCCGGAACTGATGCTCCGGGCCGCTTTCTGTTTACGGATTTTCGACCGCTACTTGTCTTTGTGGTTGGCCCTTCCGGAACCGCTCTTCTTGCCGCCGCCGTCTTGTTTGTTCACGGTGGCCCAGGCGCGTTTCTCAGCTTCCTCATGGTTCACGCCTTTGTCTTCGTAGCTGTCTTCTATGTGTTTTGCTTGTCGCTTCTGCTTATCGGTGTAAGCAGACTTATCTCCTTGTGGCATAATTCCTCCTTCTGCTAATGGTAAAACATATGATCGTTAAGAGCGCTTGCTCCAGCTTTTTCTACGTCCGTTCCCGAATTTTGCTTCCTATATTTCATCAATTTTTTGATCCGGCAAAGTACTCCCTTTGGGTATGTTTTCGGCGTATGTGTTTGCCCGTGCGCAGTCAGCAACGCGGGCCTGCAACAGGGTATACCCTCCCCCCGGTTTATACATACACACAAACTTTAAACCTTTTAACCGGTAGCTGCTTGTGTCTCTATACCCATGTTTTAATTTTGCTCAAACCCCAAAGACCAAAAGCCGATGAATACCCCGAGCGTGTTTAACTGGAGTGGCGGAAAAGACTCCGCCCTGTGCCTGCACCACGTGCTGCAGACCGACACCTACAGTGTGCAGAAATTGCTGACGACTTTGAGCGGCGAAACCCAGCGCGTGAGCATGCACGGCGTGCGCCAGGAGCTGCTGCAACAACAGGCCCTGCAGATCGGTTTGCCGCTGCAGCAGGTATTTCTGCCCGAGAACGCAAGCATGGAAGCCTACAACGCGCTGATGGCCCAAACCATGCGGGCGCAACGACAACAAGGCATCACCCATGCCATTTTCGGGGATATCAACCTGGAGGACCTGCGCCAGTACCGCGAAGCACAACTGGCTGAAGTGGGGATGCAGGCGGTGTTCCCGCTTTGGAACCGGCCCACTGGCGAACTTGTGCTGGAGTTTCTGGACCTTGGATTTCGGGCGGTGGTGGTCTGTGTAAACGAGCGTGTGCTGGACGCATCTTTCGCCGGAAGGCCGTTCGACGCGGACTTTCTGCATGACCTGCCCGCCAACGTGGACCCTGCCGGGGAGAACGGGGAGTTTCATACTTTCGTGTTCGATGGCCCTATTTTCCGGGAGCCAGTCCGGTATACCCTCGGTGAAAGCGTTCGCCGCACCTATACCCCTGCCACCGACGCCGACGACAACTGCTTTAAGCAGGATGACAAACCGGTCTACGACAACGCATTCTGGTTCCGGGACCTGCTGCCGCTGTAGCCCTTTTGCCAAGCGCTGATCTTCCGTTCCGGTTTTTCGTAAAAGAACACTTCAAGACCAATTAACACGCACAAAACTACCAAGCATGAAACAGCGAAGAATAGGACAAAGTGATTTAACCGTGTTCCCGATCGGCCTGGGCACCATGGGCATGTCAGAGTTTTATGGCCAGCCCGATGAGCAGGAATCCATTAAAACTCTGCATACCGCCATCGAAAAAGGAGTGAACTTTATTGACACGGCCGATATGTATGGCATCGGTAAGAATGAGGAGCTCCTGCACAAGGCACTCCACGACAGATGGGACAAGGTGGTGCTGGCCACGAAGTTCGGTTTCGAGCGAGAGCCGGGCACCGGGCGTCGCGTTGGTGTGAACGGCAAGCCGGACTATGTAAAGAAAGCCTGCGAGGCAAGCCTGAAACGATTGGGTCGCGACACCATCGACCTCTACTACCTTCACCGCGTGGACCCGGAAACGCCGATCGAAGACACCATCGGGGCGATGGCTGAGCTGGTAAAAGAGGGCAAGGTGCGCTACGTCGGCATTTCTGAAGCGTCCGGCGATACAATTAAAAAGGCGCATGCCGTGCACCCAATCACCGCGATCCAAAGCGAGTATTCACTGTGGAGCCAGGATGTGGAGGAGACGACCCTGCCCACCTGCCGCGCACTGGGTATCGGCTTCGTGGCCTACAGCCCGCTGGGGCGCGGCTTCCTGACCGGCAGCATCAGGCGCTACGAAGACCTCGACAAGGATGATTACCGCCGCAACTCCCCCCGCTTTATGGGTGACAATTTCCAGAACAATCTGGACCTGGTGAAAAAAGTGGAGCAGATCGCTCAGGAAAAAGGCTGCTCCTCATCGCAGTTGGCGCTAGCCTGGCTGCTGCACCAAGGCGACGACATCTTCCCGATTCCGGGCACAACCAAAGCGAAACACCTGCTCACCAATATAGACGCTGTGAACGTGAACCTGACGCAGGATGATCTGCAACAGCTTGGCAACGTGATGAAAGACATCCACGGCGATCGCTATGATGAAAACGGAATGCGCATGGTGAATGTCTAACGGCAAGCCAGTCCTGTATCCATTTAAAACGGCGGTATGGCAGCTTTCTGAGAGCTGCCATACCGCCGTTTATTTTGCTCCATTTCCCTGAAATCATACCCCTGCCCTGACCTGCTTCAACAAAGCGTCTGCTAATTTTTATACGGCGGTGCTTAATGGCGGTAACAGTTTATACCCATTGCTAAAAATGAAAGAAAGCAAAGCTCAGGCTGCTTTATATATAAAATTCTTTATATTAGCTGCCTCTTTCTTTCAACGAGTTATCCCCAACCAAACAAACTAAAGCCCATTCCATGATCAAGCACCTTATCGGCACCCTCCTACTGGCGGTTTCACTTACCCTTGCCGCCTTCGGGCAGGCCACTACCACTGACGATCTGCTGCAAAAAGGCATCGCACTTTATGATGCAGGGAATTATAAGGGTGCGCTGGAGCAGTATGCGCAAGCCCTCAAACTCGAAGCGAAAAACCCCACAGTCAATTACGAAATCTCGCTGACCTACTTTGCCCTGCAGGATATGCCCAACACAATCCGCTATAGTGATGTGGTGATTAAATCAAAAAATACATCACCCTCCATCAAGGCGCAGGCACTGGTCAACAAAGGCAGCGCTCTGGACATTACAGGCAAATCTGCCGAAGCAATCACAGCATATAGGAAAGCCCTTAAACTGGACCCCTCTTACCAGATGGCTTATTACAATCTCGGCCTGACGCTTTATAATCAAGAAGCATATCGGGAGGCTCAGAACAATTTGATAGAGGCGATACAGCTCAGGCCCAGCCACGCCAGCAGCCATCTTCTTTTGGCGTACACCATGCAGGCGCAACACAATAGGGTGCAGAGTTTACTGGCGTATTACAATTTCCTGTTGCTAGAGCCGAATTCAGAACGGGCCTCCACCGCCTTTCAGGATATGCAGCGCATGCAAAATGAGGGTGTATCCAAAAGTGGCGAAAACACCATACATCTCACGGTACGGCCCGACCAGTTGGAGAATAGCCCTTTTTCGGCGGCAGACCTGCTGCTTTCGGCAATGCAGGCCACCAATATTTCTGATGAAAAAAAGGGAAAATCAGAGGAGGAGCTCTTTTACAATAACACAGCGTCTTTTTTCAGTATCTTAAAGGAGCTGAAGAAAGAAGAACAAGGCTTCTGGTGGAGCTACTATGTGGATTTCTTCCATGACATGGATGCGCAGGGAAATACGGAAGCATTCTGCTACTACATTGGCCAGAGCGAGGCCGCAAAGAAATGGGAAGCCAAGCACCCTGAAAAGATAAATGAACTCGCCAGTTGGTATAAAACTTACAAAAGGTAAACCTTAACCCACAGTAGCCATACCCCACAAAGAGACAGTCAACTTTCACACACTGTCTCTTTCGGCCATTCTTGTTACCTTTGCACCATGGTTTCACAAAGACAGCTGTTCCTGCAGCACGTAGCGCAGACTTCGGATTTTCCGTTGATGATCGAGATTGAGAAAGCGGAAGGGGTATACATGTATGGCCAGGAAGGTCAGCGCTACCTCGACCTGATTTCGGGGATCGGGGTGAGCAACGTGGGGCACCGCCACCCGCGCGTGATCAAGGCCATACACGAGCAGCTCGACAAGTACATGCACCTGATGGTATACGGCGAGTTCGTGCAGGCCCCGCAGGCCCGATTGGCGCACGCGCTCAGCACCACCCTGCCCCCATCACTCAATAATACCTATCTGCTGAATTCCGGCACCGAGGCGGTGGAGGGAGCCCTGAAGCTGGCCAAGCGCTATACCGGACGGACAGAGCTCATTTCCTGCTTCAATGCCTACCACGGCTCCACACAGGGAGCCCTTTCCATGAACGGGAGCGAAAGCTTTAAAAACGCGTTCCGGCCCTTGCTGCCGGATGTGCGCCATATCCGGTATAACGCGCTAAAGGATCTGGAGCATATAACCGCGCGCACCGCTGCCGTTCTGATCGAGACGGTGCAGGGCGAAGGCGGGGTGCGGGTACCAGAGAATGACTACCTGCAACAGCTGCGCGCCCGCTGCACGGAAACCGGAACGCTGCTGATCCTCGACGAAATTCAATGCGGCTTCGGCCGCACGGGCACGTTCTGGGCGTTTGAACAGTTTGGGATTGTGCCCGATATTCTGGTATGCGCCAAGGGTATGGGGGGCGGCATGCCGATCGGTGCCTTCATCGCGCCGCAGGAAATCATGGCTGCCTTCAAAACCGAACCGATACTGGGCCACTGCACCACCTTTGGGGGGCATCCGGTAAGTTGTGCTGCCTCGCTGGCCACGCTGCAGGTGATACAGGAAGAAAACCTGACGGCAGGAGTGCACGAAAAAGCGGCTCTTTTCAGGCAGCTTCTCGTGCACCCGCGCATCAAGGAGATCCGGAACCAAGGGCTGCTGATGGCGGCCGAGTTCGAGTCGTTTGAGGTGCTGAAGGCCGTGATAGACCGGGCCATCGAAAACGGCGTGCTGACCGACTGGTTCCTGTTCTGCGACAACTCCATGCGCATTGCGCCGCCCCTTGTGATCACGGAGGAGGAGATAAAAGAAGCCTGCGCCATTATCCTGCGTTCGATTGACGAGGCGGTGGGCAGCTGAATCCGGTAGGCTGTTTCTTTCCGTCAGCGGAGCATGAACCTGCTTCCCTCATACAGGGCGCCTAACTGACTGGTGGTATACAGCACTATTTTTCCAACAATTGATCCATCCGTCTGCGCCACTTGTACGTAAAAGCCCGAAGCTGCACTTGAGCCAAAGGGTTGCTAAATCTGGACTTTTATGGAAATAGCCCTTGTGCTGACACTGCTGGTGATTGCAGTGGTACTTTTTGCGACAGAGAAACTCTCGATCGAAATTGTCACGCTGCTCATGCTCATCATACTGGCCAGCACGCGCATCATCACTGCCGAAGAAGCCTTTGCCGGACTCAGCAGCGACTTCATCATCATCATCGCCTCCATCTTTATACTGAGTGCCGCGTTGCAGGAAACCGGCATTCTCGATTTTGCCGTGGTCAGCCTTGTCCGGCTGGCGCACAGAAGCTCGCACCTCATGCTTTTTGTCGTGATGGTGGTAACAGGCATTGTCTCGGCGTTCATGAACAACACCACCGTCACGGCCATGTTTGTGACGCCGCTGGTTGGCTTGTCGAAGCGCATCAACACCAGCGCGTCTAAACTGCTGATGCCGCTCGCTTTTGCCGCGATCCTGGGTGGCACCTGCACACTCATCGGCACCTCCACCAACGTGGCCGTGAGCGGGTATATCGCCAAAACCGGCCTCGCCCCGATTGGGCTCTTCGAGATTTCCGGTATCGGCTTTGCCATTTTCGCTGTGGGCCTGGTGTATATGATGACGATCGGGCAGCGCCTGCTGCCCAACCGCGACGACCAAGAACTGACTGAGGAGTATAAACTGCAGAAATACCTGACCGAGATTGTGGTGCTGCCCGATTCGCCTTTGGTGGGACAGCTGGTTTTCGCCTCCGACCTGACCTCCCTCAACTTCCGGATCCTGAACATTATCCAGGGAAAGGATAACTTCCTGCCCGATTTCCGAACCCGTATCATGGCAAATGATGTGCTGCTGGTGGAAGGCGACCTGGACAACCTGATGAAAGTGAAGGAAACCAAGGGCATCCAGATCATGGCTGATGTCATCCTGAAGAAAGACCTGCAGACCGATGTCATCCGGCTGGCGGAGATGATGGTGGTGCGGCAGTCGGACCTGATCAACAAGACGGTGAAGGAGGCTAACTTCCTGCAGCGGTATGGCTTGGTGGTGATCGCGATCTCCAGACACGGCGAGACGCTGCGAACCAAAATCGGCAGCATCCGCCTGCAACTCGGTGACCTGCTGCTGGTGCAGGGCTCCTCAGAAAGGCTGAACCAGCTACGCAACTCCAGCAATGTGGCCCTGCTCGGCGAGTTTGAGCCGGTCCTGTTCAAAAAGCGGAAAGGCATTATCGCCATCAGCTGCTTTGTGGTGGCCATCCTGCTGGGCACACTCAAGCTGTTGCCGCTTTCCATCGCCTTTCTGCTGGCCGCCATCTGCACGATTCTCTTTCGCTGCATCAGCTCCAACAAAGCATACGCAGCCATCGATTTTCGCCTGTTGATCCTGATCGGGGGCATGACGGCCTTCGGCACCGCCATGGAAAACTCGGGCGCAGCCGACTTTCTGGCGCAGGGCATCGTCGACTTTTTGGGGCCGATGGGCAAAATGGCTGTATTGGCTGGCTTCGTTATCCTGACAGTGTTGCTCACGCAGCCCATGTCGAACGCGGCGGCGGCGCTGGTGGTGGCCCCCGTCGCTCTGCGGGCTGCCGTAGAGCTTGGCGCCGACCCAAGGGCTTTCGCCATTGCCATCATGCTGGCGGCCTCCGTGTCGCTGGTCACGCCCTTTGAGCCTGCCTGTATCCTGGTATATAGCCCCGGCAAGTATAAGTTCAGAGACTTTATCCAGATCGGCACGCCGCTCACCATACTGCTCATTGTCGTGATCCTGCTACTGGTGCCTGTGTTCTGGCCTTTGTAACCGCTATACCTGCATTGCAGTAGTATAAGGGACGAACTCATACCATAAAATGAAAAACAAGCTATACCTCCTTGCCCTGGCCTGCGCCGCCTTTTCCTGTGGTCCCAAAAACGAAGAAGTGACGGAAGAGCAGGTTACACTCAGCCCGACCGACGAAGCGCTGGACTCTATTGTGGACACACGCAAGGATGCCTTGCAGACTGACGAGAACGAAACGAATCCTACCCTGCCCCTTCCGCCAGAAGTGATGGGATTGCTTACACAGCAATACACCGGCTGGGCACAACCGGAGCTGACCAGCGAAGCGAAGGAACAGGCTGAAAACCACGAGCAGGGCCCCATGATCGTGCGCGGCGACTTTGACGGGGATACCCGCCAGGACGTGGCGCTGCAACTCAGCCAAAACGACCAGCTTATTATTGTGGCTGCGCTCCAGCGCCAGGAAGGCATCTATACCTTACAGAAACTAAAGCAGGATATCCTGTTCAATGACCGGGGGAAACTAAAGAGCATGTATTACCTCTATGCTGTAGAAGAAGGGGAAAAACTGCGGAACGAGCAGACAATGACTGAAACGGAGGCCCCTTACAAAGCGATTGGAATTGGAATTGAGGGAAACGACACCGTCTACCTATACGACAACGGCACATTTGGCACATTCAGCCGTGTGGAGTAGCCTTTTTTACAAAGTATATAACGTGACCTCGGGAATATAGCGGTTATTTCAAAACTCGAATCCCGTTTTTTTATAGCTTGCTTTGCGCTCCACGCCTGGGGTAGGGGCCCTTCTTAAGCTGGGGCGCGTTTTCCCGCTCGGCACTGTATACATTTTCTGCCTAACGGCTGCCACTGACGTGGCACCGGAAAGATACAAATAGAGGGCCCCTACCCCCGGTGCCTCCCGGAAAAACTGGGAATCATTTTGCCCTGATTTAGCTAAATTATTTATACAAACCAGAAAACTTATTTGAAAGCAGGTTAACGTATAGCGATTAACAGGTTCACGTTATGTAGGTCAGTAAGTATAACGACCCTATCTATACCTTTATGTCGGTGCGAGGCGGATTGAACCCTTGTTACGAATGCCTTAATATTAGGGTCATACCGTTTATATCCCCTTATACCCACCCGGTAAACAGGCGTTTTGTTAAGTTGATTAGGAACCTGATGCCTGAATGGCACTAAGTTGACGATACGCCGCTACTGCTTTTAGTTAATAGAAATAGAGCCCGTCCCGTAAAAAAACGACGTACAGCGCCACAAAGAACAGTATCAGTATGCCGGCTCCAAAAGCCAGCCTACCCGTAAACACTGTGTAATAGCGAGCGAGCGGGAGTTGCACCTTGTAGCGGTGCGTGTAGAACATAAAGAAGGAAAGTGTAAACAGCAAACTGACGAACCAAAAAGCGCCAAAGCGAATCAGGAACTGCAATGGCAGCCTGTGGCGCATGGTATGCATGAGGTATTCTTCCCGAGCCAGGAAATAGAAACTCAGGAACATGAGCAACGCGGCATGCAGCATTAACAGGCACAGGCTGTAGTACCGGGTGTTCTGTGTCATAGGTTAGTAGTTCAGGAACGACTGCGCTTCCTGCTTGATGTTGTCGCGGCTCAGGCCGTCCTTCACGCCCATCGAAATTTTACGCACCAGCACCCCTACAATTGTCTTCTTGAAACCGAGCCGGGCCGCCATGTTGATACAGAAGTCCATCTCGTTCTCATCCACGATGCCGTCAGCCAGCATCATCTCCACCAGGTCGTAAATTTGGTCGAAGCGCTCCGAGTCGTTGGCAGGGAGCTGCGGCTCTACGTTGGCCGAATTCGAGACCAGGTTCCGCACATCGGCTGCCTTCATGCCATACCTTTTGCCAATCGAAACGATGTAATTCATTTCCGTTGGGTCCAGGTGCCCGTCGATTTTAGCCAACGCGCCCAAGTTAGTAATGTGGCTCTTTAGCCTCTTTGTTTCTTCGCTCTCAAAAAAACCGAACATATGCTGCCAATAAATTATAGATTATTTAATTCGCCTGTTATTGTGCTAAAACTTTACTTTATGCTAAATTGCGATCTTATGCGCACCGTGTAAGGACAATTGTAATGCGTACCGCAAGAAGTAAAGAGCTGTGATTCGCTATTGCATACGATTTTCTGTTTTTAAGGTCGTGCTTTTGGGGCTTTTTTTAAAAGGCCGCGCAAAGCATTGCTCCAGCAAAAAATAAACCTCCCTCACTAAGCGTAAATTAACAACGACACGCTTGAAAAACAACAGTAAAAATTTAAACCTAACACATCACTCCTCCATGAAAAAAATTGGCGTATTCACTTCCGGCGGTGATGCTCCAGGCATGAACGCCTGTATCAGAGCAATTGTCAGAACTGCTGTATATCATGGTATAGAAGTATACGGAATCAGACGCGGCTACAACGGCATGATAAAAGGGGAGATCTCTAAACTAGAGTCTTACTCTGTAAGTAACATCATCCAGAAAGGCGGCACGATCCTGCGGTCGGCCCGCAGCAAGGAGTTCATGACGAAAGAAGGACGCAAGGCGGCTTACGACCAGCTCAAGAACCTAGGCATCGAAGGCCTGGTAGCCATTGGCGGGGACGGTACCTTCACCGGGGCCAACATCTTCTTTGAGGAGTATGGCATCCCGACCATCGGCGCGCCCGGCACCATCGACAACGACTTGTACGGCACGGACTATACCATCGGCTACGACACGGCCGTGAACACGGCCCTCGACGCCATCGACAAGATCAGGGACACGGCGGACAGCCACGACCGCGTGTTCTTTATCGAGGTGATGGGCCGCGACTCGGGCTACATTGCCATACCCTGCGCCATTGGCGGCGGGGCCGAAATCGTGATGATCCCGGAGACAGACACCAGCATCGACTACGTGGTGGACACCCTGCGCACCGGCTGGAGCCGCTCCAAGACATCCTTCATCGTGATCATAGCGGAGGGGGACGAAGAAGGCAGCGCCACCGAGGTTGCCAGCAAAGTGCAGGAGGCATTGCCCCACATGGATGCGCGCGTAACCATACTCGGCCACGTGCAGCGCGGCGGTTCTCCCACTGCGGCAGACCGCATGCTGGCAAGCCAACTTGGTATCGCCTGCGTGGAAGGACTGCTGGCCGGGCGCCAGAACGAGATGGCCGGCATCATAAACTCCGAGCTGATCTATACCCCTTTCATCGATACCATTACCAAAGACAAGCCGATCAACCCGGAGTTTATCAATATGGTGAACATCCTTTCCAGCTGATACTCTGTCCGAGACAAGGCTCTCCTTTACCCTTCTCTTAAATTTTATACTTCTGTGGCTTAATGGCCCAGGAGTATAAAATAAAACAATACTATCTCCCTTTTCTGCCACATGCTGGCAAGAAAATACTCCTGATTTTTGATTTTACTTAATCATTTCAAAACATCCTATCTATCTCAGGGTATTTGCGTAAAAGCAGAGCGAACTAAAGTTGCACTGCTATCAATTCTACAAGTCATACAGCACGTCTCATCTTGAAAGTCATCCTATGGCCGCTAGCGATCATAGTCGGACTTCTCATACTTATTATCATTGCCCTGCAGTTTCAGCGGGTACAGACATTCCTGGCACAGAAAGGCGCGGATTACCTGGAGAACACCCTGGGTACCCGCGTGGATATCGGGGGATTCACCACCGACTGGCGCAATACCCTCGTGCTAAAGGGCGTCTATGTGGAGGATCAGCAGCAGGACACCCTCTGGTATAGCGAGCGCCTCGGCGTGGACATGGCCATACTCTCGCTGATAAGCGGAGAGGTGAACATCAGCAAGGTAGACCTCGACAACGCCACCCTCAAGCTGCACATCCGGGAGGACAGCACTTCCAACTTTGATTTTATCATGGCCGCATTTGCCACCGACACGGCCGCTGTTGCCGCCCAACCAGCTGACACCGCCGCGTCTATGCCCATCTCACTGGGCATCATCAACTTCGATAATGTGTATGTTGTGTTTCAGGATGAGGCAGGCGGTAATTTTATTAAAACGCGCGTGGGCCAACTCACCACCACCATGGACGAGATGGACCTGGACAAGCAGCGCTACCTGATAGACGAGATAAAGCTGGCCAACACCTGGGTGAATTACGAGCAGACAAAACTGCCGCCGCCAGACACTGCCGCCACAGAACCCCTCGACATGGACTTTGGGCTGAACCGCCTGGCCCTGGAAAACATTCGCGTGAAATACCTCAGCCGCCCCGCAGATCAGCGCATCGAACTGGAACTGGGCGAGGCAGAAGTAGTTTCTGACAACATTGACCTGAAAGCGGCACGCGTGGACCTGGCGAGCTTTATGCTCCATGACACCAACCTGAAGTACGTGCAGGATAAGTTCAAGCCCGTGGACTCCCTGGCCGTGAACCCGGCCCGGACTGTGGAGAACCTGGACAAATCTGTGGAGGAGACGGCTGGCCAGCCCATGGACTGGGTGGTGACGCTGGGCGAACTGGACGTGGCCCAACTGGCAGTCGCGTTCGACAACTTCAACGCTGCGGCACAGCCCAAGGGTATGGATTACGACCACCTGCTCTTTAAAGAGATTAACATGCAGGCGCAGGACATTAAGTATAGCCTGAACCAAACCAGGATGGGGCTGAACCAGCTGACGCTGCAGGAGAGAAGCGGTTTCCGGCTGGAGAACTTCAAAGCCCTGATTGCCTTTGACTCCACCAGCGCCAGTCTCCGCAACCTCGACCTCAAAACAGGCAACAGCCAACTGCAGAACGGCATCGCCCTGACCTACCCTTCCATCGACGCCCTGACCGAAAACCCGGAGCAGGTCGGGCTCGATATTGATATCAACAACAGTTACATCGGTATGCAGGACGTGCTGTATTTTGTTCCCGATCTCACGCAGAACCCGTCCTTTAAAAGTATTGCCAACTCCACCGTAAACGTGACGGCCCGCGCTGAGGGCAAGCTGGACAACGTGCAAGTGCGCACCCTGCAGCTAAAAGGCCTGCAAGGCACCAACGTGGATGTCAGTGGAACGGTGCGAAACGGTATGGACCCCGATAACCTGTATCTTGATCTGGATATAAACCGGTTTGCGACCACCCGCACCGATATACTGGCCCTCTCGCCGGCTGGCACCATTCCACCGGACTTCAGGGTGCCGCCCCAGCTTAGCATGACGGGCAACTATACCGGAAGCCTGACCGCCTTTGACGCCACCGCAGATCTGCGCACCTCGTTCGGAAACCTGAACGCCGTGGTGGACATGGGGGCCAACGAGAGCTTTAACGCTACCGTGAAGTCTGGCGGGTTCGACCTGCAGCAACTGTTCACCGACAGCCTGGGCCTGGGCAAAGTGGCGCTCGTGGCAAAGGCCAGCGGCACCGGCCTGACACCGGAAACCATGCGAGCAAACATACAGGCGCAGGTGCAGCGCTTCGACTACAACAAGTATACCTACAACGACATCGACCTGCGCGCCAGCATCGACAGGAATGTGTATGACGTGAAAGCCACGGCCAAGGATGAGAACCTTGCTTTTGACCTGACCGGAAACTTTAACCTGCGCGACACGCAGCAGCCCGCTTATACCTTTAACCTGGACCTGCAGGGCGCAGACCTGCAGGCGCTCAACTTCTACCCGGACCCTCTTGCCGTGCAGGGGCAATTGGAAGGGCGTTTTACAGGGGCAGACGCCAACACGCTGAGTGGTACGATGAATGGGCAGAGACTGGTGGTGCGCCACAAAGAGGTAACCTACCCGATCGACACCTTGCAACTCAAGCTGCTGCAGTCCGGAGAAATGGCCGAACTGGACCTGAACTCGGATTTAGCCGATGCCAGGTTGCGTTTTGCGAACTCGTTGGCCACGTTCCCGACTGCTTTGCAGAAGCATTTCTCTAACTACCTCGACCTGCAACCCGACGTGCCATACCCTGCCAATACAAACCTCCAGGATTTCACATTCTCCATGCAGCTCAAGAAGACGCTGCTTATCAGTTCTTTCGTGCCGGGCCTCACCCAGCTTCAGATCGACAACCCGATCACCGGCTCCTTCAACGGAAACACAAAACAGCTGGTGGTAGACGGCACCGTGAACAGCATCGTGTATACCGATTACAAACTGAGTGGCCTGGACCTGAAGGTGAGCGGAAACAAGGAGCAACTGGGGTATAGCCTGAACTTGCGCCGCCTTGTTTCGCCTTCGCTGCAGGCAAACAACGTCTCGCTGGACGGTGCAGCCCGCGACAATGACCTGACCGTTCGGCTGGCCGTGGCCGGAGATACTACGCAAAAAGAGCGGTTTGTGATTGGCGGCTTGCTCAACAGCCTGGGCCGTGGCTACCGCTTCGCGTTTAACCCCGAACAACTCGTGATAAACGGCGACCAGTGGACGGTACCGCAGGACAACTACCTGCAATTTGACACAAACTTACTCTACGCCAACAACATCAAGCTACAGCGGAACGACATGTCGCTGGCCCTCAACAGCATTGGCCCCGTGGCTCCGAATGCTCCACTGCAAGTGACCTTCAGCAATTTCGACATCGGCTATATCATGCAGACCTTCCAGCAGCAGGACAGCCTGATTGCCGGAGTCATCGACGGGGAGGCAACGCTGCGCGATATTATGAGCGATGCCCCTGCCTTTACCTCAGACCTGACAGTGGCGGACTTCGCCTATGAGGGCACGCCTCTTGGCGATATCGCCCTGATTGCCAGCAGTGCGCCAGGCAACCGCTACAACATCGAAGCCCGCCTGACAGACAATGGCAACCAGATGCTGATCAACGGATTCGTGGAGACACAGCCCAATGCCACGCTCCTGAATTTGGATGCCAACATCGGCAGCCTGAACCTGAAAGCACTGCAGGGCTTTACGGCGGGTATGGTAGAGGATATGGACGGCCGGGCAACCGGAAAGTTCCGCATCACGGGCACTCTCGATGACCCTGACATCATAGGCCAACTGAACTTCAATCAGGCGCAGTTCAGGATTACCATGCTTGGCTCACTGTACCGCCTCCAGGACGAACGCATCGACTTTAACACGTCCGGCATCAGCTTCCCGAACTTTACAATGACCGACTCCATCGGCAACGACCTGACGGTGAACGGCAACATCCTGACGCAGAATTACCTGGAGTATACCTTCGACCTGAAAGTGAATGCGGACCGGTTCCTGGCCCTCAACTCCACGGCGCAGGACAACGATCTGTTTTACGGAACCCTCTACGTGAATGCCGATGCCAGCATCACAGGCGACATGGTGGAGCCCGTGGTGGATGTTGATGTAAGCGTGCTGGATAACTCCAACTTCACTGCCGTTATACCTGCAGACGAGGCGGGCGCAGCCGAGCGCGACGGCACCGTGGAATTTGTCAACCTTAACGAATCCCTCACCGCGATTATCGGGAGCCAGGAAGAGGCCGACTCAGCCCAGACCGCAGGTTTTGTGGGAGTTGATATGCGGGCCAGGATCCGGGTAACAGACCAGGTGCCGATCACCATCGTGATCGACCCAATTACGGGCGACAACCTGGTGGTGCGCGGCACCGCAGACCCGTTGGTGATCGGTGTCCGGCCGAGCGGCGAGATCAACATGACCGGGCGCTACACGATTTCCGAAGGAAAGTATAGCATGGATTTTTACGACCTGGCCTCGCGTGAGCTTGATATTGCTGAGGGCAGTTACATCAACTGGACCGGCGACCCCCTGCAGGCTAACATGAGCATCAAGGCCATTTATACCGTAGAGGCAGCGCCGATGGAACTGGTGGCCTCGCAAATGGGGGGAGAGCTTCCTTCTGTGCTCCGCAACCAGGTGCCGTTTAATGTATTCGTAAATGTGGATGGGGATATCCTCACGCCGGAAATCAGTTTTGACATTCAGCTGCCAGAGGATGAGCAGGGTAAGGTGCCGTCGCAGGTAGTGGCCAGTCTGGGCAACCTGCGCCAAGACGAGTCGGAGCTGAACAAGCAGGTGTTTGCCTTGCTTGTGCTCCAGCGCTTTCTGGCACCTGACCCGCTCAGCAGTTCGGGCGGGGGTGGCTTTGAGGCCTCGGCACGAAACAGCCTGAGCCAGGTGATGTCGGACCAGCTGAACCAACTCACCAACCGTTACGCCGGCGGGCTGGGTTTGGAGCTGGGCGTGGACTCCTATCAGGACTATTCCTCGGGCTCTGGCCAAAACCGCACGGACCTGAACGTGGCCCTGCGCCAGCAGTTCCTCAACGACCGCCTGACCGTGCGCGTGGGTACAGACATCGGGCTGGAGGGCGGAAACCAGGGCGGCGGCCAAAGCAACACCATGAGCGGCTTCGGCGGCGATATCTCCGTAGAGTACTCTCTGACAGAAGACGGCCGCCTGCGCGTGAAAGGCTTCCAACGCAACCAATATGAGGGCGTGCTGGAAGGCGGCGATGTGCGGGCCACAGGCGCATCGCTCATATTTGTGCGCGACTACAACAACTTCTCCGACCTGTTCCGCGACATGGAAAGCCGTATCGCCCGCGAGGCCGAAAGACGCAAGGAGGAAAGTGAAAAACTAAGAACACAAAACAGCAACCAATAATCCATGATATACCCAATGCGCGCTGCCATGCGAAACAAATATTTTCAGCTGCCCTTTATTCTGCTGCTGCTGGCCATATGGAGCTGCAACAGCACCAAAACAATTCCGGAGGGCGATGCCCTGTTTGCGGGTTACAGTGTGAAAGTAAAAGGGGAGAAAGACAGCAGCAAGCGGCAGGGAGACATGGAGGTGGAACTGAGCCCGGTGGTGCGCCCCCAACCCAACGCCTCCATCCTTGGCTGGCGCCCCAAGCTCGGGATTTACAACGCCTTTTACACAAAGAAGGAGAAAGGACTCAAACATTTTATCATGACGAAGTTTGGGGAGCCTCCCGTGCTGGTTTCGGCAGTAGACACCGGCAACGTGAGCCAGATCATGAGCAACCGCCTGCACAACCGTGGTTATTTCAACAATCAGGTGGGCAGCACCACCACCGTTAAAAAGAAGATGGGCACCATCGATTGGGTGGCCAAAGTGGGCGAGCCATACCGTATCCGCAAGGTAGCCTATACCCTGAACGACTCGCTGCCGGTGCATCAGGACATCAAACAGACATGGAGCGAGTCGCTGCTGAAGCCAAACGACCCTTATGACCTGGGTACCATGACGCAGGAGCGCGTGCGCATTGATGCGGTGCTGAAAAACAAAGGCTACTATTATTTTAGTCCGAACACGATGATTTTCAGCGTGGACACCACCGTGGGCAACCGGCAGGCCGATATACTGCTTCGGGTAAAGCGGGAAGCCAGCGCGCAGGCGCTCCGCCCTTATACCCTCGATGACATCTATATCTTGGCGAATTACTCCGTAGGCGACAGCCTCTCCACGAGCGATACGCTTAACGTGAGAGGCTATCATTATATACCGGATGAGAACTACGTGAAGGCCCGCCACCTGCTGCGTGGTGTTTTCCTGGACAAGGACAGCCTGTATACACGCCAGGAGCATTTGCTTACTACTAAGCGTCTTGCGGGTTTGCCAGCCTACAAATTTGTAAACATCGATTATAAGCCTGACACGGTAAACATTGGCAAGCTGGATGCCTTCATCTACCTGACGCCCGCCTTGAAAAAGTCTATCCGGGCAGAGGTGCAGATGGTCAGCAAGTCCAACAACTTCGTGGGGCCGGGCGTAACTGTTTCCTTCCAGAATCGAAACGCTTTTCATGGGTCTGAGCTGTTGAGCCTGAACCTGACAGGCAGTTTCGAGACGCGGTCAGGAGACACGGGCGCAGGCACCCCGCCGGAGGGTACGGAAACGGTGGGCACCGGCAACCTTACCTCCTTCCAGTTGGGTGCGCAGGCGAAGCTTGCCATACCACGCATCGTCTCGCCATTTAACCTGCGCAACCTGCGTACCGAATTTGTGCCCCAGACGCGCATGGGGCTTGGGTTTGACTTTTTGCAGCGGGTAGACTTTTTCTCGCTCAACTCTTATAATGCCACGTATGGCTACAACTGGCGGCCCTCGCAAAGGTTTACGTTCGACGCCACCCCCATCAACCTGCAGTATGTGCGCCTGAGCAACACCTCCCCGGCCTTCCAAGAGCTACTAGAGGACAATCCATACCTGCGACGCAGTTTCGAGAATCAATTCATTGTCGGGTCCATTTACCAGGTTACATACAGTGATCAGATGCTGCCCGATCGCGCCAACCATTTCTTCGACAACGTGACGCTGGATCTGTCTGGCAACCTGGTGAGCCTGGTGCAGGGGCTGGCCGGTGCCTCCTCTCCTACCGACGATGCGCCGCGCACCCTCATCAGCGACCCCTATGCCCAGTATGTCATGCTCGACAACGACTTCCGCTACTACCTGAACATCGGGAAGGAAAGCCAACTGGTTGCCCGCCTCGTGACTGGCGCGGGGTTTTCATACGGCAACTCCTCTACCATGCCTTATGTGAAGCAGTTTTCTGTGGGCGGACCGAACAGCATCCGGGCTTTCAGGGCACGTAGCGTAGGTCCGGGCACCTACATACCCACTGAGTCAGAGCAGTTTTCATACTTCGACCAGGTGGGGGATATCCGCTTGCTCGGAAACCTGGAGTATCGCTTTCCGATTTTTGGGTTCTTCAAAGGGGCTGTGTTTGTGGATGCCGGAAACATCTGGCTCCTGCGCGACACGTTTAATGACGATGGCACCGTGGTGAAGCCCGGGGGGAAATTTGAGGCAAACAATATCATAAGCGAGCTGGCGATCGGCACCGGGGCGGGTCTCCGCATTGATGTGGAATTCTTTGTGATCCGGCTTGACCTGGGTATACCCGTGCAGGCACCCTACCTGCCCAAAGGCGAGCGCAATGTGCTGAAAGACTTCAACGGAAGTTTCAGTGGAACGAACAGCATGGTGCTGAACATCGGCATCGGGTATCCTTTCTAAGGTATTGTAAAGGGCTGATGTTTGAAGGATTGGAGCAGGTATACAGTATACTGCCTTCCTTATTTTAAGTCGGTTTGCTGGTTAATAAAGGCTACGATCTCCTGTAGTTGCCCCGGGTGAAACCAGGTGTACTCCTCCGGGTTTTTCCGAAACCAGGTAAGCTGGCGCTTGGCATACCGGCGGCTGTTGCGCTTCAGGAGCCGGACGGCTTCCTCCCAGTCACATAGGCCATCCAGATAGTCGAAAATCTCTTTATACCCCACTGTCTGCAGGGCATTGTGTTTCCGGTGCGGATATAGTTCCCGCGCCTCCTCCAGCAAGCCCTGCGCCAGCATCTGGTCCATGCGTTGATTGATGCGCTGGTACAGGTCTTCGCGGTCGCGGGTCAGGCCGATTTTGATGATGTGGAATGGCCGCTCCCGCTGCCCGTTTCTCCGGAATGAAGAATAGGGCGCGCCACTGGAAAGGCACACTTCCACCGCCCGGATCACGCGTTGCGGATTGTCCTTATCCACCTGGGCAAAGTAAACGGGGTCCAGCAGCTGCAGTTGCTCCAACAGCGGCTGGAGGCCCTGCAGTTCATACTGGTGCGTGAGGCGCTCCCGTAGGGCCAGGTCCGTTTCCGGCATTTCGTCCATACCCTCGCACACTGCCCGCACGTACAACCCCGACCCTCCCGTCATTATCACGATATCCTGCTGCTCAAACAGCTTGGGTAGCAGCGCCAGCACGTCTTGCTCATACCCCCCGGCGTTATACTCTTCCGCAATGCTGTGGGAATCGATGAAATGATGGGGTATGCCTTGCTGCTCTTCCGGGCTTGGCTTGGCCGTGCCGATGCGCATCTCCCTGAAAAACTGGCGCGAGTCTGCCGAGATGATCTCTGCCGCATACTTTTTTGCCAGGTATACGCACAGGTCGGTCTTTCCCACGGCGGTCGGGCCCACCACCACCACCAAATGCTTTTCTTTGCCTACTGCTGCCATAGCTGATCGTAAAAATTAAGGAGCTTTGCTTCTTCCTGCTGCCAGTTCAGTGTTTTTTTGGCCGCCTCACAATTGCGGGCCAACTCTTGGTATACCTCCTTATCTGAGAGCAACAGCGCTATCTTATGTTGTATTTCAGTTACAGTTAACTCTGTGAGCAACCCAACCTGGTATAGCGCATTCAGTTTCCGGTACTCCGGGAAGTCAATCACCACCTGGGGCAGGCCGGCGTGGATGTAATCGAAGAACTTGTTGGCCAGTGAGTAATAATAACTCAGCCCCTTGTTCTCGAGCAGCATGACGCCAACAGTGCACTGGCGCGCGATTTTTAGCAGCTCATGAGGGAGCACTTGCCCCCGGAACTCCACTTTGTGCGCCACCCCGATGGCAACGGCCAGTTGCTTAAGTTGGGGGAGCACGTCGCCGTCGCCGCACAGAACCAGCTGAGCATCCAGGCCGACCATTGCCTGCAGCAGTTGTTCCAGCCCGCGCCCCGCGTTCGCAGCGCCCTGGTATAGGATGGTGCGCGGCGCTCTGCATGCTGCAGGCCCCTGCACCTCCAGAAGAGGCATATTCCGGATCACCTCAAACCTTCGGTTATACTTCCGCTCAAAGATATCCGCAATAGACTGAGTGACCGTGTAGACGTGGTGCGTCCGGGTGACGATGAACTGCTCCACGGCCGTCCATACCCACTTGACAAGCGGCCTGTCGGTTACCTCGATCACCTCCGGAAAGTACTCGTGTGCATCATATATAAAGGGCCGCCCGGCCCGCTTTGCCGCCATGTATACCGGCAAAGCCGTATCCAGGTCGATGGCGCAAAAGGCATCGTAGCGGCCGCGCGCAATGTGGCGGTATAACCGAAACATGTACTCCAGGTAAAAAAGTTTGCCCGTGTGGAAGCGGCACTTCAGGCGGTGTTGCCGGTATGGCTGCGGCTGCAGAGGGCCGGAGCCCGGCTTCTCGCGGCCCACCAGTTCCACTGCGTAGCCGTGCCTGGCCAGCGAACCGCAGATGCGCTGCATGCGCTGGTCATGGTTGAGGTCGGTGGTGACGGCAAATAGCAGTTTTCTCATGCGGGGTATGGCAGTGCCACTAACGACATTCTTCCCTCTCCCCTGCTGTTCCCGGCTTGCCCGGAGGCAGGCTCTGGCTGCAAAAAAGGGGCTCTGATCGTGCAAAAAATTTATTTTTGGCCACTATAAAAATCAAAATAGTTTTAGAACAACTACATCCAGATGCTAAAAATGCACATTTTAAGTCAAAAATACATAATTACGATAGCTGGCGAATGTTTATGTGGCACAAGGATAGATAGAGCCGCGATTATTTGCTAATTTAATGCTAAGTTTAGAAACAATTAATAAGCCTTTGGCGCGCCCATACAAGTGCGCCATGGTTTACCTAGTATTAAATTACGATGCCATTTATACCCAATCGGGAAACAAAACCCCCACTTGACCAACAAGCAGACGCCTTGCTCCAGGTATTGGCTCAGCTGTCGCAGCCTTTTCATGGGGTGGCAGTGGCGCTGCCGGCCGGTAAGCTGCTGGCCGCCAATGCCCAATTAGAGGGCTTTTGGCCTTCTGACGCGGCGGGGGCGCCGCACACGGGCACCGTGCAGCAGCTCCTGCACCTCACCCCAGAGGAGTTTCAGGAAATGGTGGGTTTGCTGCAGCAGCGGCTGATCGTTTCCGGGAAAACCCATACCTATACCCCTGACACAGAAAAGCTTGTTACGTATACCTGCCGCTTGGTTGACTTCCAGCAAGAGGTGTTTCTCTGTGTGGAGTTGGCAGACAAGGGCAATCCCACCGCACTTGGATCGAAGCAGGACATCAGCTACCAGCAGGTGTTTGAGGGAAGCACGGAACCGCTTTTTCTGCTCGACGCCTCAGGTTGCTTCATAGACATCAACCGCAGTGCCCTTGCCCTGGTGCAGCAGCAAAAAGACGAACTGGTGGGCCAGCCTATTTTCAACAGCTTCTCGCTCAACCTCTTCGAACGCGTGACGCTGCGAAACCAGATAAAAAAGACCCTGCAAGGCGAGGCGCAGAAGTTTGAGTGGTGGCTCCACGGTATAAGCCACGAAGACCTGCTCCCGGTGGAGATTATGCTGCAGCGAGGCGAGTTTGCCGGACAGCAGGTAGTGTATGGCGCAGTAAAAAACCTGGACGACATCATCGGGACGGAGCAGGATGTGCGCTTCCGCAACCATCAGCTGGAATTTATCAACCACCTGATTACGAACATATCCACTTCCAACAGCCAGTATGAGGTGCTGCAGTTTACGCTGGACGAGTTGCTGGAGAAAAGCGACATGGCGGGTGGCTGCGTTTATACCTGCCTGCCTGAAGGGAAGGCGGTTTTCACGTACGCCACCGGAGACGTGACGGACCAACTGATGCCGGCAGAGCTTGCGCTTGCCCCAGAGCTGATGGCACAGCTCCTGACGCAGGAGAAGCCAACTGCCCTTGCGCAGGTGCAGGAAAAGTTTCAGCGGGAGCTGCGCCGCAAACTCATCCTGGTGCCCGTCACGACGGAACAGGATGTGCTGGCGCTGTTGCTGCTGTGGCAGGGGGAGCAAATCCGCCTTAGTAGCTCATTTGCCGCCCTGCTCGATTTTATCGGGACCACCGTCGGGAATTATATCGCGCGGCACCAGCTCCGGCAGCAACTCGTGCTTTCGGAAGACAGGTACCGTTTGCTCTACGAATCTTCGTACGACGCGATTTTACTTTTCAAAGACGGCCTGGTGGTAGAATGCAACCAAAAAGCATTGGAGTTTTTCCGTTGCACCCAGGAGGAGCTGATCGGCCACAGCCTCCTGGAGTTCTCCCCTGAGATACAGCCAGACGGCCGCCGCTCAGAAACTCGAGCGATGTTGCTGATGGAAAAGGTGCTCGAGACGGGCCAGCCGATGACCTTCGAGTGGCAGAACTGCCGCAAGGACGGCTCGCTGCTGGACGTAGAGCTGAGCGTGAGTCGCATCGTGATTCAGGACGAGCTTTATATACAGGCGTTTAAGCGCGACGTGACCCAACGCAAGCAGGCCCAGTTGGCCAAGCGGCGCGAAGAGGTGCTGCACGAGTCGATGAACCAGTTCCGCAGCTTCCTCGACAAAGTAAACCTGATTTATTTCAGCCTGGATATAAAAGGCAACATCGAGCATACCAACGATTATTTCCTGAAATATGTAGAATATGCGCAGGAGGAGTTGCTGGGTAAGTGCTTCTTCGAAATGCTGGTGCCTGCCCACGAACGGGCACACCAGTTAGAAGAGTTCCAGAAGTCTATAGAGATAGGCAAGGTGAGCTCCTATTACGAGCGGGATATTGTCACGAAATCGGGGCAGGTGAAGACGTTGCGCTGGAATGCCATGCTGGACTACAACCAGGAGGGCCAGATTGTGGGCATCACCAGCGTGGGCAAGGACATGACAGACAAGCGCATTGCCATGGAGGCCCTGAAGGACAACAAAATCCGCCTGCAGGACCTTTTCGACAACGCCCACGACCTTATCCAGAACATCTCGGTCGACAACAAGTTTATCTTCGTGAACAAAGCCTGGAAAGACCGGCTGGGCTATACCGACCAGGATATTGAGACGCTGACGCTTAACGACATCGTCCACCCCTATTACAAGGCCAAGTTTATATACCAGCTGCGCAATCTCTACAAGGGCGAGAATGTAAACAAGATCGAGACGGTGTTCCTGACCAAGGCCGGCAAGCCTGTGCACCTGATCGGCAGTATCAACTGCAGCTGGCAGGATGGCCAGCCGGTGGCCACACGCGCCATCCTGCACGACATCACCGACCGCATTAAGGCAGAGCGCCTGCAGAAGGTATACTATAGCATTGCCAACCTGGCCATCAGCAGCAAAGACTTGAACGCCCTGTACTCGGCCATCCACCGCGAGCTAAGCAAGATTATCGAGACGCGCAATATTTACATTGCCCTGGTGGATGGGGAGCACAAGTACCTCGACTTTGTATACCTGGTCGACCAGCTCATCGATAAAACCAGCAAGACGCATCTGCGCCGCCCTTTCTCCATAGGGCTGTCAGAGTACATAATCAAAACGGGCAAGCCGCTGTACATGCAGAAGCAAGAACTGCTGGAACTGGCGGAGCGCGAGGGGCTGAACCCTTATGGCGCTACCCCGGAGGTTATCCTCTGCTCGCCACTAGCCATCGGAGACCGCATCATCGGCGTGATTACGCTGCAGGATTACCAGAACCCGGATGCCTACGTGCCCACCGACATCGAGATCCTGCACTTCATATCGAACCAGGTGGCCCTGGCTATTGAGCGGAAGCGGAACGAGGAACAGATAAACAACCAGAATGCGCGCCTGAACGCGATCTTTGAGAGCGGCACGCACCATATGTGGTCCCTGAACCGCAAATACGAGCTAACTTCCTTTAACCGCAACTTCGCTGCCAGTTTCGAGGAGCGGAGCGGGCAAACGCTCAAACCTTACACCAGCGTGCAGGACGCTACGATCGTGGACCTGCACGACAACTCGTTCGAGTTCTGGGAAGACAAGTACAAGCAGGTGTTTAGCAGCCGCCCGCAGCACTTCGAGATTTACCTGCCCCACAGCAACGTCTGGCGCGAGGTATACCTGAGCCCGATCTACCTCGACGACGGCTCTTTTGAGGAAGTGTCGGGTATGGCCCTGGATATCACTGACAAAAAGACATCGCAGCTGGACCTGGCCAAGAACGAGGAAAAGTTCCGGCACATTTTCGAGTCGTTTCAGGATGTATACTACCGCACTTCGCTGGACGGCAACATGCTGCTGGTGAGCCCCTCTATTTACCAACTGCTTGGTTTCCGCGAGGAGGAGGTGCTGGGCACAAAGTCGAGCCGCTTTTATGTGCGCCCCGAGCAACAGGATGAGTTGCGCAATCGTGTGCTGGTGGAGCAGTCTATCCGCGACTTTGAGGTAGAGATGCGCACTAAAGACGGCACCCTGAAAACCGTTATCCTCGATGCCCGGCTCGTCTACAACGAGAACGGCGAACCCGCCGCGCTCGAAGGCGTGGCCCGGGACGTGTCGGAGCTAAAGCTCACGCAGATTGCCCTGCTCAAGTCGAAGGAAGAGGCCGAGAACCTGCTGAAGGTGAAGACGCAGTTTTTGGCCAACATGAGCCACGAGCTGCGCACCCCGATGAACGGCATCATCGGCATGATCGACCTGCTCAACCAGATAAACACCGACCCGGAGCAGAGCGAGTACATCGACACGCTGCGGAAATCTTCGGATGCCCTGCTGGCCATCCTGAACGACATCCTGGACCTGAGCAAGATACAGGCCGACAAGCTGGTGCTGCACGAGACAGGCGTGGACCTGCACGAGACGCTGAACAAGATTTATTCGCTCTTCGTGAACAGGGCGCAGCAGAAAGACCTCGACTTCACCTACACGATATCGCCCGATACGCCGCGCCATATCTATACCGACGAAACGCGCTTGCTGCAGGTGCTGTCGAACCTCACCTCCAACGCCATCAAGTTTACGAACGCGGGCAAGGTGAGCATCGGCCTCGACGCTGAGTTGCTGGAGGATGGCTACTACCGGCTGCACGTGCGCGTGAAAGACTCCGGCATCGGCATTTCCCCGGAAGACCAGCAACTGCTCTTCAACGACTTTATGCAGCTGGACAACTCGTCCACGAAAATCTTTGGGGGCACGGGACTGGGGCTGGCCATTTCGCGGCAACTGACAAAGCTGCTGGGCGGCGACATAGGCGTAGAATCCAAGGGTGCGGAGGGCAGCGTATTCTGGTTCCATATTAAAGTGCGGCTGGCCACATGCCCTGAGGTGGCCGAGCAGCAGCAACGGCAGCAGCAGCATAAACTCGAGATGCAGACCCTGCAGAACTCGCCCTATGTGCTGCTGGTGGACGACAACCAAATTAACCAGAAAGTGGCCCAAAAGCTGTTGGAGCGGCTTGGCTGTGTCACCAACATCGCCTCCAACGGGTATGAAGCCATTGAGATGGCGACCACGCACGCTTACAACATCATTTTCATGGACATCCAGATGCCCGAGATGGACGGCGTGACGGCGACAAATATCATCAAGGAGAAATTAGGGGAGAAATGCCCCCCCATTGTGGCCATGACCGCGTATTCTATGAAAGACGACGCCGAGAAATTCATGAGCCAGGGGATGGATGACTACGTGTCGAAACCTGTAAAAAGCATTGATTTGCACACCGTTATCGTGAAGTGGGAGCAGCAGAACTGGTATGGCCAGCAAGCTTCCGAAGCTACTGATGTGGAGGGCGAACAGGAGGAGGAAGCAGTGGAAGGCATGGAGGTGATTGATATGGGCGTGGTGGAGCAGCTGAAACTGATTGGCGGAGATGAGTTTGTGGAGCAACTGTATACCGAGTTTGAGGAAGAAGCCGCCGTACTGCTTGAGGAGATTAAAAAAGATTTGGAGTCTCAAGATTACAAAGCTATATTGAGTACATTGCATCAGTTGAAAGGCACTGGCTTCACGCTCGGAATAACCTCAGTCGCGGAGCTGGCCAAGCAAATGGAGCATGATATTAAAGCAGATCATTTGGAGCATGTAGAAGAAAATTTCTCCAAATTGCAGTCCTATTACGAAACTTACAGAAAATCATATAAAGAAATTATACTCTCTTAGCACATGGCTGAAAATAAGACTATTTTGATCGCTGAGGATAGCTCGGTAATCCTCAACCTGACGAAAAAGATTCTGGAACTCCAGAAATACAAGATCCTGACCGCCAAAAACGGCGGCGAGGTGATCAAGCAAGTGGAGAACAACAAGATTGACGCCATCCTGATGGACCTCAACATCCCCGTGAAAAGCGGCATGGACTGTACCCGCGAGATTAGGGCACACGAGAACCCGGAGATCGCCAAGATTCCGATCATCGCCGTGACGGGCAACGCCAACAACTACAGCATGGACGACTTTAAGGAGGCAGGCATCAACGACTACCTGCCCAAGCCGTTGGACTTCGACGCTCTGGTGACCACCGTTAAAAAATACACTGCAGAATAAATGGTACTAAAGTACACGCGGCCATTCTTAAGCAAGCTGGAGGATATTTTTGCAGAGTCCGACTTTGTGCTGCGCTACGAAAAAGGGAATTTCAAGGCGGGCTATTGCCTGCTGAAGGACATGAAGGTGGCTGTGGTAAACAAATACTACAGCCTGGAGGGCAAGATCAACTGCCTCTACGAGATCCTTCGCACCATTGCAGTAGACGAAAGCCGGCTGAGCGATAAAAACCGAGCTTTATACCTAGACATTCGCAAACAGGACAACGCCACTTGAGAGTAACGTTATTAGGCACTGGCACCTCGCAGGGAGTACCCGTAATCGGGTGTACCTGCGAGGTTTGCCGCTCTGTGGACTACCGCGACAAGCGTCTGCGCGTTTCGGTGCACCTGCAGGTAGGCGGCAAGAGCATCATCATCGACACAGGCCCTGATTTCAGGCAGCAGGTGCTGCGCGAGCGCATCAAAACGCTGGACGCCCTCGTGTTTACCCACGAGCACAAAGACCACACCGCCGGCCTCGACGACATCCGCGCCTACAACTTCTCGCAGCACAAAGACATGCCCATTTACGCCGAGGAGCGCGTGCTGGGGCAGCTTAAAAAAGAGTTCGCTTACATCTTCTCCGATTACAAATACCCCGGCATCCCGAAGGTGCAGTTGCACCCGATCGATAACCAGCCGTTTGAGGTGGAGGGCGTACCGTTTATACCTATCCGGGTGATGCACTACAAGCTGCCCGTGTATGGGTACCGTGTCGGCGACTTCACCTACATCACCGATGCCAACTATATATCCGAGGAGGAGAAAGAGAAGGTAAGAGGCTCTAAAGTGATCGTGCTGAACGCACTGCGCCAAGAGCCGCACATCTCCCACTTCTCGCTGCAGGAGGCCATCAACCTGCTCGAAGAGCTTCAGCCTGAGAAAGCCTACCTCACGCACATCAGCCATCTGCTCGGGCAGCACCGCGAGGTAGAGCCACAACTCCCCGACTTTATACGCTTAGGCTACGATGGCCTGCAGATTGATTTGTAGCACGTACACGTAGCACGACACACGTATCACGAAATACGATACACGATAGAGGCGTCTGTCGATGTCATAGGCCATTTTTCTTGAAAGATAGAATCCATAAACGGGAGAGGCTTTCAGCGATTTTATACTTATTCGTGTATCGTTTATCGTGTGTCGTGCTACGTGCTACGATTGAAAGCACTTTCATCCCTGAACCATGCACCAGAACTACTACTTTTTAAGGCAACTGACACAGGCGCTGCGCCCCACGCTGCTGGGGATGCAGGCCGTCACTGCTTTTAGCCAGAACAAAGACGAGCTTGTGCTGGGCTTCGCCAAAGACAGTCAGGAGATCTATATTCGTGTCCTGCTCACCTCTCATTTCTCGTCCCTCTCCTTCCCCACTGACTTTAGGCGCGCACGCGCGAACACCGTGGAGCTGCTGCACCCGCTGCATGGGCAGGCTGTGGAGGATGTGGTGCAGCACCTGAACGAACGGAGCTTTTACCTGAGCTTTACGGAAGGTTATACCCTGCTTTTCAAGCTTTTCGGCAACAGGTCTAACATTGTCCTCTATCAGGATGGCGCGCCGCTGGAGTTGTTCCATAATAAGTTCGGCACTGACGCCGACCTGGACCCTCTTGCCATGAACCGGCCCCTGGCGCAGAACTACGAGGCGTTTGTGGCGGCAGCTGGCAATGTGCGCAAGCTATATCCCACGTTCGGCGATCTGCCGGCGGCCTACCTGGCCCAGCAGAACTACAGCCAGCAACCGCTTGCGCAGCAATGGGAACTGGTGCAGCGGATGCTTGAGATACTCGAAGCGCCCGCGCGCTACTACATCATCCGGTGGGGCGGGAAGTTACGGCTCTCGCTGCTGGAGCTGGGCGAAGTGGTGGAGACACTGCAGGATCCGGTGGAAGCGCTCAACGTCTATACCCGCCGGTATCTGTCCGAGACCGGCTTTGAACGCCAGTATAGCCAGGCCAGGCAGCAACTGGAACGCAAGCTGCACATCACACAGGCGGTACTGGAGCAGGCGGGAGAAAAACTGCAGGAGCTGCGCCACAACAAGTCGTACGGCCAGACGGCAGACGTGATCATGGCCAACCTGACCAACATCCCGCCAAGGGCCACTGAGGTGGAGCTGTATGACTTTTATACCGACCAGCAGCGGATGTATAAGCTAAAGCAGCACGAAACGCCCCAGAAAGTAGCGGAGCGCCTCTACCGAAAAGCCAAGAACCAGCACGTGGAGGTAAAGCAACTGGAGGAGAAAACCGAACGCAAGCTGGAAGAGGCCATCGTGCTGGAAGACGCGCTGCAGGCACTCGCCACCGTGCAGGACTACAAGCAGCTCAAGCAGTACCTCCGCGACTACAGCCATCTGCTGACCACCAAGCAGCAGGAGCAGCAGGAGATCCCGTTCCGATTGTTTGAGACGGAGGGTTTCCGGATACTGGTGGGCAAGAGTGCCCGCAACAACGACACCCTTACGCAGCGGCATACCTACAAAGAGGACCTCTGGCTACACGCCAAGGACGTCTCCGGCTCGCATGTGGTCATCAAGCACCAGGCGGGCAAAACCGTGCCTGTAACTGTGCTGGAGAAGGCCGCGCAGCTGGCCGCCTATTACAGCAAGCGCAAAAACGACACCCTCTGCCCCGTCATTTATACCCCTAAGAAGTGGGTGCGCAAGCCCAAAGGGTCTGCGCCCGGAGCTGTGGTGGTCGAGCGCGAGAAGGTGCTGCTGGTAAAGCCCGAGAACCCCTTCGCAAACCTCGCCCGATAGGCAATACTGATTTAACGTGAATTCGGGAATTGCTGTACGATAACCTGCATTCAAATGAGTTTTTTTGCTTTGGGGAAGTATGGTTTAGCCAGATCAGGGCAAAATGATTCCCAGTTTTTCCGAGAGGCGCCGGGGGTAGGGGGTCTCTATTTGTAGATTTCCGATGCCACGTCAGTGGCAGCCGTTAGGCAGGAAATGTACACAGCGCCGAGCGGGAAAACGCGCCCCAGCGGGCGTGGAGCGCAAGGCAAGCTATAAAACAACCGGTTACGAGTTTTGAAATAAACGCTATGATTCCCGAAGATCACGTAGATTTATACCTGTATGAGATGACGCTGAAACCGGCGCGTATACCAGGCGGTATTTTTGGATCGGAAATTATTAGTGGGAATTAAAACACAAAAAGCAGCTTCCGCTGCTTTTTGTGTTTAGCTGATGGAGGGCATCAGCAGTAAGATGTGCGCGCGGGGAGATTCGAACTCCCACACCCGAAGGCACCACCCCCTCAAGATGGCGTGTCTACCAGTTTCACCACGTGCGCAGGTAAAATGTGGTTGCAAAAGTAAAGAGGCCGACTGACATTTGCAACGTCTCTTCGCCATATTTTAAGGATTATTAGCCCCAAAAAGCTAAATATCGCATTGCTAGAACTTTAAATTCGCAGCTGTGTTAATACTTATACAGCATCAGCATACCTGTGGTACAACAGAAAGTATAAACATTACAAGAACCTGCCTTTTCTTTTTGTAGGACAACAATGGCTTTATACTTACTTTTATACCCCGCTGCCCACCCGGCAGATGCGTAAATTTGAGTAGCCATTTCTTACAGAAAAAGATATGAGTATAGCTATAAGCGGATTATCAAAGGCGTTTGGAAGAAAACACGTGTTAAAAGACCTCTCCGTGACCGTCGAGCCGGGCCAATGCTACTGCCTCCTTGGCAAGAACGGTGTCGGGAAAAGCACTTTACTGAATTGCATTCTTGACCTGATCCCGCCGGATGCGGGTTCAATTTCGCTTTTTGATAAAAATTATACCCACAATGCGCTTGCCGTGAAGCAAAATCTGGGGGCCCTTTGCGAAGACAACCCACTGATTGAAGAGTTCACCGGTTTGGAGTACCTCAACTTTGTGGCAAAACTCTACCGCCTCTCCCCCCAGGAAAGCGAGCAGCGCATTGCCAGCCTCACGAATTATTTCTTCTCCGACCAGGACGCTTTACACAAGAACATCGCGGGCTACTCTACGGGCATGAAGAAGAAAGTGGGCATTGCCGCTGCCATCCTGCACAAGCCGCAGGTGCTCGTGCTGGACGAGCCTTTCACTGGCCTGGACCCGATTGCGGCGCAGCTGCTTGTTCACCTCATCCGCAGCTACCGCAACGCCAGCCGCGTCATCCTCATCTCGTCGCATGACCTGAACTATGTGGAGAAGGTGGCCACGCACATCGGCGTGCTCAACGACGGGCAACTGATGTATAACGGCTCGGTGCAGGAGTTCACCATGAACGGGGCCAACGTGATCGACCAGGCCCTGTTTCAGCTGCTTCTCCCGCACCACAACCCGGAAACCAACATGGACTGGATGCTTAGCTAACCTTTCGCTATGGATTTATTACTTTTCTCCTGCCGCGCCAGAGTGGCGGGCTTCTTCCGCCACAAAAAGGAGCAGCGTGCGATGCTGCTTTCGCTGGGCATTGTGCTGGCAGGCGCGTATAGCTGGCTATTCACGTATCTACTGCAACAGGCACAGGACGGAGGCGCGCTCAAACAGAGTGTGCCCCAATTGCTGGAGTATACCAACCTCATGCTGCTGGCGATCATCATCCTAAAGGGGTTTTTCCCGTCCTACGTTCAGAAGGCCGCCATCATCCAGCGCATATACCCCATCCCGCCCTTACAAAAATTCCGAACCGAGGTTTTAGTAGAGTTCGTCTCGCCGTTCTATTTCATCGTCCTGAACTTCCTTTTCTTTCTGTTCATGATGTCGCCTGCGTATGGGGTAGCAGCGCTGCTACAGAGCCTGCTCGTAGTCCTGACGGCGCACATTACCTTGCGCTCCCTGCAAGTGTTTGTAGAGCGGAAAATGCGCTGGGGCCACCGTTATTTTTTTATGGCGGCGGTTATGGCGGCGGCCTTTGTGGCTTTGCAGGCGCGGGTGCCCATGTTCAGGCCAAGCGCCGACTGGCTGGTACAGATCGTGCACATGGCGGCACTCGGCTTTTTTGTCGCCGCCAATTATTTTCTGGAGCTGGCGGCGACAGAGCCACGGCGCAAAGAGGTTAGTTACAGCAGCACGGCCCGCCGCAGCCTGGGCTGGCGTCTCTTCAAAAACCATCGGCTTGCCAAACAGATGCTCCTGTTTGGGCTGATCTTTAAGGCCATTATCCTGGCGCTGGACGCCACTGTATACCTTCGCAAGGGCGATCACCTCTTTGACCAGATCGCGTCGATGTGGATGTTTGTGGGCCCCCTGGTGATTTTCACCTATGTGTTTAACAACAGCTGGGGTTTCTACCGCAACCTGTGGCTCACAGTGGAGCGCGGCAACGGCACGTATAGAGATGTGATCTGGGCGAGCCTGCTGCCTTTGCGTGTGCCGCTGCTGATGGACGCCGTGCTGACCTTTGCGTATGTCACGTTCTTCAACCACGAAAGCGCCTTGTTCATCGTCCTGATGTACCTCGCCGCCATTCTGGTGCTGACGCCACTGGGGATTATTGCCTCTATCGTGAGCCCGAAGCCGGTGAAAGGGGGTATCTTTAGCTTCAGCGCGAAAACCTCATACCTCTACAACTTCACCTCCATCGCCTTGTTCAGCCTGCTTTTTCTGCCCCGTATCCATCCGCTGCTTTACCTGTTATACCCCTTGCTGATCGGCGGGGCGTTTTTCGCGCTGGTAGCCGTTCTGAGAGAGTATGGTGCGTATAAGCACAAACTCTTCGAGGCACTGTATAAAGTAGATGCGTAACGGCGCTGTTCGCTTTGATCGCGGGAAACGGGATGCTATACCAGCAAGCACAGTCGCTGGCTTCGGCAAAAAGCAGTGGTTTGTTTTGAAGAAGCCGGTGCGTCTCACGGCAGGCGCTGTTCAGAAGGGGCAATGCTAGCTTAATGCAGCTAGGCTGGCATGAGGCTGAGCAGATCCGAAATGCTTACCTCCAGGCTTCCCTGCAACTCAAACGTAAGCGTCACCTGATCCGGTTGCGGCACGATGTCCTGCATAGTTACCTCTTTTACCTTCCCAAGCAGCGTTGCTCCTTTCACGTCGAGGCCTTTTTCTAACATACCGTTTACTTTTTCAATCTCTGCTGAGATAATCTCATTAAGATGAACCCGCGCCTTGTTCAGAATCTGGGTATAGGCCACTTTGTTTGCCAGCACCTCCAAAGCCGTGTTATAGAATCCGCTGGAGGTCAGCGATTTCAGCCTGAACTTCCGAACGAAGAGTTGCTGGGCGGCATTGTCATAACCTACCGCGGCCAGCACGTGCAGGTCAACCTCGTCGCGCTTCAGCACTGTCCGGAGGATGCGCAGCTTCACCCTGAGGTCTAGATCATAAGCCTCTGTGCTGCTTCCTGCTATTGCCACGTTCAGGATTTTGGCATAGGGCGCAGTGTCGTTGCCAGCCTCAGGCTTAGGTATAACTTCGCCCACCAGTTGTTTCTGCAGCACCCCTTGCAGGGCAGGGTATGAAATGGCTATCGGCACACGGATCTTGATTGGGTTTTCCATAAGTGAGTGGAAGATAGTGCATTTTTTGGAAATCGGAAAAGGCGTGCGCCCGGGCAATAAGCTGAAGGGAAGGCGCTATTCGGAAATAAAAAAGCCTCAAACTTTCGTTTGAGGCTTTAGAAGTGATCCCGCTGGGATTCGAACCCAGGACCCATACATTAAAAGTGTATTGCTCTACCAGCTGAGCTACAGAATCGGTACTTGTTTTCCCGTTGTTGGGAGTGCAAAAATAGAAGCTTAATTTCAGATTACCAAAATTAATTTCTGCTGTTTTTATCCTTTTGCCCGTTTGGCAGAAGAGGTGACGAAACGATTTTTTTGCCTCAGAAAAAGGCTTGTTTCTTTCAGTGATCCCGCTGGGATTCGAACCCAGGACCCATACATTAAAAGTGTATTGCTCTACCAGCTGAGCTACAGAATCAGTTTATTTCTTAACTTGCTACCTCAAGGCGTTCCCCTGAATTGCGATGCAAAAGTAACAGCTCAGAACTTAAATGCAAAACATCCTGTTCAAAATATCTGCCATTCTAGGCATTTTTTCGTTGTCGTTTGCAAAACCAGCTACTGCTCAGGCAGATAAAAATCAGCTCCTGACGGCAGATTCTCTCTTCCAAAACCAGCATTACCTGGAGGCCCTCCCAATTTACGAACAGATCCTGGACCAGCAGCAGCTCTACTCCCCGCAGATGCTCCTGAAGATGGCCTACATTGAAGAAGGCTTGCAAGATTATACATCGGCCATGTACTACCTTCACCTTTTTTACACGAAAGAGCCTAGCCGGTCTGTGCTCCGGAAAATGGAGGAACTTGCCCAGGCCCACCGCCTGCAGGGGTATGAGTACAACGACCTGCAGTTCTTCAAGACGCAGCTCAGCAAGCACTACATGCGCATCCTGGAACTCATGCTGCTGACCGCCGTGGTGACCGCCACCGTCATGTTTTTCAGTTGGCGCAAGGGGCACGCTTTCAGCAAAACCTTCAAGGTGGGCTTTCTGCTGTACCTGTTCTTTATCCTGTACTACATCAACTACCTCGACCTGGGCAGTGCCGGCATCATCAGGAGAAGCAATGTTGCGATCATGTCGGCCCCTTCCGCCGGGGGCACCTGGCTTGCCACCGCCTCGGAGGGCCACAAAGTGCCGATTCGCGGGGAGGAGGACATCTGGTATGAGATCCGCTGGAAAGGAAACAAAGCCTATATCCGGAAAAGTAATGTGCTGGAGCTGCCCTAACGCATGTTAAAGCAGTTGCGCAAGATAAATCACAAAACTCTCTCCGCACTTGCTGCGTGTTTTCGAAAGCAAGCTGTAAAACGGTTTTGAAATTCAGTTGAATTAGTTCAGTGAGCTAACATGCTTATTTTCAGCGGCTAATCATTAAAATCAACAGCCTTTGCTATCGGTTTCCCATCCCTCAAAAAGAGAATCCGCTGACTACCGGCGCAACGCTGGATTCACTGGCTGCACAGCAATTGCCACCTCTCGGGTAAGCGTAAAATAATCCCATTCCAAAGCATATCGATTACATCTTAATTTGCTTATATTGGCAAGCAATTTTGCGCAATTTATACCTACCCTCTTCATGAAAACAACTTTTCTGATGCTGTTGCTTCTGTGCAGCGCCTTTACCGTTCAGGCGCAAACGCCAGCAACCAAAAGCGAGAACCTCAGGGTTTACCTTGATTGTCAGGCCTTTTGCGACAAAGACTACATCAAACGCGAAATCTCTTTTGTGGACTATGTGAACGACCGCTTCCAATCAACGGTATATGTGCTGGTCACGGCGCAGGAAACCGGAAGCGGCGGACGCGAATACAAGCTGCAGTTTGAGGGGCAGGGCAAGTTTGAAGGGATGCGCGACACCAGGACCTATATCCGACAGGCCACGGCTACCGACGATGAGAACCGAAAAGAAGCCGTGGAGAAACTCAAACTGGGACTCCTCCCCTACCTCCTAAAAACCGACAAAGCTAATGAGTTGGTTATCGGGTTTAAGGAAGGAGACGCCGCAGCGGAAATAGCTACCAACCCAGACGAAGACCCCTGGAATTTCTGGGTGTTCAATCTCCGGACGCGCGGCTATTTTAACGGCGACAAAAACTATTCGAGCAGCAACCTGAGCGGAGGGATTACCGCAGGCCGTGTCACCGACAAGCTGAAGACAAACTTCTCGCTGGACGCCAGCAAAAACAAGAACCGCTTTGGCGAGGGCGATGAGGAGTTTACCTATACCAACGAGCGCTACAGTTTCAACAACATGACGGTATGGTCTCTCGGCAACCATCTTTCGGCAGGTGGTTATTTAGGAGCCAGCAAATCAGACTACAACAACTACGAGCTCGACCTGAGCGTGATGCCGGCCGTTGAGTATAACTTCTTCCCCTACTCCGAATCTAACAACAAGTATGTGGGGCTGATGTATAAAGTCGGGCCGCGCTATTTTAACTACAAAGAGGAAACGATTTACTCGCAGACCAGCGAACTCCGTTTCCAGGAAAGCCTCTCGCTGGACGTAAGCTTAAACCAGAAATGGGGACAGATCAGCGGCTCTACCTCCTACAGCCACTACTTCCACGACTTCTCCAAAAAGCGCCTGTCTTTCTCCGGTTTCGGGGATGTGCGCCTCGTGAAAGGGCTGTCGTTCAACGTGGGCGGCTACTACGCCATCCAACACGACCAGCTGAACATTGTAAAGGGAGAGGTGTCCGGGGAAGACCTGCTGACACGCCGACGCCAGCTCAATTCCAACTACGACTTTTACGTGAACTTCGGTATCCGCTACCGCTTCGGCTCGCTGTTCAACAACGTGGTTAACCCACGCTTTGAAGGCGGAGGCGGATCATTCTTCTTCTTTTAACTAATCAAGATTTTTTTCGTTGTTCGTTTTTCGTTGCTCGTTTTTCGTGTACTTAAAATCGAAAAACGAGCAACGAAAAACGAACAACGAACTACTTCAGCGGCGAGTCTTTCTCTTTGGCCATCACGTTGTATACTAGCTTGTCGGCCAGGCTTGGGAACAGCTTGTTTACCCATACCGCCAGCTTGCCTTGTGTGGTCATGATCAGGTCGCGCTTGCGTTTTTTGGTGGCGATCAGAATCCTGTCGGCCACTTCCTCGGCACTCATCATCTTCTCTTCCGCGCGCGGGGTTTCGCCCTGCTGATGTCCGTCGGCGGCCAAGGCTGAATTCCGGATGTTAGACGCCGTAAAGCCCGGGCAGGCCAGCAACACGTGCACGCCCGAGTAAAGCAGCTCCGTGCGCAACGTCTCCAGGAAACCGTGCATGGCAAACTTCGAGGCCGAGTACCCGGTGCGGGCAGGCAAGCCTCTGTAACCCGCCACCGACGAGATGCCGATAACGGAGCCTTTCGCCTGTTTAATGTAGGGCAGCGCATACTTGGTGCTGTATACCGTGCCCCAGAAATTGATGTCCATTACCTGCTTTAGCACAGCCAGGTCAAGGTCTTCGAACAGCGCCCGCATCGAGATACCTGCGTTGTTGATCAGGATATCCAATCGTCCGTATTTCGTCACCGTCTCCTGCACCATGCGTGCGCAGTCCGCCTCCTGGCTCACGTCGGCCTGTATGGCCAGGTTCTCTATACCGGCTGCGAAGAGGGCATCGGTTGTCTCGCTAAGGCCCTGGGGCTTGCGGCCCGAGAAGGCCACTTTTGCACCAGCCTTGCCAAACGCAAAGGCCAGTGCCCGGCCTATTCCGGAGGTACCGCCTGTTATTAAAACTACTTTATCTTTCATGCTGCTGAATCCGTGATTGAAACACCGCAAAGATAAAGCTTCTTGTTGATTGCCGATTGTTTGCGTGGGCATCTTGTTATATCCGTTGGGCACAAAATAATGGCAAGGCCGGGGTATAACAGAATCTTTCCTCAGGTTTATGGAGAGCCAGGATTTTCGTACTTTTGCACCATCGTGAGAAATAAGCATAAGAAGAACAAATTCGAGATTCTCGAAAATATTAAGATCGAGGAGATGGTGGCCGAGGGAAAGTGCCTGGCGCGCCATGAAAACATGGTCATTTTTGTGACAGGCGTGGCCCCCGGCGACGTGGTGGACCTGCGCATTACACGCAAGAAGAAAAGCTTTCTGGCGGCTCAGCCTGTGGCATTCCGCGAGTACTCTGATTTGCGGGTGGAGCCTTTTTGTGAGCATTTTGGGGTATGTGGCGGCTGCAAATGGCAGCACATCGGCTACGACACGCAGTTGCACTACAAGCAGAAGCAGGTAAAGGACAACCTGGAGCGTATCGGCAAAGTGCCTCTGCCAGAGTTTGACCCGATTCTGGGCTCAGCCAAAACACGCTATTACCGCAACAAGCTGGAATTCACCTTCTCGAACAACGGCTGGCTTACCAACGAGCAGATCAAGTCCGGGGAGGAGTTTGACCGCAATGCGCTTGGCTTCCATATACCGGGCCGTTTCGATAAGATCCTGGACATCCAGCATTGCTATCTGCAGCCCGATCCGTCGAACGCCATTCGCCTGGCAGTTCGGGAGTATGGCCGTGCCCATGGGCTGGAGTTTTTTAATGTCCTGCAAATGGACGGTTTCCTGCGCAACCTCATCATCCGTACAGCCAACACCGGCGAGCTAATGGTGATTCTGCAGGTATTCCGCAACGACGCGGAGGCCATTGAGGGCATTATGCAGCACCTGCAAACCACCTTCCCGGAAATCACATCGCTGCAGTATGTGGTGAATGGAAAAGGCAACGAGACGTACCACGACCTGGACGTGGTATGCTACCACGGCCTGCCCTACATATATGAGGAAATGGAGGGTATAAAATTCCGTGTGGGGCCAAAGTCTTTCTACCAGACCAACGCCGACCAGGCGTACGAGCTATACCGCCTCACCCGCGAACTGGCTGGCCTAACCGGTGACGAGCTGGTATATGACCTGTATACCGGGGCAGGCACCATTGCCAATTTCGTGGCGAAGCAGTGCCGCGAGGTGATCGGCATTGAGTATGTGCCAAGCGCCATCGAAGACGCCAGGATCAACTCGCAGATCAACGACATCACCAACACTACCTTTTATGCCGGCGACATGAAAGACATTCTTTCGGATGAGCTGATCGCAAAACACGGCAGACCGGATGTGGTGATTACCGACCCGCCACGCGCAGGTATGCACGAGGATGTGGTGGCAAAACTGCTGGAGGTGCACCCGGAGCGCATTGTGTACGTAAGCTGCAACCCCGCCACGCAGGCCCGCGACCTGGAACTCTTGCATGTGAAGTATGACGTAACGCGTGTGCAGCCCGTGGATATGTTTCCGCAAACGCATCACGTAGAGAATATAGTATTGTTGAATAGACGTTAGATGATAGACACAAGACGTTAGACTTTTTTCCAGAAGGAGAATTTTAAAAGTCTTGTGTCCTGTGTCTAAAATCTTGAGTCCCAAAAAATAATTATGGAAAACGATCCGGAATTAAACGGTAAATACCTCGGCACAATTTCCAAGGATTTTGTGGTGGTGGCCGAGACACTGAAGGAAGCCTCATACCAGGTGCGCAAACGCAAGATATCGGACTACCCGATCTTTGTGTTCAGCCGCACGCAGGTACCGGTGGGCTCTAATTTTTTAAACAAAGAGGAAGTAGCCCTGGAGTGGCACATCAACGCATCCTATCTGGAGGATTTCGTGCAGCGCCAGCTGGTGCTGGAGGATAAAGCTGATGACTTTAAGGCCGCCTACAAAGACCCCGACGAATTCTGCTGCCTGTTTGTAGTAGACGACGACTTCCAGAACTTTGTGTTCATACCCTTCCCGGAGGATTGATAACGTAGCACGTATCTCGTAGCACGAAGCACGACAAATGTTTAAGTGGCGCCTAGCCTTATTTTTGCTGGCTTAAGCTTAATAGGGGTAGCTATATATAAAATAAGAAGAGGGAGCCAGTACGGTCTCCCTCTTCTTATTTGTCGTGCTACTTGATACGTAAATCGTGATACGCTCCTCGTGACTAAAAATGCTTCCACCCCTGCGCATGTAGCGGAAAGGCCTGGCCGTGCTTGTTGGCAAGGTTTACGCCAGAGCTTGCCTCGGTGATGTTACCGATCACGGTGATGTCGGGGTGGTTTTTCACTTTGTCGTAGTCAGCCAAAGGTATGGTGAAAAGCAGTTCATAATCCTCGCCACCGTTCATGATGCAGGTGATCGGGTCGAGGTTAAACTCTACGGCTGTTTCCAGCATCTGACTGTCGGCGGGCAGGTTGTCTTTATACACCGTCGCGCCTACTCCCGACTGGCTGCAGATGTGCATCAGTTCGGAGGCCAGGCCATCAGAAATATCGATCATCGCCGTCGGCTTAATATCCAGCTCGCGCAATTCATAGATCACATCCATACGTGCCTCAGGGCGCAACTGGCGGCCGACAATATACTGCTTGCCTTCCAGTTCTGGCTGCATGTCGGGATTGGCCATAAATGCTTGCTTTTCGCGCTCCAGCACCTGCAAGCCCATATAGGCAGCGCCCAGGTCACCGGTCACGCATACCAGGTCGTTCACGCGGGCACCGCTGCGCAGCACCGCCTCGCCCTTGCCAATCTCCCCGATCGCCGTCACGCTAATTACAAGGCCGGCATGTGAGGAAGTGGTGTCGCCGCCCACCAGGTCTACTTTGTAGTTCTCGCAGGCCAGCCGGATGCCTTCGTAGAGTTCTTCCACAGCCTCCACGGTATAGCGCGCACCCAGAGCAACGTTCACGGTAATCTGGGTCGGTGTCGCGTTCATCGCCGCAATATCCGACACGTTGACGGCCACAGCCTTGTAACCCAAGTGCTTCAAGGGGCAGAAGGTCAGATCGAAATGCACGCCTTCCAGCAGCATATCGGTAGAAACCACAATTTGCTTCGACTGGGGTTCCAGCACCGCCGCATCGTCGCCGATGCCTTTGATGGTAGAGGTGTTTCGCAATTCAATTTTCTCGTTTATCAGCTTGATCAGGCCAAACTCACCAAGCTCACTCAAAGGGGTATATTCGCTCATGCTCATTTTTCTTTTGGATGTGCAAAGATACGGAAATCAAAGCAAGAAGTCATTCCCAAGTGAAAGGCGACGTTGTGAGGCCGGGTCCAACCACCCCTAGCCCCTCCTTGTCCAAGGAGGGGAATCTGCTTCATACATTACCAACGTTACGCTCTGTGGTTACTGCTGAGTCGTGTTTTTAATAAAGTCAGAATACAGAAATATATCCATGACACGGCAATAACGGCTGAAGTGCCAAAACTCCCCTCCTGGGGGTTGGGGCCCTCGATTGGACAAGGAGGGGCCGGGGGTGGTTGGACCCGGTATAGAAAATCAACTTACCGTAACCTCACCACAAACGCCCCGGAATCTGCCACATCATAATAAGTGATCCCCAGCGTATCCAGTTGCTGATGCAATCGCTCGCGGTACCAGGGGCTATTGGAGGCATCGAGAATGACTTTTTTGGCAGCATAGCGCTGCAGGTCGCGGGGCCATAGGCGCACGTTGCGGCGTACGAAAAGATAATCCAGCGGCAAAGTCTGTTGTGCCTGTAGCTTAGGTGGGTGCGATAAAAAGAGCATCCGTTTTCCATGCCATACCAGCAGGCTGTTGCTGTCCGGCAAAACAGTATGCGCCAGCCCATTATTGTCCGGAAAAGGAACCGCTATATCCGTGATTTGTGGCTGACTGATGCCGAGGTGCCAGAGATGGGGTTGCAGGTTATAGGTATAATTCTGCTCTTCCCGAAGTAAAAGAGAATCGGCCAGCACCGTGGCATGCTGCCCCTGCACCAATGCCATTCCTGTTGACCCGCGCACATTGTATACCGTCAAGAGCATCTGCTCCTGTTGTTCCAACTCCTCTCCGATCGCCTGTGCCGACAGCACGGCAACTACCGCTGTTGCCAGGGCGAAATAGCGCAGTTTCCGCAGGGCCAGGAATAACAATACCAAACTCAAAAGCAGATACAACAACCACGTTTGAACACCGGTAATGTCGATTCCGTTGAGGACGGCGAAGGGCAGGCGCTGCACCCACAGGTTAAACCAATTCATACCCCCGATCAGGCATCCATGTGCCCAGAACAGCAACCAACTTACCCCCGGCACCCAACTAAGGGCAAGGGCAGAAAGGCCGGTATACAACACCAGCGTGGCGGCCGGCACCACCACCAGGTTGGCAAACCAGAAGTATACCGGAAACTGATGGAAATAGAACAGCCCCAGCGGCAAGGTGGCCAGCTGCGCAGCCACGGACACAGTAAACCACATCCATACCTTATCCAATGCATAATTATCTACCTCCAGCAACTTGTAGAACTTCGGTTGCAGATACACTATACCCAGCACCGCCAGGAACGAGAGCTGGAAGCCGACCTCCTTAAGGTTATATGGGTTGAGCAAGAGCAGCCCAGTGGCCGCAATCGCGATGGTGTTATAGATGTTGGTCTGCCGCCGGATGGCATCTGCCACCGCCACCATACTGAACATGACCACGGCCCGCAGCACCGACGGCGAAAGCCCTGTCAGGAAGGCGTAGGTCCACAGGAAACTGAGCACCAGCACGGCTTTGACTACCCGCTGCCGCCTTGATGGGGCAAAGCGACCCAGCAACCAGTTCAGGACAAGATAAATGAGCCCCACATGCAAGCCCGACACCGCTAGCACGTGCATGGTGCCCGTACTGGCATAGGCATTTCGGATGGCGTTGTCGAGGTCGTCTTTCACACCTAGGATCAGGGCGGAGGAGATGGCATAGGCTTGCCGCTCCTGCACCCGCTCTCGCAGCAACTGGTCGAGGTTGCGCCGGAGTTGGATACTGGCATACACCAGGGCATTTGGCGGGGCGGCGCCTATTTTCTGAAACTGAAATGGCTGCAGGTAATGGCGGTGGTAAATGCCTTTGTTGGCGAGGTAGGCGCGGTAGTCGAACTGGTTTGGGTTGGCTGCCGGCGGAACGGGTTGCGGAGGTCCTTTCACCAGCAGCACATCGCCATACCCAACCTCATACGCCAAGGCTCCATCATGCGGAAGCGAGAGTTGCACCCGACCCTCGGCCGGCTGCCATACCCGATCCACCTGCACCTGCTGCACCTCTAATACTGTTTGCTGGTAACCGGGCTTCTGCACCACATAATCTGCCACCACTCCGGTATAGTATGAGGGCTGCTGGGGCAGGTATGTGATATGGGCTGCACTGTTGGCGGGGGTATGCAGGTGCGTGGCCCAAAACCCTAGGCTCACAAAACAGAGCAGCCCAAGCAAGCCGGCCAGGTCGGTGGCATGGTATGTTCGGGCACGTCGGGCATAAAGGAAAGCCGCCAGGTATAGGGCAACAAAAAAAGCAAAGACCTCCAAACTGTAGTGGAAGTCTTTGCCCCAGGCAAAATACACTAAAATGCCTGCTATCAGGCTAAGCGCGATACGGATAAAAGGGTATGGCGCCCACCGCAGCATCAGCCTCTGTATACCATTTTATAGTGCTGTATGTCGCACTCCGTAAACATATCGCCTTCGGGTGCAAAGCCGTGGCGTTTGTAAAAGTTAACGGCTGGCAGTTGGGCGTGCAGGTAGATTTTGCTGCCGGGTTGCTCCTGTCGCACATCCTCCAGCACATTCCGCAGCACCTCCGCGCCTACGTTTTTATTGCGGTAGGTCGCCAACACGGCAAAGCGCTCCAGTTTCACACCCTGGTCTGTTACCCGCCAGCGCGCCGCGCCGCAGGGCACGCCTTCATAGGTGGCCAGGTAATGCCGGGCACTGTCTTCATGCTGGTCATACTCTGCCTCGCGGGGCACTTGCTGCTCCTCCACAAACACCTGCTCCCGGATACGGAACGCAGCTTTCAGGTCTTGTGCCTCTTCTATTCTTTTAGATGTGATCATATAGGAAATAGGATACGAATATCGGGATATGAGTTCCCAAAGTATTTGCTCTCTTTTTATAATGTTCTTTATGACCTACCATGGCGCGGGTTTATAACCCGTGTCTGACTATAATGTCGGGTTTGCAACCCGACCTGGCCAAACGATTTTGCCTTTCTGCTATACCTGTTTGCCATCTCGACCTTGGGTAGATAGCTGAACATTAGCAATGCTGGGAATTAATTCAGCTTTCTCCTACCGTCGAAATGACAGGATTGCTCCGGACAGCTCGTTTTAAACGCAAAGAAGAGACACAAATTCTTGCGTCTCTTCTTTGCGTCTGCGAACTAGTCAGCCTGTCGCTGCCGCCGCTGGTTGTTATAGGGTATGGCCGAACCGTTATCCAGGGCTTTCGCTTCTTCCCGCACGGCACGGCGCTCTTCCTCCAGTTTGGAGTACGCCTGCACGATGTCGCGCACCAGGCGGTGGCGCACCACATCTTCGGCGCTCATCTCTACAAAGGCGATGCCTTTTACACCGCGCAAAATGTTCAGCACCTCCATCAGGCCGGAGCGCTGGTTGCGCGGCAAATCCACCTGCGACCAGTCGCCGTTCACCATCACTTTGGCGTTCGGGCCCATACGCGTCAGGAACATCTTCATCTGGGCAGGCGTGGTGTTCTGCGCCTCGTCCAGCAGCACGAAGGCATTGTTCAGCGTTCGGCCACGCATATACGCCAGCGGCGCAATCTCGATGATCTTGTTCTCCTGATAGTATTTCAGCTTTTCCGTCGGGATCATGTCCTCCAGGGCGTCGTAAATCGGGCGCAGGTACGGGTCCACTTTCTCCTTCATGTCGCCGGGCAGGAAACCAAGGCTCTCGCCCGCCTCCACCACCGGCCGCGAGATGATAATCTTCTTCACCTCCTTGTTTTTGAGGGCGCGCACCGCCATCGCCACCGACACGTAGGTTTTACCGGTACCGGCAGGCCCCAGGGCAAACACCAGGTCGTTCTTCTCCACCGCGTCCACCAGCTTTTGCTGGTTAGGCGTTTTGGCTTTGATCACGCCGCCCTGGCTGCCATATATAATCACATTCGGAGAAGTAACGATCACTTCTTCGTCTGTAAAAGAGTCGGCAGACAGGTATCTATTTACACTGCTGTGCGTAATCTTTCCGAACTTGTGGTAATGGTCTATCAGCGATCCGAGGATTTCGTGGATCTTGGTAATCTCTGGAGTCTGGCCCTGAATCTTGATCTCGTTGCCCCTTGAGATAATTTTACTGCTTGGGAAGGCAGCGGCCAGTTGCTTGATGTTCTGATTCTCTGTCCCCAGAAAATCAATTAGAGAGATATTCTCTAATATGATTACTTTCTCTACCAAATTATTGCTCCTGTATATAGTGAGTGGGTAATATTTCTTTAAATTAAGTAAATTATGATTACTTTTAATACAAATCTACACAGATTATAGTTCGCACTATGGCGCTTATTACGTTTACTTCAGACTTTGGGTACACCGACCATTACGTGGCGGCAGTGAAGGCCAAAATTCTCTCTCAGGAGCCGCAAGCCACGATTGTGGATGTGTCGCATGCCATCGAGCCGTACAACATCGCCCACGCCCAGTACGTGCTGGGCGCGGTTTACGCCGACTTCCCGGAGGGCACGGTGCACCTGATCGCCGTGGACACGCACGGCAGCAAGCAGGGCAGGTTTCATGCGGCCCGCTACAAGGGCCACTACTTCCTGCTGGCCGACAACGGGCTGCTCTCGCTCCTGACAGACGGGCAGCCGGATGCGGTGGTAGAGCTGAAGGCCGACCTGCCCCTGATGCCCTTCCCGGCCAAAGACCTCCTGGCGCAAGCGGCGGTATACCTAGCCAAAGGCGGCGAACTGGAGGTGCTCGGCGAGCGCACGAACCAGTTCCAGCAACTGCTGAGCCGGCAGCTCCGCCTCAACGACCACGCCATCACTGGCCACGTCATCCATGTGGACCGCTACGGAAACCTGATCACCAACATCACCTCCGACAGCATTGACACCATCGCGCATGGCCGCACCTTTACCATCCACTTTGGCCGCGAGACGATCTGCCGGATCTTCCCGAACTACAACCAAACCGACGACGGCGACTGCTGCTGCATTTACAACAGCCAGGGCCAGCTCTGCATCGGCATCAACAAGGGCCACGCCGCCGAGCTGCTCGGCCTCGGCTTCGACTCGCAGGTAGACGTGCGCTTTTACCCGGGAAGTTAAGTTAATTCTGAATTTTGAATGACTGAATAATTGAATGAGTGTGCTGGAGTGAATGAGAGCGTGGTTAAAAAATTACTTGCATTCAGTTGTTCAAAAGTCAATTACTCAAAATTAATAAGTATGATCGTACGCATTGTCCGGATGACGTTTCGGGAAGACAAGACAGGTGAGTTTTTGAAGATTTTCCGGAACTCAAAAGAAAAGATCGGGGCCTTTGAAGGGTGCAACCACGTAGAGTTGCTCCAGGACATCAACCACCCCAACGTATACAGCACCTACAGCCTCTGGGACTCGGAAGAGCACCTGAACAATTACCGCGACTCGGAGCTATTCGGGCAGGTATGGAAAGCGACGAAAGCACTGTTTGCCGACAAACCGCAGGCCTGGTCGCATGAGCGGGTAACGGTATAAGGCCAGGTTCGCCGCAGACCAGACCTCACAGTGTTTGCAAAACCTGTGAGTGTCTTGCCAGCAGCCCCAAAAAGCCGTTCCCTTCCTCCCGCAAAGGCCAATATGGTATAAACGAAGCAAAGTGCTGGCTACTTTGTTGCTCCCCCTTCAAAACAAACCGATGGCTTTTGCTGTACCTTTGCTAGAGACAATCTGCCGCCGTGGCAGGTATGGCTACACGTTACATGACACTTGATCGATGAGCAACTACTTTGAGTTTTACGATATACCGGAGAATTTTCTACTGGACGAGAAGGCCCTGAAAAACATTTACTACAAGTTCAGCCGCGAGTACCACCCGGATTTTTACGCTAACGAGTCGCAAGAGAAACAGCAGGAGATTCTGCAGCTCTCTACCCAAAACACCAATGCCTACCGCACCCTCTCCAATCCGGACCTGCGCATGCAGTACATCCTGAAGGAGCACGGCCTGCTGGAGGAAGGCGGCAAAAACGAGCTTCCCTCCGACTTCCTGATGGAAATGATGGAGCTGAACGAGGAACTGATGGAGCTGGAGTTTGACTTCGATGCCGCAAAACTGCACGAGATCGGGGAAAAAAGCAGCGGCGTGGTGGCCCAACTAGACAACGATGTGCTGCCGGTTTTGCAGCGTTATCCTGAGCTTCATGGAGTTACAAAAGAAGAGGCCCTGCAGCAGGTAAAAACCTACTATCTGAAGAAAAAATACCTGTTGCGCATTCAAGAAAGTTTATCTAAGTTTGCAGCACGTTCCTGAAAGGGGAACACGCCCGGATGGCGGAATTGGTAGACGCGTTGGTCTCAAACACCAATGAGGTTACACTCGTGCCGGTTCGACTCCGGCTCCGGGTACCATCACAAAACACAAAGCCTTGTAAGTTAAATCTTGCAAGGCTTTTTTGGTTTTAGGGGGCGGAATTTAATTTTTATTTTATAGAACCTATTTTATCTGTTCATACACCAATCAAAAGAAGACTTATGGATTTAGAGAACAAAAAGATACTGATTACAGGAGGAAGCGCGGGTATAGGCAAATCGCTTATCCAGGAACTGGTGAACCGCGGTGTGAAGGATATTGCCGTGATGGCAAGAAGAAAAGAACCGATAGAAGCGCTTAAAACCGAGTTTGCCTCGGTTAACTTCCTGCCCATACAAGGCAATGTGGCCAAGGCCGACGACCTCGACAAGGCTGTTGCCACAGTAACCGAGAAATGGGGCGAGCTGGATATCCTGATCAACAACGCCGGTGTGGTAAGTGCAGGCTTGCTCTCGGAACTAAGCGATGAGGATATCATCAGCCAGATAAACATCAACCTGACCGGACTGATCCTGCTGACGAAGAAGGCGCTGCCGCTTTTGATAAAAAGCAAAGAAGGAGCCATCATCAACATATCCTCTAGCCTTGGACATATCGCCATGCCGTTCTACAGCGTGTATGCCGCTACCAAAGCCGGTGTGTCGCAATTCTCTAATGCGATGCGCAGAGAGCTGCACGCCTACCCGATCCATGTGATGACCGTCTACCCGTCGGCCACAGACACCGATATGATGAAAACCGCCGGGGCCGGAGAAATGGACACGCCTGAACAGGTAGCCAGGGAGACAGTGGAAGGGCTGCTGAACAAGGAAATAAACGTGATCTTGGGAGGCAAGGAACGGGAGGAACAGGTTAAAACTAACTTCCTGGAGCCTGAAAAAATTGATGCCTATGCCATCCAGAACTTCGAGGGTATGAAGCAGATGGCCAAAAACCATCGCTCGATGTAGCGCCTTCTGAGCTTTACAGCTATAAACCTAGCCAGCTTCTTGAGATTGTTCAGGTGGCTGGCTTTTTTGATGCCCGAGAGAACACTATCAAGCTAAGTTGATGATAAAAACACCAACAACGGCGGAACGAAGACGAGAGCTGATCGCCCATCTCACTTCCCCACTCCCCTCCTTTTTTCAAGGAGGGGTGCCGCAGGCGGGGTGGTTTATTTCTATCACCTGCCTTATACCGCTAGCAAAAAAGAGCTCGCGTCAATCCTCTTGTTCAGGTAATGACTAAATGGGAACAGGACTTTCGCAAAGCTGCCCTTGTTGCGTCTTTTGACCAACAAGTTGTTGGTGAGAACACACAACAACGGCAGGCCGCAGACTGCTTTCGCTCCGTATTTCGATTAAATGCGAAAGTCCTGGGGAAGTCAGGCGAGGTTTTCATTTGTTTTTATATGCATGGGAACGGCTTTTATGCCTCATTTCTAATTCTTAATTTCTAATTTTTAATTTGGAGAAGCATTAGCGCAATTACCAACAAGTAGCATCGGGCACGAATCAATTGGCAAAAAAATTCAATGAAAGGATTTTGCAGTAAATACAATGCCGGGTCAAACCACCCCTGCCCCTCCTTATCCAAGGAGGGGTGAGGTTTATTTGAGGTATAAAACAGAAAATTGTACTGTCTCCGTTAAACCATTGCCTGCTCATAAATTTATTTCGTAATATCGTCCCTTGCGGCAGATTGATCGTTCATACATGGATGCTTCATTTGCCCATCAGGAAAAAGCTCTTTTTTGGATGCCTGGCCGTGACTGGCCAAACAGTTACGGCGGAAAAAAGAGCAGGAATTGTGTCTTCTTCATAAATCAAAAAACAACTAATGGCTTCAGGACTACTCGCTTTATTGGATGATATATCGGCATTGGTAAAAGTAAGCGCGGCGAGCCTGGACGATGTGCCTGCGCAAGTGGCAAAAACAACGGGCAAGGTATCCGGCATCGTCATCGACGACACCGCCGTTACGCCGAAGTATGTGGTGGGCCTCGACCCCTCCCGCGAACTCTCGATCATTTTCCAGATCGCGAAAAAATCAGTGATCAATAAAATCGTTTTTTTAAGTCCGGCTGCGCTGCTTCTGGGTTTCTTTGCGCCCTGGGCCATCACGCCTATCCTGATGCTGGGCGGTGCCTATTTGTGTTTTGAGGGGTATGAAAAAGTCCACTCGATGTTTAGCAAGCACCCGGACGCGGCGCACGGCGAAGGGCAGGAACCAGTGGTTACCACGCCCGAGGAACTCGAAAAAACCAGAGTGCAGGGCGCAGTCCGCACAGACCTGATTCTCTCCTCTGAGATCGTGGCCATTACCTATGCCAGTGTGGCAGACAAGCCGTTGATGATGCAAATCGCCGTGATGCTCGCTGTGGCTATCTTCATCACTGTTGCCGTTTACGGTTTTGTGGGCCTGATCGTGAAAGCCGATGACATTGGCGTGCACATGGCCAAAGAGAACCACCACCCGCAGGTACGGAAGATAGGGCGCGGGATTGTAAAGCTCATGCCGCGCTTCTTAGTAATCCTCGGCTACGTCGGGACGGCAGCCATGCTGTGGGTCGGGGCCGAGATTATCGCCCACGGCCTCCCGTTTACGAGTCATGCGCTGGATAGCTTGGAACACGCGCTGGCCAATGTTCCTGTTTTGGCCTGGGTGGCGAAGGTGCTGCTTCTGGGTATATGCGGCCTGATCCTGGGTGCCATCATCGAGAAAATCGTGGCCTTGATCCGCAAAGCGTTTTAGGGTATGGGCACGCGTATGGTATGGCTTCCTGCATCAGGCGGCCACAATTTGCCGCAACTCCTGTAGCTCGCTTGGGCTGAGGTCGCGCCATTGCCCGGGCTGCAGCTCCCCCAACCGGATGTTCACCATGCGGGTCCGGACGAGTTGCTGCACCTGGTACCCCAGCTTGTAGCACATGCGCCTGATCTGGCGGTTCAGCCCCTGAGTCAGGACGATGGTGAAGGAGTTTTCGGTGAGCTGTGCGATGCGGGCGGGCCGGGTTTGCTGTCCCATAATCACGACGCCTGCCGCCAGTTGCGTGATCGCCTCCGGGGTTAAGGGCTTGTTTACTGTCACGCTATACTCCTTTTCTTGGTGGTGCTCGGCATGCAGGATGCGGCCATATATCTGTCCGTCGTTTGTCAGCAGCATCAGCCCTTCCGATTCCTTGTCGAGGCGGCCCACCGGATACACCCGCTGCGCTGTCGGGATGGTTTGCAGCAGGTTATGCCGGATGTTCGGGTTGAGCGTAGACTCAATGCCGCGCGGCTTATGGAAGGCCATATAGGTGAACATTTGCGGGGCTTTCAGTACCTGCCCGTCCAGGCGCACTTCATCGTGGTGTTGCACCGTCTGCCGGAGGAGCCCTTTCCTGCCGTTCACCAGCACCCTGCCCGACAGCACGCACTGCACCGCCTCTTTGTTAGACATTCCGCCCTTCTGAACCACATAATGCTGCAGGGAATAGGTAAGCGTTTTCATGAATTCAGTTGAGGTAGTAAGAGCATGTTTAAACTTCATCTTTTGGGCTGCAAATTGTTCATAAAGGAACCTGACTTCGCCTTTTTATCACCCCATAGCGCTGCTATGCGGCTCAAAAAACGTTTCGCCAGAACCCTTCCTGAACAGTTTTCGCTTCCAAAAACGAAATTTAAACATGCTCTAAGGATAAGTTAAGTAACCGAGCAAAATTAACCACAAATTTTAACAACCTCTGTTTACTCCCCAAGCCGGACAACCACCTTCCCGACCGTTTTGCCCTGCTGAAACAGTTGAATGGCCTCCAGCATCTCCGCAAAATCAAAGACATGGCCCACATGCTGCGGCTGTAGCCGGAGCGCCTTTAGCTCGTGCAGCATCCGGTGCATCAGGTCTGTCTGCTCATAGAGGTAGATGAGGTTGAAGCCCATGAGCGACTTGTTTTCGGAAGGCAGGCGCAAGGGGTCGATCTTTGGGCGGCGGAGAAACTTCCAGATAAGTCTGGGATAGTTGGGCCTGGCGCCGTGGCTGGCGAAACTGGCGTTGCCATATACCACCATCCGGCCCATCGGAGCCAACGCCTCCCACCCCTGCTTCAGGATTTTGCCGCCTATGCACTCCATGATCAGGTGGAGCGGGCGGCCCGCCAGGGCATCTTTCAGTTTCGCCGCAAAGTCGCCCTCCCGGAGAATCACGGCGTCATACGCTTCCTGGGCACGCAGAAAATCAACTTTGGAGGGATGGCCCACCGTACCGATGGTATAGGCACCGTATTTTTTACAGATGCGGTTCGCCAGAATGCCCACACCGCCCGCCGCACTGTGTATCAGCACCGCCATACCTTGCTGCAGGTTGCCCAACTCGGTAAGTGCATAGTAGGCCGTGAGTCCCTGCACCAAAAACCCGGCTCCTTCCGCAAAGCTCCAGGCATCGGGCAGCGGAATGACATAGCGGTGCTGGAGATTGAGGTGCGACACATACCCGCCAAACCGCGTGACACCCATCACCCGGTCACCCACTTTCCACTCCCCCGCCGCTGCGCCTACCGCCATAATCTCACCGGAAAACTCCAGGCCGGGTATAAATGCCCCTGCTGGTGTGGCGCTGTAGAGGCCCTGCATGGCAAAGATGTCTGCAAAATTTAGCCCGATTGCCTGCACGCTCACGCACACTTCCTCTGGTCCGGGCGGCCCAAGCGGCTCTGTAACAAGTGTAAGATTCGTGATCGATCCCGCTTTGGGCATGCGGTATACCTGGCGCTCCAGCATAAGCTATGATTTGGTTGAAGATAACAGGAACTTGGAAATATAACGGTTCTTTTAAAAATTGAACAGCCTTGTTAACATAGCCTGCTTTGCGCTCCACGCCTGGGGTAGGGGCCCTACTTAAGCTGGGGCGCGTTTTCCCGCTCGGCACTGTGTACATTTCCTGCCTAACGGCTGCCACTGACGTGGCACCGGA
>NZ_JAKVIR010000009.1 GCF_022601975.1 Pontibacter sp. E15-1
ATTTTGGGCGCTGCCGATTGCTCAGTTTAAGATTGTTTAGTTTAGGTATTGGGACTTGCTAAGGAGCGACTAATTAAATATGTATATTAGAACTATTCTATTTAATCGTAGATTTAGGATTGAATTATTTAGCCTCTATGAAAACACGTTTACTCATACTGTTAATTCCTGTATTTGCTCTTTTGCAGCTAACTGCCTATGCGCAAGCGTGGCAATGGGTAAAACCAGGAGTAGCGTACACTAACTTAATCTCCGGCATTGATAATTCCAGACAACGGGTGATAGGTATAGAGGTGGATGTTTTAGGTAATTCTGTAGTGGCCGGAAACTTTGAATCCAGTACGCTTAATTTCTATCCCTTCACGCTATATGGCAGTTTTTCGGGGACCCCATTTTTAGTAAAGTATAGTAAATCTGGAATTCCGATTTGGGCAAGAAAGATTTCGAATTCTTCAGGGGTTGGCGGAAGGACATTGTCTGCTTTGACGACAGACAATAACGGGAATATTTATGTTGTTGGGTATTATAATGGGAGTATAGCTTTCTCTCCCTCCGTTACATTTCCTGACGCAACGTTAAATGGACCCAAAAAAAGCTTTTTTGCTAAATATGATAAAGATGGGAATGTGTTATGGGCTAGAAATCTTGGCGTGGGTGAAATCTATCCGTTAGCTATAACTAATACTGGTGATGAAGTTGTAATAACCGGAAAGTTTCAAGATACAGTCGAATTTGGTACGCAAACATTTAAAACTAATGATCTTGGAGATATCTTCTTAACTAAGTATGACTCAAGTGGCAACTTTAAGTGGGTAGAAGTTATAGCCGGTCAAGATATAGATTCAGGAGAAGATGTAAAAATCGATGGTAAAGGCAATATCTTTCTCGCAGGAGTTTTCTCGTGGCAGTTAGAGTTTGAAGACATTAGTTTATCATCCAATTTACCTAAATCACATTTTGTCAGCAAGTTTTCAGCAGGCGGTAAATTGCAATGGGCAAAGGTGTTTAATAGTAGTAACCATGAGAACTCAATTAGTACTGATAAAGCGGGGAATGTTTATCTCACAGGATCCTGTTCCAAGACTTTTAAAGTAGATGGTTTTGAAATAGTTAACAGAGGGGCGGATTACAGTACAAGTGATGTGTTCATCTCTAAGATCCATACAGATGGTAGTGTGGAATGGATTAAATCTTACGGCAGTTCAGCCAATGAGATTGGTGTAAGCATAGCGACTGACAATTACGGTGATTCTTTTGTATCAGGCTTTTTTAATAAGGAATTTAAGATCGAAGGAGATACTCTGAAAAATGTTCCGTCTACACAGTATGATTACAAATTTGATCTTTTTTTATTTAAAATAGACAGGAACGGTAATGTCAGATGGACAGCTTCTGCGAATTTAAACCTTTCTCAAGCATCCTTCGAGTATGTCAGAGGTTTGGGTATAAGTACGGATAAGGTGGGAAATGTGAACCTTTGCGGAGCGTATTCTAAAGTTGGTGTATTCGATACTACAGAGTTACCTAAAGCAAATTGCAATATTTTTACAGCAAGAATAGTTGATGCAGACTTTGTTCCTCCTGGCTCTGCCTTTATTCAAGGGAGTATTTTTGAAGACGTAAATGGAAACAAAGTCAGGGATGCCTTTGAACGGGGCATGTCTGATATAATTCTAAAAGCAGAACCTGGGCCCTACTACGCAATCTCGAATTCTCAGGGAAAATTTTTTATGGATGTAGAGCCCGGGGCATATACTGTTTCACAGGTTCTTCCTGTGAGCAGGACAAAGATCATTGATCAGGTATACCCTGGAGCTAATCAGTCCTTTACTACTGATATATCAGAGTCAGGCAAGTCCCAACACCTGAACTTTGCCAATCAGGTCAAAGAATGTTCTCAACTAACCGTTGATATCGCCGCTGATCGCCGCCGCCGCTGCTTCCGGAGCAAGACCACCGTTACGTATACCAACGAGGGCACAGCAGATGCCCAGGATGTGAAGATAAAGGTACTTTACCCCAAATACGTCGTGCCTATCAGCAGCGAGGTGCCCTGGACGGCGAAACGTGACTCGGCGCTGGTATTTGACATTGGCTTGGTGCGGGCAGGGGAGCGCAAAAGCTTTGTGATTACGGACTCGACTATATGCGGCAACGAAAGCATCCGGGGGCTGAGCCAATGCATCCAGGCCTTTATCACGCCTAAAAGCACCTGTGTTGTCCCGAGCGATAACCGGGCCTATGCCAGTGTGGCGGTGGCGGGCAGCATTACTAACCAGGAGCAAACGGTGACCTTTTCTATTGCCAACCAAGGCACCGAAGACATGAGCGACAGCACCTCCTATCGGGTATTTGCCAACGCTGCGCTGATCAAGGAGGGCAAGGTAATGCTAAGCCAGGGAGAGCACGTCACGTTAGAACTGCCTGCCCAATCCGTAACTTACCGCCTGGAGGCAGACCAGGTAGCAGACCACCCCGGCAAGAGCCGTCCCACGGCAAGTATTCAGCCGTCATCTGTTCCGGGAGGCGCGGATTCTATTGTAGTGCCCACGCCCATCGATGCTTTTTACCAGGATGATGCCGATGTCGATACAGATGTCTCCTGCCTAACCATCATAGACAGTTACGACCCAAACGACAAGCAGGTGAGTCCGCAGGGTATCACCAGCCGGAGGTATATAAAAGCCGAAGACGACCTGAAGTATCTCATCCGGTTTCAGAACACGGGCACAGACGTGGCCTACAACGTGGTGGTGGAAGACACCATCAGCGAGCACCTGGACATCTCCTCGCTTCGGATTGGCTCCGCGTCGCATCCGTTCACCTATACCGTGTCGGGCAAAGGCAGGCCCGTTGTTACGTTCACCTTCAAAAACATCAACCTCCCGGACGATAAAGCAGACGAGCCGGGGAGCCATGGCTATATAAAATTCTCCATCGCCCAGAACCCAAGTAACCCGGACGGAACAGTGATCCGCAACACCGCCTATAACTACTTTGACTATAACAGCCCGATTGCCACCAATGAAGTGGTGAATATAATTGGGGATACCGTGTTGGCCTCGCCGGTGCCCCTGGTGGTATACGAGTGCGGCAAAGACGAGCCAACCCCGGCACAGGCAGGCGCGGCCATACAGTTGTGCGAAACCAACCAGGCCGTGTTGCAGGCCAACCAGCCTGCCAAAGGCAGAGGCCGCTGGAAGCTGCTCAGCGGGCAGGCAACAATTGTTAACCCGGAAAGCCCAACCACTGCGCTACAAGATATCGGGTATGGCGAAACGCTGCTGGAATGGTCGGTCACCTTGTGCGAGGCGTCCTCCAGGAGCCAGCTGAAAGTTAACCGGTTTGCCCTGCCTCCCGCCCCCGGTATAACTATGCCCGACATCCAATGCGAGGGCGATCAGCTTTTGCCTGTCACGGCCGAGGGGAGTAACATTGCCTGGTATGAGGATGCGGCGAAGCAGCACAGGGTGTTTGCAGGCAACAGCTTTATACCCACGGTGTCTGCCACTACCACGTTCTATGCCACCCAGACAGTAAACGGCTGCGAGAGCCCGGTAAGTGCTGCCGTTGTGCGCATTCATCCCAACGAAGTGGCGGTAACCGCTACCAAGGATACGTTGATTGCGCCGCAGGCAGATAGCTACCAGTGGTTTTTCGAGGATCAGCCGCTAAAGGGAGAAACGAGCCAGAAACTGCTGGCCAGAAACACGGGCCCATACCGCGTGGCAACAGTCACCAACGGCTGCGAAGCGCAAAGCAAAAGCGTTATGCACGTGGTGCAGTTGCCCACATCCATACTCAAACTGAGCCCGAACCCTACGCAAGATGAACTATTGGTGGCATTTGTCTCGAACGCTATCGGGGAGGCGACCATTACTGTCAGGGATCAGTTGGGCAGGCGGGTCATGCGCGTTCAGGTCCGGAAAGCGCATACCGTTCTGGAGCAGCAGCTTGATATGGGATCGCTTGCGCCGGGTATGTATTTTCTGGATATCCGCATACAGCAGGAGGTATACAAGGCCAAACTGGTGAAGCTGTAACATTTCTGTGCGAATCCGCTTATAGGAAAATAGTGCTGTTATTTTAACCCCCTTGCGATGAACAAGATTATACTTCCTGAGCTTCCTGTCTTAGACGACTTCGATCTATACCTCACCTTCCTCCGGACAAACCAGCAGGTGTCCGTTACCGGGAGCAGCGCGCATCTGAAACAGGCAGACCTGTTCCGGCTGAACCCGGAGATGCACTTCCAGGCCGCTTGGGTGACCAATAAAAGCAGGCAGCCGCAGTACCCTTTGCTCGACTTCTTCTATCAGGTGGTGATCGCCGGTAAGCTGGCGCGGGTGCACCACGAGAAAAAAGGCGTATACCTGAAAGTGAATCCCGAGCAATTGGAGAAGTATGACCTGATGACGCGCACCGAACGCTACTTTTTTCTGCTGGAGACGTTGTGGTGCCACCTCAATTGGGAAGAGCTGACAGGTGCCCGGAGCCTGTTTTTTGCAGAATCAGTGTTTGAGTTGCTGGGCCTGATGGCGCTAAGCGATCCCGGACAGGAGCTGGAGGTGCAGGACAGATCGGTGCAGGTGCAGGCTGGCAAGCCGCCGCTTCATCTGTTTAGCCGGAAAGCGTATGAAGTGCTTTGGTTTCTGGGCTTTTTCGATCTGGTGCCAGACCACACGCTCACGAAGCGGCCCGAGAGCCATGAATTTCCATACCGAAAAATAGTAGCCCGCGAGTTGAGCCAGCACCTGGTGCCTGTGCTGCTGGAGCAACGGCCACTGGAAGCATGGAACCAGCCTTTTGACCAGGGGACTGATATGTTTGATGAATTGGAGAACATCTTCAACATGCTGCAGGACGTTGCAGGAGGAGAGGCAGAGGAGACGGAACCAGAGATGAGTAAACCGGATGAGCCTTTCATCGAAGCGTTTAAGCCCCTGTTTGCTCCTGAAGATCTGGAGGAGGATTTTTATAGCCAGCAGGAAACGTTTAAGGACGGTTGCTATACCCTTAAAGTGTCACTGTCCGGGAAGCTATACCGGACCATTGCCATCGGCGCCTCGGCCACGCTGGAAGAGCTGCACCTGGCTATTCAGCACTTCTATAAGTTCGACAACGACCATTTATATGCCTTCTACATGGATGGTAAAGAATGGTCGGACGCGGGCATATTTGACCGGCGCGGAGAACGAGGGCCGTTTGCAGATGAGGTACGGCTAGGCGAGCTGGATTTATATGAGGGCATGCGCTTTGTGTACCTCTTCGATTTTGGCGACTGCTGGCTTTTTGAGTTGTTGGTTCAGAAAATTGAACCGAACGTGCCCGTTACTGGTACGGCCACATTGGTGGAAGAAAAAGGGGATGCACCCGCCCAGTATCGGTAGGAGGATGAAGAAGAGGAGCAATAAGGCTCATAAAAAAACTTATACGAATGGCTAAAAAGAAATCCCCGAAAATGTGGCTGCCCACAACTGGCAAAGCTGTCAAGCCAAAAATAGCGGAGGCACAGAAGCAGCAGGTGGAGGCGCAGTGCCAGGTGCTCATCCAAATGAAAAAGCCCGAGTGGGTGCAGCCGCCAAACAGTGAGTGGGGCTACGTGAGCGATGTATATGGCAAGTGGTACCGCAGCTTCTTTTACTTCTGTGCCACCTATCGCTATGCGTCGCCAGATGCCATCCTGCCAGAGCGGGAGATGAAATTTGCCCGCCTGGAGTATGCTGGTGCCAACACGTTTCATCTGGCTTACTTTCGCCATACCGGACAGTGGTGGCAGGTGTTCGAAAGCCTCAGCCTGCAGGATTGCCTGGAGGAAGTGGAGAAAAACCCGATTTTCTGGCCCTAAAGCTAACAGTGCTCCTCATACCTCCAGACCTCACAGTGTCTGCAAGACCTGTGAGTGTCTGTGCTATACCGAAGCGGCTGTGCTATACCCAAGCGGCTATGCTTACCCAAGCGGCTATGCTTACCCAAGCGGCTGTGCTATACCGAAGCGGCTTAATTATTCCAGGAAACGCTCTGTTATACCTGAGAATTGCTCTTCATCATACCCCGTAGCCACTCCCATACTCCGAAGACACTCACTAGCATATCCCCAAAGAAGCTCTTCATCATACCCCAACATTCCATCCTTCCCAAAGACACTCACAGGTCTTGCAGACACTGTGAGGTCTTGAAGTTCTCTCGATGTAAAAAAATCTCAGGCATTAGTTGGCAATACGAAAACTATTTCTACATTTGTAGTGTACTATGTAACTAATACACTAAGCAAATGAGACTATGGTTGAGTTAAAGAACATTCACTTCAGGTATAAAAAGAAGAAGCCGCTCTTCGAGAACCTGAACCTGACCCTGCAGCCGGGGTTTATCTATGGTCTGCTGGGAAAAAACGGCGCGGGGAAATCCTCGCTCCTGAAGCACATCTCCGGGTTGCTATACCCCGACAGCGGCCAATGCTCGGTGTTTGGCTTCGATGCTTCGGCCCGAAAGCCTGCCATGCTGGAGGATATTTACCTGATCCCGGAGGAGTTTAACCTGCCGCCCATCAGCCTGCGCAGCTACGTGAAGACGAACGGCGTGTTCTACTCCCGGTTCAGTTACAACCAGCTGCAGGCGTACCTGGCGGAGTTCGAGCTGCCAGAGGACGCCAAACTCTCCACGCTGTCGTACGGGCAAAAGAAGAAGTTCCTGATTGCCTTCGGCTTGGCCACCAACGCCCGCCTGCTTATCATGGACGAGCCAACTAACGGCCTCGATATCCCGTCCAAGAGCCAGTTCCGCAAGATCATGGTGTCGGCGCTGGACGAGGAGAAGATTGTCGTGATTTCCACGCACCAGGTCCGCGACCTCGAAAACCTGATCGACAACGTGGTGGTGCTCGAGAACGGCAGCATCATCTTTAACCGCAACATAGCCGAGATCTCAGAGAAACTGGCCTTCGAACACGATGTGGCGGACATGCCTGCAGCAGAGGTGCTGTACGCTGAGGAAATGCGGGGCCGGAAAGCGGGCATCGTCAAGAACGCGGCGGGCCACGATGCGCGGGTAGATCTGGAGTTGCTGTTTAATGGCGTTATCCGGAACGCAGCCGGTATAAACGAACACTTTGCCAGTTACAAGTATGAGTACTAAACACACCGTGCGCCACCAACTGAAGCAGTTGGAGCTCTCCTTCAGCACTCCGCTAATTGCCATGGCAGCCCTTGCCTGTGCCATTCTGGTAGAGACAGAGCAGCTAAACTATACCTATCCGCTGGAATTGGTGCTGCAAGGCATTGTACACGATTCCGCTCTCCTAACCATTCTCGTAAAATAAAACCATGACTACAGAACTGAACCTGAAACGGCTGAGCTTCTTCTTGAGAAGGCAGCTATACCTGAACGTCAACACCATGTGGATCGCCATTGTGGCAGTCCTGGGCGTGCTGCTGATCGTTTCTGCGCTGTTTGCCTACTTTAACCCTGACCCCGACACCCTGCTGAATTTGCGCAATCTATACCTGGTGGTGTTCATGCTGGGGGGGTATATCTTCACCAGCAAGGTTTTCGACGAGATGCACGCCCCGCAGAAAAGCTATATGTTCCTGACGCTGCCTGTGTCGGCCGCCGAAAAGCTTCTGGCGGCCTGGTTTGTCACCTCGCCGGTATATGTGCTGGTGTTCGGGCTGATCATACTGCTGCTCTCTTTCTTCAGCTCCCTGGTGGCAGGCAACCTCGAGGCGTTTCCATACCTGTTCGACAAGAGTTTCTTTGTCGTGATACGGGTATACCTGGTTACGCAGGCCATCTTCGTGCTAGGGGCAACCGCTTTCCGGGGCAACAACTTCCTGAAAACGCTGCTGGCCCTGATCGTGGCGGCGCTCCTGATTAGTGCCTACACCGGAGGCCTTGGCTATCTGCTGTTCGGGCAAAGCAACTACCGGGGAGGCCCCAGCGACGAGTTTAAAGACACCGCAGAATATATCTTTACTAAAATCATCCCGATGCTGTTCTGGTGGCTGTTTGCGCCGTTCATGCTGTTGGTTTCTTATTTCAAACTAAAAGAAAGGCAGGTGTAAGATGGAATTCAGAGAGAACCAAGCCATATATCTACAGATCGCGAACCGCTTCTTCGAGAACATCCTCCAGAAGAAATGGGGCAGCGGCGACAAAGTACCCTCTATCCGCGACATGGCCGTGGAGTTTGAGGTGAACCCCAACACCACCATGCGCACCTTCAACTACCTGCAGGACAAAGGCATCATCTACAACAAGCGCGGCATTGGCTATTTCCTGGCCGACGACGGCTTTGAGAAAACCATCGCGATCAAAAGAGAGCAGTTTCTGGAGGAAGAGCTGCCGGTGTTCTTCAAAAACATGCAGCTGCTGGGCATCAAGCTCGACGACCTGAAGGCCTATATAAGTGCGAAGCCGGAGCTGAATGGCCATTGAGTGTGAAATTTATAAGTTATTTTAAAGCGCTAAAAACATGAACATGAGTAATAAACTTCTGCTGGGCCTTCTGCTGACGATCCTGGTATTTATAACCGTGATGCTCGGCACAGCTAGATTTTACGTTATGGAGGGGAAATTCAAACAGGAACATACGTCTCCCCCTGCCCCGCCTGCCGTGCCGGAGGCTCCTGCTGCCCCAGCGCTTTAATAAGCGTTTTTGGAAGTTCGTTTTGGAAGCAAAGCTTGCACATGCTTCAAAGAAACACTGCTGGTACAAGCGCCCTTTGCAATTTTTATCTCGCGCTCAGGCAACCTTTGCCCTTGCTTCCTTATCTATTAGGCGAACCTTCATTTAACCTATACAACTATGATGAGAAAAATACAGATGGTATGCGTGTTGCTGCTGTTTCCGCTGCTGACCTGGGCACAAACCAAAGTGAACGCCTCCGAGATAATCGAGAAGATGAACCGGGGCGAGGCCGTTTCTTACAAAAATGCAGAGATCGTGGGCAACCTCGACATGACGAAGCTGCAGAACATGAAACGCAAGAGCGGGAAGCAGGACACCGAAGCGTACATCAGCACCGTGACAGCCCCAGTTACTTTTGTGAACTGCACGTTCAGGGGCGATGTGCTGGCATATTATAGCCCAGACAACGGCGCGTCGGGCATGTTTAACAATACCAACCGAGTATATAATACCCATTTCGAGAAAGACGTGCTTTTTGAGAACTGCATGTTTGCGCAGAAAAGCGCCTTTAAGTATGCCGGGTTCAAAGGCAAGGCCTCTTTCCAAGGAAGCCGCTTTACAGAAGAGGCGCTGTTCAAGTATACCGATTTCTCCAAAGACGTGAACTTCAGCAATGTGCGTTTCGAGGAGGCGGCCAATTTCAAGTATGTTGATTTCCCGGATAAAGTGAGTTTTGCCGGCGCTACGTTTGCGGAAGAGGCAAACTTCAAATACACCAAGTTTCTGGAGGGCGCAGACTTTCAGGAAGCCCGTTTCGATGGCACGGCCAATTTCAAGTACGCCAAGATCTCAGACAGCTTTAACCTTCGCGGCACCGACTTCCGGGGCGGAGACGACTTTAAGTATACCCGGCTGAACGATAAATCCGTTTCGCTTTCTGGTTTACAGAGCAGGTATAAATAAGAGTATGTTTAAATTTCGTTTTTGGAAGCGAAAATTGTTCAGGAAGGGTTCTGGCGAAGCGTTTTTTGAGCCGCATAGCAGCGCTATGGGGTGATAAAAAGGCGAAGTCAGGTTCCTTTATGAACAATTTGCAGCCCAAAAGATGAATTTTAAACATGCTCTAAGGCCGTTTTACTCAACCAGCGATAGGATATGGACAAGCCCCTCGCTGGAGTCCAGGTCTTTCACGGGCGGCAGCGCCAGCCATTTTGCCCGCACCTCGTTTATAAAGGGCGTACCGATCACGGTGCCCTCGCTGTTCTTTTTCCTGGTAATCGCCGCGGCGAGGGCTATTTTCAGCACATTGGCTTTCACGCGCAGGGTATACCGGGCATAGCGGCCCGGGTGTATGTGCACATGCCTGCCCGGCACCACTCCCCAGCGCAGCACCCACGCCGAGGCATCTGAGAGCGGGAGCACGCGGTGGGCCGCCCCCGAACTGGCGATATACCGGCGATAGGCGTCGGGCTGCAGCAGGCCGTGCTCCTTTAAAAACTGGAGCACCTCCTCCGCTACCTGCGCTGCCGGCAGTGCCCCTATGTATAAATCCAGCTGTGAGCGGCCGATTGTTCGGAAAGCTGCCTTTAACTCGGCCTCCGGGGCATGTGTCCCGCGCTCCACAAACGCTTTTATATACCCCAGGTGGTGTTTCAGCGGATGAAAGAGGATCGGAGCCGGGAGATGTTCTGAAAACATAGAGGATATGCGCTACTGATGATTGAGGCAGAAGTTTGCGTGTCGAAATTTTGTGCCACTCAGGCAACCCTTCATTCTGTACCTGCATCTGTGTTTCTATAAGTCGATGGGGTATACCCATCACCTTCCAAACCCTGCGCCGGTGCTTATACCAAAATACCGGCTGCCAAATTCCGGATTCGTCGAGTCTGCTACGCTGTAGATCGATAAATTTCCGTTATAAGTATAAAGGAATAAAGTTTTTGTATAACATTCAGTACCTTGTATAACAAACTACCGTTATAAATAAGGACCGCCACCGAAAAAGCCGAAGCCTATGATCGAGCTGAACCACATTCATAAATATTACGCCGTGGGGCAAAACAAGCTGCATGTGCTGAAAGGAATCGACATGCAGGTGCGCGAGGGTGAGTTTGTGTCGATCATGGGCTCCTCTGGCTCCGGCAAGTCCACGCTGCTCAACATCCTGGGCATTCTCGACGATTATGAAGGCGGCGAATATACCCTGGCCGGCACCCGGATCAAGAACCTGTCGGCGGCAAAGGCGGCTTTTTACCGCAACAAGTTTCTGGGCTTCGTGTTCCAGTCGTTCAACCTGCTCTCGTTTAAAAACGCGATGGAAAACGTGGCGCTGCCGCTCTACTACCAGCAGGTAGGCCGCAAGCAACGCAACAAGCTGGCGCTGGAGTACCTCGACAAGGTGGGATTGAGAGACTGGGCCGAGCACTCGCCCAACGAACTGTCGGGGGGGCAAAAGCAGCGCGTGGCCATTGCCCGGGCGCTTATCTCGCAGCCCAAGCTCATCCTGGCCGACGAGCCGACCGGTGCCCTCGACACACAGACCTCCAACGAGGTGATGGAAATTTTCAAGGACGTGAACCGCAAGGGCATGACCGTGGTGATCGTGACGCACGAGAACGACATTGCCGACCAGACCCACCGCGTGATACGCCTGAGAGACGGCCTGATCGTGAACGATGACCACGGGCTGAGTACGGAGGCCGCACAGCCAGACAAGAGGACTGTGGCTACGGGCCATTAGCCCGCAAACACAAACCAGCCATCAACCATTTAACCACTCAGCAGATGTTCGACCTTGACAAATGGCAGGAGATATGGGGCACGATGCAGAAAAACAAGCTGCGTACGTTCCTGACAGCCTTCGGTGTGTTCTGGGGCATCTTTATGCTGGTGCTTTTGCTGGGCGCGGGCAAGGGGCTGGAGAATGGGGTATACAACCGCTTCGGCGACGGGGCCAAGAACAGCATCTACGTCTGGAGCGGCAAGACCGCAGTTGCCCACAAGGGTATGAAACCCGGCCGGGAGATAAAACTCACCAATGAAGACCTCAAAGCCATAAACCGCGAAGTCAGCGACCTGGACATGATGGCCCCCCGCAACCGCGTGTGGGGCGAGTATACCATCAACTACAAAAAGCAGAACGGCTCCTACCAGGTGTTCGGGGCACAGCCGGATTTTCTGGAGCTGAACGGCGAGCGCCCCAACCGCGGGCGCCTGCTCAATGAACTGGACGAGCAGGAAAAGCGCAAAGTGGTGGTGCTGGGCGAGCAGGTGGCGCAGGTGCTTTTCAAGGAACAGGACCCAGTGGGCGAGTACGTCAACATCCGGGGCATATATTTTAAGGTGGAGGGCACCTTTAAGGTGCGTGGCAACAACAGCGGCCGCCGCGAGGAGCGCGCCTATATCCCTTTCGCTACCCTGCAAGGCGCCTTCAACCAGCCAAACCAGGTGCAGATGATGCTGCTCACCTCCCAGAATGACGTTCCGGCCACAGAGATGGAAGACCGCCTGCGGAAGCTGCTGGCACAGCGGCACAAATTCTCGGAGGAAGACGACATGGCGCTCGGGGTGGAAAACACGGAGAAGGAATTTCTAAAAGTGATGGGCCTGTTCAGCGGCATCCGCATCTTCGTCTGGGTTGTGGGCATCGGCACGCTGATAGCGGGTATAGTAGGCGTGAGCAACATCATGCTGATCATCGTGAAGGAACGCACCCGCGAGATTGGCGTCCGGAAGGCGCTGGGTGCCACGCCCGCCTCCATCGTAAGCCTCATTTTACAGGAGTCGGTGGTGATCACGGCGTTCTCGGGCTATCTGGGGCTATTGGCCGGCACGGGGGTGCTGGCGCTGCTGGAGTATTTGCTGGTGTCGTCGGGGGCGGAGATGGCTTTCTTCGCCAACCCCGAGGTAGACCTGAGCGTGGCGCTGTCGGCTACGGTGGTGCTGGTGCTGTCCGGGGCGCTGGCCGGTTTGGTGCCTGCCCTGAAAGCCGCCAACATCAAACCCATTGAGGCACTGCGGGCGGATTGATTTTAATTATGAATGACGGAATACCTGATTTTTGAATGAGAGGTTGAGTGAGTTTTATACTTAGTAAATCTGAAGCTTTCGCCTTACAAGATATAACTAGAGAGCCGCTGTTGCTGCTTCAAAAATGAAGCGTTCATACCATTTTAATCAGTCACTCAACCACTCATTCAAAATTCAATAATCAGTTATTCAAAATTATGTATGCATGATCGACATCGATAAATGGCAGGAGATTTTCAACACCGTGAAGAAGCACAAGCTGCGCACGGCGCTGACCGCCTTTGGCGTGTTCTGGGGCATCTTTATGCTGGTGGTGTTGCTGGGTGCGGGCAAAGGGCTGGAAAACGGCATCACGAGTGAGTTTAACATTGCCAAGAACGCCGTCTTCGTCTGGACACAGCGGACCAGCGTGCCCTATATGGGACTGAAGGCCGGTCGGTTTGTCCAGATGACAAACGATGATGTGGCGGCCATCAGAGCCAACATCCCGGAGGTGGGCGTGGTGGCACCCAGCAACCAGCTGCGGGGCGATTTCACGGTGAACTACAAAGACAAGAGCTCTGCCTTCACAGTGAACGGCGAAACGCCCGATGTGCTTTTTGTGAAGCCGCTGCAAGTGACCTCCGGCCGTTTTGTGAACGAGATCGACATGCAGGAGAAGCGCAAAGTAGCCGTAGTGGGGCCGCGCGTGCTGGAGGTGCTGTTTCCGGGGGAGGAAAATCCGATCGGTAAGTACATCAGCATCCGGGGCAGTTATTTTCAGGTGGTGGGCACGTTTGAGCCGCAGGGCAAGGGCGAGGACATTGTGGAAGACGCCAAGGTGATTTACATACCGCATACCACCCTGCAGCAAACCTATAATCAGGTGAACCAGATCGGGTTTATGGCGCTCATACCTAAGCCCGGGGTGCCCGCTGAACTGATAGAGGAGAAAGTAAAGACCCTGCTAATGCAGCGCCATCAGGTAGCCCCCGAAGATGTGAAGGCCTTTGGCTCGGCAAACGTGGAGAAAGAGTTTCAGGATGTGCAGGGGCTGTTTGCCGGTATCGCCGGGTTTAGCTGGCTGGTGAGCATCGGCACCATCATCGCGGGCATCATCGGGGTGGGCAACATCATGCTGATTGTGGTGAAGGAGCGGACCAAGGAAATCGGGGTGCGCAAGGCCCTGGGCGCCACGCCGTGGTCTATCATCAGCCTGATTATACAGGAGTCTATCGTGATCACGGGCTTTGCCGGGTATATGGGGCTGCTGACGGGCACCGGTCTCATCGCCCTGATTGAGTACCTGATGCGCCGGTTCGATGTGCAGGCGGGCTTTTTCGGCATTCCGGAGGTAAACCTGGGCATCGCAGTGACGGCCACCGTGCTGCTGGTTTTCACGGGGGCTCTGGCTGGCCTCATACCGGCCACCAAAGCCGCCCGCGTCAACCCGGTGGTGGCGCTCCGCGACGAGTAGCGCGTTGCAATTTCCCTGTTGTCATCCTGAAAGGATCTTGTGGGCGTATCGCAACAGCATAACTTCCACAGAACCAGTGTTCTTCTGAATAAGAGGTATGCGAACTGATAAATGATACATGTTAATTGATGAATGAATTATGAAAAAGGTATTGCTAGGTGTTGTCGTGCTGGTGTTTTTAGGCTTGTCTGGGTGGCTCGCCTATTACTTCTATCAGAAAGCAAACACCGACCCTGTGGTATATAAAACGGAGGCTCCGTTCGAAACCGAGATTGTGAAGAAGACGGTGGCCACCGGCTCTATTGTGCCGCGCAAAGAGGTGCAGGTCAAATCGCAGGTGTCGGGTATAGTGGAGGAGCTGCACGTAGAGGCTGGCGAGATTGTGAAGAAGGGGCAATTGCTGGCCAAGATCAGGATCGTGCCCAACATGGTGAGCGTGAACAACGCCGAGACCAACCTGCAAACCGCGCGGCTCAACTTTGAGGAGGCCAAACGCGAACTGGCCCGCTACGATGAGCTGTATGCGCAGAAGGTCATCCCGGAGCAGGAATACCGCCGGTATAAAGCCGACTTCGCCCTGAAGCAGGAGGCGATGCAGGCCGCGGAAAACAACCTGCAACTGGTGCGCGAGGGCTCCTCCCGCAAAAGAGGGCAGCAGTCCTCCAACTTAGTCTACTCTACCATCGACGGTATGCTGCTGGATGTGCCGATCAAGGTCGGAACCTCTATCATCGAGCGCAACAACTTCAACGAGGGCACTACCATCGCCACCGTGGCCGACATGCGCAGCCTGGTGTTTGAGGGCAAGATTGATGAGTCGGAGGTGGGCAAGCTGAAAGAGAACATGGACCTGGTGCTGACTATCGGAGCCATCGAGGGCCGCACCTTCGACGCCAAGCTGGAGTATATCTCGCCGAAGGGCGTGGACGAGGAAGGCTCTATCAAGTTCCCGATTCGGGCGCAGGTGGTGCTGGACGAGAAGGATTTTATACGTGCCGGCTACAGCGCCAACGCCGACATCGTGCTCGACAAGCGCGACAAGGTGATGGCCATCAAGGAAAGCGTGCTGCAGTTCGACAAAGGCAAGCCGTATGTGGAGGTGGAAACTGCTCCCCAGCAATTTGAGAAACGCATGATCAAAACCGGTCTCTCAGACGGTATAAACATAGAGGTGGTATCGGGGTTGGATGAAAAAGAGAAAGTGAAAGTGCCCAATGTTGGCATCGCGCAAACATAAAACAAACTTAATGGTGATGCAGAGAAGCGGGTATAGCCCGCTTTTTTGTTGCCCTCTCACGATCAGTAGCCGCAGTTTATGCCGCTGGAAAACAGAGGGGTACAGGGGGAGTGCTGCCGTAGGGGGTATGCTTTCTGGTAAAATGTGCTTACGCCACCTTCTCATACCAGTTGAAGCCGGATTATACATGCTTCACGGAATAATCCGGTAGGGCACCTAACCATTGGAAAAGGGGATAGTAAGTATAATCAGCTATTTACTTACCTAAAAATCAATGACTATGAATGTGAAAAAAAGTTTACGCACACACAATTTACTGCTGGCAGTGCTGATGCTGCTGGGTACTGTTTTCATGACATCCTGCGAAAAGGATGATATTGACCTGGGCGACCTGCTTAAAGACGACAACTCGTGGAAAGGAGTGCAGCTGAAGGGGGCTAATGAGGTGCCGGCCGTGGACTCGGATGGCTATGGGTTGCTGAATGCCCATTACAACAGCAAAACAAAAATGCTCAAGTATGACTTCGTTTGGACACTGGGCAACCCCAGCGATACCACGGTGGCCATGCACTTCCATGGGCCAGCCACACCGACGATGAGTGCGGGGGTGAAAAGACCGGTTACCGGCTTTGCGGCCAACAGCTCCGGCGGATCTCATTCTGGTGCCGTTGGCCCACTGAGCGATGACGAAGAGAAGCAACTGCTAAACGGCCTGTGGTACTTTAACATCCACAGCAAAACGCATCCTTCCGGCGAACTGCGCGGGAATCTGCTCAAGAAGTAAGAAGCCTGACATGCGTCTAAACGATGCCCGCCACCCATGCAGCAGATTGCATGGGTGGCGGGCATCGTTTTTTGTGGCAGATGACAGAGAGGATGTATACCTTTGCGGTTATCCAAAAAAAAGCGCACCCGATATGCCACAGGAATACACCATGCCGTCGTCTATCCAGATCGTGGATTTCAACCCTTTTTACGCACAGGCCTTTTATGATCTGAACCACGAGTGGATCACGAAGTACTTTGTGATGGAGGAAGCCGATGAGAAGTCGTTGGGCGATCCGCAGAACTATATCATCAACAAAGGCGGCCATATCCTGATGGCGCTTTTTCATGGGGAGCCCGTGGGGGCCTGTGCCTTGCTGAAGGAGGACGAAGAGGTGTATGAACTGGCGAAGATGGCCGTGGCACCCCGCGCCCAGGGCCTTCACATCGGCAGGTTACTGGGCGAGCGGATTATCGAGAGAGCCAGACAGGCGGGTGCCCGCAAGGTATACCTCGTCTCGAACCGTAGGCTTACCACCGCGCTCAGCCTCTATACCCGCCTCGGCTTTGTGGAAGTGCCTATGCCTCCCAGCATTTACGAGCGCGCCGACATTAAAATGGAACTGGACCTGAAAGGAGAATAAAACGCCACTGCACAACCTCGGGGGTTTCATTTCAGGAGAATTTTGGGGCTGACATGGGTACTTGTTTATACCAATATCAATTGATTAGCATCCAGACTCTCTGATGGCGCAAGCGTCCGTTTGTGCCATATAAGAGGTTGTGTGTGTAAGGGGATTCCTAGGTGCGGCTTGTCAAAACTTCTTCCTCCTGCCGCGCAATCCCATCCGTCATCCAGCAGCCTTTGTACGTGCCTTTGCGCTGTTTCGAGAGGATAAACATGTAGGCGCCTTCCCGCCCATCGCGGCCCTCAATCACCACAAGCTGGTAGGCGGTGTTGCCCGTCACCACAAGCTGCCCCCTTTTGTAACTTTTAAAGTTAAGCATAGATTGGTATGCCGGCGCGCGCACCATCATCCGCAGATGCTCTACAGGGCCGATGTGTAGCTTGGTTTTTGGGGAGGAAAAATTAAACACCGTGATCACGCCGCTGTCGCTGCGGTCGTTTTGCTGCAGCGCCTGCAGTTGGATGTGCACCACCTGTTGCGGCGACATAGACTTGTCAGGTTTCAGGAAGGTCCATTTGGCCGAAGAACTGGCGATGGCGTCGGGCATCACATAGGCTGTGGACTGCCGGTCTTCCAGTACAGGCATGGCGGGGAACCGCACCCAGAACAGTACCAGGAGGAGGAGGCCCACCAGAAGCATCAGGAAGTCAAAGGCTTTGTCTTTACCCTTCATAAGAATATGTACTTTGGTTAGATAGGCAGGGTTGTGTTGTTTGCCGTATTTGAAGGGGGATTATCAGAAAGTGTACAAAAAAGTAATCCCCGAAAACAAAGCCGCGCCATACCGTATATGCTTGTTAGCCTCTTTCTATGAAAAACCCACTCTCTGGTTACGTCAAGCAAGCCATCGGCAAACTAAAGCATCAGCCGCTAGTGCGGCGGCTGCGGGAGCAATACCCCGGGCTGTGGCGGTTTCTGATGAACCGCTTCAACACCCGGGTTTTCCTCGGGTTGCCGTTCACGCTGATCTCGCTGGTATTTGTCCTCAACATCGCCCTGCTGTCCGAACTGACCGAGAGCGTGCTGGAGTCGGCATGGATCGTAACCCTGGACGAAACGTTTACAGGCCTGCTGTTTAAGGTGCGCTCGGAGGCGCTGAGCCAGGTGCTGTATGCGTTTACGCAGCTCGGGGAGCAGGAAACGGTGTTTATAGTGGGTGGGGTTGTGTCTGCCATCTTCCTTTACCGCCGCAACTTTGTGGCCCTCTTTGTTTTCTGGTTTACGCTGGCAGGGGTGGGCATCTCTACCCGCTACGGCAAGACTTTCTTCAGCCGCGAGCGCCCCTCTGAGGTGGCCTATTATGCCGTGGAGCATTTTTCATTTCCGAGCGGACACGCCACCACCGTGCTTGCCATGTATGGGCTGCTGGCCTATTTCCTGTACCGGCACTACCATACCCACCCGTGGCGGGAGCTGGTGCTGTGGCTGGCGGGCATCCTCATCGTCATCGTAGGCTTCAGCAGAATCTATTTGGGTGTGCACTTCCTGTCTGATGTGCTGGCCGGTTTCCTGCTTGGCGCGCTGTGGCTGCTGGTGGGCGTGAGCCTGATGGAGGTGATGATCTACGACAAAAAACGAAAAGCCAGGAGAAGGGAACAATAAGGGTGCATCTTTTCCGGGTATGCTCCGTATTTCATATATATAAATATATGGAATTGAAAATATATAAATACCTCGCTTGCCTGTCTCTCCTCCTGTGCCTGTTGGCTGGCGCAGCGCAGCAGGCATACAGTTACAGCGTCCTGACGCACCAGGCAGTGGTAGACGCCGCCTGGGAAGAGGGCCTGAAGGCGCTTTTGCTGAAGCGATATCCAAATGCCACCGAGGAGGAGTTGCGGCAGGCGCATGCCTATGCCTACGGTGGCTGCATCGTGCAGGACATGGGGTATTATCCTTTCGGCAACACCTTCTTCACAAACCTGACCCATTACGTGCGCAGCGGCGATTTTGTGCTCAACCTGATGCAAGCCTCCAAAACAGTGGACGAGTACGCGTTTTCGCTTGGGGCGCTGGCACATTTCAACGCCGACATTTACGGGCACCCAATTGGCACCAACCGCGCCGTGCCGCTGGTATACCCCAAAACAAAGGCAGCGCACGGCGACGTGGTGACCTATGCCGATGACCCGGTGGCGCACGTGAAAACAGAGTTCGGGTTTGATGTGCTGCAGGTAGCCCGCGGTAACTTCGCGCCACAGTCGTACCAGGATTTTATCGGCTTCAAGGTATCGAAAGACCTCCTGAAAGAAGCCTTTGAGACCACCTACGGACTGGAACTGAACGATGTGTTTTTAAACCTGCCGCTGGCCATCGGGAGCTATAGGTATACCATTCGCAACGTGTTTCCGGAGCTGACGAAAGCGGCCTGGATGGCCAAGAAGTCGGAGATACAGGCGGCAAAACCGGGCATAACGCGGCGCAAGTTCGTCTATCGGATGAACCGGGCCGAGTTCCACAAGCACTGGGGCCGTGAGTATGAGCGCCCGGGCATTTTTGCCCGGCTGGCCTCCTGGGTGATCAGGGTGCTCCCCAAAATTGGCCCGCTGCGCCCCCTTGCCTTTAAGCCCCCCACGCCAGAGGCCGAAGCGTTTTTCCTGGAAAGCTTTAACATGACCGTAGATAATTATAGTGCCATGCTGAAACAGATGCGGCGGCAAGACCTCACCCTGAAAAACCTGCAACTCGACACGGGCCTGCCAACGGCACCCGGCGAGTATACCCTGACGGATGAGACTTACGCTGAACTGCTTAAGAAACTCGCCAAGTCGGACTTCAAGCTTCTCACGCCCGAACTGCAAACCGATATACTCCGGTTTTACAAGAAAGCCAAGCCGCCCCGCTCCGGCAAAGACGCTGAAGACGGGGAAAAAATGCAGGAGCATCTGGCGCAACTGAAGGCTGCGCAGTTCTAAGTACCCGGCATCCTGTTTTTGTACTGATTTTATATAGCGAAAGTGATACAATGCCAGCCCCGCCCGCTGCACGGCTCACACGACACTACGTTGGCATTGACGTAAAAAAGTAGCTTCAGGTGTAACTATATCCCTTCGTTATCGATAAAACAATGTATGGTCTTTGCTGACCCGGGAAATGAATCCTGGATGGGGGCAAGGGCCATAAAATTGTATTTTAATTTTAATCAGACGAAAACCATGGAAAATAACACGAATAATAACACGAATAATAAATCACAGGCAACCCCTCAGCATCAAAGTCAGGGCAACTCAACACCCGGCAGTGCCTCCACATCGGCTAGCCATACCTCTGCGCAGGGCAACAGCACCTCACAGCGCAGCATGAGCACAAACAACTCTGCCTCCACAGGCAGCACCAATAGCCAGTCGGCCCAGGGAACAGGCAGCCAGCACCAGCAGGCCACTTCGGGCAAAGACAGCATGAAAAACATACAGGACAAGCTGCAGGAGTACTCAAGACCAATCGCGAAGAAAATCAACAGCCTCTCTACCACCCAAAAGGTAGTGGGCGGATCGTTGCTGGCACTGGGTGCCGGCTGGCTGGCCCTGGGGTCGAGCAACAAAAACAAGATCAAGGCAAAAACCAACGCGCTTACGTCTTCTGCAAAAGAAAAAATAAGCGCAAAGAAGAACGATAAATCCTTCGGCAGGTCGAGCGGAAGCTCTGCCGTGGATGCAAGAGTAAAATAAGCACATTGCTGCATACCTAACAGCGGCACTTCTAAGAGAGCCGGGCTATAGCTAGTCCGGCTCTCTTTTTTTGCCAGCCTTCGGCAGAAATGTGTGCCTCCAACATTGCGTGCAACCTTATGGGCCACTACGGGCTATACATGGGTATTCATTCATCTATTAAATAACCGAAACACTTATCCCAATGAACGATATACTAAAAGCTTTTGCAGGTGGCCTGGCTGGTGCCTGCGTCGTGACGGCAGTGCACGAAACAGTGAGGCGCGTGAACCCCAATGCGCCACGTATGGATGTGCTGGGCATGCGCTCTATCTCGAAGCTGATGCAGAAGGCCGACCTTACACCGCCACAGGATGACAAAAAGCTGCATGCCTGGGCGCTGGTCGGCGATATCATCTCCAACTCTTTATACTATAGCCTGTCTGGCACGGGCAATAGCGCCTGGTGGCGCGGGTCTGTGTTAGGGGCTGCTGCAGGGGCGGGGGCCGTGTTGCTGCCCGGCCCGCTGGGATTAGGCGAGGAGCCAAGCAACAAAACCACCGAGACGCAGGTGCTGGCCGTGGGGTATTACCTGCTGGGGGGCTTGGTGGCCGCCGCTGTAGGGTATGCCCTCAGCAACGACAAAGAGTAAGCACTGCTGAAACAGCGAGGGGGAGACGCCATTACGGTGCCTCCCCCTCGCTGTTTCAGCGGTGCTTGGTTGCCAGCCTACTGGTTGTCTGTCTGCTGTTCGGCGTCCATGCTATTGTTCGTGTCTGCCGTGTCCAGTGGGCTCACGTTTTCTTCAGTCACGGTGCCTCCCTGCGGGTCGTTCAGCTTTCCGTCAACCTCGTTGGTGGTGGTTTGGGTGTCAACTCCGGTCGTGTTCTCGCTGGAGCAACCCGCCAGGCTCATGCTCAGCAATGCGCCTGAGATCAGGAATGCATATGTCTTTTTCATCGTTTTCTTTTTTAGAGGTTAAATTTCTGATTCCTGTTGTACGGCGCGCGCGCAGATTTTGATAGGATGCCGTTTGCAAAAGCTGCCTTTCTGATGGAGGTATAAATTTGCGGAAAAGCGGTGGGCCTCTCGTCGGATACCGTTATATGCCGGGATGTGTCTGGCGAAGTTGGAACAGTGGGAACGCAGCCTCCTTTTTAGAGGTATGGAGGAAAAGATGAGTTGGGTCAGGCTTCCACAGAAACCAGCCACTCGTATGCCGAGGTAAGGTCTTCGAACACCTGTGTTTTGAAGGGAAGCGGATACTGCCTGTTGTTCAGGAAGAGGTGCAACTGTGCTGACGCCTGCTCGTCAAAACTGTTGATGATGGCAAAGCGCTTGAGAGGAAGCTTGGCAAAGCACCTTATGTATTCGTGCATCGACCACTCAATGTCTTCCGGGGAGAGCGGGGGCAGGAGACGCCGGTCTGAAATGGCAAAGGGTATGCGCATCTTCTGGATGTAGCTGGAGGTGTTGGTCACCGCCTCGCGATACTGCTGACTACTGCAGCCACCATACCATTGGCTTACCAGCACGTGGTGCGCCGCGTAGTATTCGAGGTGCAAATATTCAGAGTCGAATAAAGTCATAAGCTGCAGCTTTTTAGGTATTTACATATACTAATATTACTAAGAAGCATGTAAATAACAAAGGCTTTAACTCATTTTAGAGGCCTGTCTATCTGCGATAAATAGCCATTGAGCCTGAAAATCATTAAACCGGTAAGCGTTTTTCGTGCTTTTTCGTAAAAGCCATGGCCCAATACAATGCCCAAGCGGCAGCCCACAAGCACCTGCTTGCCCGGGCTGCCGCTTGGGCATTGTATCAGAAGTAAACGTGTCGGCGGGCTATTTGGTGCGCAGCGTGTTAGCGTTGCTGCCGTCCAGCTCCCGGGTGTCTTCCTCTTTTTTGGCGGCCACGTTCCCGGCTTCCTCCTTGCCCTCAAAGCCGGTTTCCAGTATATCCGTCTCTTCTTTTTTATGGCCGGTCAGCGGCTCCGGGTTCTCCTCGGGCAGTCGCTTGCTCTCATCCGCGTTTGTGATGATGTCCTCGTCTTTTGGTGTATCCATGGGGTTCTTGCGTTAAGTTTCAGTTTGTGTTTACGGAATCAAGGCGATTTGAGTGCTATTTTGGAGGAAGCGCGAACCTCCGGGCAGGGTATAAAAAGGCGGTATGCACAGCTCCAGCGCATGGCATGGCCGTGAATTTACAGTCAGCTGGCATATTTTGGAGGGGCAGATGGAGGGTATAGCGCCTAAAAGGCATTAAAACACCCGTAGTTTTATTAAATTTGCAAAAATTGAGTTGATTTTCAGATAGCAAGATATTCTTTTTGCCTCCTTTAATATTTAGCCCTAACTTTGGGCAATTTATACATACCGACCGAAATGCCTAAAGACTCCAGTATCAAATCCGTTCTTATTATTGGTTCCGGCCCCATCATCATCGGCCAGGCCTGCGAATTCGACTATGCCGGCTCTCAAGCCGCCCGCTCGCTGCGCGAGGAGGGAATAGAGGTAACGCTAATCAACTCCAACCCGGCCACGATTATGACGGACCCGGTGACGGCAGACAACGTGTACCTGAAGCCGTTGGAAAAGAAGTATATCATCGAGATTCTGGAGAAACACCAGATTGATGCGGTGCTGCCAACCATGGGCGGACAGACGGCCCTGAACCTTGCGATTGACTGCGAGAAGGCCGGTATCTGGAAAAAGTACGGCGTGCGCATGATCGGCGTGGATATCAAAGCCATCGAAACGACAGAAGACCGCGAGCAGTTCCGCCTGAAAATGCTGGAACTGGACGTGAATGTGTGCAGAGGCGAAACGGCCACCTCTTTCCTGGAAGGCAAGGAGATTGCGCAGGAAATCGGCTTCCCGCTTGTAATCCGCCCTTCGTTTACGCTCGGTGGATTCGGTGGTGGCTTCGTGCATACCCCGGAGGAATTCGACGCGGCCCTGACGCGCGGGTTGCATGCCTCGCCTACGCACGAAGTGCTGGTGGAGCAAAGCATCCTGGGCTGGAAAGAGTATGAGTTGGAGTTGCTGCGCGACAACGTGGGCAACGTCATCATCATCTGCTCGATCGAGAACTTCGACCCGATGGGCATCCATACCGGCGACTCTATCACGGTGGCGCCAGCCATGACGCTGCCCGATACGGTATACCAAAGAATGCGTGACCTGGCCATCAAAATGATGAACGGCATCGGGCAGTTCGCAGGTGGCTGTAACGTGCAGTTCTCCGTGAGCCCGGATGATGACACCATCATCGCCATCGAGATCAACCCGCGCGTGTCGCGCTCATCAGCGCTTGCCTCTAAGGCCACTGGTTACCCGATCGCGAAGATCGCCGCCAAACTGGCCATCGGCTATAACCTGGACGAGCTGAAAAACGCCATCACCAAAACAACCTCTGCTTACTTTGAGCCTGCGCTGGACTATGTGATCGTGAAGATACCGCGCTGGAACTTCGACAAGTTCCCGGGCGCTGACCGCAAGCTTGGCCTGCAGATGAAATCGGTGGGTGAGGTAATGGGCATCGGGCGCACCTTCCAGGAAGCGCTGCAGAAGGCCTGCCAGAGTTTGGAGATCAAGCGCAACGGCATTGGCGCAGACGGCAAAGAGAAGACGAACTACGACGAACTGATCGACAGCCTGACAAACGCCAGCTGGAACCGCCTGTTCAGTATAAAAGACTCTATGCGCATCGGTATCCCGACCAGCACCATCCAGAACATCACCAAGATCGATCCGTGGTTCCTGGCCCAGATCGAGGAATTGGATATGTTGGAGAAGGAAATAGAGAAGTTCAACCTGTCGAACATACCAACTGAACTGCTGCGCGAGGCGAAAGTGAAAGGCTACGCCGACCGCCAGATAGCGCACCTGCTGCGTTGCAAGGAAAGCGAAGTGCACAGCGTGCGCACAGAGCTGGGCATTAAGCGCGTGTATAAAATGGTGGATACCTGCGCGGCCGAGTTTGAGGCGAGCACGCCATACTATTACAGCACCTTCGACGGCGAGAACGAGAGCATCGTTTCGGACAAGAAGAAGGTCGTGGTGCTGGGTTCCGGTCCGAACCGTATCGGACAGGGCATCGAGTTCGACTACAGCTGTGTGCACGGGGTGTTGGCTGCCAAAGAGTGCGGCTACGAGACCATCATGATCAACTGCAACCCGGAGACGGTTTCAACGGACTTCGACATCTCGGACAAGCTGTACTTTGAGCCGGTGTTTTGGGAGCATATCTATGACATCATCCTGCACGAGAAGCCGGAAGGCGTGATTGTGCAGCTGGGTGGCCAGACAGCCCTGAAACTGGCCGAGAAACTGGAGCGCTTCGGCATCAAGATTTTCGGAACCAGCTACCAGGCACTGGACCTGGCCGAGGACCGCGGCTCGTTCTCATCGCTGCTCCGCGACCTGGACATTCCATACCCTCCGTTTGCCGTGATCGAGACGGCGGAGGAGGCGCTGCAACTGAGCAAGGAACTGAAGTTTCCGCTGCTGGTGCGCCCAAGCTACGTGCTGGGTGGCCAGAACATGAAGATTGTGATCAACAACAAAGAGTTGGAGTCGCATGTGATCGACCTGCTGAAAGACCACCCAGGCAACAAGGTGCTGCTCGACCACTTCCTCGACAACGCGATTGAGGCCGAGGCCGACGCGATCTGCGATGGAGAGGATGTGCACATCTGCGGAATCATGGAGCACATCGAGCCTGCCGGTATACACTCCGGCGACTCCTACGCCGTGCTGCCGCCCTTCGACCTGAGCGAGAAAGTACTTGCCCAGATTGAGGAATACACCAAAAAGATCGCGGTGGCGCTCCGCACGGTGGGTGTGATCAACATTCAGTTCGCCATCAAGAACGAAACGGTATACATCATCGAGGCCAACCCACGCGCCTCGCGTACGTTCCCGTTCATCGCGAAGGCATACCGCGAGCCATACATCAACTACGCCACCAAGATCATGCTGGGCGAGAAGAAGGTGAAGGACTTTACCTTTAACCCCTACAAGCACGGGTATGCCATCAAGGTGCCGGTGTTCTCCTACAACAAGTTCCCGGAAGTGAACAAGGAGCTGGGCCCTGAGATGAAATCCACGGGTGAGGCCATCTACTTCATTGATGACCTTCAGGACGATTACTTCACTCAGGTTTACTCAGAGCGGAATTTATACCTTAGTAAGTAAGGTGCCAATTTTGACCCCTCCCAAGCCCTCCCCTAAAAACAGGGGAGGGCTTTTTTTATTGGGAACAGCCTTGCCGTTTGTTTGTGTTATGAGGCAAACCTAGCATCATGCGGAAAGATCAGTTACACAGTTTGCCTGCTTTAAGGCAAGAGCGTGCTTTGCTGCGGAGCAATCAAACTCCGGCGGAAGAAGAACTTTGGCACTTGCTGCGTAAGCACAGGCTCGGTGGGCAGAAGTTCAGGCGGCAGCATAGCATTGGCAACTACATCGTGGACTTTTATTGTGCAACAGAAAAGCTAATAATTGTGGTGGACGGCGCTGTGCATGACACAGCTGAAGCCATAGCCAATGATGAAGTTAGAGACGAGACCTTGGAACACCTGGGCTATAAAGTTATCCGCATTAGAAACGGAGAGGTTTTTAACGAACCTCAAGCAGTACTGAAAAGAATAGCCGCTGGATTCAGGAAAGCCTAAAATACCCCCGCCTGTTTTTAGGAGGGGGCAGGGGGAGGCGAAATTTATTATCTTTGCGCTACCCATCTCAAGGCCAACAGAACAAAAAACAAGGCAGAAGAGTTGGTATAAGGAATAGGTACTGTTTTTGCAGTGACCACGTTACGTAAGAAAGCATTTCATTAGATGATCAAATACATATTAACCACAATCCTTATTATATACCTCATCCGGCTGGTCGCGCCTTTTTTGTTCAGGTGGCTGCTGGCGATGTTCGTGAAGAAAAGCATCCGCAACGGTACCTTTTTTAACATGAACCCCAACCAGCAACAGCAGGCCCGCCCTAACGGAAGCCAGCAAAACGGCAAGCCCCGCGGCGAGGTGAAGATCGACTACATCCCGGAGCAGCCCGAGCGCAAGGATTTCAACGGCGGGGAGTACGTCGATTATGAAGAAGTGAAATAAAACTGTTAACTTTCAATCTCTATATTCTGAGGTTTTTGAAAGATATGACAACCAGTTCCTTCCATTTCAGGCGTGATGTGCTTCCGCATCTCATTGCTGTTCTGATTTTCCTGATCCTGACAGCGGCGTATTTCTCGCCCGTTCTCTTTGAAGACAAAGGCCTGGCCCAGCACGACATCCTGCAGTTTAAGGGTGGGGCCAAAGAAATACAGGACTACCGCGCCGCCACCGGCGAAGAGGCACTCTGGACAAACTCTATGTTCGGGGGCATGCCCGCCTATCTCATCCAAACCCACTTTCCCGGCGATTGGTCCGGCTATATCCATTCCATCCTGACGTTTAACCTGCCAGCCCTGGCCGGTAATATCTTTATTGCGCTGATCTGCGCCTACATCCTGCTGGTGGCCATGGGTATGAGTTCGTGGCTTGCCGTAGTGGGGGCTATGGCCTTTGCTTTTACTTCCTACAACATCATTATACTGGAGGCCGGGCACAACACCAAGTCGCTGACCATCGCCTATATACCGATGGTGCTGGGCGGACTGATTTACGCGCTGCGCCGCAACCTCTGGATCGGGGCGGCCCTGTTTGCGGTCGGCCTGACGATGAACCTGCACTTCAACCACCTGCAGATGACCTATTACATGCTGCTGCTGGTGCTGATCTTCGGTATAGTGGAGGTGGTTTATGCCATCAAGCATGGCTCTTTAGCGGAGTTACTGAAGCGTGGTGCCCTGTTGCTGGCGGCAGCCATTCTGGCCATAGGCGTTAACTTTGGCCGACTGTCCACTACCGCTGAGTATAGCAAGTACAGCATCCGGGGTAAATCGGAGCTCACGCAGCCGAACAGCAACCAGGAGGTTGGCTCTGGCCTGGACCGTGATTACGCCTTTAACTGGAGCTACGGCATCAGCGAAACCATGACCCTGCTGATTCCGAATTTCTATGGCGGCAGCTCCAGCGCTTCTCTGGATAAAGACTCCGAAACCTATAAGGCCTTCCTGAACATGGGCGTGCCAGCAGGGCAGGCCGAGCAGATCGTGGAGCAGGGCCTGCCAATGTACTGGGGCGCACAGCCCATGACGAGCGGGCCGGTATACGTGGGAGCCATTATATGCTTCCTGTTTGTGCTGGGGCTTTTCATCGTGAACCGCCGCTGGACCAGCTGGCTGGTAGCCGGTACCATCCTTTCTATTGTGCTGGCCTGGGGCAAGAACTTCGAGGCCTTCAACTATTTCATGTTCGATTACTTCCCGCTCTACAACAAGTTCAGAGCGGTTGCCTCGGCCCTGGTGATCGCCCAGATCACGATGCCGTTCCTGGCTATTCTGGCGCTTTGGAAATTACTGCGCGAGCGTGAGGAAATCAAGGACCTGGACAAGAAACTGCTGATTGCGGGAGGTATAACCGCAGGCATCTGCCTGTTGGTATGGCTGTTTGCGGGCAGCGCCAGCTTTGTGTCTGCCACCGACCAGCAGCTGATTCAGGCGCAGTTCCCGATTGACGCCATCCGTGCCGACCGCGAGGGACTGATGCGGGCAGACGCGTTCCGCTCGCTGGTGTTTATCGTGCTGGCGGTGGGTTTGCTCTACTTCTATCTCAAAAACAAACTGTCCTCTACAGTGGCCATTGCCGGTATAGGTGCGCTGATCCTCGTGGACCTTTGGACAGTAGACAAGCGCTACCTCAACAACAACGACTTTCAGGCACAGGTAGAGGCGAATTTCTTCCAGCCAACGCCTGCCGACCAGCTGATCCTGCAGGACAAAGACCTGAGTTACCGCGTTATCAACCTGCCCAACCCGTTCAACGACGCCCGTACCTCATACTACCACAAGTCCATCGGAGGGTACCACGGGGCCAAGCTGCGCCGTTACCAGGATGTGATCGACCGCCATATCTCCCAGAACAACCTGGAGGTATACCGCATGCTGAACACGCGTTACGCCATTACCGGCGATCCGAAACAGCCGGTGCAGCGTGTGCCAGGAGCCCTGGGCAACGCCTGGTTTGTGGAGGAAGTGAAGCCGGTGCAGTCGCCGGACGAGGAGCTGGATGCCCTGACCATGTTTGATGCCGGAGCAACAGCCGTGGTGGATGTGACCAAATTCCCGGTGGAGCGACGCAATTACGTTGCGGATATCGGCACCATCAAATTAACTGAGTACAAGCCAAACTACCTGAAATACGAGTATACCGCCAAGGATGAGGCTCTGGTAGTGTTCTCTGAGATTTATTATGCCGACGGTTGGCAGGCATACCTCGACGGGCAGCCGGTAGACCATTTCCGCGCCGATTATATTCTGAGAGCGATGGAAGTGCCGGAGGGCAAGCATACCATCGAGTTTAAGTTTGCGCCAAAAGTGTATGCCATCGGCGACACCGTATCGCTGGTATCCTCTATTTTACTAATACTCGTTACCATAGGCGCTATCTGGTATGGCGTAAAGAAAACGCGTACTGAGGTGCAGATCGTAGAGAAAGTCTAGGGCTAGTTCCGAGTTATGGGTTCCGAGTTCTGAGTTTAGCATGTATACACATAGCCCCGGCGTATCGCTGGGGCTTCTTTTTTAGACCTATGGAAGCACCCCTGCAACAACTGTCGGACCCTTTGCTGGACGCGCATGGAGTGGAACTGTGGGTAAAGCGTGAGGACCTGCTGCACCCGACAATCTCGGGGAATAAATGGCGCAAGCTGAAGTATAACCTACAAGAGGCAACGCGACAGGGGCACCATACCCTGCTTACGTTTGGCGGGGCCTATTCCAATCACATCGCGGCCACTGCGGCGGCGGGGCAGGAGTTCGGTTTTGATACGATTGGCGTTATCCGAGGGGAAGAGCATCTGCCGCTCAACCCGACACTGCAATTCGCTATCTCCTGTGGTATGCAACTCCAGTACATTTCCCGGGAACAGTACCGCCAGAAAGACGAACCGGCCTTTCTGCAGGAGTTATCGGAGCAGTACAGCAAGCCTTACATCATACCCGAGGGCGGCACCAACAATCTGGCCGTGCAAGGCTGCACCGAGATCATACAGGACATCAACCAAGACTATGACTACATCTGCTGCGCGGCAGGCACGGGCGGCACGGCGGCAGGAATTATAGCCGGATTAAAAGGAGAGAAGCAGGTGCTGGTTTTTCCGGCCCTGAAAGGCGGCGACTTCCTGCAGAAAGAGATTCAGGAGCTTATTTATACCTACTGCGGGCAGGAGTTTAGTAACGGGCACCTGATTACCGATTATCATTTCGGTGGCTATGCGAAAATCAAACCCGAGTTAATGGCGTTCATGCAGGCCTTTCAGGAACAGCACCACATCCCGTTGGAGCCCATTTATACCGGCAAAATGCTCTTCGGCCTTTTCGACCTCATCCGGCAGGGCTATTTCCCCAAAGGCAGCCACATCGTGGCCATCCATACCGGCGGCTTGCAGGGCAACGCCGGCTTTAAGCAGCGCTTGGGGGTAGAGGTTTAGCTGGGTGCCCATCACAGACGGTGTGGCCAAACCAGTACATTTATGAAAAGGATATATGTAACTTATTGGGCATGATTCATGTTGACATAGCATAAAAATAATATACATTCCCACGCATTTTAAACTTACTCCCTCACACATGCCCTTACTCCGTTTCCTGTTCAAACTTCTCCCCTGGATTCTCATTCTGCTGGCCGGTGTTTTCCTGTGGCGTATTTTCGGAAACTTCTTTACTAAGCCGGAAGAGAAGAAGGAGCCGGAGGTAGTCGTGAACTTTAACACCGTGCTGACGTCAGTGGAGGACCTGGGCAAGATGGAGTTGGTGCGCTATAATTTCAGGGATGTGGTGGAGTATGAGAAGTCTGTTTCCCGGTTTGTACCCAATTCTAAACTGGTGCTGATCGTGTCGGGGGAGGCGGTGGGCTGTGTGGACTTCGCCAAAATAACGCAGGCCGATATCCGGTTTCAGGGAGATACGCTGGTGCAGGTGGCCTTGCCTGCCCCCGAGATATGCTATTACAAGGTAGACCACAGCAAGTCCAAGGTGTTCAGCAAGGAGAATACGTATTTTCAGGATGCGGAATTGGTGGAGGAGGGGTATAAGTACGCGGAGCAGAACGTAAAAAAAGCCGCCCTCAACTCCGGCATCCTGCGCCAAACTACCGAAAACGCAGAGCGCATCCTGAAGCCGATGTTGGAAGAGATCACCGGCCGCCGCGTGGTGCTGGTGCCGCAACGCCGCATCCAAAACCCGCAGCCGCCGAGGAAGCGGTAGTTGCTTGCTGGTTGTTGCTGGGCTTTGCTGGTGGTTTGGCGTTTGGCTAGCTTTTATCCAACCACCCCCTGCCCCTCCTTGTCTAAGAAGGGGAGTCTGCTGTTGCCACGGCAAGCCATATGTTCTATAGCTGCTGTTTAATAGTTAGGGTAAACCAGCAATAGCTATAATTATACTCTATAAGCTTTACAGAAGGAGGTATAGAACTCCCTCTCCTGTTTTTAGGAGAGGGCTGGGGAGAGGTAAAACTCCCCGCCTTGGACAAGGAGGGGGCAGGGGGTGGTTTGACCCGGTATTTACACTTTCCCCAGCACCTACTCTTCCAGTCCCTTCAACGCATCCTGCACCAGGTCACCCTCATACCCCTTGCTCATCAGGAAATAGGTTAGCTTTTGGCGGCGGGTGAAGGGGTTCTTTTCTTTTTCAGTGGCGTTTTTCTTCTCCAGCAGGTTCAGTAGGTTCTCTTCGTATACCTCCGGGTCTATTTCTTTCATACCTTGCTTGATGCAGTAATCGGAGATGCCTTTGCTTTTGAGGCCTTGGGTTATCTTGCGGCGGCCCCATTTTTTCAGGGCGTACTTGCCGCGCACGTAGCTTTGCGCGTAGCGTTCCTCGTCCAGTAGCTTCTCCTGGCCCAGGCGCACAATCAGTTCTTCCACATCGTCCGGTTCAAGGCCATAGGAAAAAAGTTTTGTGCGCACTTCCTGCTGCGTGCGCTCCTGGTAGGCACAGTAAGCCGCCACCTTAATCAAGGCTTCCTTGGGGGTATAAAACCGCTGTTTCTTTTGTCGCTCCAAATCTCTACTCTTTCTTTTTAGCTAAACATGCTGCCACGGCACAAGGTTCTGAGGCGGCTAAGTTAGGCAAAGGCCCTATTGCAACGCGGCCAAATTACTTTTCCGCAGAAGCCGGTAGGCATTCCCGCTATTATACTGTCAAAAGTAGCAATCACGCAGCAAAACCACGACCTTCGCAGCTTTAATCAAACTGAAAGCCAAGATGCTGACGAAAGGAGTGAAGTACATGCTGCTGTCTACGCTTTTCTTCTCGCTGATGAACGTCTGCGTGAAGTTGGTGGCGCACATTCCGGCGGCGGAGGTGATCCTGTTCCGGTCCGTTATTTCGCTCGTGATCAGCTATGCCTATTTGCGGCGGGCAAACGTGAGCGTGTGGGGCCACAACAAGGTATGGTTGGTGGCGCGAGGGGTAGCCGGGGCCTCAGCGCTGATCCTGTTTTTCAACACGCTGCAGCATATTCCGCTGGCCACGGCAGCTACGGTGCAGTACATGTCGCCTATTTTTTCGGCGGTGCTGGGGCTTTTTATCGTGAAGGAGCGGGTGCGGCCCTGGCAGTGGGCGTTTTTCCTGCTCTCGTTTGCGGGCGTGCTGGTGATTGAGGGCGTGGAAACCAGTGTGGATACCTTTTACCTGTGGGTCGGGGTGCTGAGTTCTGTGTTTACGGGCCTCGCTTACGCCATCGTGCGCAAACTCAACACGCAGGAGCATCCCCTGGTCATCATCTTTTACTTTCCGCTGGTTGCGCTGCCGGCGGTGGGCCTTTACGCGCTGTTCCATTGGGTGCAGCCCGAGGGCTGGGACTGGGCACTGCTGCTGCTGGTGGGCTTGCTCACGCAGTTGGGGCAGTATTACATGACGATGTCGTACCAATCCGAAGAAATCTCAAAAGTGGCCAACCTCAACTACATCGGAATCATTTATGCCCTGTTCCTGGGGTATGCGCTTTTCGGAGAGCTGTTTCATGCGGGCGCCTATGCCGGTATGGGACTGGTACTGCTGGGCGTGGTGCTGAACATGCGGTACAAAAACCGGCTGGCGAAGCGGGAGGCACTACATCAGCGAGCACACTAATTTTTACATTTTATAAGAATCTACTATATAGTATATTCGGCAATTCAATTACGGTTATCGGCACAACGGTTGTTGGCTAAACGTAATAAGGTACGCATATCTATAAGTTAGGCTAAATAAGCGTTACTGAACCAAAATAAATCAACCATAGAGATACTACCCTTATATGAAAACAAATCTACTTTACCTGCTTTCCTTTGCGGCAGCACTGACCCTCACAGGCTGCCCAGACCCTGTTTGTTTTAATCCTGAACCTGTCTACTCCTTCGCTGTTACTGCTCACTTCACTCCTGAGCAGGACAGTATACAGGTAGGTGACACACTTTACTTAATCTCTGAGTTTCCTTCTACTATGAGACCTGTAGGAGGTCAGGAAGCGGTTGTTTATACTAACTCCACTGGTATAGGAAATACACTTGGGGTTTTAGAACTCACACCTAATAAAAGTACGCTTGATGCTGTCTACAGCTTTGACTACTTTAATGTTGATGGCATGATATATAATTCCAAGAAAATACCAACACCCGAGCGAGCGCAGCAAATTCGGTATAAAGAAGAAGGAGAAAAGTATATTCTAAAAGTGGGTATCATACCGAAAAAAAGAGGGACCTATTCATTAATCATAGGAAGCGGTCTCAGCAATGGCAGGAGGACAGGCGATGAATGCAGTAAAGCTTCTTTCTCAACTTCACTTACTAACACTGATTATCATCAATACCTTTATGAGAGTTGGTGGGGAGAACCTGTAAGTCCAGAACCTGATTACCGTTACCTTTTCAAAGTGTATTAAAGTTGCATAGGCTGCCAGTAGGTTCTTATGCATGTGAAAATATTACTCAGCCTAACCATGCCTATAATTTAGCTTCGCCACATTATAGGCAAGTCCGTTAATCTCCCCCTCACTTAAACGTTCTAGCCCATTTTCTGCGTTATAAAATTACTACTGAAACGAGCCTAATATATACCCTTTCCACATATCCCATGCGCCACTTTTACCTGTTCTTGCTGCTTTTGCTACCTGCCGTCACGATGGCCGGGGTGCTGCATGGGCGTATCACCAATGAGAATGGGCAGGGGCTTCCGTTTGCCAGCATCTACATCAAGGAAACTGCCAGCGGCACTGCCTCCAACGACGAAGGGCTTTACCAACTGCAACTCCGCCCCGGCACCTATGCCCTCGAGTTTAAGTATGTCGGCTACCGCGCCCGCTTCGAGACGGTGACGGTGGGCGAGGGCAGCCAGGAACTGAACGTGCAGCTACAGCCCGAAATCCTGAACCTAAAAGAGGTGGTGGTGCGGGCCGCCGATGAAGACCCGGCCTACGGCATCATGCGCAAGGCCATCCGGCTGCGCAAGTACCACCAGAACGAGGTGAACGCCTGGCGCGCGCGGGTATACATGAAAGGCGTGTACCGCCTGGACAAAGTGCCGCCCAAGGTGCTGGGTATAAAAGTGGTGGACGTGGACACGGGCATTGTATACCTGTCGGAGTCGGTGTCGGAGCTGAGCTTTAAGAAGCCTAACAAGATAAACGAGCGCATGATCTCGAGCAAGGTGAGCGGCCAGAAGAAAGGCTTCAGCTTTAACCAGGCCTCCGAGATGAGCATCAGCTTTTACGATAACCTGCTGAAGGTGGAGGGCCTGAGCGAGCGCGGCTTCGTGTCGCCGCTGGCCAGCAACGCGCTGTTCTACTACCGCTTCGAGTACCTGGGCACGTTTCAGGAAAGCGGCCGCACCATCAACAAGATAAAAGTTATACCCAGGCGCAAGAACGACCCTGTGTTTTCGGGCAATATCTACATCGTAGACGACAGCTGGCGCATCCACAGCACCGACCTGATGCTGACCAAAGCCTCGGGCATCGAGTTTGTGGACTGGATACGGGTGCGGCAGGTATACGCCCCGGTGGCCGAGCAGGTATGGATGCCGGTGTCGCAGCGCTTCAGCTTCGAGGCGGCGGGCCTGGGCTTTAAGGGCGGCGGCTACGCGATGGGGGTATACTCGAACTACAAAGTGCAGCCCGCCTATGCCCGGCCTCCGAAGCTGGAGGAAGTAGAACCGGAGCCAAGCGAAGAAGCAGTCGTGGCCGTTGCGCCTCCCAAGAAAGAGAAATTCAGGCTGGTCAAGCCAAAGGAGGCAGACCCGGAGGCGCAGCAACCGATTGTAGACGAGCAGCTGTTCAGCAAGGAGGTACTGGTGGTGGAGAAGGAGGCCAACGAGCGCGACGCGGCGTACTGGGCATCCGTGCGGCCGGTGCCGCTCACGCAGGAAGAGGTAACGGACTACCATAAAAAAGACAGCCTGGAGGTCATCAAAAAATCCCGCCCCTACCAGGACTCGCTGGACCGCGTGCGCAACAAGCCTTCGTTTGGCAGCTTCCTGGTGGGGGGGTATACCTACTCTAATTCCTTTAAACGCCAATTCTATGGTATAAACCCGCTGCTGAGCGTAACGGGCGGTCCGAGCATTTTGCAGTATAACACCGTGGAAGGTATGGTGGCCGATGTGCGGCTGGAGTATACCAAACGCTTCGAAGACCGTACCCGCTACGAGATTGCGCCTTCGGTGCGCTACGGCTTTTCGAACGAGAAACTGAATGCCAAACTGCGCCTGACGTATAATTTCAACCCGATTGATAACAGCACCATTTCGGTGGAGGGAGGCCGGTATGTGGAGCAAATCAGCAGCGTGGAGCCCATTTCGCCTTTTGTGAACACACTGTATACCCTGCTGGCCGAACGTAACTACATGAAACTCTACCAGCGTGATTTCGGCCGCCTGACATACCGCGGCGAGCCCTGGAACGGCGTGTTCCTGAATGGCTGGCTAGACTACGCGCACCGCATGCCGCTGCAAAACACCGCCGACTTCAGCTTTCGGAAGGGTATGGATGAGGTAACGAGTCGCTTTACCTCCAACGTGCCGGTAAATGCCGAACTGCCCGACGCTTCCTTCCCGGAGCACGACGCCCTGACCCTGACGCTGAGCGTGAGCTACCGGCCCGGGCAGGAGTACATCACCCGCCCCGACAACAAGATAAACCTCGGCTCCAAATACCCCACCTTCTCCCTCGGTTACCGCACTGGCATCAACGCCCTGGGCAGCGATGTGGCCTTCCAGACTGCAGCCCTCCGCATAAGCGACGATATGAGCTTTGGGTTACTGGGCCGCAGCAAATACAGCGTAACCGGCGGCACGTTCTGGGGCAGAAAGAAAATGTCTTTGATCGATTACAAGCACTTCAACGGCAACCGCACGCTGTTTGCCGGGGTATACGAGGGCTTCCAACTGCTGGACTACTTCCGCTACAGCACCAACAACAGCTATCTGGAGGGGCATTACGAACATCATTTCAATGGCTTCCTATTCAACAAGATCCCACTGTTCCGCAAGCTGAAGTGGCAGGAAGTGTTTAGCCTGAACTACCTGCAAACCCAGCAATCGCGCAACTACCTGGAGCTCGGCCTCGGCATCGAGCATATCTTCAAAGTCATCCGCGTCGATTTCGTCACCTCTTTCCAGGAAGGCAACAAAGCCAGAACCGGGATAACGGTTGGGGTTGGGTTTTAGGGGAATCACAGGATTCTGGTGCAGATTGTATCCAACCACCCCCAGCCCCCTCCTTGTCTAAGGCGGGGAGTTTTTCTTGCTTCATTCTCCGCTATAACTTTTAGCTCAGCTTTTTTCTTTATGGAGGTATAAATTAAGGTGCAGTTTGTAAATAAACTCTTCTCCAGAAGCTACAACACATAGCGTTTTAAAACCAACAGCAGACTCCCCTCCTGGGGGTAGGGGCCCTCGAAAAAGACAAGGAGGGGCAGGGGGTGGTTGGACCACTCATAACTCAGAACTCGCGACTCAGAACTCCCACATATAACCTATTAGCGTGCAGACCGTTAAAAATAGCGCAATAACCAATAAAAACTGACTATGAAAAAAGCATCAAATATAATGAAAACAGGTATAGCCGTAGCGTTTGCGGCGGTAACAGGCTTTGGCTGTAACGGCGAGCGCCCCGCAACGAACCCAACCGACGACACCAGCACCTCTGAGGCGATTGTGGACATGACAGACGCCGAGCACCTGAACGAGCCGCGCCCGTCAGCCATTGGTGATACCGCCGTGACCGAGGAGCAGGCAAACCAGTTCGGAGACATGAACTCCAACGTAGACACCACCGCCCGCAAGCTGCACAAGCTGGATATGGAGAGGCAGAAAAGAGAGAAACAGTAAGTTTCTTCGGCAATCAGCGCGATCTCTGGTTGCTTCAAGAGTATATAAAAATCAGTAAAGATAGCCCCGGCAGTTACAACTGCCGGGGCTATCTTTATTTTACCACGGCGGTAGTGCCCACAGGAGGTATAACCAGGCCGTTGCCGTCTTTTTTGCGGCCCTTCAGGTTCAGGTTATAGATGATCACCGAAATGAAGATAATAAGGTAGGCCAGCAGTTGGGTAGGGGTAGTTTTCTCGCCGAAATACAAAAAAGCCATCATGAAGTTGATGATCGGGTTGATGTACATCAGGATGCCGATCGTGCCCGAGGTCAGCTCTTTCAGGGCGAACAGGTTCAGGAAAAGCGGCAGCACCGTGAACCCGGCGCTCAGCAACGCGATGTTCAGGAAAAAGTGCGTGTCCAGTGCCAGGTGGCTGTCTCCTTTGAAATAGGTATAGAACGGTGCCAGCAGCGCAAAAGAGAGTAGCAGTTGCAGCGTGAGCAGCACTATTTTGTCGTAGGCCCGCAGGAGGCGTTGCGTGATCAGGTAAAAGGCATAGCTCAGCCCGATCAGCAGGCTGAACAGCAGGCTCGAAAGCTCGCCCGAGCCCACCAGCACACAACTCAGGCCACTCAGCCCGATGGCCAGCCACTGGTTGGCCCGGAGCTCCTCCTTCAGCAGCAGGAAGCCCAGCACCGCCGTCAGGATAGGACAGAGGAGGTAGGAGAAAGAGCCCGTCTGGATGTTGATGTGGTTGATGACGTAGATAAACGCGAGCCAGTTGACGGTAAGCAGCAGGCCGCCCAGGAAGGTATACAGCGCGAAAAGTTTCTTCTCTCGGGGCACGGCGCTTTTCACCTGCGCAATGGTTTCCTGCAGCTGCCTGCGCCGGAACAGCAGCAGGATCAGCAGCAGCAACACCACCGACAGCGCCACCCGGAACGACAGAATCTGCCCGCTAGGGTATGCCGCCAGCGCCTTCAGCGGAAAAGGAATGAAGCCCCAGATGACGAAAGCCGCGATGCCGGCGGTATAGTATGGTTTGGTGTTCGGTGTTTCCATAGAAGAAGTACGCTGAAAAAGTGCGCAAAAGTAAGGAATTCCCTCAGAAACGAAGCTTGTCTGAGGTACAATTCAGGAGATGTTTTAAACAGATGATTATTATGTATTAAAATATGATTATCTTGTATTATAAATCCTTCCTCTATGAAAACAAATTCCTGCTTACCTCGCCTTACTGGTCTGCTTCTCCTTTTTGTCCTGTTGTGCAGTAACAGGGCGTATGCGCAACAGCAGCAAACCACTTCTGCTGACGACCTTAAAAGGTTTGATTGGGACTTCAGCGCAGACATGAAGTTTCTCTTTAACTCAAACTATGGGCAAGGGGATGTCTTGCTTCGCAAAAACAAGGAAAAACGCCTTAAGACGTGGGGGATGCGCTACACCGCCTTCCGGTACCGTTTACAGTTCAATCATCAAAAGACTACTTCAGACGCACTTGATGACCTATTATCATCCGAAGAGGTGACATCAGGCAACTACAGCATGCTATACTACAGTGACAAAACGCTACAGTCTACCAACCTGAAACTTTCTGTTGGGTACGAGTGGCAGCAGTACTTTGGGCGGTTTATGGTGCATTATGGCAGTGACCTGCAGCTCAGCCGCAGTGTAGAAGAGCGCGAATATTCACTTTACCTCCGCAAGCAAGATGACGTTGAATCGAAAATGTACAAAGACGCATCTAAAAAGAAGTCTACTTCGCTGGGCATTGCCTTGGCGCCTGTTTTGGGTGCGCGTTACTTTTTACATCCCAGGATTTCTGTTACAGCGGAAACGCAACTAAATATCAGCCGCTCCTCAACAGACTATACGGTCACTCCGTCTGAATTGGGTAATCACAACTTTTATTACTATGACCCATATGCAGGAAACAGCAGAGATAAGACTACTTCCCTGCAATACACCCCGGTTTCGTTCTTAGGGATTACGCTTCACTTGGGCAAATAAGGCCGTTTCTCATTCTAGCGCAGGTTGTTTAAATTTGGGCTAGATAAACGCCGTGCCATGCTTGACTTTAACCAGTTATATACTGTTTTTGGGGGGGGACTGCTGCAGCTCGCACAGCCCCTGCCCATCATCCACCTGCTCACCGACAGTCGCAAGCTCTCGCAGCCGGCGGGCACGCTGTTTTTTGCCATCCGGGGGAGGTATAACGACGGGCATAAGTACCTGCATCAGTTATACCTGCAGGGCGTGCGGCAGTTTGTGGTGGAACAGGGCGATGCAGCCGAACTGAGGCAACGCTATCCGGAGGCGAACCTCCTGCAGGTGCCCGATAGCCTGGCGGCGCTGCAGCAATTGGCGGCATGGCATCGGTCCAGGTTTCAGATTCCGGTGGTGGGCATTACGGGCAGCAACGGCAAAACGATCGTGAAGGAATGGCTCGCGCAACTGCTCAGTCCTGACGAGTTGACCGTGAAGAGCCCGCGCAGCTACAACTCGCAGCTGGGTGTGCCGCTGAGCGTGTGGCAAATGGACCAGAACCATACCTTCGCCATCTTTGAGGCAGGCATCTCGCAGCCCGGCGAAATGGAGAAGCTGCAGCGCGTGATACAGCCCACGCTGGGCATTTTCACCAACATCGGCAGTGCCCACGACGAAGGCTTTGCCTCGCACCAGCAGAAAGTAGCCGAGAAGCTGCAGCTGTTTAAAGGCGTAGACCTGCTTTTCTATTGCGCTGACCATACCCTGGTGCACGAGGCCGTACAGGCGGAGGGTATAAAAAGCTTCACCTGGTCGCGCACCCAGGCAGCGGATGTGACCATTTCAGGGACGTCCACGGTAGGCCACAAAACGATCATCGTGTTTAAGTGGCAGGGCCGGAAGGAGCGCCTGGCCATTCCGTTTACCGATGAGGCCTCGGTGGAGAATGCCCTGCACTGCGTGGCCTTTCTGCTATACCGCAACCTGCCGCTCTCCGAGATTCAGGACCGGCTGGACCGCCTGCACCCGGTGGCCATGCGCCTCGAGATGAAAGAGGCTATCAACAGTTGCTACCTCATCGACGATACCTACAACAACGACCTCGCCGGTCTGGCCATCGCCCTCGACCTGCTGATGAACCAACCACAGCGCGGCCGTCATACCGTCATCCTTTCTGATCTGCTGGAATCGGGTTTGCCCGAGGAAAAGCTATACCGGCAAGTGGCGGAACTGGTGCAGGCGCGGGGTGTGGAGCGGCTCATCGCCATCGGCGAGAAAGTCAGCAGGTATAGCAGCCTGTTTTCGGTGCCCACCGAGTTTTATACCTCCACCGCAGATTTCCTGGCGCAGTTTCAGCCGGCACAGTTCCGGAACGAGTTGATCCTGGTGAAGGGGGCGCGCGTGTTTGAGTTCGAGAAGATCGTGCAGGCCTTTCAGCAAAAAGTGCACGGCACGGTGCTGGAGGTGAACCTGGATGCGCTGGTGCATAACCTGAACTATTACCGCTCCAAGCTGGCCCCGGACGTGCGCCTGATGGTGATGGTGAAAGCCTTTGCCTATGGCAGCGGTAGCTTCGAGGTGGCCAACCTGCTACAGTTCCACCGCGTGGACTACCTGGCTGTGGCCTACGCCGACGAAGGCGTGATGCTGCGCGAGAACGGCATCACTTTGCCGATTATGGTGATGAACCCCTCGCCGGACAGCTTTGCCAAACTCCGGCAGTATACCCTGGAACCGGAAATATACTCGGCAGAGCAGTTGGAAGCTTTTGTTAGCTCACTGGAGAAGGGTGCTCCTTCCAAAATTCACCTGAAACTGGACACGGGCATGCACCGGCTCGGTTTTACGGCAGAGGATTTTGACGCGCTTTTCATACTCCTGCAGCAGCACCCACAGGTGCAGGTGGTCAGTGCCTTCAGCCATCTGGCCGGGGCGGATGAGGCCGTGCACAACGATTTCTCGCAGCAGCAAATTAGCCAGTTCAGGGGTATGGCAGCTGAGGTGGAGGCGCGTTTGGGGTATAGCGTCATCAAGCATATCCTGAACTCGGCGGGCATTGTGCGCTTCCCGGAGCACCAACTGGACATGGTGCGCCTGGGCATTGGCATTTACGGTGTAGAAGCGACAGGCACGGCGCAGGAGGCCTTGCGACCGGTCAGCACGCTCAAAACCACGGTATCGCAGGTGAAGCAGATTAAGCAGGGCGAAACAGTAGGGTATAGCCGGAAGGGTATGGCTGCCTCCGATACCACCATCGCCACCATCGCCATTGGCTACGCCGACGGCTACGACCGCCGCTTCAGCAACGGCGTCGGGCATGTGCTTATCCATGGGCAGCGCTGCCCGCTCATCGGCAACGTGTGCATGGACATGTGCATGGTAGATGTAACCGGCCTGCCCGTAAAAGCGGGCGACGAAGCCATTGTGTTTGGGCCACGGCTCACGCTGGTAGAGCTCGCCAAAAGTATCGGCACCATACCCTATGAGCTGCTCACCAACGTCAGCAGTAGGGTAAAGCGAATCTTCTATGCGGAGTAGTCTTTGATTGTTGGATAGTTATCCAATCACCTTACTTGTAATGACCTCTCATAACCTGTACTGACCTCACAGCGTGCGCAGCTCCTGTGAGTGTCTATGTTTCGTTAAGTGTCTACATTTTGTTGAGCATCTACATTTTATTGCGTGTCTGCATCAACAAATGTCTGTATCAAGGTTGTATGATTTCACAACAAGCAAGGCGTTTCAAGAAGATGGACCATGTAAGCCTTCCCTGACCGGTAAAATAGGAGATATTCTGTCGAGGGTTCTGCTTCAGGTGGAAAAGCGCAAAACGGGTAGTGTTTCAAAAGCAGGCTATCCTTCTCCTATGTATTTATACCCCGCTAATTCCCTCATTCCCAAATAACAACATCTCCTCAGCCCCAAATCCTGAATTCTTTTGCTTTAAACCTGAACACCTTGTAACTTGCGGTTGTTTATAAACAGTCTAAATAAAAACAAGAGAGGTGCGAAAAACGGTAGAAGAGCAGGAGGGCCAAAAGAGCGTGCGCGACCTGAAGATAGGGGAGCAAGGCATTATTTGCTGCCTCAAAGACCCCGAAATGGGCTTAAAACTGCTTGAGATGGGCTGTATACCGGGCACACCGGTAAAAATGAACAGCCGCGCCCCCTTTGGCGACCCCATCACGATCATCGTGAATAATTATACCCTCTCCCTGCGTTTAGACGAAGCCGAGACCATATTGCTCAAGCAGTAGTAAAATTCATACATGACTGTCGTAACTACCCAACCTGACATATCACAGGTCGAGCGGCCTCCCTTGCAGCCTGCGGTGGCCAAAATTGCCCTGATTGGCAACCCAAACTCAGGGAAAACCTCCCTGTTTAACCAGCTGACTGGCCTCAACCAGAAGGTGGGCAACTTCCCGGGTGTTACGGTAGACAAGAAAACAGGCTACAGCCAGCTTACGCCCAAATTAAAGGCCCAGATCATCGACCTGCCGGGCACCTACAGTTTATACCCCAAGTCGCTGGACGAGCGCGTGATCATCGACCTGCTCTACGACCCTCAGTCAGCCCATTACCCAGACCTTGTGATTGTCACCGCCGACGCCTCGAACCTGAAGCGCAACCTACTGCTTTTTTCGCAGCTGGCGGACCTGCAGATTCCGGCGGTGCTGGCCCTCAACATGGTGGACGTGGCCGAGCAGGAAGGGGTAAAGATTGACATACCTGCCCTGCACAAGGAACTGGGCGTGCCGGTTATACCCATGAATGCCCGCAAAGGGGTAGGGGTGGCCGCCCTGAAAATAGTGATGACGCAGCAACTGGAGCCCACCAAGACCACCTTTTTCGAGGTGCCCGCGGAATTACAGCCATTGCTGCAAAATATAAAGTCCAGGTTTGGGCTAAAGAACGATTACCTCGCGCTGCAATACGCGCATCATAATAAGAGTCTAAAATTCCTTGGGGAGGAGGACGTGGCGTGGCTGGATGAACAACTGGAAAAAGCCGACTTCCATTCCAATGCGCTGCAGGCCGACGAGACCATCGCCCGCTACACCCGCATCAACGGCATGCTGCTGGACGTGGTTCGCGTGGAGAAGGCCGAGACAAACGAGAAGTTCAGCAACCGCCTCGACCAGATTCTGACGCACAGGGTGTTTGGCTACCTGATTTTCTTCACCATACTGTTTCTTATCTTCCAGGCCATCTTTGCCTGGGCCAGCTACCCGATGGACCTCATCGACCTGGGCATCGCTAACCTGAACAGCCTGATCCAACAGAACTTTGAGGGCCCGCTGGTGAACCTGCTGACCGAGGGCGTGATTGCCGGACTGGGCGGCGTGCTGATCTTCGTGCCCCAGATTGCCATCCTCTTTGCCTTTATCGCCATTCTGGAGGAAACCGGCTATATGGCCCGCGTAACTTTTATGATGGACAAGATCATGCGCAAGTTCGGGCTGAACGGCAAGAGCGTCGTGCCGCTCATATCCGGGGTGGCCTGCGCCGTGCCGGCAGTGATGTCGGCGCGCACGATTGAGAACTGGAAAGACCGGATGATCACGATCTTCGTGACGCCGCTGATGAGTTGCTCTGCCCGCATACCGGTATATACCGTGCTGATCGCGCTGGTGGTGCCGGATAAATACTACCTCGGGTTCCTGAATTTACAGGGCCTGGTGCTGATGGGGCTGTATGTGATCGGCTTCCTGGCTGCCATATTCTCGGCCCTGTTGCTCAAAACGATCCTGAAAGCCCGTGAGCGCAGTTACTTTATCATGGAGTTCCCGGTATACAAGATGCCGCGCTGGAAAAACGTGGGCATGACAATCCTGGAAAAATCGAAGGCGTTTGTGTTTGAGGCCGGAAAGGTGATTGTGGCCGTGTCGATCATCCTGTGGGTACTGGCCTCCTATGGCCCCGGCAACAATTTTGAGCAAGCCCGGGTGCAGGCACTAGCCGAGGCCCAGGCGCAAAACCTGACGGAGGTGCAGACCGAGAACCTGATTGCCTCGCACCAGTTGGAGTCATCTTACGCGGGGCTGGTCGGCCGCGCCATCGAGCCCGCCATCCGGCCACTGGGCTACGACTGGAAGATCGGTATCGCTCTGCTTACCTCCTTCGCCGCCCGCGAAGTGTTCGTCGGCACTATCTCCACAATCTACAGCATCGGTGAGGAAGAGAACGTAAGCACGATCAAGGAGAAGCTGATGGCAGAGAAAGACGCCAACGGAGACCCCTTCTTTACACCAGCCCGCGCATTTTCCCTCATGATCTTTTACCTGTTCGCGATGCAGTGCGTGAGCACGCTGGCCATCGTGCGCCGCGAAACCAAAAGCTGGACCTGGCCCATGGCGCAGCTGCTCTACATGAGCGGCCTCGCCTACGTAATGGCCTTTATCACCTACCAGATCTTCAGCTGATTTTTCCTTCCATTCGTCTACTCCACCCCCCCGCTTCTGCAAGTGCAGTGGCCCAGGCTACCCTGTAGCATCCAACTGCGTAATGGCTTTTATGTATGAAGGTCTTAAGCCGATAGCGCTATAGTATGCATAACTACCTAACATTGGGGAAAGATAATTATTAGATGCATATATAGGATGTTATATATGATTGCATGAGTGCAAGTATCAAATTTTTATTTCAGCAAATTAATCACGCATACTTGGTATCACTCTTTTATCGCTTTACTATTAAAGTTGTAACAAATGACACTGTTTAATAGTAATTTATTTATGAACTCAGGTGAAATTTATTTTTACTTAAATGAGGGAAAAGTATTTTATAAAACAACTAAGAAAAATTGGTGTGATTTGCAATGCTTTAGGGCTTTGAGGCTTATCGAACCCAAAGAAAATGTTATGCATAAGCACCTTACTTATTTGTTAATAAACAATAAATTAGGTAAACTTGGTGTAAAATGATTTAAAAGCACTTTTATACATGAAGAAAACTTTACTGTTAACCTCTTCCTATCAAAGTCAACGTAACCTTTTCTCCGTTATCAAATGCCCTTTCTCTTAGGAGGAGTTGGGCCTGACTGCCAGTGTATGTGCAGGCATACAAGCCGGATTAGCGGCTGTATCTGTGCAATCCCCTCGCTGTAGTCTTTAGCTTTACACAACCGAATACTTTAAGGAACGACTGAATTTTATATAGCATCATTGAAGTATTCTTAATCTAGTTTAGTGCATATTTTCAGTATGTAGTCGCGGATGCCGCTTTTATCTGACACCGCAATTTATTACTACTGTAGACTCCCCTGTCGGGCCAGCCATAGGCTTGTTTCAACTGCATTTTATACGCTAATTTTTCACTCACACTTCAAACAACCAACACAATGAAGAAAATTTTATTGTTAACCTTCTTTCTGGTTTCAGTCCTGCTGCAGCAGGCGATGGCCCAGAGCAGAACAGTAACAGGCGCTGTTACTGACCAGGCGACAGGACAACCCTTGCCTGGTGTTGCGGTTATTGTAAAAGGAACGACTGTAGGTACCACAACAGGCGCTGATGGTGTTTACTCTATAGCGGTTCCGGCAGATAAAAATACGCTAATGTATCGTTTTATCGGCTATACCACCGTAGAGCGAGCGATCGGGAACGCTTCTACTCTAGATGTATCCCTGTCTACGGATACTAAGTTACTTGATGAGGTAGTGGTGACCGCGCTTGGTATTGAGCGTAACAGAAACGAGTTAGCTTACTCTGCGCAGCAGGTAAGCGGGGACCAAATTACCCGTACCAGAAGCAGTGACTTTGTTAATACATTGTCTGGTAAAGTTGCCGGTCTGGACATCAGAACGAACAATACCATGGGCGGCTCTACAAACGTGGTTATCCGTGGTTATTCTTCTATCACAGGCAACAACCAGGCACTGTTTGTAATTGATGGTGTGCCGGTAAGTAATGCGAACAACAATACTGCAAATCAGCAAACTGGTAGAACCGGAACTGACTTTGGTAACGCTGCAGCTGACTTGAATCCGGACAACATTGAGTCTGTGAACGTGCTTAAAGGTGCGGCTGCAACAGCGCTTTATGGGTCGCGTGCAGCAAATGGTGTTGTAATGATCACTACCAAGAAGGGTAAAAAGAATAGCCTGAGTGTTAATGTAAACAGCGGCGTTACCTGGAGCAGCATTGACAAGAGCACTTTCGTAAAATACCAGAATGAGTATGGTGGAGGCTATTTCCAAGGTTTCCGTACTGCTAAAGATCTAGGTAGTGGAGAAGCCCCTGTTGTGAGATTTCAGGATGACGCTTCTTACGGACCTAAGTTTGACCCTAGCCTGATGGTATATCAGTGGGATGCAATTGACCCATTCTCGCCAAACTTTGGCAAGACAAGGCCTTGGGTTACTGCTGAGAATGACCCTAGTACTTTCTATGAGACAGGTGTTAATTCTAACCAAAGTATAGTAGTTAGTGGCGGTGGAGAAAACACTACGTTCAATGTAGGGTATACCCGCAACGACATTAAAGGTAACCTTCCGAACAGTACCATTGATAAAGACCTTTTCAACTTTAACGGTACTTTCGATGCCACAGAGAAACTAAAAGTAACCGCATCTGCTAACTATGCCCGCACAGTAGGTGTAGGCCGATATGGTACCGGTTATAACGGCCGTAACCCTAACCAGCAGTTCAGGCAGTGGTGGCAAACCAACGTGGATATCAGAGAGCAGGAAGAAGCTTACCACAGAAATGAGCAGAACGTTACCTGGAACTGGAACAGCTCAAACACAGGCCCAATCTACTCGGATAACCCTTACTGGTCAAGATTCCAGAACTTCTCCAACGATAGCAGAGATAATTTCTATGGCTATGCAACCGCCAACTATAAGTTTACAGACTGGTTCAGTGTGATGGGTAGAGCCGCTATTAACACAACTGCGGATATGCAGGAGGAGCGTGTTGCAATAGGGAGTGCGTCGTTGAGCGAATACGCGAGATATAACAGAAGCTTTAACGAGTCTAACTTTGACCTTTTGTTAAATTTCAACAAGGCCATCAACGCGGATATCAGCTTCAACGGTTTATTAGGCTCTAACCTGCGCAGGGATCGTACTAGCGCTATCAGAGCGAGCACAAACGGTGGACTTGTTGTTCCTGGCTTATACTCTCTGTCAAACTCAAAGAACCCTATAAATGCGCCAATAGAAGAATTTGAGCGCAGAGGCGTTGATGGTATTTTCGCTAACGCAAACTTCGGTTACAAAGAGACAATGTATGTTGAGCTTTCTGCACGTCAGGACAAATCAACCACATTGCCTACAAACAATAACTCATACTTCTACCCAGCTGCGGCTGCTAACTTCGTTTTCTCAAATGTAATCGAAACGCCGTGGTTATCACATGGTAAGGTGAGAGTAAACTATGCAGAGGTAGGTAACGATGCACCGGCATTGAGCTTATATGATGTATATGACAAGCCTACTGGTTTTGGTTCTATTCCAATTTTCTCGCTTCCGAACACAAAGAATAACGGTGATTTGAAGTCTGAAAGACAGAAAAGCTTAGAAGCAGGTATAGAGGCCGACTTCTTTAATAGCTTATTCGGGTTTGACTTTACATGGTATAAATCTAACACAGTAGACCAGATTGTGCCTGTAAGCACATCCTCTGCAAGCGGTTACACACAGCGATTCGTGAATGCCGGTGAAGTGCAAAACAAAGGTATCGAGATATCTGCCTTTGCCACCCCGGTCCAAACAGGAGATTTCACCTGGAACATGAACATTAACTTCTCGCGCAACAGAAATGAGGTAGTGAGCCTGTATGAAGACGTGAAGAACTTAACCATAGCTTCTTTCCAAGGCGGTGTGTCTCTTAACGCAGCAGTAGGCGAGCCATACGGTGTTATCAGAGGTACTGACTTTGTGTACACAAATGGCCAGAAAACGGTGAACTCTGATGGTTACTACATGCGATCATCCAGATCTGACGTTGTTATTGGCAATCCGAACCCTGACTGGATGGGTGGGTTCAACAACACGCTTACTTATAAAGGAGCTTCATTAGGCTTCTTAATCGACGTACGCCACGGTGGTGATGTCTTCTCACTAGATCAGTGGTACGGTGAGGCAACCGGTTTATACGATCACACTGCAGGCTTAAACGCAAAAGGCAACCCTTCTCGTCTTCCTGTGTCTGAAGGTGGTGGTGTATTGCTGCCTGGTGTGAAAGAAGATGGAACACCTAACGATGTATATGCAGAGAACCAGGATGGAGACGGCATGACTCCGTATGGCTACGCTGCTGATAATTATGCAGGTGCACCAAGAGCGGCATATGTATTTGACGGTAGCTTTGTGAAGCTAAGAGAAGTTGCGCTTACGTATGCTTTGCCGGAGTCTATTGTCGGTAACTTAGGGGCCATCAAAGGCGTTGATCTGCAACTGATTGGCCGTAACCTGTGGATCATCCATAAGAACATGGAATATTCTGACCCGGAAGAAGGGTTGAGCTCAGGAAACGCAGCCAGAGGGTATCAGAGTGGTGCGTATCCCGCTATTAAGACTTACGGATTCAACGTTAAGTTAAATTTCTAGTTTATTAGGGAATTTTAAATTGTAAATTATCAGAAAATGAAGAAACTTCTTATATGCTTATTCTCGCTGGTGTTTATGGCATCATGCGTAGATGACCTGGAAGACTATAATATAGACCAGAAGCGAGCGACGACCGTTCCTGCTGCTACCCTGTTTACAGGTGCAGTGAAGAACCTGACAGATGTGCTAACTACGCCAAACGTTAACACCAACAATTACAGATTTTATGTGCAGCATTGGACCTCAACCCAGTATCTGGATGAGCCAAGGTATAACATGACATCACGTCTGATTCCTCAGAACGTATGGCAGACGCTTTACCGCGATGTGCTTAACGACTTAAAGGAGTCTAAAAGACTCGTGATGGCAGATAAAGTAACTGCTGAGAATGTTAAAAAGAATCAGTTGGCGCAAATAGAGATCATGGAAGTTTACGCCTGGTCGGTGCTGGTGAATACTTTTGGTGATGTTCCTTATACTGAGGCGCTTGATCCAACCAACTCTCTGCCTGTTTACGATGATGCGCAAACAGTATACAACTCTATCCTTGGTCGTCTCAACACTGCGTTGGGACAGATCGACCCGGCAGTGCTTGGGTTTAAAGAAGGAGATGTGCTGTACACGGGCAATATGGCGAAGTGGGTGAAATTCGGTAATTCACTGAAGCTGAAGCTAGGTATGGTTATCGCTGACGTTGACCAGGCACAGGCTAAAACGCTTGTGGAAGCTGCAGCGCCTAATGTGTTTACAAGCAACGCTGACAACGCAGCCTTTCGTTATTTGAGTTCTACACCAAATAATAACCCTATTTCTTCCAACGTGAAGGGAGCGCTTACAAGCAGAGAGGACTTTGTAGCTGCAAACACACTGGTTGATGTAATGAATAACCTGTCCGATCCGAGAAGACCGTTTTACTTCTCAACAATAGAAGGGAAATTTGTAGGTGGGCAATACGGCTACACTAATGACTATGCAAAAACGTCAACAGTGAGCACTAAGTTAGCTGACCCTACTTTTGAGGCATTGCTAATGGATTATGCTGAGGTTGAATTTCTGCTTGCTGAAGCTGTTGAAAGAGGTTTTTCTGTTACAGGCACTGCAATGGAGCACTACAACAACGGCATTACAGCTTCGATCATATACTGGGGTGGTTCAGCAACCGATGCTGTGGCGTATATAGCGCAACCAGATGTAAACTACCTTACGGCTCCAGGTGAATGGAGACAGAAAATCGGTAAGCAGGAGTGGATCGCGCTTTATAACCGCGGCTACGATGCATGGCTGACATGGAGAAGATTGGATTCGCCAAACTTGTTACCTCCAGTAGAAGGGCTGATTGTGCCGACAAGATTGATTTATCCAATCAATGAGCAAACGCTAAACGGCGCAAACCGAAGTGCAGCTGCCGCAGCGATTGGTAGTGATGAAAGCAGCACGAAACTCTTCTGGGACGTTAGATAATCACTCTAGCGACTGAAGTAGTATACGATCAATAATACTTCAATAGTATGCATCACGAAAAAGGCTCCCGGATTCCGGGAGCCTTTTCTGTTATATATGACTGAGGATAAATTGTGAAGGCTGTACTTTGCTCCCGCACCGTTGCCTATAATGGCGGCAACTGCGCAAAAGCATGGTGTATATAAGGTGCAGCAGCGTTACTTGTAGATCAGAAAGACTGCGGGTTGCTTGTGTATGTCCGGGAGCTTGCCGCGCCATTGCTGGATGGTTTTGGTCTGGATGAACTCATGCGTGGGCGAGGTGATGTTGGCCGCAATGCACAGCCGGGTATCGGGGTGCAGCGTCTGGAGGAGGTCTTCCAGCAGCTTGTTGTTGCGGTAAGGCGTTTCCATGAAGATCTGGGTCTGGTCGCGCTGCTGCATCTCTTTCTCCAGCGTGCGGAGCGCCTGGATGCGGTCGCGCTTCTCGATGGGGAGGTAGCCGTGGAAGGCGAACTGCTGGCCACTGAAGCCGCTGGCCATCAGGCTGAGCAGGATGGCCGACGGGCCGGCAAACGGTACTACCCGGATGTCCTTCTGGTGCGCGACCTTTACTACCTCCGCGCCAGGGTCCGCCACACCCGGGCAACCCGCCTCCGATATGATGCCGGCGTCTTTGCCAGCGTCCAGCAAAGGCTTGAGTGATGCCTGCACCTGGGCTGGCGTGGCGTCCTTATCTATCTGCACGAAAATTAGCTGCTCAATCACCAGTTCGGGGCAGATGCTTTTCACGTAGCGGCGGGCAGTGCGCAGGTTTTCCACGATAAAATACTGGAGGTGCCGCACGGTATCCACCACCTGTGGCGAGATAACCTTGTCTGCCGTGTCATCGGCCAGAACCGTAGGGATCAGGTATAAAGTGCCGGTCTTTTTCATGGGGCAAAGGTAAGGCTTTGTGCAGGATTACGGTTCATACCGGTGGGAGGGTATAAAACAAAAACTGCCACAGCTGTGAGCCGCGGCAGTTTTATACGGGAAGCTGGCGAATCAGTCGGTGTTCAGGAAAGTAGTCACCAGGTCATATACCTCGTCTGGGGCCTGCGCGTGTACCCAGTGGCCCGCGTCGGGTATGGTTTCTATCTCCACCAGGGTAAACAGGCGCTCGATGCTGCCATACATATCCTCCGGCTTGATATAACCGGATTTCCCGCCTTTAATAAACAGCGTGTGCTTTTTAAACGGCACGTCGGCAGTGATGGCGCCCGCAATTTCCTCATAATTATTGGCAAGGGCATCAAGGTTCATGCGCCAGGCAAAGCCGTTGTTTTCGGTGCGGTACAGGTTCTTCATCAGGAAGAGGCGCACGTCTGTCTCCTTAATGTGCTTGGCCAACTGTTTGTCGATCTCGCTCCGGCTTGTCACGCCATCCAGCTTCACCGATTTCAGCGCATCGATGATCTCGTCGTGGTGCGGCGGGTATGCCTTTGGGGCAATGTCCACTACAATCAGTTTGGTGATGCGGGTAGGGTATTTCAGGGCATACTTCATCGCCACTTTCCCGCCCATGGAATGGCCCATAATGGCTGGGGTTGGTATACCCAGTTCGTCCACCAGTTCCAGCACGTCGTCGGCCATCAGGTCGTAGGTATGCTCCTCGGAATGTGGCGAGCGACCGTGGTTGCGAAGGTCTACCAGAAATACGTTGTAGTGCTCGGCAAAGCGATTCGCCAGCGTCTGCCAGTTGTCCAGGGTGCCAAACAAACCGTGCAAGATCAGCAGCGGCTGGCCGTGGCCCATTTCCTTATAGTGTAGTTTCATATCGTCAGGGAGTGATAATCAAATAAATAAGATACAGTTTTCAGCTTACGAAGAAACATAAAAGAGCGACAGACTTAACGAACCCATCGCTGCTGATGTGTTAAATCACCTTAATCAGCTTCTCTCCGTCGCGCTCCTTCAGCACGCCGAGCGGCTCGAGTTTCAGCCCGTTCTTCTCAAAAACAGCCAGCACTTCGTCGCGGCCGGCGGGGTCTACGGCTACCAGCAGGCCGCCGCTGGTTTGCGGGTCGCAGAGGAGGTATTTCTGTTCCGGGGTAAGTTCAGCCAGTTTGTGGCCGTAGCTGTCGAAGTTGCGGTGGGTGCCGCCCGGTATGGCGTTCTGTGCCATATACTCCAGCGCCTCTGGCAGTGCCGGCACTTTGCCGAAATACACTTCAGCGCTGAGGTTGCTGCCCTCGCACATCTCGGAGAGGTGCCCCATCAGCCCGAAACCCGTTACATCGGTCATGGCCTTTACCTGCGGCAGCAGCCCGAGTTCAGCCCCGATCTTGTTCAGTTGCATCATCTGCTGCGGGGCCAGCTGCGCATGCTCCGGCTTCAGGATGCCTTTTTTCTGCGCCGTAGTGAGCATGCCCACGCCAAGCGGCTTGGTCAGGTATAGTTCGCAGCCGGCGGTGGCGGTGTCGTTCTGCTTCAGGTTTTTGATATCCACCATACCCGTCACGGCCAGGCCGAAGATGGGCTCCGGGCTGTCGATGCTGTGGCCGCCCGCCAGTGGTATACCTGCCTCGTGGCAGATGCTGCGGCTACCCTCAATCACGCGCTTGGCTACCTCAGGCGCCAGCTTGTCTATCGGCCAGCCCAGCACGGCAATGGCCATCATCGGCGTGCCGCCCATGGCGTACACATCCGAAATGGCGTTGGCCGAGGCAATGCGACCAAAGTCGTAGGCGTCATCCACGATCGGCATAAAAAAGTCGGTGGTGCTGATCACGGCGCGGCCCTGGCCAATATCATACACGGCGGCATCGTCGCGGGAGCTGTTGCCAACCAGCAGGCTCTTGTTTTCGGGGTAACTGATGTCGGTGTGCAGAATGGCGTCCAGCACTTTAGGGGATATTTTACAGCCGCAACCAGCACCATGGCTGTATTGTGTCAATCGTATTTGTTCTTCAGGTGTATCTTTCATGAGATTAAATTAAATGGTGTTGTTTGGCAAGCGCCACTACGCGCTGTGCATTTTCTGCGGCATCCAGACTGTCGAGCGGCAGTGGCACTACCTGCTTTTTCCGGTCCAGTTCATAGGCGTAGGTCTTGTCGTAATAGGTAAGGGCGATCTCCACCATCTTCTCCATATCGCCAGTAGCAATGGCGTCCAGGGCTTCTTTCGTAGCCAGGCCACCCAGGCGTTTCTTTATTTTGAGGATGGAAGTCTCCAGGAGTTCTTTGTCGGTTTGGCAGTATTCCTCGGCCAGCTTTTGCACGCGCAGTTGCTTGGGCAGTTCCAGCATAATCAGCGGCGATTCCTGCATTCGGTCGTAGAGCGGCTTGGGCAGCACGATGCGCCCGATGGTAATGCTCTCGTCCTCGAGCCATACCGGTTGCTGTTCGCTCAGGCGCAGTAGCTCCATACCCAGCAGGTTCTCGAAATGCTCGGTGCTGGGTTGTTCAGGCATACCGATGCTGCCAAAGGCAGAGCCCTTGTGGTTGGCAATGCCCTCCAGGTCCACGGTTTGCTGGCCGAGTTGCTGCAGATGGGGGAGCAGGTCAGTTTTGCCGCTGCCCGTCAGGCCGCCGATCATCAGGAAGGGGCGTGGCTTCTGAAACTGCTCCTGCATCAGGTGGCGGTATTTTTTATACCCCCCCTCCAGCAGGTGCACGTTATAGCCCGAGAAGCTGAGCAGCCAGGCCATGGCCCCGCTGCGCATGCCGCCGCGCCAGCAGTGCACCAGCAGCTCTTTGTCTTTGGCCAGTTTCCCGGCCTTCTTCACAAACGCTGACATCTTCGGGCCGAACAGGTCCAGGCCCATCAGCACGGCCGGGTCGTGGCCCTGCTTTTTATAGGCCGTGCCAATAATGGCGCGTTGCTCATCATCAAAAATAGGGAAGGAGTGTGCCTGCGGAATGTGGCCGACCGCATACTCTTTGGGCGCGCGCACGTCCAGCACAGGCAAATGTGCTGCTTTCTGGATAAATTCTTCGATCGATAGGGTATGCAGCATAGGCTATTTTAACTGGCGCAGGTATAGCTGGATAGTGTTCTCCAGCCCATAGTACAACGCGTCGCAAATAAGGGCGTGGCCAATACTGACCTCGGCCAGCGCTGGCAGGTTGTTTTTCAGGTATTTCAGGTTGTCGAGGTCCAGGTCGTGGCCGGCGTTAATGCCCAGGCCAAGCGCATTCGCTTTTTCCGCAGCCAGTATGTAGGGTGCCAGCGCCTGCTCCGGGTTTGCATGGTAGTTTTTGGCGTAGGCCTCGGTATACAGCTCAATGCGGTCTGTGCCTACTGCAGCGGCGCCTTCTACCATGCTAACGTCAGGGTCAACAAAAATCGAGACGCGCATACCTTCCGCTTTCAGCTCCCGGATGGTATGGGTCAGGAAGTCTTTGTGCGTGATCGTGTCCCAGCCGGCGTTGGAGGTGATGGCGTCGGGCGCGTCGGGCACCAGCGTTACCTGCTCGGGCCTCACGTCCTTCACCAGCTTGATGAAATCCGGAGTCGGGTTGCCTTCGATGTTAAATTCCGTGGTCACGATTTCCTTCAGGTCATATACGTCCTGGTAGCGGATGTGGCGCTCATCGGGGCGCGGGTGCACCGTGATGCCCTGCGCGCCGAACCGCTCGCAGTCCTTGGCTACCTGCACAACATTTGGCCTGTCGCCGCCACGGGCGTTCCGTAGCGTGGCTATTTTGTTTATATTTACACTCAGTTTCGTCATGAATATATAAATTTGATCGGAAGCGCTGTTTCCTGCCGCTGTATACGAATGACTAAATTAATGGAATTTTGTTTAACATGCCTGCCTATAGCTACGGGCAAGGCAGCGTATACACGAAGACCTGCGGTATAAACCGCTTTGACCAAACCATAAAACTCTAGCAAAAAAGACTATGACATTAAAAGAACGCATCGACGCTGACATAAAGCAAGCCATGCTGGCCAAAGAAAAAGGCCGTTTGCAGGCACTCAGAAGCATAAAATCACAGATCCTGCTGGCCGAAACCGAGAAAAGCGGTACTGAGGGCATCTCCACCGACACCGAGATGAAGCTTCTGACCAAGGCTGCCAAGCAGCGCCGCGATTCTGCCGCACTGTACGCCCAGCAGGGCCGCACCGACCTGGAAGAAGTAGAGCTGGCCGAACTGGCCGTGATCGAGGAGTACCTGCCGAAGCAGCTGGACGAGGGCGACCTGCGCGCGCGCCTGCTGGAAATCATTCAGCGGGTGGGTGCCACCGGCCCGTCTGACATGGGCAAGGTGATGGGCATCGCCTCCAAAGAGCTGGCCGGCCTGGCCGACGGCAGAGCCGTTTCCTCGGCAGTGGGCAGCCTGCTGAACAATACCGATTTTTAATGTATAAACTAATGCTTTGGAGCTCCTGAGCGGAGGTGGCTCCAAAGCACTTGTTTAAGATTTAGCAGGAGCGTTAACTTAGTGAAAGGCTAACGTCTTGTGTCTGACATCTTACGTCTGAAACTACATGAGCACGTTTGATTTTTTCCTGGCAATCCCGATTGCGTACGGTGCCTTTCAGGGCTTCCGGAAAGGCCTCCTGCTGGAACTGGTGTCGTTGGTGGCGCTGGTGCTGGCCATACTGGGCGGACTGAAGCTGCTGGATACGGCACTGCCGATGATGGAGGGTATGGTGGGCGACGCGCACGGGCTGCTGCCTTACGTCACGTTCCTGATCGTGTTCGTGGGCATCATCCTGCTGATTCACCTGGGGGGGCTGATGCTCAAAAAAGTCATCGACTTCACGCCCTTCGGTTTCTTCGATAACTTCCTGGGAGGTATACTGGGCGCACTTAAGTGGTGCGTGGCCCTGAGCCTTCTGCTGTACGTGTCGGAAATGGCCGGCATCAGCGTGTCGAAGGAGACGGCCGCCGCCTCGATGGTATACCCCGTGGTGCTCAAAACCACCCCGTACGCCCTCGACATCCTGAGCTATGTGCTCCCCTTCGTGAAATCCCTGATCACTTCGCTCAAGCATCATTTTTAGCAGTCAGAAGGTTTGGAAGTGAGAGGGGGTATAAAGTTGAAAAGACAGGTATGAAATAACCATAAGTTGGCGATGGCTGCGGGCAGTGTCTACAGCCATATATGATTTCTGCTGCGGCAGATGCATGCTGCGATACTCATGCTGTTTCCAAAATTTTAACTTTCTAATTCTCTCACTTCCAAACTTTCTAACTTCTCAGATGCTTTTGCTGCTCGACAACTTCGACTCGTTCACTTACAACCTGGTGGACTACTTCGGGCAACTGGGGGTGGCGGCAAAAGTGGTGCGGAACGACGTGCCGCTGGAAGAGATACAGCAGTTGCCGGTAGAGGCCATCGTGCTCTCGCCGGGGCCGGGCGTGCCACAAGCGGCAGGGTCTTTGCTGCGTGTTATTGAGCATTATCATGCCAGGGTGCCCATGCTGGGCATCTGTCTGGGGCATCAGGCCCTGGGCGAGTTCTTCGGGGCCACGCTGGCAAAAGGCATCCGGCCCATGCACGGCAAAATCTCCGAGATCATTTGCGAGACAGACCCGATATTTGCGGGGATGCCATCCATCACGCAGGTGGTGCGGTATCATTCGTTAGTGCTGCACCGCACACCCGAATGCATTCTTCCGCTGGCACATACGCCCGAAGGCGAACTGATGGCATTCCGGCACAAAGAACTGCCGCTGTATGCGCTGCAGTTTCACCCGGAGGCCGCATTAACGACATATGGTTTGCACATGCTCCGAAATTGGCTTACTATTGCTAATATTGCACCGTGAATTGACCGTATCCCGCAGGAATACGTTTCTTTCAAAAAGTTTTGACGCCACATGGATCTACAAATCAAGCAACAAGGGGATTTCCAATACATAGACGAAGGAGAAGGTGAGGTGCTACTGCTGCTACACGGGCTTTTTGGTGCCCTGAGCAACTGGAACGGTGTGGTAGACCATTTCTCCAAAAACTACCGCGTTGTTATCCCGCTGATGCCTATTTATGAGATGGCGCTGCACAAGGCCGGGGTGCCGGGGCTGGTCGCCTTTGTGGAGGACTTCGTGAAGCTGAAGAAACTGAAAGATCTGACCCTGCTGGGCAACTCGCTGGGTGGGCACGTGGGGCTAGTGTATACCCTGAAGAACGCTGCGATGGTGCAGCGCCTGGTGCTTACGGGCAGCTCAGGCCTGTTCGAGGATTCGATGGGCGGCTCTTTCCCGAAGCGCGGCAATTACCAGTATGTGGAGGAACGCGTGGGCTATACCTTCTACAACCCGAAAACGGCCACCAAAGAACTGGTGGACGAGGTGTTCGCCATCACCAACAGCAATGCCAAGTGCCTGCGCATTATTGCCATCGCCAAGTCGGCGCAGCGCCATAATATGGCCAAGGATATCACAAACATCAAGGTGCCGACGTTGTTAATTTGGGGACTGAACGATACGATCACCCCGCCCCTGGTAGGCCACGAGTTTAACAGGCTTATCGAAGGCTCTGAGCTGTATTTCATCGATAAGTGCGGGCATGCCCCGATGATGGAACATCCGGAGAAGTTTAACAGTATCCTTGAAAAGTATTTAGTCCGTACACCTATAACCACGCCAGCAACATGATTGCAGAAGAACTCATCAACCAAATGATTCCGCCGCTGAAGCTCTACGATACCGTAGACAAGGCTTTGCGATGGATGGATGAGTTCCGTGTGAATGAACTGCCCGTGGTGAGCAACCGCAAGTACATAGGGCTGGCCACCGAGCCGCGCCTGATCGAGCTCACTGAGCGCAGCCAGCCGCTGAAAGAGCTGGAACTGGAGCATCAGGACGTGCACGTGGTCCAGCACCAGCACTTTTACGACGTGATGGAGGCGGCCATCAAGAACAAAATCCAGGTGGTGCCTGTGCTGGACGAGGAGCAGGAGTATATCGGCATCATCACGATAAACGACACGCTTGCGGCCTTTGGGCAGATGTCGGCGTTGCAGGGGCAGGGCAGCATTCTGGTGCTCTCGATGCCCGAGCGCGACTACTCGCTGAGCCAGATCAGCCGCCTGATTGAAGAGGAGAACGTAAAAATCCTGAGTGCCTATGTGGCGCAGGACGAAATGGACCCTTACAAGATAAAGCTCACGCTCAAGCTCAACACCACCGACCCAACCCGTATCATCGCCACGCTGGAGCGCTTCGAGTACCGCATCACAGCCCAGTTCAACGACGGCCACGACAACGACGTGGGCCGCGACCGCCTGGACATGCTCCTGAAATACCTCGATATCTAAGCCCGCGCGGTCATGCCACTGCGTGTCTCTCTCTTTTTTTTCTTTTTGTTGATTTTTGCCGCCGCCAGGGCCCAGCCATGCGATGGCCCCCAGGCTGTGCTGGCCGGTGTGACGCTGGAGGGCAACGAGGTCACCAAAGATCAGGTGCTGTTGCGCGAGCTTACTTTTGCCCCCGGCGATACGGTAAACGCAGCAGATCTGGAGCCGCTACTGGAGGAAAACCGGAAGCGGATCTACAACTTGCGCCTGTTCCATAAGGTGGCCTATACCTATACCTGTGCTGCGGGCCTGGTGCAGGTAACGTATCAGGTGCTGGAGCGATTTTATACCTACCCCGTGCTGATTCTCGACTTCGCTGACCGGAACTTTAACGCCTGGCTCGAGAAAAAAGACTGGAGCCGCATAGACTATGGGGCCAGCCTGGTGCGCCGCAACTTCAGGGGCCGCAACGAGGAGGTGCGGCTGCGGGTGCAGCGGGGCTTTAACAAGCGGCTGGAGTTTTCGTATCGTGTCCCTTACATTAGCAGGAGGTATAACCTTGGCGCCGAGGTGGGCGTGGCCGACTACCGGAGCCGCACCGTCAGCTATACCAATGACGGCAACAGGCAGCGTTTCTTTGAGCAGGAGGAAGGCCTGCCGATCAGGCGCACGGCTTTGTCTGCCGGCCTCGTGCACCGGCAGAGCGTGCAGCGGCAGGAAGGGTTGCGGCTCTCATACCACCACGAGCGCATCTCGGGGGCGGTGACGGAGCTGAACCCGGCATTTTACGGCAGTGATCTGGGGCGGCGCAACTACCTTCGCACAGAACTGTATAAAGTGGTGAACCTGCGCAACTACTTTGCATACCCCCTCTCGGGCAGTTATCTTGAGGTTGGGGCTGCGCAAACGCTTTTCCTGCAGAACTCAGGCACGCCCTATACCATCCTGCGGGGCAAGTACGTCCGATATACCAGGTTCCTGGAGAAGTACTCGTACATGGCCGGGGGCGAGGCGCAGCTGCGGCTGGCCGGGCGGCATGCCTTCGCCGACAATTACGCGCTGGGCTTCCGGTCGCTGGTGCGGGGGTATGAGCTGTATGTGGTGGGGGGGCAGCACTATGGGCTGTTTAAGCAGGGCATCACCCGCGAGCTGTTGGAGATAGAGGGCATCCGGCTGAAATTTATCCGGAACCCTAAATTTAATACGATACCTTTGTCTTTATACCTCAATGCCTTTACAGATGCGGGTTACGTGGTGGATCGCGTGTACGAGGAGGGCAACCCGCTGACCAACAGTCTGCTGGTAGGGGGCGGGATGGGGCTGCACGCCGTCACGTTTTATGATATCGTGCTGCGGATGGAGTACACGCTCAACAAAGAAGGCGACAGAGGGTTCTATTTTAGCACCAGTTTTCCCTTTTGATAAAAAAACTATGAGAATAGCCATACTCGGAAAACCTTTCAACGATACCATCGCGCCCTTTATCCAGACGCTGTTTGATGAGCTGCAGCGGCGGAAAGCAGAGCTTTTCCTTGTAGAGCAGTTTCAGCTTTTCCTCAAAAACACCATCAACCTGCCTACCGGCATCCAGACCTTCCGCCGTGGCGAGCTGCTGGAGGAGGTGGACGTGGTGCTGAGCATCGGGGGCGACGGCACCCTGCTGGACACCGTGACCTACGTGGGTAAGCAGCAGCTTCCGATCCTGGGTATAAACACCGGCCGGCTGGGCTTTCTGGCCACCATCCCCTACGACAGCATCAACGTTGCCCTGGACGCATTGTACCAAGGCCACTATACCCTGGATGACCGCGCGCTGATACGGGTAGATTCCGATCAGGAGATTTTTGATGGCATTAACTTCGGATTAAATGAGTTTAGCGTATTAAAACGCGATTCCTCGGCTATGATTGTGGTGCACACGTATATAGACGGGGAATATTTGAACTCTTACTGGGCGGATGGCCTGGTGGTGGCCACCCCCACGGGCTCTACCGGATACTCCCTGAGTTGCGGCGGGCCTCTGGTGCTGCCCCAAACGAATAACTTCGTAATTTCGCCGGTCTGTCCGCATAACCTGAACGTCAGGCCGATGATTGTCTCAGACAGAAGCGTGATTTCCTTTGAGGTAGAGGGGCGCAGCAGCACTTACCTCGCCTCCCTCGATTCGCGCTCCACCGCCGTTGACATGAATGTGCAGTTGGCCGTCCGGCGCGAGAACTTTGCCGCCCGGCTGATCAAGTTGCATCAGGTCAATTTCCTGTCTACTTTGCGCAGTAAACTCAACTGGGGCTTAGATAAAAGGAATGATAGTCTAAAGTAATATTAAATATATATAATATAATTTCCTAAATTCAGTTTTATCACTATTTTTGTCTCAGCTTAAGTTGGGCTAGTCATTACCAGCTGAAATACCATCTATTAGATACTGTTTCGTCATGAAGAAATTTTGTACCCTTGTTGTATTATTTATTTTTACCCTTACCCTTGCCGCCACCGATGCCGACGCACAGCGCTTTACGAAGCGGAAGCGCTACGGCTCTGTGGGCGTGACGCTGGCCGCTGCAAACTACTTCGGTGACATTGTGCCAGCTCCAGACTTCACAAGCTTCCGTTTCAAATCTACCCGCCCGGATGTGGGGATTAACTATACCTACCGATTTGCCCCGCGCGTGTCCTTCAGGACCTCCTTTAACTGGATGCGCATTATGGGCGACGACAGACTGAGCGCCTCTGTGGACGAGGGCGAAAACGCGCCGCGTTTCAAAAGAAACCTCTCGTTCCGCAACGACATAAAAGAGTTGAGTGCTGTAGCCGTTTTCGACTTGTTTGAGAACCGCAACTACTATCGCCGCCGCCCTGATTTCGTTCCTTACGGTTTCCTGGGAGTGGCTGTGTTGCACCACAACCCAAAGGCCTATTATGTAAATGGCTCCCGCGACGGGCTCAATGCGGCCAACGATATCCCGACAGGCTGGTATGAATTGCAGCCCCTGGGCACCGAAGGCCAGTACGCCTCTAATGCCAGCGATTACCCCAAGCCTTACAGCCGAGTGCAGATTGCCATCCCTTTTGGAATCGGGGTGCGGTATAAGATAGACAGAAACCTGGACCTGAGCCTGGAGGTGGGCTGGAGAAAAACGTTTACGGATTACCTGGACGATGCCAGCTCGTCGTTCGCCTCTAAGGCAGACATTCTGAACGGCGGAGGCTCCAACCCAAAGGCCGCCACCATCCTGTCAGACAGAAGCGCGGAGGCCGGTTTTGCCACTACGCAGGACCCAAGCGGGACGGTGTATGATATCGTACCAGGCTATGGCACCTCAGCAAATAAAAAAAGAGGCAACAATTCTGACGATGATTGGTATATCACCACTGGTATAACCCTTAATTATATTTTGGCACCGCAGATTAGAAGTCCTAAGTTCAGATAATAGAACGGGCCCCACTGCGTTGTTCAACTGAACTCCGCGAACACTTACATGGCATTAAAGAATATCACAGGTACACTCCTTATTTGTTTCGCATTACAAATAGGGAGTGTTTTTTTTAGCTCCGCATCGTTTGCACAGCGCGTAACCCCTGTAACTACCTCCGAGATTGGCGTAGGTATAGGAGGGGCAAACTACAAAGGCGAACTCGCGCCAAACTACCGCTTCCTGAATAACCAGCCGGCGCTCACCGTCTTTTACCGCCGCGACATGTCTAACGCCATCACGCTCCGGGGCGGGCTGATGGGGAGCCACCGCATCGTGGATGACAACACGCTGAGCGACGAAGCCTATGCCGACGAGCGGCCATACCATGCCTACCGAAGGGCCGAAGCCCGGTTAAGCCTGTTTGAGGTTTCCGGCGTGATGGAGTATAACTTCCTCGATTATTACGATCTCTCGCAAAAGGTCCGGATCTCGCCCTACGTGTTCGTGGGAGTGGCAGGGCTTCTTTATAATGTCAAGCTTTCATCGGCCAACCCCGCTCTGGGAAAACTGGCGTCTGCCCCTGGCGCAGCTGACGGAGGCGTGCTATCCAAGCCCTACGACACCAACATTACTGTAGCCATACCGTTTGGGGTGGGGGTGAAGTATGCCCTGAGCAAGCATTGGAACCTGGGCCTGGAGTTCGGCGCCCGCAAGCTGCTCACCGACCGGCTCGACTACCTGTCGGAAGAGGAACCCAAGCACCTTGCCAACCCACACGACAAGGACTGGTATTTCTACAACGGCGTGAGCATATCCTACACCTTTTATCGCACAAACTGCCCCCCTGTGTATAAGAATAAAGCCGGTCTCCTAGATTAAGTTGCAATGTTCCACAAATTTGTGATGGTTTTTGTAACTTGCGGGGAAATTGTGTTTTAATGAATCTTAAGGAGAACGTAAACTTAGGCAATTTACCGAGGCACATCGCCGTTATAATGGACGGCAATGGGCGTTGGGCGAAGCAAAGAGGTGGGCTGCGGATATTTGGGCACCAGAATGCGATCAAGGCGGTGCGCGACACAGTGGAGGGCGCTGCAGAGCTTGGCGTGGAATACCTGACCCTCTATGCTTTCTCTACCGAAAACTGGTCCCGGCCTATGGCGGAGGTTACAGCCTTGATGACATTGCTGGTATCTACCATACGCAAGGAAACCGCCACACTCAACAAGAACAACATCCGGCTGCAAACGATCGGAGATACCGAAAGCTTGCCAAAAGCCTGCCAGCGGGAACTGATGGAGGCCATCGAGCTGACCAAACAAAACGCGGGCATGACGCTGGTGCTGGCGCTCAGCTATAGCGGCCGCTGGGACATAACGCAGGCCATGCAGCAGGTGGCAACGGAGGTGGCGCAAGGAAAGCTCCAGGCCAGTGCCATAAACGAGGCCACGGTGGCAGACCGCCTGTCCACAGCGGGCATTCCGGATCCTGAGCTGCTTATCCGCACGAGCGGCGAACAACGCATCAGTAACTTTCTGCTGTGGCAATTAGCATATACCGAACTTTACATCACAGAGTTGCTTTGGCCTGACTTCAGGAAAGAGCACTTGTATGAGGCAATAATTTCTTACCAGCGCCGGGAGCGGCGTTTCGGGAAGACAAGTGAACAAATAATCAAGTGATAAGAATACCAATGACAAGATGTATATGGGTGCTTGTGCTGCTGCTGTTATCGGCGGGTGCTGCCTCTTCTCAAGTTCTAAACAAACCTGCTCAGGGCGCAGTAGATTACGCACAGCCAAAGCAATACCGCATCGGCGGTATTTCGGTAACGGGTGCAAAGTTTCTGGAGCCGATGGCGCTTATCTCGGTAATTGGTCTGAAGGAGGGAGATGAGATCACGGTGCCCGGAGAGGATATCAGCCGCGCCATCCAAAAACTATGGCAGCAGGGCATTCTGGGCGATGTGGAGGTTTTTGCCCGCCCCGAGGGAGGCCTGATCTTCCTGACGTTTGACCTGAAAGAGCGTCCCCGCCTGTCTGACTTCCGCTTTTCGGGTATAAATAAGACACAGTCAGATGCGCTCCGTACCAAAGTGCCGCTGCAGCGTGGCCGCATCGTGACAGACGCCGTGCTGAACAGCACACGCAACGTGATTCGCAACTACTACCTGGAGAAGAGTTACCTGAACGCCAAGATCAACATCACGCAGCGACCGGACTCTACCTTGCCCAACAGTGTCGTGCTCAACATCCATGTGGACAAAGGCAACAAAGTGAAAATCGCAGAGATCGAATTTGTGGGGAACGAGGCATTCGCGGACAAAAAGCTGAAGAAGCAACTCAAGAAAACCAAAGAGAAGAAAATCTACAAAATATTCACCTCCTCTAAGTTCAACCAGACGGAATACGATGCCGACAAGCAGCACCTGCTGGACTTCTACAGCAAAGAGGGGTATCGGGACGCCACCATTGTTTCTGACTCCGTGTACAGGATTAGCGACGACAGGCTGGGCGTGCGGATTACGGTAGATGAAGGCAGGCGCTACTATTTCCGGAACATTACCTGGGAAGGCAATTACCTGTATGAGGACGCTTACCTGTCCAGAGTGCTGGGTATAACCAAGGGTGACGTGTATAACCAGCAGGAACTGGACAAGCGCCTCAATTATAACCCGACGGGGGGAGTAGACGTTTCGGCGCTATACCAGAACGACGGTTATCTGTTCTCTAGAATAGAGCCGGTAGAAGTGCATGTGGAGGGCGACTCGATTGACCTGGAGATGCGCGTGACGGAAGGGCCGCAGGCAACCATCAACAAAATCACGGTTACAGGCAACGACAAAACCAGCGACCACGTGATTCTTCGCGAGATTCGGACACTGCCTGGCCAGAAGTATAGCCGCGATGACCTGATCAGGACCAGAAACGAACTGGCTGCCTTAGGCTACTTCGACCCGGAAACCATTGGCCTGAACCCCATCCCGAATGAGGCAGACGGCACAGTGGACATCAACTACAGCGTGGTGGAGCGCCCCAATGACCAGATCAGCTTGTCTGGCGGCTGGGGAGGTGTGCTCGGTGCCGTGGGTACCGTGGGACTTACGCTCAACAACTTCTCCACCCGTAAGATGCTCGACCTTTCCGAATGGAGACCGGTGCCAACCGGCGACGGGCAGCGCCTTTCTCTGAACATACAGGCAAACGGCCGGCTGTATCAGTCATACTCCCTGTCGTTTACAGAGCCATGGCTGGGAGGCCGTAAGGCAAACTCCCTGACTGTAAGCCTTTTCAAGACGGTTAGAAGATTCTCGCTCTCAACAGATGCAAATGCACAGAGCCTGAACGTGGACGGAGCATCTATCAGCTTGGGCAGACGCCTGAACTGGCCAGACAACTTCTTCTTCATGAATCACTCGCTGTCTTATAACCGCTATAACCTGAACAACTTCCCACTGGCGGAAGGTTTTTCTGATGGCGTATCAAACAGTGTATCCTTTACCAACACGCTGGGCCGCTCTAGTATAGATAATCCTACCTTCCCGAGAAGGGGCTCTTCGTTTACATTGAGCCTGAACGTGACACCGCCATACTCGCTTTTGTCAGACCGAAAGGATCAGTTTGAATACATTGAGTTTAACAAGTGGATGTTCGACGCATCCTACTTCCTAAACCTGGCAGGGAATTTGGTGTTGAACACCCGCGCGCACTTTGGCTTCCTGGGCACTTACAGCAACAACACTACCGTGGGGCCATTTGAGCGCTTCAAGCTGGGTGGTACGGGCTTAGGAGGCGGTAACTACTTCGTGGGTACAGAATATGTCGGCTTGCGCGGTTACGAAGAGGCAAAAGTCGTGAATTCCACGGACAGCTATCTGAACTCAGCAGGGGGTATCGCCTATAACAAGTTTGTGTTTGAGGCCCGCCAGTTGATCTCGCCGAACCCTGCAGCCACCATTTATGGTCTGGCGTTTTTGGAGGCGGGCAATAACTACGGGTCTTTTGACCAGTACAACCCGTTCAAGCTATACCGTTCAGCAGGTGTGGGTGCCAGGATCTTTATGTCGGCCTTCGGTTTGCTCGGGTTTGACTATGCCTGGAGGCTGGACACACTGCCGGGTGGCTTGGACGACAAGCGAGGCATGTTCCACTTCGTGATCGGGCAGCAGATACGTTAACCGCAAGGAATTTGTATGAGGAAGTTTTTGTTCATCTTTATAACGGGCTTTTTGCTGGCATCTGTTTCGCATGCTCAGAAGATTGGCTATATTGACTCGAATTTTATCCTGAGCAAGATGCCGGCTTACAACAAAGTGCAGCAGGAGATGGATAAATACGCTTCGGCCTGGCAAAAGGAGATTGAGCAGTTGCAGCAAGAGTCAGACAAACTGAAACAGGATTACAGGGCCGAGGAAGTGCTGCTGACAGAGCAGATGAAGAAAAAGCGGCAAATCGAAATAGCCAAGAAAGAGGCCGAGCTGCACGATTATCAGCAGAAGGTTTTTGGGTATGAAGGAATGATGTTTAAGCGCCGTCAGGAACTGATGCGGCCCATACAGGATGAGGTATTCGAAGCCGTCGAAAAGGTGTCCAAATCCAAAGGAGTGCAGATGATGTTCGATAAGTCCGGCGACCTGGTGATGATTTATACCAACCCGGTGCACGATTATACAGAGTATGTGCTCGAATCGCTGGGGTTAGCCTCGGAGCGGCAGAACCAGCAGGGGCAAACGCCCGCAAACAGCGCGGTGGACGACCCCGGGAATCTGCCGGACGTAGGGGCGGAAGAGCCGCAGGAAACGCAACCAACGCAGCAACCAGCAAAAAAAGAGACTAAGAAGAAGCCTAACAACTAAACCTAATATATTATTAATCAACCGAACCAACGATGAACAAGATTAAAACACTAGTAGTAGCGTTCTTACTGATCAGCTTTGCGTCTTTTGCACAGAGCAACGACCAGCCGCTTAAGATTGGTTATACTAACGTAGAATACATCTTGCTGCAAATGCCAGAGAGCAAGCAGATAGAGTCTGAGCTTAAGACCCACAGCACGCAGCTCGAAAGCCAATTGAAGACAAAATACGCTGAGTATGAGTCGAAGCTGCAGGCTTACGAAAAAGGAGCCGCTACCATGGACAAAGTAGTGCGCGACGATAAAGAGAAGGAACTGATGACCCTGAACAACTCTATACAGGAGTTTCAGCGAAGCGCACAGTCTTCTTTGCAGCAGAAGGAAAAGTCGCTTGTTGATCCGGTGATCGGCAAGATTGACCAGGCCATCAAAGAAGTGCGCGTTGAGAATGGGTATACCTACATCATCAGCAACCAAGCACTGCTTGCAGGCCCTGAAGATGGCGACATCTCTCCGCTTGTGCTGAAGAAATTGGGCGTAGACCCAGCCAAGGCGCAGCAAACAACTGAGCCTGCTGCCACCAAGCCTGCTGCCACAACTACTCCAGCAAAGCCAACAACCACCAAGAAGAAGAACAAATAAGCATCCTTCTTTCATATAACTGGAAAGCCGTTGTGTATACTTCGGCTTTCTTTTTTTTACCTTTATATATTTTCCCTTGGCAGAGTATCTTGAACCGGAAGAAAACACTGAAGACTCCGATGAGTTGTATGAACACCATCGGATAGTAGTGGACAAAAGGCAGGCCCTGTTGCGCATCGATAAGTTTTTAATGGATCGCCTGCCCAATGTAACGCGCAACAAGCTGCAGGAGGCCATACGGTCTGAGTCGGTGCAGGTAAACCAAAAGCCCGTAAAGGTCAGCTATAAGGTAAAGCCACAGGACATCATCACGATCATTCTGGCAGAGCCTCCCCGCGACACAGACGTTGTGCCGGAGGATATCCCGCTTACCTTTGTGTATGAGGATGAGGAACTGCTGCTGGTAAACAAAGAGCCAGGTATGGTGGTGCACCCGGCGTACAACAACTGGACGGGCACACTAGTGAATGCGCTCACGTTTTACCTCCAGAACCTGCCCACTACCCGACACGGGGAGGGCAGACCGGGGCTCGTACACCGGATCGACAAAGATACCTCAGGGCTTCTGGTTATCGCGAAGACAGATTACAGCATGGCCTATCTGGCAAAGCAGTTCTTTGACCATACCATAGAACGCACCTATTACGCGCTGGTATGGGGAGTGCCCAAAGAGGAGCAAGGCACTATTACAGGGCATGTTGGCCGTAGTGTGAAGGACAGAAGGGTAATGTCGGTCTACCCAGACGGCACGTATGGCAAGCACGCCGTGACACATTACAAGGTATTGCGCAACTTTAAGTACGTGTCGCTGGTGCAGTGTAACCTCGAGACTGGCCGTACCCACCAGATACGCGCCCATATGAAGTATTTGGGGCATCCGCTGTTTTCGGATGCCATGTATGGCGGAGACAAAATATTGAGTGGCTCGCCTAATGGCTCTTACAAGTCTTTTGTGGAGAATGCCTTCAAACTTATGCCACGCCAGGCCTTGCATGCCAAGTCGCTTGGCTTCAAGCATCCCATCTCAAAAGAAGTCATCCAGTTCGATTCAGAACTGCCTGAAGATTTTGCCGCTGTCCTGGCCAAGTGGGAATTATATGAAGGCCAGTAAAACGCCTTAAGGAAACTGATTAGGTCAAATTCTGCTGGAGCTAATCATGTATGGAAACAGAAGCTGCAAGCTTGTACCAGCGAAAGCTTACGTTTTTATTCCAGATTACTTTATAGCTACAAACAAAAAGCCCCATTTCTATATAGAATGGGGCTTTTGTCTGCTTAAGTGCTTTTCCTATTTCCTTTTGGCTGATTTTCCAATTTCGTTTAGCGCAGCAGCTGCCTGTGGGTTTTCTGGATCAAGGTTTTTAACTTCCTGCCAGTGCTTCACAGCATTATCTCTTTCACCTTTCAAGTAAAAATAATAGCCTAAGTAAGAGTTGGCTTCGATCAGATCTCTCTTATACTTGTCTTTTTCAGTACCGGCTATTTTGATAAATTCCTCGTAGTATGGTTTTGCCAGTCCTTGTGTGGTTTCTGGATCCTGGCTGGCTTGAGCACGTGCTCTCCAAAGGTGACCGTAAGCATACGTTGGGTTTGTAGAGGTAACTTTCCCGTACGTTTCGTCAGCTTTCTTGAAAAACTCGTTAGCTGCCGCAGTTTCTTTCGCCGCTGCTTTTTCTTCACCAGCCATCATATAGATGTTACCCATGTAGTAGTAATCGGCATTGCTAGGTTCCGCGTTTTTGCGCTTGCGCTCATACACTTCGATAGCCTTGTCATACTGGTTGTTCTGGGCATACGCATTGGCCAGGTCGGCATAAAGCTCCACATTCTCCTCGTTCATCTGGAGTGCTTTCTCCATGTTCACGATTGCTTTCTCAGGCTGCTTGTTCTTGTTCAGGATGCGGCCATAATACTCATAATCCTCAGCGATGAGCTTGTTAGGATCTGCTTTTTGCATATACGTGTCAATCGCCTCCAATGCTTTCTCAGGTTGGTTCAACTCCAAATAAGAGTAAGCTCGCAAACGATTCATCGTTGTATTGTCAGGCTGCTTCTGAAGTACTTGCTCAGCTTCTGTAAGCGCCTTGTCGTAATTTTTAGTCAGGAACAGGAAAGAAGCGTACTTGGCACGTGTCTCAGGCGTGTCTTCTGCCATATCCACGTATTTCTGGAATGTAGAAAGTGCTCTGTCGTACTGACCAGCGAAGTAATACAACTCGCCAAGATCACGGTAGGCAGGTGCATAGTTAGGGTTGATCTCGATCGCCTTTGTAAAAGCCGCCTCAGCTTCGTTGTAGTTTCGGGAGCTGGTATAAAGCTGACCCTTACGCAGATACACTTTTGCGAAGGTATCGTCCAACTGAATAGCACGGTCATATGCCGTCATGGCCTCGCCACCATTCTTCTGGAGCAAATACGCATCACCCATTACCAGATAAGTTAAAGGGTTTTTAGTATCGCGCTCAACTGCTTTCTTCGAATACTCTATTGCCTTTGTAGCGCCGTTCTCTCCTTGGCTAAGGTAAGATTCAGCTAGCATTGTCAGCACAAAAGCGTCTTTAGATTTGCTATACTTTAACGCTTGCTCAAAGTGCTCTTGTGCCTTGGGCATGTTACCGCGCTCCATTTCAATCTTACCTAAACCCACATAGTTAATGGCAGATTTCCTGTTCTGCGCTATCCCTTGGTTAAAGTAAAAAGCTGCAGAGTCAAGTTTTTGTGTATTGAGGTATATGTTACCAAGTGCGAAGTAAGCATTGTCAGCTTTTCTGTCGCCTAGCTGCTTCTTATAGATAGATTTAGCCTCTTCGTAACGCTCTAATTCAACAGCTTTTCTACCAGCGTCTCCTGATTGAGCAAAGGCTGCTGTGGCAGGGAAAGCGGCCGCCATTAGGGCAATATACTTCCATTTATTCGTCATCTGTATTAAAGTTTAGTTGTGTTTTAAGTTTTAATGAGGTGCCCGTATTGGCAGAAATTAATTCCGTAGTCCGATAACGCGCACTGGCATGGTGGCAGGCACAAGCCCTGATTTTAGAAAAATGCGTTGTCCCTGATCTCCGCCAATGAACGATGCAAAACCTGTGCCAAGACCTGTTCGCCCCTCTGTACTGATCACGTAAAGAAAACGCCGTAATGGGTATGCTTCCTGTGCTATGTAGGCCTGGTAAGGCTGAAAAAAGCTTCCGGTTGTAGTCGGAGCCGGGTCAGCACTTATACCCAATACCTTTATATTTTTAAGGAAACCTACTACTGTAGAGTCATCAAAGTCGCTGATCCAGTTTACGCCAATCACACCGATTGCATTCTTGTTCTGGGCCACATACTCGATCAGGGCTTCATGAGACTTCGCTGCGAATGTATTTGCAGGAAGCTTCTGGTCTACAGTCAACGAATCTCGTACGTATCGCGCGGTACTTGAGTTGTTATTATCAAACACAATTGTGATCTCTCCCAGTTCGGAGGTCTCGTCCAGCTCCTTCCAACTCTTTGTTTTTCCTGCAAACACGCTTTTAACTTCAGCCATCGTCAGGAGGGTATCCGCGTTGCTGGGGTTCGTGATAAGGGCAATAGCGTCAATGGCAATCTTGGTTGTGCGCGGGATGAGCTTGTGCTCTTCGAAGGATGCCACCTCACTTGGCGTCAGTTCCCTGGACAAGATCACAATTCTGGTGCTGTCATTAAGGAATTCCTTAATCACCTCACCCTCCGGCTTGTAAGCTGCATTTACATGAGCCTGGTCATATATGCCTTCGAAAGTGTCTACCTGAGATTTTATAATCGGTTGAAAGGATTCATCTACACTGATGTTCACGTTTCCTGAGGTCGGGGTGCTTAGTGCGGTGTCCGAGGTATTCCCTCCACAAGCTTGTAAGACCAGTATGGTTATAGCCAAAGCTATCCAGTGTGCTCTACTCTTCATATCGGTTATTTTTATTGCGTGTGTTACTTTGGTATACCCTTATAAACCTTACGACACCATATAAGATTAAGATTCCGCCAAGCATATACCGGAACTCTTTGCCCACACTCAATTGCAAGCTGTCTCCTGCAAACATGATGAACAAGCCCAGCGCCACGTAAACGAGCGTCATTAGTAAACCAAAGATGCGGGCAAACTTATTATAAAAGCTCGCCTGCGGGTCAGTTTCATTTCTTTTGGGTTTCAGCATGTTCGGATTCTCAGATGAGCATATGATTTAACCCTTAAAAATAAACCTATTAGCCATAAAAAGAAAGTACATGCCAACAAAACTGACATAGTGCGCATTCCTTTGACGTATGGCATTTCATCCTTTGGTAGCCTGGGCTTTGTTTAGCTCGACGTTTTGGTGGAGTATAAGTCTTATGATATGAGTTATCCGGCTAATTTGCTTGAAGGGGCCTTATTAGAAAACGTGAGCAACTGGGGTATAAAAAGAGCCCAATCGGCAACATGCTGATTGGGCTCTTCTATTAACCTAAGAAAGGTTTTACTTGATTGTGTAACGCACAGGCAGTGTGTAGCGCACAGGTACGGCTCTACCGTTCTGCTTGCCAGGAGTCCACTTTGGCATTGTTTTCACAACACGCATTGCTTCTTCGTCAGTACCTCCTCCAAGTTTTTTGATTACCTGGATTTCAGATATCTCGCCTGTCTTGCTTACTACGAAAGACAAAACTACGATACCCTCGATACCGGCACGCTGTGCTGCTGCAGGGTAGCGGATGTTCTTACCCAGATATTTAAGCATCTCTGTCTCTCCACCAGGGAAAGACGGCATCTGCTCTACATAGGTATAAGGTTTCTCCTCAACCACTTCTGCTACAACATTGCTCGTTCCGTCAAGGCCACTCAAATCAGGCGGGGCGTTCTTAACGCCTTCCACAGTTTTTAATGCTGCCTCAGCTTCCTGAAGCTCCTCCACATCCGGAATCTCTTCCTCTTCCACAACCTCGTTGTCACGCTTTACAATCGGCGGGGTATACTTTACAGTAGCCTGCACGGGTGGCGGTGGCGGTGGAAGATCTGGTGGCGGCGGCGGTGGCGGCGGCGTGGCCTCATCAATTGGTGGTGGTGGCGCCAGGTCTACTTCGGTTATGATACGTTCAACCACCTGTTCCTCTTCTTCGCTTGCAAGCATGCGAGCTATCAGCGGAATGCTGATAAACAAAAGGAACAAAGCCGTGGCAATAATAGCGGCCTTTGTAATGTGGTTGTTGTACAGTCGGCGAAGTAGGTAGGCACCGTATGCTTTGTTTCGTCCTTCAAAGACGATGTCGTCAAGCGATGCTTTAGCTGCTAAGTTACTGTCCATGGTTTATTCTCCTAATTTTGATTCTACCAATTTTTTGTCGTTGTCGGCAATATCGACAAGCGCAAATTTCTTAGTATCAGTGATTTTTAACTCATCCAGTATGTCTACCACGTTCTTGTAGCGCGACTTCTCCATAGGCTTGATCATAACGGTCATCTTGTCATTGGATTTCACCTTGGGTGATACCAATACCTTTCTGATGCCGTTTGCCGAGTAGTCCGTTTCTATCAGTTCCGGGTTTTCAGCAGGGTCGCCAAGTCCGAAATAATAGTATAAGTGGTCGTCCTCGCCAAGGATTATCGTCATTGCATTACTTGCCTTCAGAGCAATCTGCTCTTCTTCAGTGTCAGGCTTCACAGGCATGTTAATCTCCATGGTCTGTGGCTTGCTGAACGTAGTGGTAAGCATGAAGAACGTGAGCAGGAGGAAGGCTAAGTCTACCATTGGTGTCATGTCCAGGTGGACAGACATTTTTTTGGCTCTTTTTTTCCCTCCTTTACCGGAGTCAGCTTTTTCTTGGATTTCTGCCATCGTCTTATCTCCTTTTAAATTATAAGTTGCTTGGCCTTGCCTCCATGTCCGTGATCAGGTTAAACCTGTTCACTTTCTTGTCCTGAAGGATTTGAATAACGCGCTGGATGGTTTTGTAACTCACATCATTGTCTCCTTTGATGGCAATTACAACCTGTGGGTTTGTCAGACGCGTCTGCAGCACCCAGTCACCCAGTTCGTTAGACGTAGAGTCAATCGGAATACCAGGCTGGTTTACATTCTTTCTGGAGTTGGGTTCCATCGCCAGGTAAGACTTCAGCTGGTTTACCGGCACGCCAAAGTTAGTAAGCAGCGTGAAGGTCTTTGTTTCTTCTTCGTTAAAGTTGACACCGTATTTGCCCGACATCTTGCTAAGTAACGCTTCCTTTGTTTGCTGACCATCCACCCCGAAAAACACCCGGTCGTTGTTGTCGACTGTAATGGTGATTACGTTGATTTCTGGCAGTTTTATCTCCGATACAGAAGAGGGGGTATCCACTACCACAGACTCTTCAGGAGCAAACTTTGTTGTTAGCATAAAGAAAGTAACCAGCAAGAAGGCAAGGTCCACCATGGGCGTCATGTCCAGGGAAGGCTTTGTTCTTTTTACTTTTACTTTAGGCATATTCTTTCGTTAAGCGGTGAACTATACAGTTTGGGTTTTCACAGGAGCAGTGTCATGCTGAGCCGCGAAAGTAGAGATGATGCTGAAACCGGCCTCATCAATGCTATACGTAAGCTCATCGATTTTGCTTGTGAAATAGTTGTACGCTACGATAGCCAGGGCAGAACCTGTAATACCGAGTGCCGTGTTAATCAAGGCCTCAGAGATACCGTTTGCCAGACCAACTGCATCCGGAGCACCACCTTGTGCAAGGGCCGCGAATGCCTTAATCATACCAAGTACTGTACCAATCAAACCTACCAGTGTAGAGATAGAGGCGATAGTAGAGATAATTACCAGGTTCTTCTCAAGCATAGGCAGTTCCAGCGAAGTTGATTCCTCAATTTCTTTCTGGATAGCGGCCACTTTCTCAGCTTTAAGAAGCTCCGGCTCGTTCAGCATCTCCTTGTACTTCAGCAAACCTGACTTCACCACGTTGGCCACAGAGCCTTTCTGCGCATCGCAGGCAGCAATAGCGCCGTTGATGTCACGCTGGTTCAGTTTGGCAGAGATCGTTCTCACGAAACCAGCTACGCTTTTGTTCCCTTTGGCCTTGCTGATTGTCAGGGCACGCTCGATAGAGAAGATGAATACCATTAATACTAGAGACATCAGGATAGGTACTACCCAGCCTCCTTTGTATACAATGCCAAGGTAGTTGCCTGGAAGCGGATGGCTGTTCGGGTCGTTGCCTTCGAAGTTGCCAGGGTTACCCAGTACATACATATAGATAAGCACACAAGCTATAATAGCAAGCGGAATAACAACGCTTGCGAAAATACTCCCTACAGGGCTGGCCTTTTTCTCTACATTAGCATTCTTGTTCACTACTGCAGTCTTTTTTTCCATTTTCTTAAAAGTTTAAAGTTTAGCTGTTTGTGTTGTAATAAATTGTTTGGTAAATGTAAAATGTAATTCGTTTAGTTTTAGTTCTTTGTTGAATTCGCAATTTCTGTTTTTTCTCAAACTTTCAAATCTGTCGTGGCCGGCATTTTATGAAAATATCTCATAGAGCCTCTTTGGCACCCTAATTTAAGCTTTTCTACTTTTAAATTCCTAATGTTAGCGTTGCTTCCGGCCAAAAAAGATGCTTGCAGGGAGCTGAATTAAAGTTTATACTTCAAACCAGAATGAAGGCACGCAAGACACTAACGGTACAAGCCTATTTGAGAGCAGTATCCAGAGCATGTATAAATTTAAGCTATAAATTGCTGATACATAGGCGGATAATGTTTTCAGGCTAACACCAGCGTCCCGGAAAAAGGTTGCATGTGCAGTAAACTTATTAAGCTAAAACGATTTTGTCTGTAACGGCTTCACAGAAAAAAGTGGGTTAAACATAGCAATTAATTCTAACAGATTGTATGCATGCCTAACGATTTTTTGCCTTGTTCCAGTAAAAGTCCATCTCGTTCAGCGTCATGTCCTGTAGATTTTTACCGTCTTTCCCTGATTCTGTCTCCAGGAATTGAAATCGGCTTATAAACTTTAGGTTGGTGCGCTCAAGTGCCTCTTCAGGGTTTATTCCAGCAAAACGCGCGAAATTAATCAGCGAGAACAGCAGGTCTCCAAACTCGGCGTTTGCCTTCTCCTGATCGATAGTGGCCCCTTTCGGTACATTGAACTCAGCCTCAAACTCGCTTAGTTCCTCCTGCACTTTCTCCCATACCTGTGCTTTGTCGTCCCAGTCGAACCCCGCGCCGCGTGCCTTTTCCTGTATGCGCATCGCCTTTACCAGTGCCGGCAATGAGGAGGGTACGCCACCCAGCACAGATTTGTTCCCTTCTTTCAGCTTCAGCCTTTCCCAGTTTTGCTTTACCTCCTCCTCTGTGTCGGCCTTGGTGTCTCCATATATATGTGGGTGCCTGAATACTAGCTTATCGCATTGCGCCTGCAGCACGTCTGCCAAATCAAAGGCATTTTGCTCGGAAGCTATCTTTGCGTAGAACACCAGGTGCAGCATCACATCCCCTAATTCCTTTTTAATCTCAGGCATGTCTGCCTTCAGAATGGCGTCGGAGAGCTCATACGTCTCTTCAATAGTGAGATGGCGCAGACTTTCAAGGGTTTGCTTCCGGTCCCAGGGGCACTTCTCACGCAAATCATCCATCACATCCAGCAGCCGATTAAAAGCCTCTAGCTGCCTGCCGCGGGGGCTGTCGTCAAAATTCATGGTGCTCATAACATCAAATATACGAAAGTTTGCGAACAGCTTGCTATCATCCGCTGCTTCGTTTTGTCATTCTAAAGCAGGGAAAGATGCTAAGATGTATGTACAAAGCAGTTTAGTTTAAGCTGGAAATATAAATAAATTGCTCGAAATATGTATTTTAATATTGCCAATGCTTCGTTTTAAATAGCAAGTGTATATCGGACGCTATAATTTATGGAGGTATAGATACGAGAATGCGTGAAAAAAGAGACCCGCTGGCAAGGTGCGAGGAGGAGAAGGCCAAAGGGAAACTTGCTGTACAAGGGAAGTATTCCGCAGTTAAAAATTCTTTTAGAATAACGAAATTACTACTTTTGCCTAAGTAAAAACCTTAACAAGTGGCTTTAATAAAATCAATCTCAGGAATACGTGGAACGATAGGCGGACAGGCAGGTGAAGGTCTCACGCCTGTCGACGTTGTTAAGTTCGCAGCAGCATACGGCACATGGGTGCAACAGACAACCGGCATAAACACGATTGTTGTTGGCCGCGATGCCCGCATCTCTGGCGAAATGGTGAACAAACTGGTGTGCGCTACGCTGCAAGGCCTCGGCATCGACGTTATTGATGTTGGGCTGTCTACCACGCCCACCGTGGAAATGGCAGTTCCGGCCAAGAAAGCTGGCGGCGGGATCATCCTTACGGCCAGCCACAACCCAAAGCAGTGGAACGCGCTGAAGCTGCTGAACCAGAAGGGGGAGTTTATCTCGGACGAAGAAGGCAAACTGGTGCTGGACATTGCCGAAAAGGAAAGCTTTGTGTTTGCGCAGGTAACCAGCCTGGGTAAGTACCGGCAAACCGACACAGCCCTGAAAAAGCACATCCAGGCGATTCTGGCGCTGCCCTTGGTAGATGTTGAGGCCATCCGCGCCAAAAACTTCAGCGTTGTGGTGGATGCCGTAAACTCAAGCGGCGGTTTTGCCGTGCCGATGCTATTAGAGGCGCTTGGCGTGAAGAAGATAGAAAAGCTGTTCTGCGAGCCAGACGGCAACTTTGCCCATAACCCGGAGCCGCTGCCAGAGAACCTGCGCGAGATATCCAAAATTATGGAGAAGGGCAAGTTCGACCTGGGCATTGTGGTGGACCCGGATGTGGACCGCCTGGCGCTGGTAAACGAAGACGGCAGTATGTTTGGCGAGGAGTATACCTTGGTGGCGGTGGCCGACTATGTGCTGAAGCACCAGAAAGGCAATACCGTGTCGAACCTGTCCTCGACCAGGGCATTGCGCGACGTGACCGAGAAGGCCGGAGGCGAGTATGCCGCCGCTGCTGTGGGCGAGGTGAACGTGGTGAACATGATGAAAGCCAAGCAAGCGGTTATCGGTGGTGAGGGCAACGGGGGGATTATCTACCCTGAGCTGCACTATGGTCGCGACGCCCTGGTTGGCATCGCCTTGTTTTTGACGCACCTGGCTAATTCCGGAACAAGTATGACGCGCCTGCGCTCCTCTTACCCGAATTACTATATCTCAAAAAACAAGATCGAGCTAACCCCGGACGTGGACGTGGACCATGTGTTGCAGCAGGTGCAGGAGCGCTATGCCAAGCAGCCCGTTAACACCATAGACGGGGTTAAGATAGAATTCGGCAAAGAGTGGGTACACCTGCGCAAATCCAACACAGAGCCCATTATCCGTATCTATGCCGAGTCAGACAGCAACGCGACGGCTGAGCACCTGGCCAATAAAATCATCGCCGACATTAAAGAGATCATCTCTGTAAAAGCATAAGGGATCCTATGTGTTGTTGCCATACATAACTATTGCAGCTCTACAAGTTGCGCCAGCGGACACAGGTGATTCCTGCCCTTGGCGCAACTTTTTTTTATACTCCTGCAGTTCTGTAAGGAGTGAGTCAGAATACTAAGCTTAATTATATGCGTGTTTATTTAGATAATGCCGCCACCACGCCGCTCGACAAGGAGGTCTTTGACGCGATGGCCCCATTCATGCTGGAGCATTATGGCAATCCTTCTTCTATCCACTCGCACGGGCGCGAGGTGAGGGCGGCGATTGAGAAAGCGCGACGAACGGTGGCCACGCTGCTGAACACATCCCCGGCAGAGATTTTCTTTACCTCAGGGGGCACCGAGGCCGATAACATGGCCCTTGTCTGTACCTGCCACTCGTTGGGTATAAAGCGCGCCATTACCTCTAAACTGGAGCACCACGCCGTGCTGCACACGATGGAACTGCTGGAGAAACAGGGAGTAGAGGTGCTGTATCTGCGCCACGACGAGCGCGGCAACCTGGACCTGGACCACCTCGATGAGCTGCTGGCCGGCCAGCCGCAAACGCTGGTGTCGGTGATGCACGCCAACAACGAGATCGGTAACCTGAACGATGTGGAGGGAATCGGGCGCATCTGCAAAACGCACAATGCCATTTTCCACTCGGATACCGTGCAGACGATGGGCCACTACAAGCATGACCTGCAAACGCTGGGCGCTAACTTTATTGTAGGCTCCGCGCACAAGTTCCACGGGCCGAAAGGTGTCGGGTTCCTGTACTGCGATGCGGGCGTGAAGATACAGCCGCTGATACAGGGCGGGGCGCAGGAGCGCAACATGCGCGGCGGCACCGAAAACGTATACGGCATCATCGGTCTGGCCAAAGCCATGGAGATTGCCTACCGCGACATGGAGGAGCATACCCGCCATATACAGGGCCTGAAAGACAGGATGATCAGCAAGCTGAAGGAGCAGATGGACGACATTAGCTTTAACGGCATGTCGGAGTTTGGCGACAGAAGCCTTTATACCGTGCTGAACACCAGTTTGCCAGCCTCTGACATCAACGAGATGCTGCTCTTCAGCATGGATATAAATAAAGTGTCTGTATCGGGCGGCAGCGCCTGCAGCAGCGGGGCCAACACTGGTTCGCATGTGCTGCGTGCGCTGGGCTGCGATCCGGAGCGGGGGTCTGTGCGTTTCTCGTTCAGCAAATACAACACTCCCGAAGAAATTGACTTTGCCGCCGAGACACTGGCGAAGCTATATAAAAATGTGCCAGCCTGATCAGTTAGTCGCATGTAGCAGAAAGGCTTCAGCAGCAATATTGAAGCCTTTTCTTTAGATCATGCTCATACCATATAAAATCATACATGGAAAGTATAGCCGTATTCTGCGGAGCCAACGAAGGACAGGGCGAAGCATATAAAAAATCAGCCGCTGCCTTGGGTAGTTTGATGGCCGCCCAAAACGTAGTCCTTGTGTTTGGGGGTGGGAAAGTAGGCCTGATGGGCACCATTGCCGATGCCGTGCTGGCCGGCGGCGGCAATGCCGTTGGTGTGATTCCGCAGAGCCTGGTGGCCAGGGAAGTGGCGCATACCGGCCTGACAGAGCAGCACGTGGTGGAGACCATGCACGAGCGCAAAGCCCTGATGGCGACGCGTGCGGATGCCTTCGTGGCCATGCCCGGCGGCTTCGGCACCCTGGACGAAATCAATGAGATTATCACGTGGAACCAGCTCGGCATTATCCGGAAGCCAGTGGCGTTTTATAACGTGAATGGCTACTTCAACCACTTTCTCCAGATGATCAACCACGGTGTGGCCGAGGGATTTATCAAGCCCGCATACCGCGACAGCCTGATTGTGGAGGAAGACCCCGAGAAACTGCTGAAAAAACTATCCAGTGCAGTTGCCGCCATGACTGACACGGGCGTGGATTTTGACAGAATCTAACCGGTTGCTGATTGTCCGTTTAAGGGTAAGTTTGAAAGAGTGGTAAGCCTATCAGTTAAGGGAGGCAGTTCATATCTAAAGCAACCGTAGCTGGCCGCCATTATACGTGCCAGAAGTAATTATAAAAAAGAGACGTCCCAGTCATGTGAACCGGGGCGTCTCTTTTTTATACCTTGTGACAGGCTTTAATTATTCAGAATCATCTCTTTCACCGCGTCAACCCACATCGGTTCCGCGTTCAGGCTCTCTACTAGCTGCCACTTCTCGCCGCCAGCCTCCAGAAACATCTCCTTAAATTCGGAGCCAACCTCTATCGTTGTTTCCAGGCAGTCGGCTACGAACGCGGGGCTGTAGGCCAGCACCTTTTTTATACCCTTGGCCGGCAGTTCCTGCAAAATCACATCGGTATAAGGCTTCAGCCACGGGTCTTTGCCGAGTCTGGACTGGAAAGATACGGTATACTGGTCTTCGCGCAGGCCTAACTCAGCGGCCAACAACCGGGAGGTGGCAAAGCAGGAAGCGCGGTAGCAATACTTGTTGCGTTTGTTGTAAGTGTTGCAGCAAGCGCCCAACTGGCAGTAGCCGTTGTCGCTGCCTTTCAGGATATGGCGCTCGGGCACACCGTGGTAACTGAACACCACAAAGTCATAATCTTCTTTGGCCATGTGGCGTTTGCCCAGTTCCGCAAACGTCTTGATAAATCCCGGGTCGTCGCAGAAGCTGGAGATGAAGCTGATGCTCGGGATCACCCACCAGTCCTTCACAATCTCCATCACTTTGTCCTGCACCGAACCTGTGGAGGCGGAGGCATACTGCGGAAACAGCGGCAGCACGATAATGCGCTCCACGCTCTGCTCGCGCAGCTCCTCCAAAGCACTCTTGATGCTCGGGCTCTGGTAGCGCATCCCGAAGGCCACGTGGTAGCGGTCGCCTAAAGAGGCCTGCAGCTTTTGCTTCAGGTCGAGGCCGTGGTATAAAAGCGGGGAGCCGCGCTCGGTCCAAAGCTGCTTGTAGATCTTGGCCGACTTTGGCGCTCTGAACGGGGCAATGATGCCGTTGATCAGGGCGTAGCGCGCCGGCGCAGGTATGTCGATCACGCGCTTGTCCAGCAGGAACTCACGGAGGTATTTTCTTACGTCAGGTGTGTTTGGCGTGTCTGGGGTGCCTAGGTTCACCAGCAGCACACCGATTTTACCAGTAGCTTTTTTGCTCATGGAAGGTATAAATGCTTATCGGTTGCAAAGATACAAAGTATAATAGTTTCTTTTTGATGACAAAGATCATTTGCATGCCATCAAAGTTATGCTTCTGTGAAAGCGGCGCGCGCGCAAATTGTTCAGGCTATTTTTAAGGCCGCCTCTGTTTATTCTATCCTTCTCCCTCCGCTGGTGCGAGCTTGCAGCCTTATCCCATATATAAATACAAAAGCACAAACTGCAAGCCCGCACCAGCAGGGTGTCTTCAAGCCTCATTCACAATAATTTACACATTCTACCGCCGTCTCGTAAAAAAGAAGTAATTTTGCAACCTCAAATTTAAAGAGTATGGCCGAAGTAGCACATAAAGCGGGTTTTGTAAGTATTGTGGGCAAGCCCAACGTGGGCAAGTCCACGCTGATGAACGCGTTGGTGGGCGAGAAGCTTTCCATCATCACCTCAAAGGCACAAACCACGCGGCATCGCATCATGGGTATCCTGAACGGGGATGATTTCCAGATCGTGTATTCTGACACGCCGGGCATCATCAAGCCGCAGTATGCCCTGCACGAGTCGATGATGAGCTTTGTGCGCACCTCGCTCGAGGACGCCGACGTGATCCTGTTCGTGACGGACATCTATGAGACCCACGACGAGGAAGACGTGATCAAGCGGCTGCAGTACGCAGAGGTGCCGGTGTTGCTGCTCATCAACAAAATAGACCAGACGACGGAAGAGGAGCTGCACCAGAAAGTGGCCTATTGGGAGGAGAAGATGAAGCCGACCGAGATATTGCCTATCTCGGCGCTGCATGGTTTCGGGCTGGAGCATCTGTTCGCGCGCCTGCTACATTACCTGCCGGAGCACCCGCCATACTTCCCGAAAGACGAACTGACCGACAAGCCGGAGCGTTTCTTCGTGTCGGAGATGATCCGCGAGAAGATCTTCCTTAACTATAAAAAGGAGATTCCATACAGCTGCGAGGTGGTGGTAGAGGAGTTTAAGGAGGAGGAGACCATTATCCGCATCCGGGCCGAGATCAGCGTGGAGCGCCGTAGCCAGAAAGGCATCGTGATCGGTAACAAAGGCGAGGCGCTGAAGCGGGTAGGCACACAGGCCCGTTTGGACATGGAGCAGTTTTTCCAGAAAAAGATTTTCCTTGATTTGTATGTGCGCGTGAACGAAAACTGGCGAACCGACCAAAAGCTGCTTCGGCGCTTCGGTTACAGCGAGTAAGTAGGCGCACAGCATAAAGGGTATGATTCCACTTTGTCCTTTGAGCTGCAAAGGAATGCTTTTGAAACCTGACTTTAGCTATTTCTCAGTACGTAGCCCCGGCTATGCACCTCGAAATGAGCTTGGTCAGAACTCAAAATCACTCCTCTTCGCTATCAAAAACAAAGCTCAATCATACCCTAAAGCTTCGGGGCAAGGCGCTCCGGGGGCACTTTAACTATTTTTATACCTTAATAATGTCGAACATTATTGCCATTGTAGGTCGCCCGAACGTGGGCAAGTCTACCTTATTTAACCGCCTGATCGGTCATCGGAAGGCCATCATGGACAACGAAAGCGGCGTTACCCGCGACAGAAGCTACGGACACGGCGAGTGGACGGGCAAGTACTTTACCGTGATCGATACCGGAGGCTATGTACATGGCTCCGAGGACATCTTCGAGGAAGAGATTAACAAGCAGGTGGAGATAGCGCTCCGCGAGGCCGACGTGATCCTGTTTATGGTGGACGTGGACGCTGGCCTGACAGGGCTGGACGAGGAGTTCGCCAACGTGTTGCGCCGCTCCAAAAAGCCGATTTATATCGTGGCCAACAAGGCCGATACCACTGCCCGCGCCAACCAGATGGGCGAATTCTACTCGCTGGGTATAGGGGAAGAGATCTTCCCGGTATCCTCGCAGAACGGCTCCGGAACGGGCGAGTTGCTGGATGCTGTTGTGCAACATTTTGAGAACGAAGGCGTGGAAGACCCGGATGCGGGTATCCCGAAAATAGCCGTGTTGGGTCGCCCGAACGTGGGCAAGTCGTCTTTTGTGAACCTGCTGCTTGGCGAGGAACGCAACATTGTGACAGACCAGGCCGGCACCACCCGCGATGCCATCCATACCCGCTACAATGCTTTCGGCAAAGAGTTTATCATCGTGGACACGGCCGGTTTGCGCCGCAAGAGCAAAGTAAGCGAAGATATTGAGTTCTACTCGGTGATGCGCTCTGTGCGTGCCCTCGAGGACGCTGATGTTTGTATCGTGATGCTGGACGCCACCCGTGGCATCGAGTCGCAGGACGTGAACATTATCGCGCTCGCCGAGAAGAACCGCAAAGGCATCGTGATTCTGGTGAACAAGTGGGACCTGGTGGAGAAAGACACCCATACCACCAAGCAGTTTGAGGAGGCGATCCTGGACCGTATCGCCCCGATCAAGTACGTGCCGGTTGTTTTCACCTCGGTGGTAACGAAGCAGCGTATCCTGAAGGCGGTGGAGAAGGCGATGGACGTGTATGACATGAAGACGCGCAAAATCCCAACCTCCAAGCTCAACGACCTGCTGTTGCCGGACATCGACCGGTATCCGCCGCCGGCCATCAAAGGCAAGCTGGTGAAAATCAAGTACGTGACGCAGCTGCCGACGCACAACCCGACGTTTGCGTTCTTCTGTAACCTGCCGCAGTACATCAAAGAGTCGTACTTGCGTTACCTCGAAAACAGGCTGCGCGATCACTTCGGGTTCGAGGGCGTTCCGATCAACCTTGTTTTTAGGAAAAAATAAATTTCATTTTGGTTGAAGGCGCAGATATAGCAGTATATTTGCGCCTCCAATTATAAACACATAAATATTATGAAAAAGGTATACGGTTTACTTTTCGTTGCTGGTTTGTTCGCTTTCGCATCTTGCAGCAATGCAAACGAGACTGCCTCTGAGATTGAGACTACTGAAACTATGGAAGAAGCTCCAGCTATGGAAGAAGCTCCGGCTATGGAAGAAGCGGTTGACAGCACTGCGATGCCAGTTGACTCAGTTGAGGCTCCAACTGACGCAGCACATTAATCTCAGCCACGCTGAAATGCTCCTGGCTGAAACCAGGCTATCCGAAAGGCACCTCACACGGGTGCCTTTCGGTGTTTTTATATATTTTTTGCAAACTATATTTAAAAGACTGTCGTATTGTTCGGCATGCCATCCCTTTAAATAGGCGGTGGTATAAATCAGTGCTCTTTATGGAGGCTGGTGGAAAATGTGTTTCACATAAAACCTTAATATCATGAAAAAAGTAGCCTACGTATTTGCACTCGCGGGTGCATTCAGTTTTGCCTCTTGTGATTCTCCTGCCGAAGAAAGAGCGGAGGAGCGTGAGGAAAACCTAGAGGAAATGGAAGACCGCGCCGAAGAAAGAGCGGAAGACATGGATGATATGGACCACATGGACATGGACACTACCGCCGTTATAGAGTAATCGGGCAGACGTTAACTAAAATAACCATACCACATACATTTAAAACTAAGTAATCAGATTATGAGAAAGCCAATATACATGATGATGACAGCTGGCCTGTTATCTTTTGCCGCAACTTCTTGCGACTCCAAGACCGAAAACAAAGCTGAGGAAGTCGGCGAAGATATGGAGCATGGAGCTGAGCACGCAGGCGACGAAATAGAAGATGCCGCTGAAGAGGTAGAAGAGGAAGTAGAGCATTAGTAGAAGTTGGCTCGTAAAAACAGCAGCGGCTGCCCTTAAAAAAGGGCAGCCGCTGCTGTTTTTACGAGGCCTTTCTGTACGGTTACCATATATGCGGGCATCTGCTGCTGCTTTTGCCTGCAATGGCCGTATAAGGCATGAAAACCACGTTGCGTAACGCGCGCAGCGGTGGTATGGTCACGATAAAAGACAAGGCTATGAAAAAAACGATGTATATGCTGCTGGCTACAGGGCTATTGACATTTTCCGGATGCGCATCCACTGAAAAAACCGTGGAGGATACCGCCGAAGAGGTAGAGGATGAAGTGGAGGATGCTGCCGACGAGGTGGAGGATGAAGTAGATCGATAACACAATCAGAAGAGGGAGGCCAGCCACTGCAGGTTTCCCTCTTCTGATTTTCAGCTAGGCCCCAAGCCGCTTCTGAATCAGGCTGTTTACAAGGGCATACAAACGCTTTGGGGTAAGGGTACGCCACGGGATATCGTCCAGGTGGCCGCCAAAGTTGATGTAATAGTCCAGGCTATAGTTTTTCATCTCGCTTATTACAAATTCCTGGAAGCCCAGCGCGGCAATCCACCCGTCCTCAATATCCTCAAACCACTCCTCGTAATAGGCGTCGTCGGAGCCGTGGAAATTAAACACGTTCTCGCCAACGATGATATACCGGTAAATTCCCTCCTGCACGAGCGGGTCGATGATGTTGCGCTTCAGGTGCATGATGTCGTTGTGCAGCGCGTCGTTCCACTCCCCGATAAACTCAATGGTGGTAAAGCCCAGTTCATAGTCGGTATAAAGGATTTTGATGAAGAGCGTCTCCGAGTCGATATCGTCCCATTGCGGGTGTATGTAGTACCCATAGATGGTGTTGGTGTATTGGGTGAGGCTGTACTCGGCCCCATACAGCGGCGAGCGGGGGTCGTCAGAAGCCGAATAGTTGTCAAGCCAGTTATAAAATGGTTCGATGGTGTGCATAACAAGTCAATGGTGATGGAACGTGCCGTTTTGCTTCATTTACTGCAAAGGATGCCACAAAGTTGAGGATTCTACCGGTCTTTTGCCTCCTGATTATCGCGTTTTTTAGTCTTCTTGCAAGCTGCCGTGGTGGCCTGCGCCTCAAACTTATGCCTGCGTCGGAACTGTTTTGAGGGGAAGCATGGTATTGAAAGCAGAAATACTTTTCTTGTCCTCCGGGATAAACAGACTAAATTTGCTCATGCTCAACACTCCGATACATACGATGGCCTGCTCCGGGCGTGCCTTTACTTATAGCTGCCTGCTTGTGCCGGCCTTTTTGATTTTGTTTGCATTGGCCGCCCGGGCTGAAGGGCCGGACTATACCCTCGCCTATCACCCGGTTGTGCAGGAGGCGGAGGCAGGTATACTGGCCGGAGACTATGCCCAGGCGCTGGACACGTACCGCAAAGCCTTTGCGGCGGTGCCCCTGCCCTTTGCCAAAGACTACTACAATGCAGCCGTATGCGCCTGGAAGCTGAATGACACCAAACAGACTCTCGACTATCTGGAGCAGCTGGTGCTGAAGGGGGTGAGCTTGCCGTATCTGGAGCGGCAGCAAGTGTTCGACTCGCTTCGCACCACCCGGAAGTGGAAAAAGTTTGTCCGCAGGTACCCCAAGCGTCGGCGCAAGTTCGAAGAATCGCTGAACAAGGAACTGCGTGCCGACCTGGACGAACTGTATGCCCGCGACCAGTATTTCAGGGAGGCGGCGGGAGGGTGGCGCGTGCACGGCGACACGATCCGAAAGATAGAGGCTGCCAACGTAGCGCACCTACTGGCCTGGACTGAGCAGTATGGCTATCCGGGCGAAAACCTGATTGGCGTGGCAGACACCCTGGAGCAACTGCCCCGCTTCAGCATCGTGATTCAGCGCCAGACCAAAGCCCGGAAGGGGTATGATTTTACCGCTCTCCTGACCAAGGCAGTGCAGGAGGGGCGCATGGCTCCGCAGCCAGTCGCCTACCTGCTAGACCAACAGGCTGGCCGAAACATGTATGGCTCCAAGGCTTTTGTGAAGGTAAGCTGTAGCAAGTGCCCGGAAGACGAGCAACAACCGCGCTTTATGGTGGAGAAGATGAGCGACAGCGATGTAGACCGGATAAATGAAAACCGGAAAGCTTTGGGGCTGGAGCCACTGGAGGAGTATAAAAAGAAGGTGCTATTCGGTTTGCAACAGGAGGAGTTCAGGCTCGCCTACGACTGGTCGGTAAAACAGTATGTCGTGCCAAGCCGGGAAGCTGCAAACATACTCATGGAAGGCCTGACCTCGGCGGAGTAACCTACACAGAATAGATTATACATAAGGAAGCCGGACTTTCTTGGTCCGGCTTCCTTATATTTTGATGTATAGCGGTATAAAACAAGGTTGGCGTTAGGTGCCGCTGTTATTGCCAAATGCCTCCATGGCCGCACGCACACTGCCGAATTTCTTCAGCAAAGCCCCAGCCTCCGTGTTTGTGAGGTTAAGCTCTTCCATCAGCATGCGTATGCCCCTGTCTACCAGCTTGTGATTCGAGAGTTGCATGTCCACCATTTTGTTGCCTTTCACGCGGCCCAGGCGCACCATGGTGGCCGTTGTGAGCATGTTTAGCGCCAGCTTTTGGGCTGTGCCAGCCTTCATGCGGGTGCTGCCCGTCACAAACTCAGGCCCGGTAACCACTTCCACAGGATAGTCTGCCTCTGCAGCAACGGCACTGCCGGCATTGCAAACGACACAGCCAGTGGCGATGCCGTGCCTGCGGCAGGCCTGTAAGCCCCCGATCACGTAAGGCGTTCGGCCAGAGGCCGCAATGCCCACCACAATGTCGCTGTCCGAGATGTTGTGCGCCTGCAGGTCTTTCCATGCCTGGCTGGGGTCATCCTCGGCAAACTCCACGGCCTTGCGTATGGCGCTGTCGCCTCCGGCAATTATACCCACTACCATACCGTGCGGCACACCATACGTAGGCGGGCACTCCGAGGCATCCACCACACCCAGCCTGCCGCTGGTTCCCGCCCCGATATAAAATAGCCTGCCTCCCTTTTCCAGTCTCTCGGCAGTGGCCTTTACCAGCGCCTCCAACTGCGGGATAGCCTTCGCTACTGCCTGTGGCACGGTTTGGTCTTCTTTGTTGATGTTCTGCAACAGCTCCAGCACACTCATTTGCTCCAGGCTATTGTAATTAGAGGCTGACTCAGTGGTAGACAAAATAGTTTTTGGGTTATGCGTGATACAGTATGAATAGGGTATGAATAGGGAAGAAGGGCCTCGTGGAGAGGATATGGCACCCGACTGTGCCATACCCTTTCCACGAGGCCCGGTATACTAGTTCCCCTGGGTCTGTGCCAATAGCTCCTGGTGGTAGGCGATCAGGCCTTCGCTTGGGCTCGTGATCACGGTGCCGATGTGCGCGCCGTATTTTTTAGCCACCTGGTGCAGTGTTTCGGAGAAATGGAAGGCGATAGAGCCTACAAAGTTCACCGGCACCTCCGTAAAGCCTTTGTACTTGCATACGTGGCGCTCAAAAAACTCATCGAAGTTCTGGTATATCATCGCATGTATAACCGGGTCCTTGCGCTTGTCGCTCATGAACTTGGCGAAGGTCGCCAGGTAGGTGCTGGGCATATCGGAGTAATACACGGCATCCAGAATACCGTCTTTGGTCAGGTGATACCGGTTCTTCAGCGATGTTGCCAGTTCTTCCGGCAGCTCGCGGTACAGGTAAGCCCTGATCAGCATTTTGCCCAGGTAAGCCCCGCTGCCCTCGTCTCCCATCAGGAAACCGAGCGACGGCACGTTGTCCACAATGTTTTTGCCGTCATAAAGGCAGGAGTTGGAGCCAGTGCCCAGAATGCAGGCCACGCCCGGCTTGTGTCCGCAAAGTGCGCGCGCGGCGCCCAGCAGGTCGTGATCTACGTGTATTTCGCTGGCAGGGAAAGCCTTGGCCAGTGCCTGCTCCACGCGCAGGTTACGGTCTGGCGAGCTGCAGCCTGCCCCGTAGTAATAGATGATGGACGGGCTCTTTTCCTTTAGGTCAGGGAGAAGTTCGGCCTCTATGATGCTGGATATCTGAATGGACTCTAAGTACTGCGGGTTGATGCCCGCCGTGAATATCTGTTCATGTACGCCTGTGGCGTCCATCATGCGCCAGTCAGTTTTGGTTGAGCCGCTGTCAGCTATTAATATCATGCTCTTGTTATATTTTGATTAAATAATTTTCTGCTTCTAAGTTAACATTTTTTACGGACTGGCATCCCTTATGGCGCACCATTCCTGTAAACGGAGTTTTTAACGCGCCCTACGGCGTCAAACTTGTCGAAGACATGCTCCGTGTGCGGGGCCTCGCGCAACTCCTCCGTCAGGTCCTGGCCAGCCCAGTGCTCGTAGTGCTGCCCCTTGCGCCAAAGCCGCGATTTGCGCACATCATAGATCACACCTTTATATGCCACCCATATCTCATCTCGGTCCTGCCCGTTGCGGGAGGCCAGTTGCTGCAGGGTATATTCTGGTAAGTTGCTCAAAAGGTATCGGTTAGCGAGGTGTCGGTTAACGGGCCAAAGAACAGGCGCAGAGACGCAAATAAGCTCTTTGCGCGCCTGTGCATACTGCCTGTCCGGAATTCATAAGCCATAAATTTTTCATGCCTTACCCGATGCGTGCCTGTGTCAGAATCCAGCGGTTGGGCACCTCGCCCTCAATGGCCTTCAGGTAATCCTCGTAGCTGCAGGGCACAATGCGGCTGCCTTTTTCGCTGTTGAGCGGCTCCACCTCCAGCCACCATTTCTCCCCGCCTTTGCTCTTGTAAAAGGTCATGCGGTCCGGGCTGTCGCTGTTAAAGGCCACGGCGTATTTCGTGAACTGCCTGCCGCTGAAGTCCAGCTCTTTTTTGCGGTGGTAAAAGCCCTCCACAAAATACCAGATCATCGTCGCGATGGTCATGGCGCCGAGCTGGTGCTCGTCCAGCTCGGGGTCATACTCATAGATGCCCAGCGACGTCAGGTTGTCGTTGAGGCCGGCGTACCAGCAAAGCTGGCAGGCTTCCTCGCCCGTAAGGCCGAACGGGTTTGCCGGCTGGTAGCCAGGCGCATCCTGGTGGCGGATCGCCGAGACGTCAAACGTGAGCAGGTCGGCAATGCGCACCACGGGCTCCATCTCCTGCACGTTCTGGTGCACTTCGCCCACGCGGTATGCCTCGAAGTGCAGTTTTTCCATGGTGGCCATCACCTCGGGCTCCACCAGGTACGACTGGTAGGCAATCTGGCCCAGGCTGAAGAGGTAGTTGGGCTCGTGCATCAGGATCTGGCGCAGCTGCTTTTTGTTAGGCGTTGCGTCTGTGTCCTCGGTCATGTCTACGCTGCTGTCGATAGTCACCATGTTCACCACGCGCTCCAGGTGCTCATACCCCAGGTACTGGCCATACTCCAGGTCCTGCGACCCGCCGATGATCACGGGGATGGTGTTGTGCGAGATCAGCACCTCCACAATCTCCTTCAGGCGCAGGTACGTGTCGTCGAGCGTGATGCCGGGGCGCAGGTTGCCCAGGTCTACCAGGCGGCAGCGCCCGGCCCCCTTGGTCAGGCTGTACAGGCGCTGGCGCACAGCACGCGCCGCGGAGTTGGCCGCTGTTTGAGCCGGCGCATCCTCGTTGCGGCCCCTTACCTCGCTCACGCCCAGCAGGGCGATGTCGGCGCTCCGCCAATCCGGGAACTTGCTCACAAAGCGGCTGATGAAAAAGCCCATCGTGCGCGGCTTGTTCAGCGTGGCGTACACATCCTCGTTTAGCGGCTCAAAAAAGATTGACAGATTCATACGGTTTCGTCTGTAAAAATCAAAAATACTTAAATTTTAGATTTCTGTAGGGTGGCTGCCTTTCTATCCGGAAATTAAATTCAGAACGCCAAGTATAAGTTGGCGCAAATATTTCGGCTTTTGCCGTGCGGGATTTCAAAAAAAGAGTTAAAATGCATGTAGAATGCGCATAATGCAGGTGTCGGAACACAGTTCTAGGGCTAAACCCGGCATTTTTTCAGATATTCAGGCGGCACGCTAAAAAACCACAGCATGAACATTTCCCGAATCATAGACCTCTTACCCTATCAGCAGCAGCACTACCCGCAACCAGACTGCCTCGCTGCCAAAGTGAACGGCGTCTGGCAGAAATACAGCACCCAGGAGGTGCAGGAGTATGCCGACAAGATCAGCCTTGGCCTGCTGCGGCTGGGCATCGGCAAAAATGACAAGGTCGCCATCATATCGTTTAACCGCCCGGAGTGGGTGCTGGTCGACTTTGGGATTCAGCAGATCGGGGCCATCAGCGTGCCCATGTACCCGACAATCACGGCCGAGGACTACCGCTATATTTTCGCTGACGCGGAGGTGAAAGCCATCTTTGTGGCCGACAGCAACCTGTATAACAAAGTAAATGCCGCAACCGATGGTATAGAGGGCATTGTGGCCGTGTATACCTTCGACGAGATTGCGGGTGCCACGCACTGGAAGGAGGTGCTGGACCTGGGCAAAGGAAGCGATGTGGCGGAGTTGGAGCCCCTGCGTGCCGCCGTTACGCCCGAAGACATCCTGACCATTATTTATACCTCCGGCACCACGGGCAACCCAAAGGGCGTGATGCTAACGCACAGCAACCTGGTGAGCAATGTGCAGGGCACGGTGCCCTATGTGCCCGTCAACCAGGATCACCGGGCGCTGAGCTTCCTGCCGCTCTGCCATATTTTTGAGCGCATGCTGCTGTATTTATACATGCGGATGGGGGTGTCGATTTATTATGCCGAGAGCATTGAGCGCGTGGCCGATAACCTGAAGGAGGTAAAGCCCCACGTGTTCACCACGGTGCCCCGCCTGCTCGAAAAAATTTACGACAAGATTGTGGCCAAGGGCCTGGAGCTGACCGGTGTGAAGCGCCAGCTTTTTTTCTGGGCGTTGGAGCTTGGCCTGAAGTACGACACGCAGAAAGACCAGGGCTGGTGGTATAACCAGCAGCTGGCCCTGGCAAACAAGCTCATCTTCAGTAAGTGGCGCGAAGCGCTGGGCGGAAACGTGATCGCCATCGTGTCGGGTGGGGCCGCGCTGCAGCCGCGCCTGGCCCGTGTCTTCTGGTCGGCCCACATCCGCGTGATGGAGGGGTATGGCCTGACAGAGACCTCGCCGGTGATATCGGTGAACCGCGCGGAGCCGGAGAACAACATGATCGGGACGGTGGGTATGGCCGTGGACATGGTGGAGATAAAGATCGCGGAAGACGGCGAGATCCTGACGCGCGGCCCGCACGTGATGAAGGGCTACTACAAAAAGCCTGAGCTGACGGCGGAGGTCATCGACAAAGACAACTGGTTCCATACCGGCGACATCGGCGAGATGATCGAGGGCAAGTACCTCAAGATAACGGACCGAAAAAAGGAGATGTTCAAAACCTCCGGCGGCAAGTACGTGGCACCACAGCCCATCGAGAACAAGCTGAAAGAATCAGTGGTGATTGAGCAGGTGATGGTGGTGGGCGCAGGCGAGAAATACGCCGCCGCCCTGATCGTGCCCTCTTTTATGGGGCTGCAGGACTGGGCCCAGCACAAGGGCATCCCATACACCTCCGATGAGGAGATGATCAACAACCCGGACGTGATTGACAAGTTCAAGCGCGAGCTGGAGAAGGCGAACGAGGGTTTGGCGCAGTACGAGACAATCAAGAAGTTTAAGCTCATCCCGAACATGTGGACCGTGGAGACCGGAGAGCTCACGCCTACCCTGAAAGTGAAGCGCAAAGCCATCAGCACCAACTACAGGGACATAATCGAGAGCATGTACCGGTAAAAGACGACACGGATGCGGACCGCTAAAATCTCTTTGTATATAAAAACTGGCCTGGCAGCCAGCTGTATGGTCGTTCTTTTCTCTGTTGCGGCTGCCGCACAGGGCTTTGAGGGGAAAATCACCTATAAGGCCTCTTATAAAGGGAAATCAACCGCTGTGTCCGATAATGAGTTTGCCTTTATGATGGGCACCAGGCAAGTGTGCTTCTATAAGGAAGGGAACTACAAGTCGGTGATGAACGGTGCGCTGTTTCAATGGCAGCTGTATACAAGCAGCGACAACAGGTTCTACAACAAAATGGCGAACTCTGAGGCCGTGTACTGGACGGACGCCAGCGAGAACAGCGATGAGGTTTTGGCGGCCGTCGTCAACAAAGGGGTGGCTGAGATCTTGGGCTATCCCTGCGACGAGCTTGTCCTGACATGCAAATCCGGGCTGCAGAAGTATTATTTTAATGCAGGGTTCCCGTTAAACCCGGCCCTGTTTGAAGGGCATAAGTTAGGAAACTGGTTTGCATACCTCTCCAGGGCCAAGGCCATACCCCTGAAAACTGTCGTGGAGAGCGAGCAACTGGTCTACGAGATTGTGGCCGTGGACATAAAGCCCCTGCAGCTCGATCAGGAGTTGTTTACGGTTCCTGAAAACACGGACGTTGTGAAGAGTACTTTCTGATTTACACAGCACACAGTTGTCGCAGAAAAGCGCAGAAACCCCCGAAGCAGCAACAGCCACCTCTCCTTGCCAAGGTCTGAGCATCGCGGATATATCAGGCTGCTCACCAAAATTTTCCCAAATCCTATAGCCTACCGGCCAGAATCCCGTACAAAATTATGCATGCAGCTGAATAATTTTACGCAAAGTAGTATGCAAGCATAACATATTTTTAGTATATTTGGTAGACATCAATGTAAATGCATGAAGCCCGAAGAAACTGTAGACTATAACTTTAAAGTATGTTGGCATGCCATTTCGCGTATGTATAACAACGAGGCGGCCAAGGCAGACATCACCACGTCGGTCGGGTTTGTCCTCCTGAACATCAACCAGGAAACCGGGACGCCCGCCACCAAGATCGCCCCGTTGCTGGGCCTGGAGGCCCGCAGCCTTACCCGCATCCTGAAGAGCATGGAGGAGCAGGAGCTTATCTACAAAGAGTCTGACCCGTACGACAAGCGCCTGGTGCGCATCTTCCTGACGGAGAAAGGCCTACAGAAGAAGGAGTTTTCGCGGCAGGTGGTAAAGCAGTTTAACAAGCGCGTGCGCGAGGAGCTGCCCCAGCACGAACTGGATGTGTTCTTTAAAGTTTGCGTGCGCATACAGGGCATGATCGAGAATAAAGAGGTTTTTTAACCATAGACAACTAGAGATAATCTATGAAAAGGATAATCAAAAAAGTAGCAGTGCTGGGTTCGGGGGTAATGGGCTCCCGGATTGCCTGCCACTTCGCCAACATCGGGGTGCAGGTGCTGCTGCTCGACATCGTACCAAAAGAGCTGTTGCCGGCCGAGGAGAAAAAGGGGCTGACGCTGGAGAGCAAGGCCGTGCGCAACCGCAACGCCGACAGCCACCTGCAGGCAGCCATCAATGCCAACCCGTCTCCGCTGTACCGCAAGGCAGACGCGCGCCTGATCAAAACGGGCAACTTTGAGGACGACATGCCGGGCATTGCCACCGCCGACTGGACCATTGAGGTGGTGGTGGAGAACCTGAAGATAAAGAAACTGGTGTATGACCAGGTGGAGAAGCACCGCAAGCCGGGCACGCTCATCTCATCCAACACCTCGGGCATCCCGATTCATATGATGCTGGACGGCCGCTCCGAGGATTTCAGAAAGCATTTCTGCGGCACGCACTTCTTTAACCCGCCGCGTTACCTCAAACTCCTGGAAATCATCCCGACCCCGGAAACGGACAAAGAGGTGGTAGACTTCCTGATGCACTACGGCGATTTATACCTGGGCAAGACTACCGTGCTCGCCAAAGACACGCCTGCCTTTATCGCGAACCGCGTGGGTATCTACGGCATCATGCAGACGCTGGCCGCCATGGAGAAAACAGGCCTGACCATAGACGAGGTGGACCGAATCACGGGCCCAATCGTGGGACGTCCGAAGTCGGCCACGTTCCGCACGCTGGATGTTGTGGGCCTGGACACCACCGTGAACGTGGCCAATGGCTTGTACCAGGCAGGAGAGAGCGACGAGTCGCGCGACTTGTTCCAGATACCCGGCTATGTGCAGAAGATGGTGGAAAACAAGTGGCTCGGCGACAAGACCGGCCAGGGCTTTTACAAGAAAACCAAAGACGCCAAAGGCAAAACCGAAATCCTGACGCTGGACCTGAACACGATGGAGTACGGGCCGAAGCAGAAAGTGAAATTCCAGAGTCTGGAAGCCCTGAAGCCCATCGACGACCTGAAGAAGCGCATCAAGGTTTTCTCGCAACAGAAAGACAAGGCTGCCCAGTTCTTCAACGAGACCCTGTTTGGCCTGTTCCAGTACGTGTCCAACCGTATTCCGGAGATATCAGACGAGCTGTACCGCATCGACGATGCCCTTCGTGCCGGCTTTGGCTGGGAACTGGGTCCGTTCGAGTACTGGGATGCCATCGGTGCCCGCGAAGGCGTGCAGCGCATGGTAGAGAATGGGTATAAACCGGCCGCCTGGGTAGAGGAAATGCTGGAGAGCGGCAAAGAATCCTTCTATGTGGTAGAGAACGGCCAGCGCCGCTATTACGACATCCAGAGCAAGGAATACAAAGCCATACCGGGTGCCGAGAACTTCATTATACTCAATAACCTGCGCGGCGACAAAACAGTGTGGAAGAACACAGGGGCCACGCTGACCGATATCGGAGACGGTATCCTGAACGTGGAGTTCCATACCAAGATGAACACCATTGGCGGTGATGTGATCGCGGGCTTGAACAAAGGTATCGAGATTGCGGAGAAGGAGTTCCGGGGTATGGTTGTCGCCAACGACGGCGCCAACTTCTCGGCGGGTGCCAACATCGGCCTGGTATACATGTATGCCCTGGAGCAGGAGTATGATGAGATCAACTTCATGATCAAGCAGTTTCAGGACACGATGATGCGCATGCGCTACTCCGCCATACCGGTGGTGGGCGCGCCGCACGGCCTGTCATTGGGCGGTGGCTGCGAGCTGAACCTGCACTGCGACCACGTGCAGGCGGCAGCCGAGACCTATATGGGCCTGGTGGAGTTTGGCGTTGGCCTGATACCGGGCGGCGGCGGCACCAAAGAGCTGACCATGCGCGCGGCCGATATGTATGCCGACGGTGACATTGAGTACAACGACCTGAAAAACGTGTTCCTGACCATCGGTATGGCCAAGGTGTCTACCTCCGCGAAAGAGGCGATTGACCTGGGGTATATGCGCAAGAGCGACGGCATCACGATCAACAGCAACCGCCTGATAGCGGATGCGAAGGCGCAGGCCATTCTGCTGGCCGATGCCGGGTATACCAGGCCGGTGCAGCGCACCAACATCAAAGTGCAGGGCAAAGGTGCCCTGGGTATGTTCCTGACGGGTGCGAATGCTATGTATACCGGCCGCTACATCTCGGAGCACGATAAGAAAATCTCGGAAAAGCTGGCCTACGTGATGTGCGGTGGCGACTTGTCGGCCCCAACGGAGGTAAGCGAGCAGTACCTGCTCGACCTGGAGCGTGAGGCGTTCCTGTCGCTTACCGCAGAGCGCAAGACGCTGGAGCGCATCCAGAGCATCCTGACCACAGGCAAGCCACTGCGGAATTAAATATGATGAACATGAAGTAGCGGGCAAAAGGCCTGCTACTTCATGTTCACTTGTTCTTTGTCATCCAGAAAGGATCTTGGTGGAAAAAGAGGGCCCCTACCCCCGTGAGGTTAAGCCTTAGCTATGAAGAGCCACAACTACTTTGTTTATATCATTAGTAACCCAGGCAAAACAGTACTCTACGTTGGTGTTACAAATGATTTGGCAGTGAGGTCAGAGCAGCATAGAGAAAACCGTGGCAAACCAGAGACATTTGCCGGCCGCTACTATTGTTATAAACTGTTGTATTCTGAGCGTTATACCTATATACAGCATGCCATAGAGCGGGAGAAGGAGCTGAAGTTACTAAGCCGGGAACAGAAAATGGAGCTCATTAAAAGTGGAAATCCATACTTGCTCTTCCTGAAGGTTAATGACTAAATTATCCTTTATCTCCCAGCGACCAAGATCTTTACAAGATGACAAATAGTGATGGCACAAAGTATAAGTTTACTCTTGCCGTCATCTGTAAGTCACAAACTCAACCTTGTCATTCTGAAAAAAACATGGTGTGAGAGGTGTAGCGGGAATAATTGCAAAGAGCTTCTGCTAACTATAGGGCTTAACAAATGACAAAATTGAGTAGAAAGTATAGCTGATAGTATAAACTACAATTAAGCAATTAAAGAAATGAGCAATGCATATATCGTCGCCGGGTTTCGTAGCGCAGTGGGCAAAGCGCCCCGCGGGATGTTCCGGTTCACCAGACCCGATGACCTGGCAGCCGACGTCATCAAACAAGTATTGGCCACTGTGCCCGCCCTCGACCCTGCGCGCGTAGATGACCTGATTGTGGGCAATGCCGTGCCGGAGGCGGAACAAGGGCTGCAGATCGGGCGGATGATCTCGCTGCTGGCCTTGCCGATGTCGGTGAGTGGCATGACGGTGAACCGCTACTGTGGGTCCGGGTTAGAGACCATCGCCATTGCCGCCAACCGCATCCAGGCCGGTATGGCCGATTGCATCGTGGCAGGCGGCACCGAGTCGATGTCGATGGTGCCGACGGCTGGATGGAAAACCGCACCCAACTATAAGATCGCGAGCAAGCACCCGGACTGGTATCTGAGCATGGGCCTGACGGCCGAGGCTGTCGCGACGGATTACAAAGTTTCACGTGAAGACCAGGACGCGTTTGCCTTCAGGTCGCACCAGAAAGCGCTGAACGCGATTGAGAAAGGCTACTTCAAGGATCAGATTGTGCCTATCACGATAGAAGAGACCTACCTGGACGAACAGGGCAAGAAGAAAACCAGAACCTATGTAGCGGATACGGACGAAGGGCCGCGCGCCGACACCTCTATGGAGGCCCTGGCGAAGCTACGGCCTGTGTTTGCGGCCGGAGGCACCGTGACGGCCGGTAACTCTTCCCAAACGTCTGACGGAGCCGCTTTCGTTATCGTGATGAGCGAGCGCATGGTGAAGGAACTGAACCTGGAGCCAATCGCGCGGATGATCAGCTACGGCACGGGCGGTGTGGATCCGCGCATCATGGGTATGGGCCCCATCGCGGCGGTGCCGAAGGCGCTGAAGCAAGCGGGCATGACCCTGAACGATATCGACCTGATTGAGATGAATGAGGCTTTCGCGGCGCAGTCCATCGCCGTGATGCGCCACCTGGAGTTCGACCCGGACAAGCTGAACATCAACGGAGGCGCGATTGCATTAGGTCACCCGCTGGGTTGCTCCGGTGCCAAGCTCTCCGTGCAGCTTTTTAGCGACCTGCGCCGCACGGGCGGCAAGCACGGCATAGTGACGGCCTGCGTGGGCGGCGGACAGGGTGTAGCCGGTGTGTTTGAACTTTTAAAATAGACGCTGGACGTTAGATTTTAGACACAAGACTTTCGGATGCACAATTTTAAAGAATTGATTATTTGGAAAGAGGCCATGGAAGTAGCTAAAGTTGTTTATCAGGCCTCCGCCCAGTTTCCGGCAAATGAAAAATTTGGTTTTACTTCTCAAATAAACAGGTCTGCGGTATCCATACCCTCTAACATAGCTGAAGGGGCGGGAAGAGGTTCTAACAAAGAGTTTATACAGTTCCTGAATATTGCGTTAGGTTCTGCATTTGAGCTAGAAACACAGTTGTTATTAGCCAACTCGTTTGGGTTTATGAATGACTTAAAGCTTAAAGAACTGGTAGAGCGACTGCAAAAGATTCAGCGAATGATTGACGGCTTTAAGAAAAGATTAAAAAGTGTTGACTAAGCATAAGTCTGAAATCTTGTGTCTTATGTCTTGTGTCCAAAAAAGATAAACGAAAAAATGGAAAACGACAAAAATAAAACCGCTACTATCCAGGGAGGCGAGTTCCTCATTAAAGAGACTGACCCACAGGACGTGTTCATCCCTGCGGATTTCAACGAAGAGCAGCGCATGATGGCGCAGACGTGCCAGGACTTTGTGCGCGACGAGGTATGGCCCTTGCTCGACCGCCTCGACAACCACGAGGAAGGCCTGATGGAGAGCCTGATGAAGAAGGCCGGGGAACTCGGGCTGTTCGCGGTGTCGATACCGGAGCAGTACGGTGGCCTGAACATGGACTTTAACACCTCGCTGCTGGTAACAGAGTCGGTGGGCGGCGGCCATTCGTTTCCGGTTGCTTTTGCAGCGCATACGGGTATCGGTACGTTGCCTATCCTGTATTTCGGCACGGAGGAGCAGAAGAACAAATACATCCCGAAGCTGGTGAGCGGCGAGTGGATGTCGGCCTACTGCCTGACCGAGCCGGGCTCCGGCTCCGACGCGCTTGCGGCCAAAACGAAGGCCGTGCTGAATGAGGCGGGCACGCACTACATCCTCAACGGCCAGAAAATGTGGATCACCAACGCGGGCTTTGCCGATGTGTTTGTAGTATTCGCGCAGGTGGACGGCGATAAGTTCACGGGCTTTATCGTGGAGAAGGGCTACCCGGGGCTGAGCCTGGGCAACGAAGAGCACAAGATGGGTATAAAAGGCTCCTCCACGCGGCAGGTATTCTTTTCAGACTGTGAGGTGCCGAAAGAGAACGTGCTGGGAGAAATCGGCAAAGGCCACCTGATCGCGTTCAACATCCTGAACATCGGGCGCATCAAGCTGTGCGCAGCCACGCTGGGCGCCTCCAAAAAGGTGGCTGACCTGTCGGTGAAGTATGCCAACGAGCGCCATCAATTTAAGCTGCCCATTGCCAAGTTCGGAGCCATCAAACACAAGTTGGCTGAGCAGGCCATCCGGATTTATGCCGTGGAATCGGCGCAGTACCGCGCTGGTATGGATATTTTCCGCAAAGAGCAGGAACTGCTGGCAGCCGGGAAAGACGAGAACGAAGCGCTGCTGGGCGCCGCCCGTGAGTTTGCCGTGGAGTGCGCCATGCTGAAGGTAGAAGGCTCTGAGGTGCTGGACTTTGTGGTGGACGAGGGCGTGCAGATTTACGGGGGGTATGGCTTCTCGGCCGATTACCCCATGGACCGCTCCTACCGCGATTCCCGCATCAACCGCATTTTTGAGGGCACCAACGAGATCAACCGCATGCTCACCGTGGACATGATCCTGAAGAAAGCCATGAGCGGGGAACTTGACCTGATGGGCCCGGCACAGGCCGTGCAAGGAGAGCTGATGGCAATCCCTGACTTCGGCGCTGAAGAGGAGGGTTTGTTTGCCGCTGAGCACAAGGCAGTCCGGAACCTGAAGAAAGCCATACTGATGGTAGCCGGCACGGCGGTGCAGAAGTATATGAACTCGCTGGCCAAAGAGCAGGAAATCCTGATGAACATTGCGGATATGGCCATCAAAACCTATGTGGCAGAATCGACGCTGCTGCGCGTAGAGAAACTGGTAGCCCAGAAAGGCGAGGAAGCCGTGGCCAATCAGATCGACATTGTGCGCGTGGTGATGAACGATGCCGTGGACACAGCCTTTATCGCGGGCAAAGACGCCATCGCTGCCATGACGGAGGGAGATGAGCAGCGCCTGATGTTCATGGGCCTGAAGCGCTTCACCAAAAAAGACCTGTATAACACCAAAGAGGCCCGCCGGCGCATTGCCGCCGCCATGATCGAGGCCAATGAGTACGTGTACTAATTTCTGACTACTTATAGTTCTGAAAGGCTGCTTCCGCTGGGGGTAGCCTTTTTTTGTGGGCATCAGGTATTTTTCTGCGGCCATTGGTCCTGAATATTTGGCGAAGGGAGGCAAGTATGATTTCTCCCTTTGAGAGGAGCGTATACCCTCCGAGCCATGAACGTTACCTGCCTGATTCCTTTTTACAACGAAAGGGCGCGCATTGCGTCCGTTTTGCGGGTTGTCACCAAGATCAGGCAGCTAAGCCAGGTGCTTTGCGTGGATGATGGCTCCACAGACGGCACGGCGGCTTACCTGCGGCAGCACTGGCCACAGGTGCAGGTGGTGGGGCTGACACATAACCGGGGCAAGGCGGCTGCCATCGCGCATGCGCTGCCATTTGTGAAAAACGAGACGCTGCTGCTGATGGATGCGGACCTGCAAGGGCTTCGGAGCGATGAAGTAGAGGTCGCTATTGGGGCGCTGCACACGCTGCCAGCCATCGACATGATCATCCTGCGGCGCATCAACTCGCCCTGGTTCGTCCGGTGGTACCGCAGCGATGTGCTGCTGTCGGGGGAGCGCCTCCTCCGAAAATCAGATTTGGAGCAAGCGATGCTGCAGCCGGTGCAGCGCTACCAACTGGAGGTAGGGATAAACCGCTACATGCTGCGCCACAAAAAAGTAGTGTGCTGGATGCCGCTGTCGGCCCGGAACACTTACAAGGTAGACAAACTGGGTGTGCTGGATGGCTCCAGAAAAGAGTTCAGGATGTATGTCGAGATTGTGGCTTTTGTGGGGTTTGCGCACATGCTCCTGCAATTGGCATCCTTCACCAAGCCGCTATACCCCCGGCAGGTTCGGGCTGCTGCAAACCGCCGTCGGCTGGATATGCCAATGAGGAGGAGCCTATTTTAACTGAACCCGGATCAGCCGCAGGCCATCGGCCTTGCGGTGTGGCCGCACCACCGCCACCAGATCCTGCCCGCCGAGCCAGGTGGTAAAGTCTTTCACATAGGCCAGTTCCTTGTCGTTTGCCACGTTTATACCCAGGGCTTTTGGGGCAGCGGCAGCGCCTGTCCGGGTGTTAATCTGGCGGAGGTACAGGTCATTTTTCCCGTCAAGCTCTTCCTGCGTCAGCAGGTGCAGGGTGTTGCCATCCAGGTGGGCGCTGTACGAGATACCGGAGAAGGCGTCTTCGGCAGGGGCCTGCTGGTGCTTCATCAACACTGCGTTCCAGGCCGTGTTCATAAACTCGTCGTAGGCAAACAAGTGCAGTTCGTCCGCGAAGTAGGGGGCGTCCTTGCCGCCGCCGGTGTATTTTTTCTCGGCGATCACCACCAGCTTCTGCTCCGGGGTCAGCACAAGGTCCGTCAGGTAGATGTCTTCCAGCCGGGACGGCTTGCCGCCGCCGCGCTTGTCGAGGGTGTTTACCTTTGCCAGATACTCCGGCGTAAACATGATCTCCTCGGCGAACACCATGTCTTCCGCCCCGAAATCGAACTTCACGGCCTTCAGGCTGTAGTAGTTGCCCGACGCCTCGTCTGCCGTCAGCACCGCGCCATAAAGCTCGCCGTTGGGCATCAGCGCAAGCTTCGAGTCGATGATGTATACCTTCTGGCCATCGAAGGTGCCGCCCACCAGCACCGACATGACGCGGGCATCTTTGCTGCCCGGGGTATACTGCCGCGTGGTCAGGCGCTTCATGTTGTCTGATAGCAGGCTGATGAACTGCTCGCCGCTCGGGCTCACCTGCACATCCGCAGAGAGGATGGCAGGCACGTCCTGCAGGTTATACTGGGTGTCCTGGAGTTTCTGGAGCGTGCCGTCATACAGTGTTCCGCTGATATCCCTGATCTGGTGGCGACCATCGGTGTGGTAGCGATAGGCGAGGAGCCTGCCGCCATCCGCCGAGACGGCGACACTTGCCCGGCGGCTTTCGGCAGGGGCCTCCAGCAGCAGCGCGCTTTCCTGCATTTTGCCAGAGCCCAGGTTTATCCGCTGGCCATACAGTTGCTGCATGCCCTGGCCATTGTCCGGGCGGTGGGTTACGAGCAGCACGGCCTCCGGGCTTGCCGCAAAGGCCTCTATCGTTTCTGATTCTGTCAGCTTTATCTCAGCGGTCCACAGCTTTTTCAGGTCGGCGGTATACTTCTCCACGGCGTAGGCGTTGGGGGCACTGCGGCGCAGCGTCACAAAGGCATTGGGGCCAGCCAGGAGTGTTTTGTGCGGCACCCGCTGGCTATAGCGCTGCTGGCCCTGGTCGGGTATATAATCTATTGCAACGGAGGCCTTTGTTTTGGACTGGGCCTGCAACATGGCGGGCTGCCACAGGCACAACAACACGGCTGGTAGCAGCAGGCTTTTTTTCAGGGAAAGCAGAGGACGGGTTTTAGAAGTATACATCATGGGCAGCTACAGATGGCTGATGGAAGCTAAGACGAATGTTTCGCGTGGAACCGAAGTGGCGGCGCTGCATCCGGCAAGGTTGTAACGATGCCGTGCGCCAGAAAGATATAACGCCCCGCATATTCGTTGGCTATAAAAAAAAGGAGGTAACAAAAGCATAATCTGTCTATTCACATAATAAACGGAGCCCGTCGTAACTTGTGGAATCTTCTGTAGTAAACCCTACCATACCTAACGCTACTATGAAGTTTCTACTTAAAATTACCATTTTCCTGGCACTGATTCTGATTAGCAAATATGCGAAGGAAGATGCGAACACAACTTCATCGCCTATCGAAAACCGACCTGCCACCACTGTTTTTACCATCTATAAGCCAACCGGCGACGTAACCCACAGACAGGACGAAGGGATAGATGCACCCGAAGTGCAAACCATTTACTAATGCTTGCATCAGCGGCTGCCTGACTTGCCTGAAGCAACCGCTCCTTAGCCCACAGCCTATTGGTAGCCTGGGCCTTTATGGGTATGATTCCTGTTGGGCACAGTAGCCCCCCTGAATGGCTATGGCAGTGTTAACTGATGCGGCTCCAGTTGACGGCTTTCGTGCTAAGCGACTGAATGTGCTGCCGGATATTGAGGTTCTGGGGCTGGTCTAATAGAGGGTCCTCGCTGAGCACGCGTTGCGCCGCCGCCCGTGCCTCCTGCAAAATGGGGGCATCCTTGGCCAGGTCCGAGATCAGCAGGTCTAATACGCCGCTCTGCTGTGTGCCCATCAAATCGCCGGGGCCGCGCAGCTTCAGGTCGATGTCGGCAATCTCGAAGCCGTTGTTGGTGCGCACCATCGTTTCCAGCCTCGTTTTGCTATCTTTGCTGAGTTTATACCCCGTCATGAGCACGCAGTAGCTTTGCTCGGCGCCACGGCCCACGCGGCCGCGCAGCTGGTGCAGCTGCGACAGCCCAAACCGCTCGGCGCTCTCAATCACCATCACCGACGCGTTCGGCACATTCACGCCGACCTCTATCACCGTGGTGGCCACCATGATCTGCGTCTCGTGCCGCACAAAGCGTTGCATCTCGTAGTCTTTGTCCTGCGACTTCATCTTGCCATGCACCATGCTCACTTTATACTCCGGAAAGGCGCGCTTCACGCTCTCATACCCATCCATCAGGTCTTTGTAGTTCTCCATCTGCTCCGACTCCTCAATGAGGGGGTACACGATGTATACCTGCCGCCCAAGCTTGATCTCGTCGCGGATAAACTGGAACACGCGCAGGCGGTGCGAATCGAAGCGGTGCACCGTCACGATCTCTTTTCTACCGGCTGGCATCTCGTCAATCACTGACACGTCCAGGTCGCCATACAAGGTCATGGCCAGGGTGCGGGGGATGGGCGTCGCCGTCATGACGAGCACGTGCGGAATGATGCGCGGGTTTTTGCGCCAAAGCTTCGAGCGCTGTTCCACCCCGAAGCGGTGCTGCTCGTCCACGATGCACAGGCCCAGGTTCTGGAACTGCACCACGTCTTCCAACAGGGCATGCGTACCCACGATCATCTTCATGTCGCCGGACCGGAGCTGCTCGTGTAATACCTTTCGGTCTTTGGCTTTAGTGGACCCGGTGAGCTTGCCCAGGTTTATACCCAGGCTATCGGCGAATTTCTTCAGGCCCACATAATGCTGGTCGGCCAGGATCTCGGTGGGGGCCATTAGCACCGACTGCGCCCCGTTATCCGCTGCAATCAGCATTGTGATGAAGGCCACGATGGTCTTGCCGGAGCCCACGTCGCCCTGCAGCAGGCGGTTCATTTGCTTGCCCGCGTTCAGGTCTTTGTAAATCTCTTTCACCACGCGCTTCTGGGCGTTGGTCAGGTCGAAAGTCAGGTGGTTTTTGTAGAACTCGTTGAGTGTGGGCACCTGATTAAACACCTGGCCCTGCAGGTCGGCTTTGCGCACGAGCTTTTGCCGGAACAGGCGCAGCTGTATATAAAACAGCTCCTCGAACTTCAGCCGAAAAGTAGCCGCCTTATACTTCTCCCCCGACTCCGGGAAGTGGATGTGCAGCAGTGCGTTCCGCTTGTCCATCAGCTTGTAATAGTCGATCAGCTCCTCCGACAGCGACTCCTGCACATTGGGCAGGGCCACCTTTAGCAGGTTCTCCATCATCTTGCCGATCACCTTGCTGTCGATGCGGCAGGCCTTCAGCTTCTCGGTGGTATGGTATACCGGCTGCAGGAAGGACATGGTCTGCTTCTCCTCACTCAGTTCCTCCAACTCCGGGTGCGCCATGTTAAACCGGCCGTTGAAGGAGGTGGGCTTGCCGAACACAATGTAGTCGGTATGGTTCTTCAGCGTTTTCTGCATCCACTTCACGCCCTTAAACCATACCAGTTCAAGTTGGTCGCCATTCTCGTCAACCAGCGTGGCGGCAAGGCGCATTTTCCTCCCTTCGCCGATCACCTCTTTGCCCCGGATGCGGCCGCGCACCTGCACGTATGGCATGCTCTCGTCGAGCTCCGCAATCTTGTAGAACTGGGTGCGGTCGAGGTAGCGGAAAGGGTAATGCTGGATGAGGTCGCCGTAGGTGAAGATCTGCAGCTCTTTCTGCAGCAGCTCCGCCCGCATCGGCCCCACGCCCTTCAGGAACTCTATTTTGGTATGGAAGAAGTTGCTCACGCGTTGGCTTGCTTTCAGGGTTTAGGTATGGCCGGTATAAAAACAAAAATAAGCAAAAGCCCCGACAGGTGTAAATCCTGACGGGGCTTTCTATGATGTAGAGTTGTTCGTAAAAACAACAAACCTCACAGTGTCCGAAGGTCCTGTGAGTGTTTTGCCAGCTACGGGGCCACGGCTTCATCAGCTACAGGGGCACCAGACACTCACAGGTTTTGCAAACACTGTGAGGTCTTATATACTGCGTCTCATAAAATCTTTTGGCCTTACTGTGGGGGATGAGTGGTATGTTTTATCATGCTAACTGTAGCAATTGTATTAGATTTTGATTTAGCTGCAGTAGCTCAACGTCAGCAAGGCTGCCCAGCTTACCAAGCGCTAAGGTCCTCTCAACTGTAGCAATTTTACTTATCCTGATTAAAGAGGGTTTTTTTAAGCCATTTTCACCGGAAGGTGTAAGAGGCACGTCATATTTCTCTTGCCATCTGATTTGAGAAGTTATAAAAGCCACTGTAATGTCTCTCTCGGATGCAATCAGAACTGCGGCGGGTCTGTTTTTTTGACCAGTTAGGTCAGTAAAAGGAAACGGAATAAGTACGATATCTCCTTTTTTCACTGATACTTTTCTTTTAAGTCATCTTCAGAATACAAATCTTCATCCTCTTCTAGAAAGTTGAAAACCTGAGACTCTGAGGCCAAATGTTGTATTCCTTCCGTTAGCATGCTGTCTTCTACTTTGCTCAGCAGAAATTCAGTGAAGTCAGAAACTTCCTTCAACTTCTGCTCCGGCAGCTTCGAAAGGTTTTCCAATGTCTTCTGTATAAGCAGTTGCCGCGTCATAAATTTGGTTTTATCATATTAAACGTAGTTTAACGGATACGGATTAGAGCATCGGCTACAGGGCACCAGACACTCACAGGTTTTGTAAACGCTGTGAGGTCTTCGGGATACTTACTTCTTTTCTTGCCACTTCAGTGTGTTCAGCAGATGCACGATGTCCTTTTTCACGAACTCGATCACGGGGGCCAGCGAGTCGTTTTGGGTGGCAGTCCGGAAGTAGAGGGCGCCGCGCAGAAAATGCTGCGTCGAGTCGGTCACGTAAAACTGAAACTGGCTGGGCACTTCACCCTCCAACTCAAAAACGGCGGCCACATCGCCGGCAGGCGTCTTTATCTGCGACTCCTCGATGGCGTATGCCTTTATCTGGTGCTTTGCCGTAAGCTTGCGCGCGTCTTCCACCAGATCGTTCAGCATCTTCTGGCTGTTGTTGATGTCCTTGTAGGTGAGCTGCACATTGGCTCCGAGGCTGGGGTAGATGATGTTGATCCAGTGCGGCTGCGCGATGCCGGAGGAGTCGGGGCGCACTTTGGCGTACTGTGAGAACTCGAAGGTATAGGGGTGGCTGTCCTGTAGGGGCTGGTAGGCAGCTTCTGGCAGGTCGATGCGGTTATACCCTTTTGGCTTAGGCGTATACTCCGACTCACAGGCCACCATGGCGGTTGCCAGGCAGAAGCCTAAAAATAGCTGAAGTTTATTAACTGACCTTCTGGAAGTGCTCTTTTTTATTTGCGACATTTATCTTAACTCTTTTCACACGCTTAAAGTCCGCCGACTCCACTGTAAAGTGGAACCTGCCGTATGCAACCTCCTCGCCCACGCGCGGAATGCGGGAGAACATAGCCAACAGCAGCCCGGCAACCGTTTCGTTCTCGCCTTTCACCTCATTGAAGGTATCAAAAGGCGCCTCCACTACTTTGCAGAAGTCGTGGAGCGAGGTCTTGCCGTCAAATATAAACGTATTTTCGTCGAGTTGGGAATAGATGATGTCATCGTCGTCGTCATACTCATCATTTATCTCGCCCACAATCTCCTCCACAATGTCCTCGAGGGTTAGCAAGCCGGACGCGGCCCCAAACTCGTTGACCACGATGGCCATGTGCACATGCTTTTCCTTAAAATCCTTGAACAACTCGGGGATGCGCCTGGTCTCCTGCACGAAGAAAGGAGAGCGCACCAAACGCTGCCAGTTAAAGTCCGCGCCTTCGTGCAGGTGCGGGAGCAGGTCTTTGATGTATAAGATGCCCTCAATCTTGTCGGTGCCGGAGGTATAAACCGGTACCCGGGAGAAGCCCCACTGCACGATCAGGGGCAGCAGTTCCGGTAGGGTCATGGTAGTGCTGAAGGCGTTTATGTCCATGCGCGGGCGCATGATCTGCTTTACGGTAATAGAGCCGAAGTTTACCACCCCGCGCAGGATGCGGCGTTCCTCCGGCGATGTCTCGTCGTTGGTTAGGGCCACGTCGAGGCTGTGGTGCAGGTCCTCGATGGTATGGTTGTAGCCTTTCATGCGGTAGTTTTTCTCGATATGGTCGCTGATGGACATCAGGAACCAGGAGAGCGGACTAAGCGGGGCCTCCAGGCGGTCCAGCACGGCAGCGGTGCGGCTCGTGATTTGCAAGCGCCTTTTCTGCACGTATACCTTTGGCAGCACCTCGCCGCAAAAGACAATGAAAAAAGTGGCAAACAGCATACAGGCCGCCGTCACGCCCGCGGGCAAGGCCATGGTGCCAAACACCTGCCAGGCCACGTACGCAAACAGCGTGATGATGCTCACGTTGATGCCGTTGTTGAGAATAAGGATGGTGGTGAGGAGCTTGCGCGGGTTTTGCAGCAGCTGGTACACGCGTTGTTCAGCCGGCAATTTGCTGTTCTGGCACTGCGCCAGTTCCCGCTCCGATAGAGAGAAAAAAGCTGCCTCCGCCCCCGAAGTGAGGGCAGAGAGCAGCAAGAGGATAAAGCCGGCCAAAATGGCGGCCAAGTATTCAAACCTGAGTTGGGTAAGCGAACTTTCCAGGATCTGGAGCAAACCGTAACTCAAGGGGTCTCCGGAATCTATACTTTCCAAAATTGGTGCATTAGGTGGAACATGGGTTAGAACGGCAAGTCGTCAGGCTCATCGTTCTGCTGGAAGCTGGACGCGCCGCCACTGCCGCCGTAACTACTGCTGCCTGAAGAGGAAGCTGCGGGTGAAGGAGAGGCAGATGCGGAAGACGCCTGATACTGGCCACCGCCACTGCTGCTATTATCGTCGCCAGTAGGGCGACCACCCAGCATGGTCATGTTGTCGGCAACAATCTCGGTGCTGTAGCGCTGGATGCCTTCCTTGTCCTGGTAATTGTTAGTTCTGAGCTTCCCTTCGATATAGACTGGGTTGCCCTTCTTGAGGTACTTCTCGGCCACCTCGGCCAGGCCCCGCCATACCACGATGTTGTGCCACTCGGTGCGCTCCTGGCGCTGGCCACTTTTGTCCTTGAAGGTCTCGGAGGTGGCGATAGGGAAGCGGGCTACCGATACGCCGCCTTCCAAATGACGTACTTCCGGGTCTTTGCCCAGGTTTCCGATCAAAATCACTTTGTTTACACTTGCCATGCTTTTTAGATAATATAAAATGAATTGGGCTACTCCAGCAACCAAGCTGGAGGAAATATGGCTTACTGAAACGAATAATGCTTTTTCCCGCACAAAAGTTTCAGCCCTATAAATATACTAAAATCTTCGCATTCTGCAAATAGCTGTTGATAAGAATTGGCTTCGGTAATTCCTCGATTTCTTTTACGGAATAAAGGGCCAGCCGGGCCTCCTGGAGTACTTTTTCCGGCAGCGGGGCCTTGAGGTGTATGCGGTAGAAGCGTGCCGTTATTCGCTGATGGCTCAACAGGTGCCTGTAATCTTTTGCGGGGGGTTGAAGTTGTGCCGTGTCCAGTGTCAGCCCAGCGTGCTGCAACTCGGGGACGAGGGCCTCCAGCGGCAGGTCTTTGTGAGCGCTCTCATACAGGTAAAAGTCGTACAGCCCCTGCCAGATGTCGCCTTCCAATCGCTTGCGCATATAAAACCTGCCTGCATGCTCCAGTACGAGGTAATGAAAATAGCGCGGCCGCGCGGCTTTTGCCTTTGCCTTCACCGGAAGCTCCTGCACCATGCCATGGGTAAAGGCGAAGCAGCTTTGCTGCAGCGGGCAGAAAAGGCAGTCGGGCATGACGGGGGTGCACTGGATGGCCCCAAACTCCATGATGGCCTGGTTATACCTGTCTGGGGCGTCGGCAGGCACCAGCGTGTCGGCCAGTTGCTGGAACACCTTACGCGAGGCGGGGGCTGCGATGTCGTCGGAGAGGCCGAACACGCGGGCCAGCACCCGAAACACGTTGCCATCCAGCACGGCCACCTGCTCTTTAAAAGCGAAGGCGGCGATGGCGGCGGCGGTATAGCTGCCGACCCCCTTCAGCCTGAGCAGCCCGGCATAGTTGTTGGGGAAGTGGCCACCCAAGTCATCCGTCACTATTTTGGCCGTGTGGTGCATGTTGCGCGCCCTGGAGTAGTAGCCCAGGCCCTGCCAGAGGCGCAGCACCTCGTCTTGGGGGGCTGCGGCCAGTTGCTGCACGGTAGGGTATGTGTCCACGAACTTCTGGTAATAGGGCAGGCCCTGGGCCACGCGTGTCTGCTGCAGAATCACCTCCGACAGCCAGATGCGGTATGGGTCGGTGGTGTCGCGCCAGGGCAGGTCGCGTTTGTGGCGGCCGTACCACTGCAGGAGGGTATGGGGGAAGGATGCGTGCGCCGGGGGGGCCATGGCGGAGGTATAAATTAGACGGTTTTAAGATGCGATAACAAGTCAAATTACGCGAATGTTTACCGGTGGTGCAACAACGTTGAAAATCGAGTGCAATTGAAATATAACGCGGCACGCCCGCGTTAAGGGGGCGTGCGGGAGGCGGGGCGATGCGAAATCCGGCCTTTGCCGGGGCTAACGCTGTGCATATGAGGCAGTAATAAATTACAGGGAATGCTTTTACTTGTCGAAAAGTAAAACTACCTTTGTGCCCCGAAAATCAGTAAGTGGACGGCTAAGCTGATAGTAAATAGTTGATAGCTAACTTATTATTTAAATTTATAAAAATCTAAGAAAGTGACTAAAGCAGAAGTAATATCAGAAGTTGCTGATAAAACAGGGATCGACAAAGCAGATGTACAGGCCACAGTAGAGGCTTTTTTCAAGGTGGTAAAAGACTCTATGGCAGATGGGAATAACATCTACGTGAGAGGTTTTGGAAGCTTTGTAAACAAGAAGCGCGCGAAGAAAGTAGCCCGCAACATCTCCAAAAACACGTCAATTATCATTGACGAGCATTTTATACCAAGCTTCAAGCCGTCTAAGACCTTCATTCAGAAGATCAAAAACAGCAAAAAGATACAGGAGCTCACGCATTCTTAATTTTTTGTATCTTTGCTGCTCTGAACAGTTTTAAATTCTAGAAACAGCCCTTAGGTAAAAAGAATGTCACGGACACAAATATTGATTGTTGTTGCAGCCGTCGTGTTGGTCGCTGTCATGTTCTTTTTGCCTAAAGTGGTTGTAAACGAAGAGGATAAAGCTAACTTTGCCAAAGGCGGGGCGACGGAGGCGGGCCACTCGGAAGATGACGGCCATGACCACGGGGCAACCGCCGAAGGCGGCCCGGCAGACGCGCACATGACGGCCTCGCCGGAGCAGATGATGGAACTGGCCACAGCGCGCGCCAAATACAACAAAACCACCGACACCCAGGCCCGCATGCGCATTGCCTCCGAACTGGCAGCGGCGTATGCCACAGCCAGCAAGTACGACAGCGCCGGGTACTACTACCAGGTGGCCGCAGAAGCGCGCGGCGGCGAGAAGAGTTACAAAAAAGCCGGGGATGCCTACTATGAGGCGTTTACCTTCGCAGCCACGCAGGACCGCGCCGCTGAGTTAGGCGGCAAGGCCCGCGACATGTACGCGCAGGTGCTGAAGAACAATCCGTCGGACCTGGATGCCAAAACTAACGTGGCAATGACGTATATTGCCAGCACAAACCCGATGCAGGGGATTACGCTGCTTCGGGAGGTGATTGCCTCAGACCCGAACAACGAGAAGGCCCTGTTTAACCTGGGCATTCTCTCTATTCAGTCTGGGCAGCACGACAGGGCGGTAGAGCGCTTCCGGAAACTGGTGGAGGTAAACCCCAACCACGTGGAAGGAACCTTCTATTTGGCGGTGTCGTTGGCAAATACGGGGCAGAAGGAAGAGGCCAGGGCCCTGTTTACCAAGGTAAAAGGCCTCAGCAACGACCCTGCGCTGGCTGCATCCGTGGATGAGGAGCTGGCAAAGCTGAACTAACGAATTAAAGAAATCATTTATACCACAAAAAAACCAAGACTATGCCTTGCGGAAAGAAAAGAAAAAGACATAAAATTGCTACTCACAAGAGAAAGAAGCGCTTGAGAAAAAACAGACATAAGAAGAAGTAATTTCTTCTGCGTTTAGTAGGGCCCACTTTGCTATGCAAAAGTGGGCTTTGGTCTTATACATCCTAAATAACCATTTGAGAAAAATTGAGTAACGAACTGATTATCAATTCTACTCAGGATGGGGAACGCATCGCGCTTTTGCAGGATAAGCGCCTGGTAGAGTATCACTTCGAGTCGAAAGACACGGACTACATTGTAGGGGATATTTTTCTGGGCACTGTGAAGAAAGTGATGCCTGGCCTAAACGCTGCTTTTATCGATATTGGCTACCACAAAGATGCTTTTTTGCATTACCATGATCTGGGAGCGAATATAAAGACGCTTAACAAGTATGTTAAAGCAGCGCAGACACAGAAGAACGCTTCATCTAAACTCAACCAGTTTAAGTTTGAGCCCGAAATAGACAAGCTCGGCAAAATGGCTGACGTCCTGAAAAAAGGGCAGCAGCTGTTGGTGCAGATCGTAAAAGAGCCGATATCTACCAAGGGCCCACGCCTCTCCTGCGAAATTTCGCTGGCTGGCCGCTACCTGGTGCTCGTGCCGTTCTCAAACACGGTAAGCGTATCCAAGAAGATCGTCAGCAAGGAAGAGCGCACACGCCTGAAGCGACTGATCACCTCCATTAAGCCAGAGAACTTTGGCGTAATCATCAGGACGGTGGCAGAGGGCCGCGAAGTGGCAGAGCTCGACAGAGACCTGCGCAACATGGTCGCAAACTGGGAAGAGGGCTTTAAGACGCTCAGAATAGCAAAGCCAAACGACAAAGTCATCGGCGAGCTGAACCGTTCTTCCTCCATCTTGAGGGATTTATTAAACGAGAGCTTTGACAGCATAGTAGTCGACGAAACGACCCTCTATGACGACATCAAGGCATACATCAGTAGTATTGCGCCAGACAGGCTAAACATCCTGAAGCATTACACTGGTAAGACGAAAACCTTTGAACACTTTAACATCGAGAAACAGCTGAAGGCTGCTTTCGGCAAGACAGTGACCATACCGGGCGGCGGATACCTGGTAATTGAGCACACCGAAGCGCTGCATGTGGTGGATGTGAACAGTGGGAACAAATCCAATACCGAAACCGATCAGGAGGCAACCGCGCTGAACGTGAACATGATGGCAGCCAAAGAAGTGGCCCGCCAACTGCGCCTCCGGGATATAGGTGGTATCATTGTGATTGACTTCATTGACATGAAGTCGCCGGAAAACCGCCAGAAAGTATATGAGGTGGTAAAGGAGGAAATGAAGCGCGACCGGTCCCGGTCCACTGTTCTTCCCATCTCCAAGTTTGGCCTGATGCAGATTACCCGGCAGCGGGTGAGGCCAGAGCAAAACATTATTACCGGCGAAGTTTGCCCAACCTGCAACGGCACCGGTAAGATTACCGCCAGTATACTGGTGACAGATGAAATTGACGCAGCGGTAGACGACCTGCTGACCAGCCATAATCACAAAAGCCTGACGCTGTACCTGCATCCGTTTTTGTATAGCTATTATACAAAAGGCATGGTATCGAGGCAGATGAAATGGTTCTTCAAGTACTTTAAATGGGTTACGCTTGTAAAAGACACCTCCCTGGGCATCATGGACTTTAAAGTGATGGACGACCGGGGCGAAGAGATCGAGCTGCGCGCAACGCTTGCAGTGGATCCTGCTGTTGTGGCGGATGACGTTTAAAGACACTCTATACTAAAAAGCCCCTGCCAGATCTTAACTGGCAGGGGCTTTTGCTTTAAACAGGTATGGTATGGGGAAGTGTTAGAACTTCACGCCCACGTCAAGAGACACGCTGTTGTTCTTCAGGCCGATGTTTTTGTCGCCGAGCAGCTTCTCGTAATAGTCGTCGATATCCGTGAGGCCGCGGTGATAGGTGAGGCCGCCAAAAATCTTTGTGCTCTGGCCCATCTGGTACTCCACGCCACCGCCCAGCAGGGCGTCTGCCTCGAATATGTTGAAGCGCTTGAGCGCTTTGTCGCCGTCAATCACCTTTTTGCCATTTACCTGAGCGGCCACTTTGGTGTTCAGGGAGCCTCCCACCTGAAAGTAGGCGATGGTGCCCGGGGCCACTTCGTTGGTGAACAGTTTCAGGGTAACCGGAAGCTCAATATACTGCAGGGAGATGTCGTCTTTGCCCCGCGTGGTTACCGTGGAGCCGGAGCCGTCTTCGCGGGTATAGTTGTAGGATATCTCGCTACCTTTGCTGCGGTACAGCAGGCCGGTGCTGAAGGCATAGTTCTGGGCGAAAAAATAGTCGGCCACCACGCCCACACCCAGCCGCAAACTGCTGCTCTCTTTCTTAAAGTTATACCTGTCTTCGGCAATAAAACGGTTACCCGTGATGTTTGGAGACAGCATCAGGCCAATCTCAACCTGGGCCATTGCCGAGAATCCCAAGACGAGGAACAACGTCAGGAGTGTAAGTTTTTTCATAAGTATAGTTTAATTATGCTTCGTGTTACCCTAATACGACGGAACACCCTATTTTTGTACAAAGATACGCAACAATGTATTACAGATTTCTATTACTCGCCATACTTCTGCTCTCGTTCGGCTGCCAGAAGAAAGGCTGTGAGCTGCCGGATGGGATAGCAAAGATACCAGTGCGCGTCGAGATCGAACGCCTGGAAAAGCCATTTTTCTCGGCTGACGGCAGCGAGGGCATTGCCACGTTCCTGAAGCAAAACCCGCAGTTTGCCAGCCAGTACCTGCAAATCAGGAGCAGTGCCGTGGATAACCGCCTGGCCACTTCATTGAATGAGATCGCGGCAAACCCCTCGCTGGACACGCTGGTGCAGCAGGCCGGGAAGCGTTTCGGAGACATGCAGGCAGAACAGAAACAGCTGGAAACGGCGTTTAAGGTAGTGAAGTACAACTTCCCGGAGTTTGTGGAGCCGCAGGTGAAGACCTTTGTGACGGGGCTGGGCAGCCTGGGCAACGACATCTTTATCTCGGACAGCCTGCTGGTCTTTGGCCTGGATTACTTTATCGGGAAATCGGCCAGTTACCGCCCGCAGGTATATGAGTACATCCAGAGCCGGTATGAGCGCGAGAAAATGGTGCCCGCCGCCATGCTGCTGCTCTCTGACCGCTTCAACAAAACCAACCCCGCCGACAGAACCCTGCTGGCGGAGATGCTGAATATCGGCAAGGCATATTACTTTGTGCAGGCCGTGCTTCCCTGCGCCCCTGATTCTGTGATCATCAGTTACTCCGGGCAGCAGATCGCGGATGTGAACCGCAACGAAGGCCGTATCTGGGCACATTTTATCGAGAAGAGCCTGTTGTATGAGAAGAGCCCATTTGCGGTGAACAAGTACATTGGGGAGCGGCCCAGCACCCCCGAGATAGACGGTACAGCCCCCGGCCGCATTGGTGCCTGGGTTGGGTGGCAGATTGTGCGGAAGTATATGGAGCGCCACCCCGAGGTAACACTGCCCCAACTGATGGCCGAAACCGACTACGCCAAAATCTTTAATGAATCTAAATACAAGCCGAAGCGGCAGTAAAGTGGTTGATGGTTGATAATTGCTCATTGCTCATTGCTAGTTATATATAGAACCGCGAGCCTTTGATGCAGTTAATTCAGGAATCCTGCTCTAAACCAGCAACCAACCACCAATAACCGAACAAGATCAACCTGCAGCCAACCATCAGCAACTCACATGCACATTGCCGTTCTGAACCAGCACCACCAAAACCCTGACTGCCCCGCCACCTGCCGCCATTATACCTTTCTGGAGGAACTGGCGAAACGGCACCGGGTAAGCCTGGTGGCCAGCGACGGGTGGCGGCGCATGCGCCTCACCAAAAATTACCCGTGGGTGCCCAAAGGGGTAGAACTGCACGAGTGTAAGGTTGCCTATGCAAATAAAATGGGCATCGCGCTGCGCCTCAAATCCTTCGCGGGCTTTGCGGCCAGTGCCTTTAAGCAGGCCATGCAACTGCAAAAGCCAGACGTGATCTGGGCTGTGTCTACGCCGCTCACCACGCCTTGGGTGGCCGCACGGGTAGCGCGACTGCGTGGGGTGCCGTGGGTGTTTGAGGTACAGGATCTGTGGCCGAGCTTTCCGATTGCCATGGGCGCCGTGAAAGGCAGCTGGATAAAACAACGGCTGTACAGGATGGAAAAGAAGCTATATCACAGCGCCAGCCATATCATCACACTCTCTCCTGACATGACGGAGTATGTAGTGAGCCTGGGTATAAGCCGCTCAAAAATCACGACGAACTTTAATGGCACTGACCTGGATCTGGTAGCGGCCACCCATCCGGAAGAGGTGGAAGCGATGCGACGGCGGCATGCTCTTGTGGGCAAGCACGTTGTGCTGTACGCCGGCACGTATGGCCGCGCCAACGACATCCCGACGCTGCTGGCGGTAGTGGAAAAGCTGTCGGAACACCCGCACATCCACTTCGTTTTTACGGGCAGCGGCTATTATGAGCCGCAACTGCAGCAACTGTCGCAGAGGGTGCCCAACCTGCTGTTGCTCCCGCCGCAGCCCCGCACCGGGATATTCAAGTTGTTCAAGCTGGCTGACCTGTCGGTGGTCTCTTTCAACAACCTCCCTGTGCTGGATACCAACTCGCCCGCCAAGCTATACGATAGCCTGGCCTGTGGCACGCCCGTGCTGGTGACAAACACCGGCTGGACGAAAGCTTTCGTGGCGCAGCATGCTTGTGGGTGGTATACCCCCGCAGAACAGCCCGACAAAATGTGCCTGGCTATACAGGAGATACTGCAGGAGCAACACGCGCTGAAGGCCGCAGGAATACGTGGGGCCGCTATCGCCACGCAGCTTTTTGACCGGCAGCAGTTGGTGAAGCAAGTGGAAGACGTGCTTCTGAGTGCCGCACGATAAGGCTTTGCCTGCTGATTTCCTGGCGTATACCGCTGGGCTCCGTATTTCTGGCATAGCTTTGGCAGTATGCCGGAAAGCGGGGCGAAACGATTCGGCTTTTGCCCCTTTAACTGTTTTCACGCAAATTCAAAAGTCAAAGAAGATGAAAAAGACATTCGCAGCCCTGGTTTTAGGTATACTGGTAACAGGCAGCACCTTTGCCCAACAGGCACCTCAGCAAGAAAAGAAGGCCCGCACGGAGCAACACCATGGCAAACACAGACAAAGTAGCCTAAGCCCGGAAGAGCAAGCCTCCCGCCGCGCCGCCAAAATGAGCCAGGAACTTGGCTTGAACAAGTCTCAGACTAAAAAACTGCAAGCCCTCCATTTAAAGCAGATAGAACAGCGCGAGGCCATGCGTGCGGAATACAAAAACACGGATACGCAAAACAGGGCGCAGCGCAAACAGGAAATGAAGGCTGCGCAAACGCAATGGCAGGCAGAGCTCAAAGACATCCTCACTCAGAAACAGTACGCGCAGTATCAGGAGAAGCGTGAAGAAATGCGGGAAAGCCGCCGCGGGGACAGACCCGGTCGTGATGGCCACAAGAACAGGGAAAACTGGCAGCAGCAGAGAAGCTAATCCAAAGCTTATACATGCCGAAGCGCCAGCAAGCACCGTAATTTATGGCTTGCTGGCGCTTTTGCGTTTTACTAAGCGGGAATTATATATACTACCTTTCCTGGTAAAAGTATTTTGATGCCGCTAGTTCATTCAGCTTAAAGCATAAAGCTATATTTGGCGATCTGCCCAGTAAGCCCATACCACCAAAAGCCACTGCAACTGCCCGGCCCAGGCAACAGCCGTCATGTTGGTCGGGGCAGGACCAAATATATTGGCGAGGTATACCAGTACCAGAAAAGCAACCAGCACCCATAGCGCAACGGAAGCCTGTGTAGCCGCTGCACGCTTTGTGCGTAGGTATAGCCAGATGCCACCCGCAAACAGCAACCCCTCCAGTAGCACCGTGCCAGCAACAGAGTTCCAGAGGCCGAAACCCACTTTAGGGGAGTTCCCGGGGTAGAGCGGCAGGTCCGGCACGTGAACGATCAAATCCAGAAACCAGTGGCTGACCACAAGCAGGCCCAGCACCAGCGCTGCCCTGCCGTCCTTTTGCAGCCACCAATACACTAGCCCAAACAGCAGTCCCCAGCCCAGAACAGTCAGCAGGCTGTGGGAGATGGGATAATCCGTGAAATCGATCGGCGTCAGGTTGGCCGCGTCAGGCGCTACGGTGGCATGCTCCACGTTCAGGAGCAACAGGGTGGGCCAGAGCAGGTCCAGGAACTGGGCTGCTAGAAAGAGCGTGCCGAGCGAGGTTTTCGGGACTGCGGCTTTGCCTGCAAAGCCAACGGCAAAATGACCAATGAACATAGCAGTATAGAATTGATGAGGCCGTACAACAAAATAAATCATCAAAAACACAGAAGTGCCACTGTATTTATAGCCAGTGCCCGCGCGCCAGCATCTCCACAGGCTGATCGCGCGATTATTGCCTGCGATGTGGCCTAAGAGGATTTATGAAAACGAAGCACCTTTTTCTCTGTATGGCTTTGCATGGCAAGTTCAATTACCCGGATCGTGTTGCGTGCCTCCTCTGGTTTTACCGCCAGTTCCGCTGTGCCGGTTACGGCCTGGTATACATTCTCGTAAAAGCCAGTGTAGTCGCCGGTTTCGCTTTCCAGCTTGCCAGCAAAGTGCAGCCCGTGCAGCGTCGTGTTCAGCGTGCCCCAGAGTGCTTCGGGCTCTATACCCCAATCGGCGGTTCCTTTTGGTGCTTTGCCTTCTTTGAGGGCAGCCTCCTGCACATCCAGGCCATACTTCAGAAAAGAACCCCGGTCGCCGTGTAGGGTATACCGTGGCCCGGGCTCGCGCACCAGCATGCCAGCCTTCAGAATCACGCGCAGCGTAGGGTAATGCAGCATCAGTTGGAAGTTGTCAACAATCTGGCTGTTGGGGCGTTGCGTGCGGAGCTCCGCAGACACCTCTTCCGGGAGGCCAAACAGGCAGAGCGCCTGGTCGATCAGGTGCGAGCCGAGGTCGTAGAGGATGCCGGAGCCGGGAGCGCTTTCCTCTTTCCAGGTGTTGGGCTTCAGAAAATTGCGGAACCGGTCGAAGTGCGCCTCATACTCCACCACATGGCCCAGCAGGTTGCCGTCCAGTATCTTCCGGATGGTTTTGAAGTCGCTGTCCCAGCGGCGGTTTTGGTAAACGGTTAGCAGCTTGCCTTTGCTTTTGGCCAGTGCTGTGAGTTCGTCGGCTTCTGCGGAGGTAACCGTGAAAGGCTTTTCCACCACCACATGCTTGCCAGCGTTCAGCGCCTCCCTGGCCAGCGGCAGGTGCGACACATTGGGCGTAGCCAGCACCACCAGGTCAATGGCGGCATCTTCAAAAATAGCCTTTACATCCTGCACTATTTCGGCTTGCGGGTATCTTTCCTGGGCAAGGGCGATATTTTCCGGGCGGGTTTCCCTGATCTTGGCAAGGTGCAGCCCCGGCACGTTGGTAATGAAGGGCGCATGAAACACCTGCCCGGACATGCCGAAGCCGATCAAGCCTATATGTATGTTTCTTTCCATGAGAGAAATTTTAGCGTGAGGGAATATTTGCTGAAGTCAAGTTACTCATAAATTTCAGCTAAAGCAGCCCCTTCACTTGCCAAATGCCATTGATGTAGTGGTGGTGTTAAACACCTGAAACAGAATTGCCGCGCCAGGTGCTTCCTAAAGAGAGGGTAGCTGGCGCGGCAATTCTGGTATGTATAAGTTCTGGAAGTTAGCTCTTGGCAAGAAGCTAAGTGTGCGGATTTACTCTTTCAAAACCATGTCAATACATAGCACGGCGCCCAACAGAAGCACCCGCAGGTTATTATTTTCGGGCACCTGCTCGCCAATTTTCAGGATGTAATTGTCGGCGGAAGTGAAGATTTCTTTGCCGATGCCCGCCCATTTCTTGGTCACGCTGCCAAACTCGATGTTGTCTTTCACGAATTTGAAGTCCCAGCTTGTCCACTTGCCTTTCAGCGAGAACAGGAAGTTCTCATCGGCATCTAACACGCTGAACTTACCGCCAAACGAGAAGAACTTCTGCTGTAGCTTGCCCACCACGTTATCGTGCTCGTCGAGCACCTCTACCTTCGAGACAAAGAAGGTCGTGCCGCGCTTCACGCGCAGTACTTTCTCACCATCGGTGCTGCTGACCACTATATCAAACGGCGTCATGCGCTTGTAATCGGTGAAGCGGAGAATCCGGGTGAAGAAACCCAACTTTTCCTCCCGGCACATCATCAACTGCTGCTGGGTTTGCGGGTCGTATATATCGAAGTTGTTTGAAGCCTTGAACATGCCGACATGTTCCTTCACGAAGAATAAGTTGTTCTTCAGTATTGGGTGCATCGTAGGATTAAGTTTGTGTTGTTTTCGCCCACAAGCCGGTAGCTATTTGGGTTTTTAATATAATGATGCTCTAATATACTGATTTATACCTTATCTGTCGCCTGAATAAGTATAGAGTTAAGATTTTTGTAAGGCTTGAGGGAAGAGGTTGTTGTGGCGTGGTTAAACTATAGCGGTGAGTAACCATTTCAGCGCTATTCTGAGAAGCTCAAGAATAGCATCTTTTGATTTTAACGGTTTAAATAAACGCCTGCTTTAATGGCGTTTATTTTGTGTTAGAAACAGAATCTATCCAGTTTTCTATAGTCTTCAAATAATCAGGGTGCAATTTTGACCAATACGGGAAATCGCTTTCTCCAACATAGTGCATGGAATGAGAGGCACCCTCTAATAAAATGATTTTAAAATTATTATTACCTGATTTCGTAAGTGCATTAGAAATGAGCTCATGACTATTAGAAGGAATTATTTCATCCAATGTCCCTTGCAGAATAAGCACAGGTTGCTTAGTAGTTTCAAAGTACGGAATTGGACTATATAGAAGTTTTTTATCCATTTGAATTTCATCCAGATTTGGCACCCAAATATTGGAAAACCAAGATTCTGATTTTTCATTATCTAAAGCCTTTTCTAAATCTGTCCTTGATAGTTTGCCTGCTATAAATTCAAAAACCTTTCGTTGAAATGCAGTTGCGGCCTCAATTTCATTTCCGATTGCTTCTGTATTTATATTTATCCAATAGTTCAAATCACTTTTTAGTAAGCTAACGCCGGGACAACTTACGGCAATTCCAAATTTCAGATTCTCTAATTCACTTAAAATATATGGTATTTTGGTAGCCCCTTGACTACTTCCTTTTATTCCAATTTCCTTTAGTGGAATTCCAGACTTATCAGAAAAAAATTTTATAGCCTTGATATCATCTGCAGACAGTTCTTCAATTGTTGCAACTTCCCAATTGCCCTCAGAATTTCCAGTACCTCTTTTGTCGTAATGGAAAGTAGTAAATCCCATTCGTGCGAATAGTATGGCTTCTGCACGTGAGGCACTTCGGTCTGCGTTTCCAGAAGAAGTCACAATTACCAGTGCTTGACTACTTTTATTACTAGGGTACCAAATAGTTCCATCTAGGCTCAATCCATTGGACTCAAAACTAATTTCCTCACTTTTAGGAGTATTACTATTATCCAAAGATTCCTTTACTAAAGTGTAGTCGATTGTAATAGTATCAACAGAAAGTGAACCCCGAAGCTTGCTATTATTTTCAATCCATTTGTTTCTGAAGGAGTAAGTGTAAAAATCGCTTTGCAACTTAAAATTTATCGAATCACCGCTTACTTCAATATTTTGCAACGGAATTCGGTTGGCATTTTGCTCTAAACTCGTGAAGAAAACTTTAAAATTGATAGAATCACTTTCTATTTCAAAGAGTATCTTATCCGAAAAATTTCCATATTCAATTATGCCACTATAGTTTCCCTTCTTTTCACCTTCATTGGTTTCGGGGTTTCGCTTGCAAGAAAATATTGCAAATGCTATGAAGATGACAAAGATATTTTTCATATTAAATTGTTTCTAGCTAGTTGCTAACAGAAGTGGTCTACTGCTACTAGCTGCACTATGTATGGAGGTAGCATTCGCTCCTTAATTACTTGCAACTATATGAGTTAAGTTAGCAATTTCAACTCAGTTAACCACAAGCTTTACAGGAACAGATTTCTAACTAACATTACCCACCCAGCTTATTCTCAGGGTCGTCGGGGATGTTGGGGAAGTTCTTCTGGAAAAAGGCGCAGAAGTGGGTGAGGGGGCATTCCTCGCACTTGGGGCGGCGGGCCACGCAGATGTAGCGGCCATGCAGAATCAGCCAGTGGTGCGCCTTCGATACCAGGTCGTTGGGCAGGTTGGCTACCAACTGCTTCTCTACCTCCATGGGTGTTTTGGCGGTTTTTGTCACCAGACCCAGGCGCTTGCTTACCCGGAACACATGCGTGTCCACGGCCATGGCAGGCTGGTTCCAGATAACGGAGACGATGACGTTGGCGGTTTTGCGGCCAACGCCCGGCAGCTTCACCAGTTCCTCCACGGTGCTGGGCACCTCGGCGTTAAACTTTTCCACGAGCATTTTGCCCAGACCGGCCAGGTGCTTGGCTTTGTTGTTGGGGTAAGAGATGCTTTTTATATAGGGAAAAATCTCTTCTGGAGTGGCAGTAGCCAGATGCTCGGGCGTGGGGTAGGCCTCCAGCAGGGCAGGGGTCACCATGTTCACGCGCTTGTCTGTGCACTGGGCGCTCAGCACCACCGCCAGAATCAGCTCGTAAGGGTTGGTATACACCAGCTCGGTTTCCGGCTCCGGGAAGTGCTGCGTGAAGTACTCGATCAGAAGTTTGTAACGTTCCTTCTTTTGCATAAAAAAAGTTTGCAGTCGGTTAAGACTGCAAACTTAATCTTTTTGAGTAATTTAAAATGTTATTGATGGCATGCTGGCGCGGCGCTTTCACAGCTTCATCCAGTAGCTTTTGTATCAGGAGCAGTTCCGCGCAGCTGTCGGCCAGCTCCATGTCTTGCACCAAAGCTCCTTCCAGCTGCTCATAGGCATCGTCTGCCAAATCATCATACACATACTGGATAAGCTCATTCTGAGTAGAGGTTTTTATCATACGCTATGTTATTGTGTTGCATCTTCTTCCGCAGGTTGATCAGCGCGTAGCGCATCCGCCCCAGGGCCGTGTTAATGCTCACACCAGTGGCGTCCGCTATCTCCTGAAAGCTCATTTCGGCGTAATGCCGCATCATAAGCACCTCACGCTGCGTCTGGGGCAGCGTCTGGATTAGCTCGCGCAAACGGGCATGCGTGTCCTCTTTTATCTGGAGCGACTCTGCCGAGTCCTCTGAAAAAGACATGTTGTTGAACACGTTGCTGCCGTCTTCCAGCGTGATCATCGGGCTACGCTTCTCTTTCCGGAAATGGTCGATTGCCAGGTTATGGGCAATGCGGCAAATCCAGGAAGAAAACTTGCCTTCCTCGTTATACCGTCCGCTTTTCATGGTATGGATCGCTTTGATAAACGTATCCTGCAACAGATCTTCGGCCGTGTACGAGTCCTTAACTATAAGAAATATGGTTGTGTAAACTTTGTTCTTGTGTCTGTTTACTAGCTGCTCAAACGCACTCTCTTTACCTGCGATATAAAGCGAAACTAAAGCAGAGTCGCTTATAAGGGTGGTGGTTGTATTCATGTTAAAGCTACATTAAGTTAACGTAGAGCTTTATATCATATTGTAGCGTTTACTAGATTGAACAAGTTTTTTCAGAATTGTAAATCAAATGTATAGAATGCGTTTTGATTGTGCAAGCATCCCTTTTGCAATCGCTTAAAAAATATACGGCTGTTATACCGCAGGTCCTGCCTTTGTCGTTGTGCGTGCCCGCTGCGTCAGGAAACGCGCTGCTTGCCAAGGAAGCCAAAGCAGAAATCATACCTTTTTGGTCTTTCGCGTCTATCTACGTGTAAATGAATTACTTGGATTGTGCTATCCGGCTGCGTAATTTATTTTCCGCAACAGCGTAACGCCCATTATCCAAGGCCCTCCTGCCAGCATATCCCACTTCCGGTAAATAGCCGCTAGTCCGGGTGCGAACGCTTTTATATAGTGTTAATAATATATAAATATAGGCCAGGGCAATAAAGACCTTCGCAGGCATGGAGCGTCTCGTAGAGGGATAAATTAAAAAAAACCTTAGGCTGGTATACCCGCTATCTTCTGCTATACCCTTTAATGCGGTTCAGGATAAGCAGCAGGCGGCGGTTAATCTCGCGCTCCTCAACAAGCGAGCACTGCGCAGATATGTGCGCCGGCTTCTTGAGTTTTTCCTCCACGTTTTTCAGGTGTTCGAGGTAGCATTCTACGGTGGTGCACGACACGTTCTTCAGCGCGTCCTCTTCGGCGTAGTGCTCTTTTTTGTATTTCAGGTTGATGGCTTTCGCTATCTCCGTGTTAATCAGTTTTGTAACCGCCTGGTCGGTGGTAATTTCGTGCTGGCACACCTTGCGTTCGATGTTCTCCAGCAAGTTTCGGATATCAAGTAATTCCATATGTGAGTTTTTAAGGGTCTGGAAAAATATGTAGCCTCCCGCTCCGAAGTTACACAGCAACATCGGACCCATTTTAGGATGCCTGGATTGTTTACAGAATGGTACCAGAGGCAACTGTTGGTATAACCCTGACGCAGCAATGAGGTTATGCTAACGCATGCCCGAAGGCACCAGAAAGAATAGGATTAGCTTGGTTAAAGTAAAATTTTAAAGTAAATAGTTATACTATAGCGGTTGATTACTGGTTGCATTTTTGCGATTTTTTATTATGTTTTTTAAGTTATCGAAGTAGCTCAGGGTATCACAAAGACGCCTCCACACTTTTCAGACGGCATTTTGAAGGGTATGAAGCAAGTCGGGGAAATTCATCGCCACAAGGCGGAATCGGTACGGAAGCCTGCTGTTATGTATTGGTTTTGCCGTACCTTCGCGGCCAGAACCTAAACAAACAGGGTAGTATGAAAGAGGCGGCGCGTGCCCAGACAGATCCGTTCGCTGTGCTCCGGTTACCAGAGTTTCGGCTATACGTCATAGCCCGGCTGTGCATCACGCTGGCCATGCAGATTCAGGCCGTGATTGTGGGGTGGCAGGTATATGACCTCACCCAGGATCCGCTCTCGCTGGGGCTTATCGGGTTGGCCGAGGCGATTCCGTCTATCGTGGTGTCGCTGTTTGCAGGGTATCTGGCCGATATGGTGTCGCGCAAGCAGATTATCGTGGTGGTGGTTACAGCGCTGCTCCTGTGTTCGGGGGCCTTGCTGTTTTTTACGCTCGATACGAGCCGTGTGCTGGAGCTGTACGGGGTGCTGCCCATCTTCGGGGTAATCTTCGTGAGCGGCATTGCCCGAGGCTTTATGGGGCCTGCCGTGTTTGCATTTATGCCCCAACTGGTGGCCAGCAAATTGCTCTACGCCAACGCCATCACCTGGAGCACCACCACCTGGCAGGCTGCCTCGCTGGTAGGGCCCGCGCTGGGCGGGCTTATCTACGGCTTTGCCGGCATTACGGCGGCCTATACCACGGATGTCTCGCTGGTGCTGCTCTCGCTCATCGCCTTTTCGTTTATCGGTGCCAAGCCGCTGCCCGTCAACAGCAACCCGCAAAACATGCTGGACAGCCTGCGGTCGGGCATTCGGTTTGTGTTCGGCCATCAGATCATCCTGAGCGCCATCTCCCTCGACCTGTTTGCCGTGCTGTTCGGCGGGGCGGTGGCGCTGCTCCCGATCTTCGCCTCCGACATTCTGCAGACCGGCCCGCAGGGGCTCGGATTTCTGCGCGCCGCGCCGGCGGTAGGCTCTGTGCTGATGGCCGTTATCCTGGCCTATAGGCCCATCCTGGCGAACGCTGGCAAGAAGATGCTGTGGTGTGTGGCGGGGTTCGGGGCCTGTATCGTGCTGTTCGGGCTTTCCACCAGTTTCTGGTTTTCGCTGGTGCTGCTGGCCCTGAGCGGCGCTTTCGACAGCATCAGCGTCATCATCCGCTCCACCCTCATCCATACCCTTACCCCCGAGTACATGAAAGGCCGCGTCTCGTCGGTAAACAATATTTTTGTGGGGTCGTCCAACGAGATCGGTGCCTTTGAGTCGGGGTTAACGGCCAGGCTGATGGGTGTGGTGCCTGCCGTGCTGTTTGGCGGCGTCATGACGCTGGTGGTGGTGGGGATAACGGCCCTGAAGGCCGACAAACTGCGCGCGCTGAGCATGCACCCCGAGGAGGAGGCCGAACTGGTATAGCGGAAGGCAAAGCACACTGCTTTGTCTGGAAGGACCATGCTTTGCCTGTGCGCGTGGCGTTGCTTCGCGCATGTGAAAGTGTTTGTGCAGAATAACCCACCCCTACCCCTCCCAAGAGGGGAGTTATACTAACTGAAAGGCAAGGCTATATGCACTCATCAATTGATAATGGTATAAAATTTATCATTAGGGCTTGGAATTGCCCATTCAGAAAACTGGCGAAGCATTTTTATCGCCCCATAGTGCTACTATGCAGCTCAAAAAACGCCTCGCCAGCATCCAATCTGAATATCATTTGCTGTCAAAAACGAAGTTTAGCTATGCGTTTACTTGGTTGGTTCGGCCTTTACCGCTTCAGCCTTTGGCGCTTCGGCTTTTGTCTCAGCTTTTGGCTGAGGTGTCGCTTGCTGTGGCCCTTTGCTAGCTTTGTGCGGACGGCGGTTGCCATACGTGCCCTTTGTTATCTTTCCTTTTCTCGATTTGATATCCCCTTTTCCCATAAATCTGTTTGTTGTTTGGTTGTATAACTACCTGTCTGTACGGCGAATCCACGATAGCAGATGACGCTTTTGCTCAAGCAGTTATTTTCTTAGCCACATGACCTGCCACGGTGCCGCCTCACAGCTGGGTGGGGCAGGTCAGGCGCCAGCACGTTGGCTTCGGGCAGTGTTTTGACCCATGCGCGCAACTGCCGCGCCATGTGCAACAAAGACCTTCAATTTGAGGTTATCTATTCGTATCTTTACAAATTAACTTAAAGAGAGAAAATGGCTTGCGGCGATACAACAGCTTCCCGCAAGCCGATTCATATATGGCACACATCCCCGATTATAACCTCGACGAACTCGACGCCCGCCAGAACATTATCATCAAAGGGGCGAGAGTACATAATCTGAAAAACCTGAGCGTTGCCCTGCCGCGCAACAAGTTCATCGTGATCACGGGCCTGTCCGGCTCCGGCAAGTCCTCGCTGGCGTTTGATACCCTGTATGCCGAAGGCCAGCGCATGTACGTGGAAAGCCTGAGCTCCTACGCCCGCCAGTTCCTGGGGCGTATGGACAAGCCGGATGTAGACTATATCAAGGGCATCAGCCCGGCCATCGCCATCGAACAGAAGGTGAGCATCAAGAACAACCGCTCCACCGTGGGCACCAGCACCGAGATATACGACTACCTGAAGCTGCTCTACGCCCGCATTGGCAAAACATACTCCCCGGTTTCGGGCGAGGTGGTGCAGAAAGACTCTGTGGCGGACGTGGTGGACTTTATCTTCTCGCTGGAGGATGAGGCCCGTGTGATGATCCTGGCGCCATTGCTCCTGCACACGGAACGCAGCCTGGCCAAGGAACTCGACCTGTTGCTGCAGAAAGGCTATTCCCGCATCTATGCCGACGGTGAGGTATACTTTATCGAGGAGCTGCTGGAGCAGAAAAAGCCGAAGCTTGGCCAGGACATCTACATCCTCGTTGACCGTGCGGTGATATATAAATCGGATGAGGATTTGCAGTTCCGCATCGCCGACTCGGTGCAGACCGCTTTCTTCGAGGGCCACGGCGAGTGCCGCGTGCTGTTCGGCAACGGCGAAGAGCATGTGTTCTCCGATAAGTTTGAGCTGGATGGCATCGTGTTCGAGGAGCCCTCGGTTAACTTCTTCAGCTTTAACAACCCCTATGGCGCCTGCCAGACCTGCGAGGGTTTTGGCAGCGTGCTCGGCATCGACCCGGACCTGGTGATACCCGACAAGAGCCTGACCGTGTATGAGGGGGCTATTGCCCCGTGGCGCTCCGACAAGATGAATGAGTGGCTACAACCCCTTATCAAGAACGGCATCCGCTTTGACTTTCCGATACATCGGCCTTACAATGAGCTGACCGAAGCCGAGCAGGAACTGCTCTGGAAGGGTAACAAATACTTCTCTGGCCTGAACAAGTTCTTCAAGGAGATACAGGGCCAGACCCACAAGATACAGTACCGCGTGATGCTGTCGCGCTACCGTGGCCGCACCACCTGTCCCGACTGCAAAGGCTCGCGCCTGCGCAAAGACGCCGGGTATGTGAAGGTGAATGGCAAAAGCATCACCGACCTGGTGCTGATGCCCCTCACACAGGTACAGCCTTTCTTCCGCAACCTGGAGCTGTCGGAGCACGACCGCAACGTGGCCGACCGCCTGGTGACCGAGGTTGCTAACCGCCTCAGCTACCTGGAGCGCGTGGGCCTGGGCTACCTCACGCTAAACCGCCTCTCCAATACCCTGTCGGGTGGCGAGAGCCAGCGCATCAACCTGGCCACCTCGCTGGGCAGTGCCCTGGTCGGGTCTATGTATATCCTGGATGAGCCGAGCATCGGCCTGCACCCAAAAGATTCGGAGCAACTGATCGGGGTGCTGCGCACGCTGCAGCAACTGGGCAATACCGTAATTGTGGTGGAGCACGAGGAGGAAATGATGAAAGCCGCCGACCAACTCATCGATATTGGCCCTGAGGCTGGTTCGGGTGGTGGCCACCTGATGTTCCAGGGCACCTTCGAGGAAATGACCAGGAGCGAGGATACCTATACCGCCAAATACCTCAGCGGCAGGATGGAGGTGCCCGTGCCGACGCACCGCCGCAAGTGGCGCAACGCCATCGAGGTGATCGGTGCCCGCGAGAACAACCTCAAAAACCTGAGCGTGAAGTTTCCGCTTGAGGTGATGACGGTGGTGACGGGTGTGAGCGGCTCCGGAAAATCAACGCTGGTGAAGAAGATACTGGCCCCGGCCATGCAGAAGCTCCACGGCAGTTCCTCCGAAGCCACCGGTAAGTTCGACAAACTGGCCGGCGACTACGGCAAGATAGACCACGTGGAGTTCGTGGACCAAAACCCGATCGGCAAGTCGTCGCGCTCCAACCCGGTGACGTATGTGAAAGCCTACGACGCTATCCGGACGCTGTACGCAGATCAGCCGCTGGCCAAGTCTCGTGGGTTTAAGCCTTCGCACTTCTCATTCAACATCGAGGGGGGGCGCTGCGAGGTATGCCAGGGCGAGGGTCAGGTAAAGATAGAGATGCAGTTTATGGCCGACATCTACCTGACCTGCGAGAGTTGCCACGGGCATCGCTTTAAGCAGGACGTGCTCGATATCAAGTTTCAGGAGAAGAACATCTCCGAAGTGCTGAACATGACCATCGCCGACAGCATCGAGTTCTTTGCGGGCCAGTCGAAAATATCCGAGCGCCTGAAGCCGCTCGACGATGTTGGCCTGGGCTATATCCGTTTGGGGCAGTCGAGCAACACTTTGTCGGGTGGAGAGGCGCAACGCGTAAAACTGGCCTCGTTCCTGACCAAGGGCGCAACCTCGCACCACGAGAACATCCTGTTCATTTTTGATGAGCCAAGCACGGGTCTGCACTTCCACGACATCAGCAAATTGCTGACTTCCATCAACGCGCTCATCGAGAACGGCAACACCGTCGTGATCATCGAGCACAACATGGACATCATCAAATCGGCGGATTGGATCATCGACCTCGGCCCGGAAGGCGGCACCAACGGCGGCCACCTGCTGTACGAAGGCACGCCGGAAGATATGGTGAAGTTGGAAGGGAATGATACTGCCCGGTTCCTGAGAGGGAAGGTATAAAGAGTAGAAACTAAGGTATAAAAGCCGCCGTGACAGCTGTTGCGGCGGCTTTTTGCTTGTGGCGATGTGGCAGGGTATCCAACCACCCCCTGCCCCCTCCTTTTCTAAGGAGGGGAGTCTGTTTTAGCGTTATCAAACTCATTTTTTTATAGCGACGGATTCTTTACATGGCTTCACATAGACATTAAGAAATTTGTTGTCAGGCTAGAGAAGTGAGAACAAAATTCCCCTCCTTGGACAAGCGAGAACGCGAGTTCGAAGCTTGCGAGCGTAGCTCTGAGGGGTTAGGGGTGGTTGGACCCGGCAACTTCAAATCAAACAAGTTTACTAGAAACACAGTGTAACTTAACGTTGGCAAATTGGAAACAGGGGGCAGCAGAACATTGCATAATACTAGAACCACTCCGTATAAATTGTTAAATTGCCATTCCTGGGGCCAAATGCCCGAAACTGAATAGTATAGTTATCAACACCAAACACATAAAACATGAGAAAGAAGATTGTTGCAGGCAACTGGAAAATGAACAAGACTTACGAGGAGGCGCTTACGCTGGCATCGGAGATCGACAATATGGTGAAAGACGAAGCAAGCGGCGAGGTGACCGTGATCGTGACACCTCCTTTCCCATACCTGCAAAGCGTGGGCAAACTGGTACAGGGCAACGACAAAATGCACCTGGCGGCGCAGAACGTGAGCGAGCACGAAAGCGGCGCGTATACCGGCGAGGTGTCGGCGGCGATGCTGAAGTCGGTGGGCGTGGAGTATGTGCTGGTGGGCCATAGCGAGCGCCGCCTCTACCACCACGAGGATGCCCAGACGCTGTACAAGAAAATGAAACTGGCGATTGCCCAGGGCCTGAAGCCGATCTTCTGCTGCGGCGAGTCGCTGGAGGAGCGCGATGCAGAACGCCACTTTGAGTTTGTGGGCCAGCAACTGCACGACAGCCTTTCATACCTGAGCAACGAGGAGTTCGACCAGGTCGTAGTGGCCTACGAGCCGATCTGGGCGATTGGCACGGGCCGCACGGCCAGCAGCCAGCAGGCTCAGGAAATGCACGCTTACATCCGGGAGCAACTCTCGAAGCTGTTTGATGCCGAGGCGGCTTTCAACACCAGCATCCTGTACGGCGGAAGCTGTAACCCAGGCAATGCCCAGGAACTGTTTGCGCAGGAAGATGTGGACGGCGGCCTGATCGGCGGCGCCTCGCTCAAGTCTAGAGACTTTGCCGATATCATCAAATCATTCTAAATAAGAGGTATAAAATAGAGGAGGCTGCGGGTGCTGTGCATCGGCAGCCTTTTTTTATTCGTGACTTGCAGGCTGGGTATCCTGGAGACAGGGGGCTTTGAGGGAGTGGTGAGCGAAAAGTACCAGTTGGCCGAATAGCCGATGCCCTTTCACGGCAGCGAAACCAGCTGTCTGATCCGCTTCTCTCCTGATTTTTTTCAGGGACCAACCCCCCCTCCGGCGGTATAACTGCCTCAGATATTGCACGAAACGAACATAAAAAAAGCCGACGATGTAAAATTGGCGGCTTTTTTGTTTAACTTATCTCTATCTTTGAATAAATAGCTTCCTGAATATTAAAATGCAGATATTATTTATAAGTTGGCTGGCACTTTTCCCTTTTCTGAAGGCCCCGGCACCCATGCCTGCGGCGGCAACTGAGCTGAGCCTCGGGAAAAGCTACTGCCATATATACGGCGCGGTATACCTGGAGCGGAACCAGATGTATAAAAACAGGACGTCCGCCACGGTGTTCCTGAACGAGGATGAGGCCTTTGCCAATCTGGTGGTGTTTCGGGAGAGCAACAAGCTGTTTGCCGACGGCCCGGCCATCTGGTACCTTACCCCCAACAAGGCCTTCGCCAACCACATCCTCTACGTGACGGACCAGCGCCATCTGGCCGATTTTACTGTTCATTTTACTGACGTGCGCTCCGCAGCCGTTTGTCGCGATTAACTATACCCATGGATTTTATAGAAGTAACCCTACACGTGGACGCAGCTTTTGCGGACATCATGACCGCTGAGCTCGGAGAGCTCGGCTTCGACGCTTTTGTGGAGACAGAAGAAGGCTTCAGCGCCTACATCGAAGAAGACCAGTTTAATGAGGAGGCCCTGAAGGAAACGATTCAGCGCTACGCCGAACTGGTGCAGGTAACCTACACCGTGCAGACCATCAAGCGCCAGAACTGGAACGAGGAATGGGAGCGCAATTTTGAGCCCCTGTTTATCGGCGGGCAGGTGTCTGTGCGGGCCTCGTTCCATACCAGGCCGGGGCAAGCGAAGTACGATATCGTGATCAACCCGAAGATGTCGTTTGGTACGGGCCACCACGAAACCACCACTCTGATGATCGAGAATCAGCTGACGCTGGACCACCAGGGCAAGCGCGTGCTGGACATGGGTTGCGGCACCGGCATCCTGGCCATCATGGCCGGAGAGTTGGGCGCGACCGAGATCGTGGCGGTGGAGATTGAGGACTGGACCGTGGAGAACGCCCGCGAGAACGCCGCCCTCAACAACTATGGCCGTATCGACGTGCGCCTGGGCGGTGCCGAAACGATTGCAGGCGAGCATCCTTTCGACATTATCCTGGCCAACATCAACCGCAACGTGCTCCTGGACGACATGCCTGCCTACACCGCCGTGCTGAAACCGGAAGGCTGGCTGCTGCTAAGCGGCTTTTATACCGAAGACTTGCCGGTTATCCGGGATAGAGCTCAGGAACTGGGCTTGCTTTACCAGACGCACCGAACGAAAAACAACTGGGTGTCCGCCCTTTTCAAAGCCCGGTAGTACCTTTCAAAACGAGCATCTATGAAACAACTTTTACCCCTTATATTATTATTTGTGGTGTTAACGGCCCATGCCCAGTCCAAGCTGTCGGATAAAACCGGCGAGTTTGTGGGCGATGTGCGCCAACTCTTGTCGGCAGGCAAGGTGGCCAATGCGGAGCAACTGTCCGCTGACCTGGAGAGCATCTGGAACAGCGGGAGACTGACCTCCCGGCAGCAGCAGCAGGTGATGGACATTAGCCAGCGCATGTACCGCAAGCGCATGACCAGCGCCCGCTTCGGCGAGTTTTTTACCATGCTCACGGCGGGCCTCAACAACCAGCGCATGCGCCCCGACCAGCTGGACAAAATGCTGGAGGTGACAGAGAAAGTGGTGCAACAGGAAAGCCAAAAGCAACTGGATCTGTTTCTGGCCACCAGCAGCCTATACCTCAGCAGCAACCGCCTGTTTCAGAGCAGCTCATACACAATGCGCGCTGTAGGCGGCACTTTCAGTTTTGAGTATGCGGGAGCGAGTAAAGCCGCTGCCGATGAGACTGCCAGCGACGCTGCCTGGGGCGACACCTCCTGGGACGATGCCACAGAGGACACTGAGACCGAGGTAGAAGACGATGGTTGGGGAACTGTGCCCGTGGCTCCCAAAAAAGAAGACAAGCAAAAGGCTGCGCAGGCCCTCCGGGAAAAAAGAAAGCGCCTCTTCGTGCCGGAGCCCCCAAAAGTGTCGGGGCCGGTGCTGCGCCTGGAGAAAGCAGATCTGGTGTTCGTGACGCTCTGGGACTCTGTCGCGATCCAGAACACGGAGGGACAGCTGATGCTGGCCACTAACGTGCTGGCGGGCAAAGGCGGAATGTTTAAATGGGAGGTGAAGGGTGCGCCCGTTTCGGCGGAGTTGCACCAGTATACCCTGAATATCGCCTATGCGGGCTTTAAGGCTCCCGATGCCTCCGTTACCTATGCCGCCGCGCTGGCCGCACCGGTGCAGGGGGCGCTGGAGTGGATGAGCAGCAGGCGGAAAAGCGGCAACTACCCATACCCCAGGTTCGTCTCCTTTACCAACGATGCGCAGGTGAATAGCCTGGGCAATAACATAAGGTATAAGGGCGGACTCTCGCTTGTAGGGAACGTGGTGGGCAGCAAACCGCAGGATGGCAGTGTGTCTGAGATCACGGTTTCGGAGGGCGGAGAGCGCAAGTTCCGTTCTCAAGCACAAAGCTATACCTTTCAGGACTCGCTGCTGCTGGCCACCCGCGCCAGCGTGGCTATCTACCAGCAAGGCGACTCGCTCACGCATCCTGCCATGCAGTTGCAGTTCGCTAAAAACACGCAGGAACTGACGCTGACAAGAAGCAAGGGGGCATATGAGAACATGCCCTTTTACGACAATTTCCATCAGGTAGAACTGTCGGCCGAGCGCCTGCAGTGGAACCTCAACGAGCCCAACATCGAGTTCTCTATCCTGAACACCAAGACGCTGGTTCCCATGCAGGTAGAGTCTGTCGATTACTTCTCCAACGAGCGGTACCAGCGGCTGGTGGGCGTGGCCCCTTTTCATCCCCTCCAGCTCCTGGTGGGGTATGCCGTGCGGGCCCGGAAGAACGATTTTTATACAGTGGATGTGGCCAAAGCCACCAAAATACAGGAAGGGGCCATCAAAGAGGCGGCCCAGACGCTCGCATATCAGGGGTATATACACTACGAGGCGGCCTCCGGCTATGTGGAGCTGAAACCGAAGGCGCTGCATTACGTGGCTGCCTCGCGCAACGCCAAAGACTATGACCACCTGGTGATCCGGTCGGTAGTGCCGTCGGGGCGCAACGCTACCCTGGACCTCAGCACCAACAGGCTCACGGTGCGGGGGGTGGAGAAGGTCGTTTTCAACACCGACACGGCCAGCGTGTACATACTGCCAAAGCGCAACGAGGTCCATATCCTCAAGAACCGGGGCATCGCCTTCGACGGGCACGTGTACGCCAGCCACCTGTCCATCGGAGGCAACGACTTTACCTTTAACTACGACGACTATACCATCGACCTGGCCAAGATAGACACGGTGGCGCTGGTAGCGGAGAACCGCCGTGGGGGGCCAGGCAAGGGCACAGACCACGTCCTGACAGGCAGCGCCGAGAGCATCGCTGGAAAGCTATATATCAACAAGCCAAACAACAAATCAGGTAACAAGTTCTTCTCCGAATACCCCAAGTTCGACGCGGTGTCCGGGGCGCAGATCGCCTTCGCGAAGCCCGGTATGGCTGGCACTGCCTTCGACAGCACGGTTTACTTCGAGATGCCGCCCTTTAAGCTCGATAGCCTCAACTCCAGAAAGGGGAGAATCGGTTTTGACGGCACCTTCAACTCCGGGGGTATTTTCCCGCCGATCAAGACGAAGATGGTGATGATGCCTGACGAAACGCTCGGGTTCAGTTACTACCCGGGGCCCAAGGGGCTCCCAGCCTATGGCGGCAAAGGAATGGTATACGATACCATCATGCTGAGCTCCGCCGGTATCCAGAGTAAAGGCATGATCAAGTACCTGGGAGCCACCGTAACCGCGCCGCTTTATACCTATTACCAGGAGGGCGTGTCGGCCACGGGGGGAGTGAAGGTGAAGATAGCCGAATCCCCGGAGGCCGCTGGCGACCTGCCGGACCTGGCACTGACCGGAGGCAGCCTGAGCTGGCGGCCACAGGCAGACACGATGTACCTGCAATCCGGTGCGGAGCCAGTGCAACTCTACCAGGGCAGCTTTGCCCTGAAGGGCGGAGTCAAGCTGTCGCCGGGCGGCATGTATGGCAGCGGGGTTTTAGACAATCCCATGGCCAGCTTTTCGTCCAGAGCGCTGCAGTTCCGGCAGAAACACATCACCGGAAGCCATGCCCAGCTGCTGGTAAAGTCTGATGAGGAGGGGCGCCCGGCAGTAAAGGCCCAGGGGGTGACCTTCGCCTATGACATGGCAAAGGGCAGCGTGGACTTTGAGAGTGAGCAGAAGGGTATGACCAGCATCGAGTTCCCGAAAGCACAGTACAAAACATCGCTGAGCAGTGCCCACTGGGACATGAAACAGCAGAAAGTCAGGCTGCAGGCCGATGCGGATGGCGGCAAAAACTGGTTCTACTCGTTGCACCCGGCGCAGGACGGGCTGCGGTTTATGGCCTCCACCGGAGAGTATGACCTGAAAACCAACCACCTGCTGGCAAGCGGGGTGCCCTATATCGCAGTCGCGGATGTGCATGTGGTGCCGGACAGCGGCCGCGTGGCTGTAGGGGCCGATGCCTCGCTCCAGACACTGCACAACGCGCGCGTGCTGGCCGACTCAGCGCAGCAATTCCACAAACTTCACCAAGGCAACATCGACATTCTCTCCCGGACAAAGTTGAAAGGAGACGCCCTGCTGGCATACCACAACGCGGCCGACGCGGCTTTCCAACTGCCGCTCACCGATTTTACCTACGCCAAACCTGAGGACCAGAAAAAAGCGGGCCCCGCCTACACGGCAGCCGTGGCCACTATCGCCGAAGACAAGTCTTTTTACATCTTCCCGCGGGCGCTGTACCGGGGCAAGGTTACCATGAGGGCTCCCATGCAGTATCTGGACTTTGACGGTGAGCTTAAGCTGAACTTTACCGGCAACCCCGAGGCCTCAGGCTGGTTCCCCTATAAAAAGGACACGCTGAACCCCGGCAATATCCGTATCCCGATCATCAACCCCAAAGCCGCCGACGGCACGCCGTTGCACACGGGCATACATGGGGCATCTGCCACAGGCAAGTTTTACAGCACCTTCGTTTCCGAAAAGCAAGCCGCCGACGACCTGGATCTGTTTGAGGTAGACGGGCTGCTGTCGTACAACAAAGACGAGCGCGAGTTTAAGATAGGCCGCGAGGCCCGCGCATACGGCGACGCCTACGAGGGCAATGTGCTGCGCTACAATGAAGCCAACAACACGGTCGGTTTTCAGGGGAAACTGAACTTGCTGAAGCCGGTGAAAGACTTCGCTGTGGAAGCCTCGGGGAGCGGCACCGCCCTCGCCGACAGCAACCGCTACGAGCTGGACGCCTTCCTGGCCTTTGACCTGTCAGTACCCGAAAAGGCGCTTCAGGCCATGGCGGCTACCCTGCGCGGAAACGCCGTGGGTGGCCCGGGTGCCGCAGAGGCCAGCCAGGAAATGCGCTATAAACTGGGTGCGCTGTTCGGCGACAGACTGGTGCAGGAGTACGTGCAAAAGTCGGCTGCCGGGTATGTGCCCCTGCCGGAGCTTTCCCGCAAGCTGGTGCGCAGCCTGGTACTGAGCGACGTGAAACTGAAATGGTCGGACGCGCAGCGCGCCTGGCACAGCGAGGGGAGCATCAGCCTGTCCAACATCCTGAAAGAGGACATCAACGCACCGCTGGACGGCTACCTGGAGCTACGGCAGGACATGAGCGGGCTGCCAGCCATGACCCTGTACCTGCAGGCCGACCCGTATACCTGGTACTACTTCAGCTTCTTCGAGAACGGTATGACGATGGCCTCTTCAGACGGGAAGTTCAACGGCGCGGTGGCTTCCAAGTCGAAAGTAAGCCGCGGCACCGCCACAGGGTATGGGGTATATGCTGGCGAGACGATCGAGAAAAACCAGTTTGTCGAGCACTTCCGCACCACATACCTCAGCGGGGAAGACGGCTTTAAAGTAGCCTCGGAGCAGGTAGTGCCGCAGTCCACGGGCAACTTCGATTTTCTGGAGGAACAGCCCAGGAAAGACAAGAAGAAGTCGCGGCGGCAGGACAGAAAAGAGGCCGAGGCGGAAGAGGCAGGGGTAGGTATGAACAACCAGGACCAGTAAACCTAGCGTATAGGAGTAGGGAAGAGGTTAATTTGGCCTCAAACCTTACTTTTATATATCTTTGAGCGTTTTTTTGCCTCCCCTTCGGGGCGCGGGCAAACCTTCAGCGTAACTAGCATACCCATGGAACTACTATTGATAGCGATTCTCAGTCTGGCAGCCTACTTAATTGGCTCTATCTCATCTGCTGTCTGGATCGGGAAAGCCTACTATGGCATCGACATCAGGCAGCACGGAAGCGGCAATTCCGGCGCCACCAACACCTTTCGGGTGTTGGGCAAGAAGCCGGGCACGGTGGTGATGCTCATCGATATCTTCAAAGGCTGGACGGCTACTTCCCTGGCGGGCTTTCTCATCATCTTCAACGCCATCGAGCCAGCCAACCTGGTGGTATACCAGCTTGTTTTCGGCGCGTTGGGGGTGCTTGGTCATATATTTCCGGTGTATGAGCGCTTTAAAGGCGGCAAGGGGGTGGCCACGCTGCTGGGTATGATGCTGGCGATAGAGCCAGTGGTGGCCCTGATGTGCATCGCCATTTTCGTGCTCGTGCTGTTTACCTCAAAGTATGTGTCGCTGGGGTCGATGCTGGCGGCGCTGGCTTTCCCGGTTTTGCTGCTCCTGCCCCGCTTCCACCCCGAAAACCCGATTCTGATTATCTTCGGCTTTATCCTGTTTGCGGTGGTGGCCCTCACGCACCGGAAAAACATCCATCGCCTGATAGCCGGAGAGGAGAGCAAGGCCAACATCAGCCTGGGCCGAAAGCGCTAACAGCGAAGCACGCGCGCCTGAAACGATCTTCCCAAAGCCATCCTGCCCCCACGCGGATGGTTTTTTATCTTAACTTCAACACACTTCCTAACACCTTCAGAACTATGAATAAATACATCAACGACAACAAAGACCGCTTTATAAACGAGCTGTTGGACATGCTGCGCATCCCCTCGGTGAGCGCCGACCCGAAGTTTAAGGGCGATGTGCTGCGCACGGCGGAGTTTGTGAAACAGCGCCTAATCGAGGCCGGTGCCGACCATGTGGAGCTGTGCGAGACAGCCGGAAACCCGATTGTCTACGGCGAGAAAATCATAGACCCGAGTTTGCCGACCGTGCTGGTATACGGTCACTACGATGTGCAGCCGGCAGACCCTTACGAGCTGTGGACCTCGCCGCCGTTTGAGCCCGTGATAAAAGACGGCAAGATATACGCGCGCGGTGCCTGCGACGACAAAGGGCAGATGTACATGCACGTGAAAGCCTTCGAAACGATGGTGCAGACCGGTAACCTGGCCTGCAACGCCAAATTCATGATTGAGGGCGAAGAAGAGGTGGGCTCTGCAAACCTGGGCATCTTCGTGAAAGAGAATAAGGAGAAGCTGAAAAGCGATGTGATCCTGATCTCGGACACGGGCATGCTGGGCAACGACACGCCGTCCATCACCACGGGACTGCGGGGTTTGAGCTACGTGGAGGTGGAGGTAACCGGCCCGAACCGCGACCTGCACTCTGGGCTATACGGCGGCGCGGTGGCCAACCCGATCAATATCCTTTGCCAGATGATCGCCTCGCTGCACGATGAGCACAATCATATCACGATCCCTGGGTTTTACGACAACGTGGACGAGCTGAGCAAAGAGGAGCGCGCAGAAATGGCCCGCGCCCCTTTCGACCTCGACAGGTATAAAAAGGCGCTGGACTTGACCGACGTGCACGGCGAGGAAGGGTATGTGACCATGGAACGAAACTCCATTCGCCCTACGCTGGATGTGAACGGCATCTGGGGAGGCTATACCGGCGAGGGGGCCAAAACCGTGATCGCCTCCAAGGCGCACGCCAAGATCTCGATGCGACTGGTGCCGCACCAGAGTTCTGAGGAAATAACCGAGAAATTTAAGAAGCACTTCGAAAGCATCGCCCCTGCCAGCGTGAAGGTAACCGTGAAGCCGCACCACGGTGGCGAGCCGGTGGTTACGCCAACAGACTCTATCGCCTACCGGGCTGCCGCCAAAGCCTATGAAGAAACATTTGGCGTGAAGCCCGTGCCGGTGCGCAGCGGCGGTTCCATACCCATTGTGGCCATGTTTAAGTCGGAGCTCGGGCTGGATTCGGTGCTCATGGGCTTTGGCCTGGACTCGGATGCCATCCACTCCCCGAACGAGCATTTCGGGATTTTCAACTACATGAAAGGCATCGAGACCATTCCGCTGTTTTACAGGCATTTTGCCGAGATGCAGCAGTAGCCACCAACTACACAACAGTCTGGTAAAAAAGCGGCCCGGTGGAGCATATCCACCGGGCCGCTGGCATTAGCGCCGCATCATCTCAATCGTGTTGGGCGGTTGCAGCAGGTACCCCACGCTCAGCCTGAAGTCTAGGTTTTTCTGGTCGAGGTCTTTGGTGACCGAGCGGAAGCCGCCGGTGTTGCGGAAGCTCATGAACAAGCCGTTGTCCAGCATAATGCCCAGCCCCACGGTATAACCATAGTCGAAGCGCTGCAGCCGGTCGGAGGTATAAAACGCGGGTGGCGACGTGCCGGAGGTGCTTACCTCGAAGGTGTTGTTGGTTGCCAGCAGATAGCCCGCGTAAGGTCCGGCCTCAGCAAACAATCCGCCTTTTTGCAGTTTGAACAGCAAGGGGAGCTCCAGGTAGTGCAGCCGCAGATCTCCCGTCACCTCATCGTTCTGGTTAAAAGAGTAGTCTTCATACACAAAGCCCTTTTGGGCATACAGCAGCTCGGCCTGCACGGCTATCCTCGACACGAACTCGTAGCTCACAATGCCACCGGCATGATACACGCCCAGGTAGTTTGTGTAATCAGACGAGCCGTCTGTGCCATGCGGGCTGGCAAAGCCAACGCCGCCTTTCGCCCCGAAGCGGGCATATTGCGCCTCTGCCATAAGCAGTGGGGCCAGCAGGAGAGTTAGAGATAGCACGAGTGTTTTCATAGGGATATAGCGATAGGTATAAGCTTGTTTACTCTGGCATGCGGTAAATAGTTTGTGGCGACAATAGGGTATATGAGCATGTTTAAACTTCATCTTTTGGGCTGCAAATTGCTCATTAAGGAACCTGACTTTGCCTTTTTATCACCCCATAGCGCTGCTATGCGGCTCAAAAAACGCTTCGCCAGAACCCTTCCTGAACAATTTTCGCTTCCAAAAACGAAATTTAAACATGCTATAAAAAAAGCCAGCCCTGCCCAAAGGGCAAGGCTGGCTTGGTATCTTCGTGTTTACTGTGGGCTGTTAGCGGCCGAATGTGAAACCGACAGTTGCCATGATGGTCGAGTGACGGGCTCCGGTCAGGTCACCCTCGAAGTACTCCTCTGGGTTTTTGTCCACAAAGTCTGTCAGGCTGCCATTATAACGCACGCCCAGCGTGATGCCGCTGCTGGTGGCAAACCCCAGGCCGGCTGCATAACCGATCTCGAACCGCTTAAAGCCGTCGATGTCGCGGTCTGTTGTGGTGGAAGAGTAGGGCTCACCGTTCAACGACTCTTTGATCTTGTTGTTGACGCTGAGCAGGTATGACGCCTGCGGACCCGCTTCAAAGTAAATCGGGCCGGCTTTGATTTTTGCCAGCACCGGCAGGTCAAGGTAGTTGTAGTTCATCTCGCCTTTGCGCTCCAGCGTGCCCAGTGGCGAGCTTATTTCGGAGTCCTGGTACTTAAAGCCTTTGTTCGAGTAGAGCAATTCTGGCTGGATGAAGAAAAAATTCTCGACAACCGGAATGCCATAGGTAAGCCCTGCGTGAAAGCCGACTTTGTTCTCGTACCTGGACTCATTTTTCAGGTCGCCTTCGAGGTTCGAAAAGTTAGCGCCGCCTCTGATTCCCAAACCAGATTGAGCCTGTGCCGCCACTAAAGAGGCCAGCACGAATGCAAATGAGAATAATAGCTTTTTCATAAGTTTACGTGTGTTGTTCTGCATACCCTGCAAACGCACGGCATACAGGTAAATTGAAAATTAGAGGTTAAAAATTTGTGATGTTGCACATGCAAGCCCTATTGAGCCGCCCGGTAAACGCGCGCCATTTTCCGGTGTTCAGGGGGCTGTGTCTGCAGCTTGCGGAGGACATTACAACAAGTAGGCCAAAATATAAAAATGGCCTATATAGTAACTGCAATTCTGTGAAACATCGTTTTGGGAGGGCAGAAAGTAACCCAGTGGAAGCAAAAGAAGCCCGACGCTAGCCGGGCTTCTTCATTTCATAGATTTAGATTGTACTAAGGCAAACCGCTTCTTATCTGCTTGGCAGCATATACCCTACCGTCAGCATAAACACGTCGTTGCGTCTGTCAGAAACACTCGCATCATCGTTCAGCTTTGAAACATCGCCGTTGTAGCGCACGCCAATGCTAAGCCCCAGTGGGGTAGAGGCAAGGCCGATACCTGCTGCATAGCCAAAGCTGGTGGCTTTGTAAAAATCAAGGTCATCCACAACGTTGTTTCCGCCTTCCTCAATATCGCCGCCAATCCGGAACGATACCTGCGGGCCAGCCTCAAAATAGAGGGGGCCAGCATTTACTTTGGCCAGCACCGGCACGTCGATATAGCTTAGCTTTATCTTGCGGTTGTCGTCCTTCGACTCAGCGCCTTTTTTAGAGAATAGTACTTCCGGCTGCAGCGAGAGGAAGTTATCGGAGGTCAGGGCAATCTGCGAGGTGATACCCGCATGAAAGCCAAACATTCTGTCTGAATAGTCGGTAGGGTCATCGCCAGTCAGGCCAGAGTAGTTGGCACCTACGCGCACACCGAATCGTGGCGTCTGCGCCTGGGCAGCTACCACTGTAGTTAAGATAAAAGCAAAAAGCAAAAGTGTCTTCTTCATAAGGTCATTTTTAGTGAAAACTTGTGTTCATCGGGACCTAGGGCAGAACCATAGGCGTCCAATGTAAGGCTATTACGCAGCATCTGGAGAAAGGTATAGGTCGAAAAGCTTATTTTGGTGACAGTGGGACACAATCTGGTTAACCGCAGTCCAGGCTAAAGGAAAAAACACCCTATATAGTATACAAGCTATGGCTTATGCTAAGGAGGTATAAACCAAACGGTTCCGTTTTAAAGTTTTTGACCCTTGAGATGCTGGCGCTTTATGGAAAAGGCCTTGTAAAAAGTTCAATTTTAGTTTCTGTGCTTATCGCCAGTAGCCACTCGACAGCCTGTATTTCTTTAAGAAACCTATAGACTAAAGCCATGTGCCCGGTATAACTTTGGAGAGATTAAGCCTTGCAGACGGTAGGGAGAGGGTGGCTAAAAAGCAAGAGACAGTGTCATTAAAGCACAAGGAGCAGCAATAATTAATTTTAAGTGTTAAAGTAACACTGCATGTTGCAAATTATAAACGTGTTTTATACATTTAATGAAGTATGATGCTAGGCTGTTATATATCAGAGTATTGCAGGGTGACAAAGCTTTAGATGCTAAGATCGAAAAATTTGTTGTCTGTACTTTTAATCTCTTACGCAATTAATGTCTCTCTAAATTTAATGAAACGATTATGAAAAAGAACCTTTACAGAATTCCGGCGCTTTGCCTTTTGTTTGTCTTTATGCTGTCGTCCCGGCTATATGCACTGGACGGGAATTACGGCTCACATGACCCCGGGGCGCTTATCAAAGACGGTAATAAATACTGGATGTTCACCACCGGGGCGGGTATATACGCTGCCTATTCAGAAGACCTGATTACCTGGACGCCGGGCCCACAGACCATATTTCCGATCGGTACCTGGCCCGCATGGATCAATCAGGCTGTGCCTGGGTTTAACGGCGATTTCTGGGCACCGGAATGCGTATTTCTGAACGGCCGCTATTACCTCTATTATTCCTGCTCCACCTTTGGCTCCACCAGGTCAGCGATCGGTGTGGCCTCCAGCCCTACACTGGACCAGAACTCCCCTAATTATCAATGGACAGACCATGGGCAGGTGGTTGCCTCAACCGTGAGCTCTGACGTGAACGCAATCGACCCGGCCATCTTCAAAGACACGAATGGCAAGGTATACATGACGTATGGCTCTTTTTCGGCAGGCATAGGTGTAGTGGAGCTTGAGCCGACTACAGGGAAATTAAAGGCAGGAGCGGCGATCGCAAAAGTGGCAGGAGGCAACGGTGCTTCCTGGGAGGCGCCTTACCTTTTTAAGGAAGGCCAGTATTACTACATGATCGTGAACAGAGGATTTTGCTGCAGAGGATCTAACAGTACCTACTATCTGGTGATGGGACGCTCAACCAGCGTGAACGGCCCCTATGTGGACAAGGCAGGCGTAAACCTGAAAAGCGGGGGAGGCACGACCATTCTTGGGTCTTCGGGGAAGTATGTGGGGCCGGGACACTTTGGTTTGCTGCGCGAGAATGGGTATAACTTCGTGTCCTTGCACTACTATGACAAGGATGACAACGGGAACGCGAAACTGGATATAGCGAACTTAGGATTTGATGCGGCTGGCTGGCCCTTTCTCACCCGGGACTGGGTAGCGGCCGGAAGGTATAAGGTAAAAAACCAAAACAGTCAGCTCGTCTGGGACTCGTGGGGGTGTACCGGCAAACTGGGCGAGCGGCTGGCACAGGGCAGTTGGGCAAGCCTCACATGCCAGCAGTGGGATTTTACCCCGGTCGGTAACGGCGTATACACCATCAAGTCGGCCCAAAGCGGCCTCGCCCTCAGCCTGACCCCAGCCGCAGCAGGCACATGCAACACAGCCTGGGGCACGAAACTGGAACTGGCCACGCCGCAGAGTATCGACTGCCAGAAGTTTAAGATTGAGAGGGCCATTGATGGGGCCTGTGTTTTCAGGTCGCTGGCAAACAATGCGATCGTAGAGGTGCCCTACGCTTCTACAGCATCGGGCACCGAACTCGCGGTTTGGGGAAACACCGGATGCAGGTGCCAGCGCTGGTACATCGAAAACCCACTGCAGGCTGCGGCTGCCGCTCCTTTAAATACGGTGGTAAAGCCAGAAGCCAATAGCCTGATGGCATACCCCAACCCGGCCACGAGCCAGTCTTCCATCGCATTCTCTCTAAAGCAGGGAGGCGCATATCGCCTGCTGCTCTACGACACAAGCGGAAAGCTGCTTGAGATTTTAGACAGCGGCCTATTGCCAGCAAACGGACAGGGGCAGCACACATTAGAAGCTGGGAAATATGCTCAAGGTATGTATCTGCTTCAATTGGTAACCGGCACTGAAGTAGTCAGCCACCGCATTATCGTACGGAAATAGTTCGCTGCCATAGGCACAGTACGGTATAAAAACAGCAACAGCCCTCGCAGTCATGAGGGCTGTTGCTGTTTTATACCGATTTGCAAACTCAACTGCCTGTGCTATGCGGCAGCCGCATAGGATGGAAAGGTATGGTTTTTAGTCCTGTCAGCTTCCGGCCCAGCCTTCGCGGTCGAGGCTGCGGTACTGTATGGCTTCGGCCAGATGTTCTATTTTGATGGCCTCACTATCTGCAAGGTCCGCAATGGTTCGGCTCACTTTCAGGATGCGGTCGTAGGCGCGGGCAGAGAGGCCCAGCCGCTCCATGGCCGTCTTCAGCAGGGTGCGACCGGCCTCATTTATCTGGCATACTTCCTTCACCATCTGCGAGGGCATCATGGCGTTGGAGTGCACCTGGGGCATGTCCTTGAATCGCTCAGTCTGCAGCCTGCGGGCAACTTCCACGCGCTCGCGCACCGTGGCGCTGTCTTCGGCCTTGCGCGTGGCCGTCATTTCGTCAAACGTGACGGGCGTCACCTCCACGTGCAGGTCGATGCGGTCCAGCAACGGGCCGCTTACCTTGTTCAGGTAGCGCTGCACCACGCCGGGCCCGCACACGCAATCTTTCTCCGGATGATTATAATAGCCACAGGGGCAGGGGTTCATACTGGCCACCAGCATAAAGTTGGCCGGAAAATCGAGGGTGGTTTTGGCGCGGGAGATCGTGACGCGGCGTTCTTCGAGCGGCTGCCGCATCACCTCCAGCACCGTGCGCTTAAACTCCGGCAGCTCATCCAGAAACAGCACGCCGTTGTGCGCCAGCGAAATCTCGCCGGGCTGCGGAATGCCGCCGCCCCCTACCAGGGCTACATCGGATATGGTATGGTGCGGCGAGCGGTATGGGCGGGTGGTCAGGAGAGAGGCCGCCTCGCCGAGCTTGCCGGCCACCGAGTGGATTTTGGTCGTTTCCAGCGCCTCGTGCATTGAGAGGGGCGGCAGGATAGAGGGAAGGCGCTTGGCCAGCATCGTTTTGCCAGCGCCCGGTGGGCCGATCATAATCACGTTGTGGCCACCGGCGGCGGCAATTTCCAGGGCCCGCTTGATGTTTTCCTGCCCCTGCACATCGGCAAAGTCAGCCGCATACAGGTCCACCGTTCCCTGAAACACTTCCCGGGTGTTGATCACCACCGGCGGGATCTCGCGCTTCCCGTCCAGAAACTCAATGGCCTCTAAAATCGTGGTCACCCCGATCACGTCCAGATTGTTCACGATGGCCGCCTCTACAGCGTTCTGAGCTGGCAGTATAATCCCCTTAAAGCCTTCTTTGCGGGCTTGGATGGCAATCGGCAGCACCCCTTTCAGGGGGCGCAGCGACCCGTCGAGCGACAGCTCGCCCATAATCATGTACTCCGACACTCTGGCGAGTCCCATCTGCCCGGAAGCTGCCAGGATTCCCATGGCAATGGTCAGGTCGTAGGCCGAGCCCTCTTTACGGATATCGGCGGGGGCCATGTTGATGACGATCTTCTGGCGCGGGATTTTATACCCATACTGCTTCAGCGCAGACTCGATCCGCTGCTCACCTTCTTTCACGGCGTTATCAGGCAAACCAACCAGGAAATATTTGGTGCCGGCACTCACGTTTACCTCGATGGTAATGGTATAGGCGTTCACGCCCTGCACGGCGCTGCCAAAAGTTTTGATGAGCATTTGTTCGGGATGAATTCTTTTTTTAGTGTAATTTGAAGGGCCAACATCCGGCCGGAAAACAAAGTTCTAAAATTGCACTAAATATAAAGAAAGGAATTTTGTTTTTGCTTTTTGGTTGAACTATTAGCCTGCATAAGCTGAAGACTTTAAAGGAAGAGTGGAGAAGCGGAGAGATGATATATATTTTTAGAAGTAGTGTTTTGAACAAAGCCATACCCTTATGCAGCCCAAAAAGGAAGTAGCGCCTGCCCCCGCGCCAACCCAAAAGAGTACGCTGGTTATTTTCAACCAGGCGCAGAACAAGGTGCGTGAACAGCTCATGCACGGGCAGCCACTGTCGGAGGTGCTCGAAACCCTGATCAAGGCGTTGCAGCAAGTGCACATGGGTATGAAAGGGGCCATTCTGTCGGTAAACCAGGAAACGCAGACTCTCCATTCCGCGTGCGCCTCCGACCTGCCCAAGTCTTACACAGACCAGATTGAGGGATTGAAGGTGCGCCTTGGCGAAGGTTCGTGCGGGTCGGCGGCGTTTCTGAAGGAGCGCGTGATCGTGGAGAACATCGCGGCAGACAGTCGGTGGGGCGAGTTTCATATTGCACTGGACTATGGCTTGCGCGCCTGCTGGTCAGAGCCGATCCTATCGTCGGACAGAGCGAAAGTGCTGGGGACCTTTGCCATGTACTACGACACCGTGAAGACGCCTTTGGCAGAGGAGATTGAGCTGCTGGAACTAGCCGCGGGCCTGGCGGGCACGGCCATGGAGTGGCATCAGGTACTGAACGAGCGGAAGCTGCTGGAGAGCAACCTGCGGGAGGTAAACAGCGATTTGCTGGGGCTGAACAGAGACCTGGACAAACGCGTGCAAGACCGCACCACAGCGCTGGAGTATCAGAACAGGATCAACAAAACCATTACAGACAATGCCACCGCTGCCCTGTTTATGATGAATGAGAATGGCTACTGTACCTTCATGAACCCCGCCGCTGTTGCCATGATCGGGTTTACGATGGAGGAGGTAAAGGAAAAGCCATTGCACGACCTGATACACCATACCCACCCGGACGGCACCCACTACCCGATGGCCGAGTGCCCCATAGACCGTGCCCTGCCCCAGGACAGCTCTGTGCGGGCGCATGAGGATGTGTTCATCCGAAAGGACGGGACGTTTTTCCCGGTGCTGTGCGCGGCAAGCCCGATAAAAGAGAACGGTGTGCCTGTGGGCACCGTGGTTGAGGTGCGCGACGTGACCAGGGAGAAGCAAGCCCAGCAGGAGATTGTCGAAAGCGCGGAGCGTTTCAAGATGCTGCTGGAGGCCATGCCGCAATTGTCGTGGACGGCCAACGCAGCTGGCGAACTGGATTATATCAACGATCGCTGGATAAGCGACTATAGCCATGAAGACCCCCAAATCTATGGCTTTGGCGCGACATGGATGAAGTCCGTGCACCCCGACGACGTGGCACACGTGGACAAGGCCTGGGCACACGCTGTGGCAACCGGCCAGAATTACGAGACAGTGTTCCGGATACGGCAGCTCGATGGCGTGCACCGCTGGCACCTTGTGCGGGCACTCCCGCTCCGCGACCGGCAGGGCAAGGTGATGAAGTGGTTTGGCACAAGCACCGACATTCATGAGCAGCGCCTGGCCATGGAGCACCTGGCGCAAACCCAGGCGCAATTAGAGCAGGCCAACGGAGAGCTGAGCCAGAAAAACCAGGAGCTGACCCGCACCAACGCAGACCTGGATAACTTTATCTATACCGCCTCGCACGACCTTCGCGCCCCGATCATCAACCTGGAAGGGCTACTGGTGGCACTGGAAGAGGAGCTGGGGGAGCCGACAGAAAACATCCGGCCGTTGCTGGGCATGATGGACAGGGCGATTGTACGTTTCAAGAAAACGATCGAAGACCTGACGGACATCTCAAAGACACAGCGAAACACGGACGAAGTCTCCGAGATCATTGACCTGCCCGAGCTGCTGGATGAGGTAAAGGAAAGTGTGTGCGAACTGATCAGGAAAGAGGCCGCCACCATAACAAGCGACTTCTCGGATATGAACACGATAAGGTTCTCCCAGAAGAATCTGCGCAGCATACTCTACAACCTGGTAAGCAACGCGATAAAATACCGTTCCCCGGAAAGGCCGGCTATGGTAAAAGTAAGCGCGGTGAAAGTGCACGATCAGGTGCGGCTGCGGGTGCAAGACAACGGGCTGGGGGTAAACATGAGCTATGCAGACCAGTTGTTCGGGATGTTCAAGCGCCTCCACGACCATGTAGAGGGATCGGGTGTAGGACTATACATCGTGAAGCGGATCGTGGAAAATGCCAATGGCCGTATTGAGGTGCAAAGCGAGATAGGCGCAGGCACCACCATTGATGTATACCTGCCGCTGTAGCTAAAATCCTAACCAGTAATTTCTGATACCTGTTAGAAACGGACTGCTTTTGCAATACTACAGAGACAAGCAAAAAGAGCCTCCCTGCTTTTATACCCTAAAAGTAGGGAGGCTCTTTAATTAGGTGCAATAAAGCTATTGCAGCCGCGTCATGTCCGGGTGTATCGGGAGGTATGTGCCCGTCACGTCTTCGCCGGGCTGATGCACGGTGATGGCGCTGCACACGCTGTCGGGCACCGTCACCTCAAAGGCAATGCCCTGCGGCTGCGCATCATACACATATACCTTTTGCTGTTGGGCGTTGGTATAATAGGCAAGCGGCTGCAGTTGCCCATACCCCTGCCTGATTTCGGGTAAGGAGTTGCCTGTGCCGATACCGCTGGCAGTCCGGAACCGCGGCGAGGTAACCTGCACCTGTTGCACCTTCGGCGGCGTGTCTTGGCCGTCAAAGTTATTGACGGTATACACGGCCACATACTGGCGCGGCCCGCTGTTGCCCTTGCTCACCCAGAACAATAGCGCCTTCCCCATCGCTGCGTCTCCGCTGTCTGCCTCGCCCAACGTGTTGTTGAGCTGTTCAGCCGTCATCCCTAACTGTACCTGGCCGATACGCTCACCGGCTATAATCAGAAAGGCGCTGTCGGGAGCGGCAGGCGCTGCGGGTACGGTAGCGGCAGTGTCCGCTGTAGCGACAGGGTTAGCCTCTGCCGGGCTGCTGTTGTCGTGGGGTTGGCAGGAGAGCAGGCTGAAGATGAGTATAAGGTATAGCGGGTATTTCATACGGGAGATGGCTGGGGAATAGTAGCCCAGCCAACCTGTATACGCAGCTGTGCCGCGCACCGACCTCACAGCGTCTGCAAGACCTGTGAGTGTCTGAGGCAATAGGCCGTTCCGATGCAAAAGAGACGCAGAATAGTGCGCCTTTACTTCCAGATCTATGCGCTTCTCCTGCACGAGTCTGACCTGGCAAAGGCTGTTGCGAAACGACACTCACAGGTCTTGCAGACACTGTGAGGTCTTGTCTGGGGATGGCCTTCGAACCTAGGTCAGCTTTTGCTCCAGCAGCAGGATCAGGATGTGGATTACCTTGATATGAATCTCCTGCACCCGGTCGGCATAGCCAAAGTGCGGCACGCGGATCTCCGCATCGCAAAGCGGAGCCAGTTTGCCGCCGTCTTTGCCCGTCAGGCCCACCACTTTCATACCCCTGGCTTTGGCCGCTTCAGCCGCTTTCAGCACGTTGCCGGAGTTGCCGCTGGTGCTGATGGCCAGCAGCACGTCGGCGGGGTTGCCCAGCGCCTCTACGTAGCGCGAGAACACGGCATCATACCCGTAGTCGTTGCTGACGCAGCTCATGTGGCTGGCATCCGAAATGGCGATGGCGGGCAGGGCGCGGCGGTCGTTGCGGTAGCGGCCGGTCAGCTCTTCGGCAAAGTGCATAGCATCGCACATCGAGCCGCCGTTGCCGCAGCTCAGTATCTTGCCCCCGTTTTGGATGGCGCTGGCCATGGTGTTGGCCGCCTGCTCAATGGCCGAAATGTTATGTTCGTCTTTCAAAAAGGCCGTCAGCACATCTTGTGCCTGTGTCAGTTCTGTGAGTATGGTTGTTGTAGCTGTCATGTATGGTATGTGCGTGGCGAACGCCGCCGCTTATGCGTTGTGGGGTAACAGTTATGCTAAGCTGTGAGTTGCATTTGGGTGAGCCGGGCATACAGGCCGCTGTGCTGCTGCAGTTCCTCGTGCGTGCCGCGCTCCACAATACGGCCCTGCTGCAGCACCAGAATCTCGTCGGCATGCTGGATGGTGCTGAGGCGATGCGCAATTACCACCGAGGTTCTGTTGCGCATCAGGTTCGTGAGCGCCTCCTGCACCAGCTTCTCCGATTCGGTGTCGAGGGCCGAGGTGGCCTCGTCCAGGATCAGGATCGGCGGGTTTTTGAGGATGGCGCGCGCAATGCTCAGGCGCTGCCGCTGGCCCCCGGACAGCTTCCCGCCCCGGTCGCCGATCACGGTTTGGTAGCCGTCTTCGGTATGGACGATGAACTCGTGGGCATTCGCGATTTTGGCGGCGGCAATCACTTCGGCTTCCGTGGCGTCGGTTTTGTTAAAGGCGATGTTGTTGAAAATGGTGTCGTTGAAGAGAATCGACTCCTGCGTCACCACCCCGATCTTGTCGCGCACCGACTCCATGGTATACTCCCGGATATCGTGCCCGTCTATATATATGGCGCCCGCTGTTGGGTCGTAAAAGCGCGGCAGCAGATCGGCCAGCGTGGACTTGCCTCCGCCCGATGGGCCCACTAACGCGATGGTCTTTCCTTTTTCTATGGTAAAGTTGATGTCCTGCAGCACGGGTTTGCCGCCATACCCAAAACCGACCTGACTAAACTCAATCTTCTCAGTGAAAGCAGGCAGCACTTTGGCGTCTGGCTTGTTCACAATCTGCGGCTTTGTGTCAATCACCTGCAGCACCCGCTCCCCCGATACCAGTCCGCGTTGAATGTTGCTGAACGACGAAGACATGGCCTTGGCCGGCACCAGCACCTGCGAGAACAGGATGATATAGGTAATGAACTCCGCCGGCGTCAGCTCCGACTGCTGGTTCAGCACCATGTTGCCACCGTAATACAGCAGGCCCGCCACCACCGTCACGCCCATAAACTCGGAGAGGGGAGAGGCCAGGTCGCGTTTGTTGGCAATGGAGCGCTGGATGTGCGCATACCGGCTGTTCTGCTGATGGAACTTGTCGAGGATGAACGGCTCGGCGTTAAAGGCCTTTATCACGCGCATGCCGCTCAATGTCTCATCAATAATCGTCAGGATGAAGCTGAGAGAGTCCTGGCCCTGCTTGGCGCGACGCTTCAAACGCTTGGAGATACCCGCGATGATACCACCCGATATCGGCAGCAGCAGCAGCGTGAACAGCGTGAGTTCTACTGACATCGTGAACAGGATAATAAAGAAGGCGATGATGGAAATCGGCTCGCGCACCACCGTCGTCAGCGTGCTCACTACCGAGCTCTCCACCTCCTGGATGTCCACGGTGAGGCGCGTCATCAGGTCGCCTTTGCGCTCGTTGGAGAAGTAGCCCAGTTGCAGCTCCGTGATGCGCTGGTAAATGGTCTGGCGCATGTTGCGCACCACGTGCGCCCGCAATGCCCCCACAATCCGGAAGGCCAGGTAGCGGAACAGGTTGGCCAGGAAAACGGAGGCTACCACCAGCAGGCACACAAACAGCAACGCGCCCTCGCGCCCCTCCTGCTGTATCACCTGCCCGAAATAGTAGTTGAAGAAATCCTTGAAAAACTCGATGTTGAGGCTGAACTCCGGGCGCGTGGCCGTCATAGCGGCGGCTTCCTCGGGGCTCACCTCGCCAAAAAGCACATTCAGCAAGGGTATGATCAGGGTGAAGTTGAAGAGGCCAAAGATGATGCCCAGGATGGTATAAAGTGAGTACAGCGGTACAAACCGGCTATAGGGTTTGGCAAACTGCAGAATGCGAAGGTAGGTCTTCATGATGGTATAAAATGTGGCCGCCATGCCTGCCGCACCTTGTCTTGTGGGCAAAGCGCGGCAGTTTCAGGTCTTTTATACATAGGCCCCTGCATTGGTGCTGCCGCGATGGCTGCCGCAAAGATACTTATTAAAAGGCAGAAAAGAGAAGGGGCAGAAATTGCCTTCCTGCCCCTTCTCTTTTCCAAATGCAAGCTCGCACCAGCGACGGTGAGTCATTCATATAAGTGCTGGCCCTTAAAACTCATGCAGGCGCTGCGGAATGTTCCAGCGGAAGGCGAAGGACGTGAAGTAGGTGTTGCTGTCGAAGGTGTTGATCTCCGCATCAGCGCGGCGCACCACCTGCTTCAGGTCCAGGAACACGTTGTGGCGAAGCTGGAACGAGGCCGTCAGGTCCAGGTATACCTGGTTGGTGGCCACGCCCTGCGCGATCTCGTTGCCGTAATCAGACACGCGGCTGGTGTAAGGGAGCAGCACGTTGCCGCCATAGTTGAGCGTGTCGGTGTCCTGGCCATAGCGGGTGGCAATGGCTTTGGCCGTCAGGTTGAGGCGGGGGATAGGCTGGTAGCGCACAATTCCGATCAGCTCGTACAGGTTGGCCCCGATAGGGTGCGCCAGCGGCTGGTTGTAGTGCTGGTAATTGGTATAAATGTCCTTGTGCTGGTAGGTATAAGGCCGGATGAGGTTCACCTCGCCCTGCAGGTCCAGGTTGCTCAAGCCGAAGGCGTCGATGTATTTCGCCCCGACCTGGCCCGCCTGCTTGTTGCCCCACCAACCGTCGCTGGCCTTCACCTCCTTCAGCAGAAACTCATCCAGCATCAGCTGGCCGTATACCTGCACGCGGTTGCGAATGTTCCAGCGGAAGTCGGCCCCCAGCATGGCGTTGTCGTCGCTGCCGAGCGCCTGCTCGATGCTGCGGTAAAAAATGATCGGGTTGAGGTACTGCAGCTCGAATTTGCCTTTGCCGCGGGAGAAAACCACCTGCTCAAACAGGCCCACGTTGATGTTGTCGGTGATGTTGATGCCCAGGCGGTGCAGGGCCATATACTTTTTGGGAAGCAGTTGGTCGTTGCGGCGCCTCGACTCCGCGATCAGCTCCTGGAACAGGTTCATGTAGTGCAGCTTCCAGACGCGCGTGTTCAGCTTCAGGAAGAAGGCCGGCGGGGCGTAGTCGGAGTAAACGAGGGAGCGGTAGCCGTCGCCGATCACATGGCGGTCGTGGCCCAGCTGTATCTCCACGTGGTCGCTCAGGGCGTAGTTGAGGTACCCGCGCGCCGTGATAAAATCATACCCATCCTCCTTAAACTGCTTCCAGTACACCTCGTGCGGCACCACGTCGTCGCGCTCAATGCGGTCGACGACGTAGCCCGGGAAGCGCGCCTGGTTCTCGCCGATGAAGGCGTAGTAGCCGAAGCGCCCGTCGATGGAGCCCTCTACCTGCACCCCGCGCGTGTTCACGTAGCGCACGCCGTCTGTCTGGTTGTCCAGGCCCACTTCCAGGTGCAGCACCGGGTTCACGCGCAGCGTAAAGTTGTCGTTCCGGAAATGGTAGAGGTCGGTTGTGTTCTGGTAGAAATGCCGCAGGAAAGGGCGCTGGCTTTTGTTATTGTCCTGATTGGTATAGCTCCAGTTGTCGTTGAGCAGGTACTGGGCGTTAAACTGGTCTACGGCCGTGCGGGCGTTGCGGGCGCTGATCTCGGCCAGGTCGGCCACATCGGCGCGGCCATAGGGCTGCACGGCGGTTTGCAGCTGCGGCACCTGGTCGCCGTACTTTATCTGGTAGCGGTCTATCCAGTGGTATACGTCAGGGCTATAGGGCACATACACATCCTGCGCCTGCACCGCGGAACCGGCGGTAACAAGCAGGCTCAGCGCACAAAGTACACGTCTCATGGGCATCAGCAATTAGAGCGAAATCAAGTTAAGAATGTGCGAATGTACTCTTTTGCAGCCTGAATGTTCCGGAAAGCAGCGCGAATTTTATACTTTAGCGGGAACATCCATTCCAAAACCACCCGATGCTGCGTTACCTGCCCCACCAGCAGATAGACCCGATTGCCTGGGACGCCTGCCTGCAGGCGTCGGGGGAGCGGATGCTGTATGGCTTCGCGTGGTATCTGGATGCTGTGTGCGGCCGCTGGGATGCGGTGGTGGAGGAACGGGAGGGGCGCTACGTGTCGGTGTTTCCGTTGCCGCTGAGCAGGCGCTTTGGGCAGCGCGTGGTGCAGCAGCCCTATTTCACGCAGCAGCTGGGCCTGTTCACCACGCCCGAAAGCTCCATCCGCGCTGTGGCAGACTATCTGGCGCTCATCCCGGAAAGGTATAAACAGGTATACCTCCAACTGAACACGGGCAATGTAGCAGCTGCCGGAAACGGGTTTGGCCTACAGGAGCGGCATACCTATCACCTCTGTTTGCAGCCACCTTACCAGCAGCTACACCAGGCCTATAGCACCAACCACAAACGCAACCTGAAGAAGGCCCGGAAAGCCAACCTGCAGGTTCTTGCCCTCGATGGTATCGATGTGCTCATCCAACTCTTTAAAAACACAAAGGGCAGGGAGCTGCGCGAGATGAAACCCAAGCACTATACCCTGCTGGAGCGCCTGTACAGTGCCCTGCGGCGGCACGGGGTGGCAGAGCTGCGGCAGGTAGTGGGGCCAGACGGCGAGGTACGGGCGGCGGCCCTGCTGGTGCAGCAGCCCGATAAAGTCATCTTCCTTTTCGGGGCGTCTTCGGAGGCGGGGAAGCGAAGCGGGGCAATGGCCTTTCTGCTGGATTCCTGCATCCGGCGGTATGCCGGCACTGCCCGCACCCTCGACTTTGAGGGGAGCATGGTGCCATCGGTGGCGAAATTTTACGCGGGCTTTGGTGGAACGCCGCAGCCATACGTATCTTTAGCACGACATTATACTCCCTGGTACCTCTCATGGAAAAAAGTAAGCTTCACATCCTGACCGACACGCCCTCGCTGGCAAATCATTTTATTGCCGAGCTGCGCGATGTGCACGTGCATGGCGACAGCATGCGCTTCCGCCGGAACCTGGAGCGGCTGGGGGAGTTGCTGGCCTACGAGATATCAAAAACGCTGCCGTATACCCCTGCCACGCTCACGACGCCGCTGGCCGACACGCAGGCGATGCTGCTGGCCGAGCAGCCGGTGCTGGCCACCATTCTGCGGGCCGGGCTGCCGCTTTACAACGGCATGCTGCATTATTTTGATAAGGCCTACAGCACGTTTGTGGGCGCTTATCGGGTAGAGGAGGAGAACACCGCCCTGGAAATAAACATGGATTACCTCGCCTCCACCAACCTGCACGACAAAATCCTGATTCTGGCGGACCCGATGCTGGCCACGGGCCGCTCGCTGGTAAAGGCGTATAAGGGGATGCTGCGCCACGGAGAGCCCAAGCAGGTACACATTGCCGCCGCCATTGCCGCCCCCGAAGGCCTGGCGCACGTGCAACAGGAAATGCCGGAGGCCATTATCTGGCTCGGCGCCCTCGACGACCATCTGAATGGGCGCTCCTACATCGTGCCTGGCCTCGGCGACGCCGGCGACCTTGCCTTCGGCCCGAAGGTATAGCTGAACTAATAGCCGAAGCGGCCTGTTACACGGGAGCCTTCTGCCAGGCGCTCATTCTTCTGTTAAGCCAGTTATTTTATTGGTATTGTCATAAATCATGCAAGTGCCGACTGCGTATATACTAAGCTGGAGGTTACTGTTTACAATAGCATACAATTTTAAATCATGTTTGTGGAAGTGATAAAATATCTGTCGGTCTACCTGATCAGCATGGTGAAGTTTTTCGGAGGGCCGGTTACAGGTATTTCGCTCGGCCTGTCTTACATCGAGACGGTGCTGCTGACGATGGCAGGCATGATGACGAGCGTCGTGATTTTCTCTCTGATCGGTAACGTGGCCTCCCAGTGGCTGTCTCGCCGGCGCAAGTCGCGACAGAAACCCATATTTTGTGCAAAGAACCGCCGTATTGTGCGGGTCTGGAAACGTTTCGGCGTTTCGGGGGTAGCCTTCCTCACACCAATCCTGCTCACGCCTATATTCGGAACCATTGTAGCCGCTTTGCTGGGCGCTCCCCGGCGGCACATCTATATGCATATGCTCTGGAGCTCGCTGTTCTGGAGCCTGACCCTTACCTTTATGGTGTTTGAGTTCGGGCATCTGGCCTCCAGGTTCTTTTAGCGAGACAGACTATTTATACATGAAAAAAGGAAGCTGTACAGCTTCCTTTTTTCATGTATATCCCTGTATGGTATGGTACTCTGATGAGAACAAACCTTACTTCCGCTTGCTGCCTTTCTTCTTGGTCTTCTGCCAGAAAGAGGCCTTTGGGTCGCCTTTGCTTTTCTTCGGCTTGCCCTTCGGTATCCCTTTTTTCTCATGGAAAGCGCCCTTGAAGTCCGGGTTGTCCTGGCGTTTCTGGTGGTCGATGGCCTTCGCGATCTCCTGCTGCTCCTCAAATGGCGTTTTAAACACTTCCACCGTCGTTGGCATCGGCAACTGCGGGATCTGCATCCGGATCAGTTTTTCTATTTTGCGGATGTGGTACATCTCCGCCTCGTTAGCTAAGGTGATGGCGGCGCCCTCCTGCTCGGCCCGGCCCGTGCGCCCGATGCGGTGCACATAGTCCTCGTACACAAACGGCACGTCAAAGTTAATCACGTGGCTCACCATGGTCACGTCGATGCCGCGGGCAGCCACATCGGTAGCCACCAGAAATCGGATATCGCCGCCTTTAAAGGCCTCCATCGAGTTGATGCGGGTGTTCTGGCCCTTGTTGCCATGTATGGCCCGCACCTCGCCGTACTCGCGGTGCTCCAGAAACTTCGACACGCTCTCCGCGTTTTTCTTGCTTCGGGTGAAGATGATGACGCGGTTCAGACTCTCGGCGTCCTGTATTAGGTGCTCCAGCAGCTCAATTTTGGTGCGGAGGTTGGGTACTTGATATAACACCTGGCTCACTTTGTCCACGGTGGTAGCCTGCGGCGTTACCTCAACCCGCGTCGGGAACTCTAGAAACTCCTCCGACAGTTCCACTACCTTCTCAGGCATGGTGGCAGAGAACAAAAGGTTCTGGCGCTTGCGCGGAATCACCTCAAGTAGCTGGCGGATCTGCGGCATAAAGCCCATGTCCATCATCTTGTCTGCCTCGTCCAGTATCAGCGTCTTCAGGTCTTTCAGGATCAAGTCGCCTTTCAGGTAGAGTTCCATGAGGCGCTTGGGCGTGGCTACCAGTATGTCGATGCCCTTGCCGATGTTCTCGATCTGCGTTTTAGGGCCAAGTCCGCCGTAGATGGCGGTATGGCGCAGGTCGGTATACCTGGCCAGCAGGGTAATGTGTTCCTCTATCTGCATCACCAGCTCGCGGGTAGGCGCAATAATGAGCGCGCGCGGGTGCTGGCCCTGTGCATACTTCACCTTCATGAGCAGCGGCAACAGGAAAGCAGCGGTTTTGCCGGTACCGGTCTGGGCGATGCCCAAAATATCCTGACCTGCCATAACAAGGGGTATGGCTTGCAGCTGGATGGGTGTGGGCTTGGTATAGCCGGCTTCTTCAATGGCGTTCAGCAACTGTTTGTTCAGCTTAAAATCCTCGAACGTGGTTATTTCTTTCTCTGCTTCTTCGGCCATGGGAATCAAAATTATACTTCGTGTTGATCTACAAAAGTACGGCTTTTTTGTGGTTGCGGGATAACTCTCGGGTTATAGGGCAGTAAAAGAGCCCTATAACCCTTATATTAGCCGCTGTATAATCGGCATAACACGTGCTGAAGTGGCTTAGACAAATACATTCTATGAAATCCATCCTGATCAAAAACGCGCAACTTGTAAACGAAGGAAGTATCACCACGGCCGATGTGCTGGTAAAAGACGGTCGCATTGCGCAGATAGGGCAGGGCCTCACCGCCGAGGCCGACGAAACCATCGACGCGACTGGCCTGCACCTGCTGCCCGGCGTGATCGATGACCAGGTGCATTTCCGGGAGCCGGGCCTGACGCACAAGGCAAACATAGAAACAGAAGCCCGCGCGGGCGTGGCGGGCGGCACCACCTCCTTTATGGAGATGCCCAACACCGTGCCGAACGCCACCACGCAGGAGCTGCTTCAGGACAAGTATGACATCGCCGCAGAAACCTCGCTCGCCAATTACTCCTTCTATATGGGGGCCACCAACGATAACCTGGCCGAGGTGATGCTCACCAACCCGAACACCGTTTGCGGCATCAAGATTTTTATGGGCTCCTCCACGGGCAACATGTTGGTGGACAACGAGGAAACGCTGGAGCAGATTTTCTCCAGGGCAAAACTGCCGATTGCCGTGCACTGCGAGGACGAGCAAACCATCCGCGACAACATGGCTATTTATGAGGAGAAGTACGGAGAGGATATTCCCATAAAGTGCCACCCGGAGATTCGGAACGAGGCGGCTTGCTTCAAGTCGTCTTTTATGGCCGTGAAACTGGCCGAGAAACATAACACGCGCTTGCACATCCTGCACATCTCCACCGAAGAAGAGCTGAAACTGTTCCGCAACGACATCCCGCTGGCGGAGAAGCGCATCACGGCGGAGCTTTGCGTGCATCACATGTGGTTCGACAAGGACGATTACGATAAATACGGAACACTAATAAAGTGTAACCCGGCCATAAAAGAGCATCGCCACAAAGAAGGTCTGCTGAAAGGCCTTCTGGAAGACAAATTGGATGTGATCGCCACGGACCATGCCCCGCATACCTGGGACGAGAAGCAGGGCAAGTATAAAAAAGCGCCGTCTGGGGTGCCGCTGATCCAGCATTCGCTGCAAATGATGCTGGAGTTTGTAAAGCAGGGCAAGCTGACACTGGAGAAGGTGGTAGAGAAAATGGCGCACGCGCCAGCCATCCTGTTCAACGTGCGCGAGCGCGGCTATATCCGGGAGGGTTACTGGGCCGACCTGGTGCTGGTGGACCTGAACAAGCCCTATACCGTGACCAAAGAGAATACTTATTACAAGTGCAACTGGTCGCCGTTTGAGGGCCATACCTTCAGCAGCAGCATTACCCATACCATCGTATCCGGGCATCTGGCTTTTGCAAACGGTGCTTTCGACGAAAGCAAAAAAGGGGAGAGAATGCTTTTTGACAGGTAAGGTGGAAGCCTAAACTTCTTGCCAGTTTGTCAAACGCAGTCTGCTGTTGCTGCTGTTTCGGATTTCTAAATCCGAAATTTTTCCTGAAGCGGATTTCCTAATCCGCGTTTGCAGGACCACGGGGATTAGGAAATCCCCACCAGAAAGCTTCCGGGCTAAGAAGCCCGGAAGAGCAGTGTAGAGACGCATCTGCCAAAATGGACTATGGCGCTGTTCCCATTGCTTGCAGCAGAACTGGTCTATATCCTAAGCTGTTACCTTAAATCCCATGCGCGGCTAAGAAAATTTTGACCAAATATGCGTCAGGGTATTGCATTGTACGGTTTCATCCGTATATTTGCACACTCAAACGAGAATACGGTGGTTGTAGCTCAGTCGGTTAGAGCACCAGATTGTGATTCTGGGGGTCGTGGGTTCGAGCCCCATCTTCCACCCCAAGCCCTTGAAGCAAACCTTCAAGGGCTTTTTGTTTTAGGTTGATTGTTAAAGGATTGCAACGTTTAAGAGTTGGCAGGTATAAAAGCCAATACCTTTTCTTGCACCTTTCATTATTCAGTCATTCAAAATTCAGTCATTCAAAATTTAAAAATATGAGCTTAACAGTAGTCGGTTCGATGGCGTTTGACGCGCTGGAAACCCCCTTCGGGAAAACAGATAAAATTGTAGGCGGTGCGGCAACCTATATCTCTTTGTCGGCTTCTTATTTTGTAAAGCCTGTAAACGTGGTGTCTGTGGTAGGCGGCGACTTCGACCAGGACCATATCCAGCTGATGCACCAGCTCGACATCAACACCGAGGGCGTGCAGGTGAAAGAGAACGAGAAGTCTTTCTTCTGGTCTGGCCGCTACTTTAACGACATGAACAGCCGCGAAACACTGGTGACGGAGCTGAATGTGCTGGGCGATTTCGACCCGATCATTCCGGCAAGCTACCAGGGATGCGAGTACCTGATGCTGGGCAATTTGGCCCCACAGGTGCAGCGCACCGTGATCGAGCGCCTGACTGAGCGCCCGAAGCTGGTGGTGATGGACACCATGAACTTCTGGATGGACATTGCCCTGGACGAGCTGAAGCAGACCCTGAAGCTGGTGGATGTGCTGTCGATCAACGATGAGGAGGCACGCCAGCTAAGCGGTGAATATTCTTTGGTGAAAGCCGCCAAGGTGATCATGGAAATGGGGCCGCAGTGCCTGATCATCAAAAAAGGAGAGCACGGCGCCCTGCTGTTCCATGAGGAGAAGGTGTTCTTCGCGCCAGCGTTGCCACTGGAGGAAGTGTTTGACCCAACCGGCGCCGGCGATACGTTTGCGGGCGGTTTTATCGGTTACCTTGCCAGCACCGGCGACACCAGCTTCGACAACATGAAACGCGCCGTGATCTATGGCTCTGCGCTGGCATCGTTCTGCGTGGAGAAATTCGGGACGGAGCGCCTGAAAACCCTGACACAAGATGAGATCGAGAACCGCGTACAGCAGTTTGTGAACCTGGTGCAATTTGACGCTGAGCTGCGCTAAATCAGCAGTAGGAAACGGTATAATGGAAAGGGAGGCTTCGGCTTCCCTTTTTTGTTTTGCGGGAATCGCTGGCTCGTTCGGATGGGGGTATAAGTGCCCTGGTTTCAGCCTCTGCACCCGCATGGTATATATAAAAATTTGAATTCTGAATGCCTGAGTTTTTCTAAAATGAATTGCACTGAATTGTAACAAAAACAAGTCGAGCAAGGTAAAACTACCTATAAACTAATGAGGAGATTGGATTATGAGCATCAAGAACAAAGACAGCAAGGACATAGATGAATTAAGCAAGAATAACCCTAACGAGGTGGACCCTAAAAAGCCTATGGGCAATATCGATGATAACCCGCCTCGCAATGTGCTAAATGATAGCGATACCAAAGTTCAGAACCCGAATCGCAACTTAGCGAAGGGTGGCAACAACACGCCGAACGACAAATAGCACCACTACCACACACAGAATAAAAGCTATGAAAACGAAAAGGGAAGGGGACCGATCAGGTCCTTTTCCCTTTTTTGTTATGCCCGGGGGTGTGGCGAAGGTGGTAAATCCTTATCTTTCGTTTCGTCCATTCACCATTGCATGTACCAAACCAACATCTGTATACTGGGGGCAGGCCCGGGCGGCGCAACGGCCGCGCTGCACCTGGCCAACAAAGGCATTCCATCCCTTCTGATCGACAAGGCCACTTTCCCGCGCGACAAAGTGTGCGGCGATGCCCTGAGCGGCAAGGTGGTGAATGAGCTACGCCGCATTTCCCCGGACCTGCCCGCGCTGTTTAGCCAGCACGAGGAGCAGCTGCCTTCGTGGGGAATCCATTTCATATCGCCGGGAGGGCAGAAGCTGAGTGTGCCGTTTAAGTATAACTATACTCCCGAGCAAGACACGCCGGCAGGCTATATCTCCAAGCGCATCCATTTCGATAATTTCCTGGTAGACCAGGTGCGCCAACGCCCCGAAGTACAGCTGCTGGAAGGCATAGACATCGCCAAGCATGAGCGGCAGGCAGACGGCAGTTTTATCCTGTCGGGGAAAGGCGGGGAGCCGCTGGTGCACACGAAACTCCTGCTGGTGGCTAACGGGGCGCAGTCGGGGTTTACGCGCCATGTGGCGAAACTGGAGCAGGAACCAGCGCATTTCTGTGCGGGCCTGCGGGCCTATTATCAAAATGTGGCGGGGCTGGATAAGGATAACTTCATCGAGCTGCATTTTTTCAAAGACTTCCTTCCGGGCTACTTCTGGATCTTCCCGTTGCCAAACGGCCATGCCAATGTGGGGGTGGGCATGCTGAGCAGCGTTGTGCGCAAGAAGAAAGTGAACCTGAAGAAAGAGATGCTGCGGATGATCGAAACGCACCCTGAACTGCAGCAGCGCTTTGCCAACGCCGAGTTGGTTGACGACATTAAAGGGTATGGCCTACCGCTGGGCTCAAAGAAAAGAAGCATCTCCGGCGATAATTACATGCTGCTGGGCGATGCCGGAGCCCTGATCGACCCGTTTACCGGCGAGGGCATCAGCAATGCCATGATCAGTGGCCGTTGGGCAGCCGAGCAGGCGGCGCAGTGCCTGCAACAGGAGAACTTCTCCGCAGCTTTCCTGAAGGGGTATGACGCTGCCGTGTATAACCGCCTCTGGAAAGAGCTGAAGCTGAGCCGGAAAATGCAGCAGTTGCTGGACTATCCGTGGCTCTTTAACCAGATTGCCTCCAAAGCATCTAAAAACAAGGCCCTCGCCGAAACCATCTCCTGCATGTTCAACGACCTCGACCTCCGCGAGCGCCTCAAACAGCCGTCGTTTTACTTCAAACTGCTTTTTAATTAGAGACACAAGACATTAACTAGAGACACAAGATATTAGACACAAGACGTTAGATTTTTTTTTATTTCGATTACTCTTGAGGGAAGAGCTGAAGCGAGACTGCGCAGCTGTGAGAAATCTGGAAGAATGTCCTAGGTATAAAATCACTCAGATTTCCCGAGGGGCGAGATGACAGTATAATTATGAAAGTCTTGTGTCTAACGTCTACAATCTAGCGTCCTTTTAAAAAAATCTAACGTCCTTCTCTAAAACTCTTGCTTCAGCCAAAGCTGGAAATTCTGTTTCTGGGCTGCTGTGGCATCGGGTCGCTTCCCGATCGAGTATTTGTTGTAATGGCTTTTGCCATCTGCTTGCAGGGTGACGGTGCGCAGCTTTTTCTCCCGGAACAGCGTGAGTTCTACTGCCTCGGGCCGGAGCATAAGCAGTTGCTGCAGGTTGTTCTCCAGTTTGCGGTCGTTCAGGGCTATTAGCTCATCGTCTATACGCAGCAGTTGGCTGGCCGGAGCGTCCGGGGCCACCGCTGTTACTTTGGTGGGTTGGTCCTGGGAAATCTTAAAGCCATACCTGCCTTCGTACAGCAATGGGTTTTCCTGCTTCTGCAGGGTGCAGCCCACAAAGTGCAGGGCTTCGTCCAATGCGGGCTCCAAGGGTGCGGTACCATTAATATAGTCATCGAAGTAGGTTTGGAACGATTGCCCAGCCACCTCATCCACCAGTTGGGCATAGTCCTGCTCGGTATACCCGATTCCTTTCTTGCCAAATTTCTCCCACATGTTGCGCATCACCGTGTCCAGCGAAGCGCTGTTGTTGGTTGCCTCGCGCAGTTGCAGGTCCAGGAGCAGGGCCGTGAGCGCGCCTTTGACGTAGATGGATACCTTTCGGTCCGGTATGCCGGGCTTATACCCATCCAGCCAAAGGTCGAAAGAAGAGTCGGCGACGGAGAGATGGTGGCGGCCATGGTCTGCGTAATAGCGCTGCAGCGTGGTGCTCAGTTCTGCAAAGTATGCTTCAGTGGTGAAGAACCCACTTCGGGCAAGCATATAGTCGCCGTAATAGGTCGTGATTCCCTCGGCCACATACCCCGTCCGGAAGTAGTTTTCCTGTGCAAAGTCATACGGCTGCATCTCTTTGGGGCGTATCTTCTTGATGTTCCAGGTATGGAACAGCTCATGCGAACTAACCCCGATAAACTCTTTGTACAGGCTCGGTTGCATCAGCAGTTCGCCCGGCCCCAGCGTGATGACAGTGGAGTGGCTGTGTTCCACGCCGTGGAAGAAGCGGTAGGGCAGTATCTCGTTCAGGTAGTGGTACTCCGGCACCGGGAAGTCTCCGAATACCTCCAGTTGCTCACTGGTGAAGCCGGCAAAGTCCTGCGCTATCTTTTCCCAGTCCGGTTGGCAGTCGCCTTGCAGCCATACATGAAAGGGAATGCCAGCCACCTCAACCGTTTGCTTCTGCAGGCTGCCGCTGGCGATAAACGGACTGTCGGCCAGGGCGTCAAAATTGTCGGCTTCCAGCACGTGCTTCTCCTTTTGGGGCAGGCCGCAGGCGATGGTCCAGTGTCGGGGTATGGCTAGCTGCATTAGGCAGGGCTCCAGTTCGCGCCCCTCCACGGCCATCAGGCAGTTGATGGGGTTGAGGTATAACTGCTCCTCGTCCAGCCACGAGCCGCCGGCATCCATCTGCCGCACAAAAAAGCTGTAGCGGATTTCCACGGTTTCGGCATCCTTTGCCTGCACCAGCCACCTGTCTTTGGTTACCTTCCGGATCGGGAGCGGCTGGCCGTTGGCATTGGCGGTGACATCGCGCAGTTTCTGGGCAAAGTGCTGCAACTCGTAGCGGCCGGGGCGCCAGGCGGGCAGCTGCAGGTATAGCTCGGGTTCCGTGTTATAGGGTATGGTAATCGTGATGTCGACAAAGTGCGTGAGCGGGTTGCTGAAGGAAATGCGGTAGTTTATCATGCCGGAGAGGTGCGTTGAATCAATTAAATTGTATGCTTTAACCCCCGTGACGCGTGCAGGAGGGCAATTGATGGAGTTTTTTGCAGAATGTTAGCCAATAGGATTGCTAATTTACAAAAGGTTCCCTAATTTTGCAGGCCATAATAAAACCATTGGCAGACGATGAAAAGAACATTCCAGCCTTCTCAGAGAAAAAGAAGAAACAAGCACGGTTTCAGATCAAGAATGGAGACCGCTAACGGTAGAAGAGTATTGGCCAGCAGAAGAGCCAAAGGCAGAAAGAGAATATCTGTTTCTGACGAAAAAAGACATAAGGCGGCTTAATTCCTAACAAGGGATAGCTGCGCTAATTGTCGTTTCCGCTGATGCAGATGCCAGCTGACGAGCCTCAAGCAGAGCAGCCGTTTTCTCATACATTTTCGAAAGAAGAACGCTTGTGTAGTAAGCGCCTCATCGCGCTACTGTTCAGCAAGGGTTCTTCTTTTAATTTGTATCCGTTGCGCTTCGTGTATCACACGCCGCAAGATGCGCCGCCTGCCCAAACGCAGGTGCTCATTTCTGTATCCAAGCGCTATTTTAAGCGCGCCACCGATCGTAACCGCCTCAAGCGGCAAATACGGGAGGCGTATCGCCTAAACAAGCAAGTGCTTTGCCAAAACCCGGCGCAGGCCCCCCATCTGCTGGGCATCCTTTATATTGGCAAAGAAAAAAAACCCTTTGATTCTATCCAGAAAAAACTAATTTCAGGTTTGGAGCGTTGTTTGACTAAGTAGTCTTGCTGCGGCCCACCTAACCCTGAAATTATGTATAAGAAGTCTATAGCCGGCCTCCTGATCGGCATGCTGGCCTTAGGCCTGTTTTCCTTTAAGACAGAGTCTGAGCGCTACTTCGAAATTGCCAAAAACCTCGATGTTTTCGCCACGCTATTCAAAGAGGTAAACACCTACTACGTGGACGATGTGCCCCCGGCGCAAATGATGCGTTCCGGTATAGACGCGATGCTCAGGTCGCTCGACCCCTACACCAACTACATTCCTGAAGACGACATAGAGGACTTCCGCACCATGACCACCGGGCAGTATGGCGGCATTGGCGCGATCATCGGCAATCGAAACGGAAAGGTGGTGGTGCAGATGCCATACGAGAACTCGCCGGCGCAAAAGGCGGGACTTGTAATCGGCGACGAGATTCTGAAGGTGGATGGCGTGGCCGTTTCCGGCAAGTCTACCTCGGATGTGAGCAAACTGCTGAAAGGGCAGGCCAACTCGCCCCTTAAACTGGAGGTTCGCAGCTATGGCCAGTCGAAGTCCCGGTCAGTAGAGATCACCCGCTCCAACATCATGGTCGACAATGTGCCCTATTATGGTATGGTGGACGATAAGATCGGGTATTTCCAACTCTCCGGCTTCACCGTGGACGCCTCGAAAGAAGTAAGGGCGGCTGTGCAGAAGCTGAAGGAGATGGGTGCCCAGAAAATCATTTTCGACCTGCGCGACAACCCCGGTGGCTTGCTGCACGAAGCCGTGAACATCTCGAACGTGTTTGTGGATAGGGGAAAAGACATTGTGAGCACCAAGGGCAAAGTGACTGAGTGGAACAAGACCTACAAGTCGCTGGATGAGCCGTTGGACAAAGAAATGCCCCTCGTGATTCTGACCAGCTCGCGCAGCGCCTCGGCCTCAGAGATTGTGGCCGGCGTAATGCAGGATTACGACCGTGCCGTGCTGGTAGGGGAGCGCACTTTTGGCAAAGGGCTCGTGCAGGCCACGCGCCCGCTTTCCTATAACTCCCAACTCAAAGTAACCACAGCCAAGTACTATATCCCGAGCGGACGCTGCATCCAGGCAATAGATTACGCGCACCGCAACGAGGACGGCAGTGTGGGCAAGATCCCGGATTCTTTGCGCGTCGCTTTTAAAACCGCAAACGGACGGGTGGTGTACGATGGCGGCGGTGTGAGCCCCGATGTAACTGTAGAAAGACAGGAGTATGCTGACATTACGCGAGCTATTGCCGCAAAAGGGCATTTCTTTGAGTATGCCAACAAGTATAAGGCGGAGCATCCCACCATTCCGGCAGCAACCAAGTTCGAGCTCACTGACGATGAGTACCAAACGTTCGTCACTTTCCTGGCCAACAAAGACGTATCCTACAGCACAGGTATAGAAAGTGAGCTGGAGGACGTGGCGGAACGTGCCAAGGAGGGCAAGCACTACGACGACATCAAGGCAGAGCTCGAAGCGATTAAGAAAAAGGTTTCGCACAACAAGGCAAACGATATGGGGCGCTTTAAGCCAGAAATCAGGGAAGTGCTGGAGGCCGAGATCGCCTCGCGCTACTACCTGCAGAAAGGCTATGTAGAGGCCACCTTCGATGATGACCCAACCATACTGGCCGCCAAGCAGGTGCTGAACGACCCGCAAAAATATAACGCCTATTTAAAAGCAAAATAGCAAAGGCAACAAGGCAAAAGAGGGTGATGCAGTTCCTGTGTCACCCTCTTTTGCTTTCAGGTCGGCTTCACCGATTGCTATTTTGCTTCCTTCCCGGTTTCCGCTAATTTTGTAGCGGACTTATTTATACCCTCATGCCGCTGTTACTTGCCCTCGAAACGTCTACCACCGTATGTTCCATCGCCTTGTTTAAAGGGCAGCTGCTGCTGGGTGCTTCCGAACTGCAAATAGAAAAGTCGCACTCCTCGCATATCACCGTCATGGTTTCGCAGTTGGTGGAGAACTGTGGCGCGACCTTGCAGGACCTCAGTGCTGTGGCCGTTTCCGGGGGGCCTGGCTCTTATACCGGCTTGCGCATCGGCACTTCCACGGCGAAGGGCCTGTGTTTTTCGCTGGATATTCCGTTACTGGAGGTGTCAACGCTGTATGGCCTAGCCTTGCAGGTGATCGCCGCTACGCCAAATCCGGAGCGGTACCTGTTCTGCCCGATGCTGGATGCGCGCCGCATGGAGGTTTATACCTGTTTGCTCAACAGCGAACTGCAGGAAGTGAGCCCCATTGAGCCCATCGTGCTCGATGCGCAGACCTTTGCAAACAAGTTAGCCACACAGCCGGTTATCTTTTTTGGAAGCGGGGCGCAGAAGTTCAGAGAACTGGTAGGTGGCAACCCGAACGCGCTGTTTGTGGATAATATCCTGCCCTCGGCAAAAACTATCGGGATGCTGGCCTTTAATAAGTATGTGCAAAAGACCTTTGAGGATGTGGCGTATTATGAACCCTTCTATTTAAAGGATGTTTATATAACAGGTGCAGGCAGAAAGCACTAGATAAAATTAAAACTATGTCGGAGTTAATAAATAAAGTAGCGCAAAGCGCGCTGGTTACCCTAAACCTGGAGGAACTGTTGCATCCAGGTGAGCGTGTGGTATATGACATAAAGGAAAACCTGTTCCACGGGCTCATTTTAAAGGAGAAAGACTTTCGGGCTTTTGTAAAGGAGAACGATTGGTCTGCATATGATGGCAAAAATGTGGCGATCATCTGCAGCGCCGATGCCATTGTGCCTACCTGGGCCTATATGCTGCTGGGCTCAAAACTGCAGAATCATGCGAACTACTATGTGTTCGGAGACCTGGAGGCCTTGGAGCAAGCCTTAATGCAAGAGGCCATCGCGAAGGTAGACCCCGAGGAATACCGCGATGCAAAAGTGGTGATAAAAGGCTGCGGCAGCATTCCTGTCCCTACCTACGCATATGTCGAGATTATGCGGAAGCTGCTCCCGGTTACCAGTAGCCTGATGTATGGGGAGCCATGTAGCACGGTACCGCTATATAAGAAGCCAAAAGCAGTATAAACAGCAAGAGGAGGAAGGTAGACTTTCTGCTCTTTCTGTTTAAGGGGGTATAGTATATAAGAGATATAAGAAGTAGCAAAGCGGATTCAGGGAATCTGTTTTTTTAGTTTATAAACGTGCCATGCTTATATGATCACAGTCAGCAAAAGGTTTAAAGCACATCTGAATCATTGCGAGCAGGTATGATTGTATAGCAATAGAAGCTTTTTCAAACAGTTTGGAATGCCCAACCGGGAGAGCTAAGGGGTGAAAAGCCTGTAGAGTTGAATCGGCCTCTAAAAATATTTAAGCCGTTTGATTCAGGAAATCAGCCACTTACTGCTTTCCCTGCCCTTTTCACTCAATTTATTTGCAGGCGCCGCTTGCAAGCCGGCGTTTTTCCCCTACTTTTGCATCCCGGTTCAGCAGGAACGTCGGGGATTGAGGGTGAGAGGAGGGGCAGGGAGCTTTAAAAATAACTTATCGCCTGCCGCTTGTTTGATCGGGAAAGGGGCTTACCTTTGCACCCCGCTACAGAAGGAAGCCCGCTTCGCAACACAGGGTTTACACCCTGATCGCCCCGAAAAAAACTTTCTTTTATTGCTTGCGGAAAGGGAAAAGGTTGTTACCTTTGCATCCCGCTTGGGAAAGAGAGACTATCAGGGCAAGAGGCGCTGAAAATAAAGTTGAGAAAACATTTGCAAACTGAGTGAGACATTCACTACCTTTGCAGCCCGCAAAAGAGCGAACGGCTCCGGCGGAAACACAACCACACTCCAGTATGGGTGTCAGACGAAGGAAGTAGTTCTTCGGCAAGTTCTTTGAGAGATTGATTGAGACAGAAATTTAAGGTAA